>JAXMBE010000051.1:0-62966 GCA_046349995.1 Isosphaeraceae bacterium | reverse complement strand
GTGGTCCAGCGTCGTCGCCAGCCTGGGGTCATTCTCGCCGCTCGCCCGCGCCACCTTCTCGGCCGAAAGCAGGTGTTTCTCGGCCGCCTCGAGCCTCCCCTCCTTGTAGGCGTTCCAGCCGGCATCGTGCTCGGCCTTCCAGTCGTCCGCCCGCGCGGCGCCAGCGAGCACGGCGCAGCCGGCGAGCGCGGCCAGCGTGACGCCATGCCTGATCATAATGAACATTAATCTGGATCCTTTATTCAACGTCGTCCCGGATGATTGTCGGAATCTCGTGCGCGTTCAGCCCCGGAAGTGAAGCACTACATGGGTCGCATCCACGGCCTGTGGAGCGGCGATCTCCGGCCGGTCGCCCAGTTGCGGGCGCCCGGCCCGACGCTGGACGAGGTGGACGGCTGGGGCGCCGCGGCGCGGGGCGCGGGGGCCGGGGCCGCGTAAAAGCCGAAGCCCTGGGCTCCCGAGCCGTAGAAGTACCGGGGTGCGGAAGGCGCAGCCTGGACCTGGACGGCCACAGGATCACGCGGGGCGGTCGCGGCTGTCGGCCCTGCCACTCCGGTGGCCGCCCACGTCATCAGCACGAGTCCGGCCGCCGCCGTAAGCGACCTGGGCTGGAGGGAGTTGGGGGGTCTGGACATCGAGATGAAGACCTCTCAGTTTCTCGGATCCTCAGGATCGGTGACACCGGGAAATCGCGACGAGCCCGATCCTGAAGAGGCCCGCGCTCCCGAGTGTTCGCTCCAAGCGATGGCTCCGCCGCCCCGACCGGGACGGTCATCGATCCCGCCCTCCCACTTGCCAGCCGGAGAACGTAACCGGCCCTGCGCACCACGGTTCGAAAGACGGGAGGCCAGGATTCGCGAAGGCGCGTCTGCCTCTCCCCCGCGAAGTCGCGGCAGCACATGCAACTTGATGAAGTCCTTCTAACGCTACAGCCGATACTTCTCTCGAAACCCCGAGATAACTGACGGCGGATCCGGCGACGTTTTCGTGACCGAGAATGAGCGTTACTTCGACGGTCGGCGCAGACCATGTTTGGAGAACGACGATGACGAGGAGGATTCGGATCCTGGCGGCCGTCTCGGCCCTGTTCGCCGTCCCGGCGGTTGCGGAGGCCCAGGAGGCAGTCGCGCCTCCCGCCATTCTCTCGCCCCCGGTCGTCGTGGCTCCGGGCGGCCCCGGTATGGCGGCAGCGGCTGCCGCCGAACTGACCAACCCGTACGAGCGCGGCCTGGAGGCGGAATCGCTGCCCGCCGAGATTGAGGAGGATCTCGCGACGGGCCGGGTCGTGCCGCGGTTCGGGCCGACCCCGGTCTCCGACGTCAACTTCCTGATGGACTATCTGAGGTTTCGTGAACTGTTCGGCGACACGGCAATCCGCACCTTCGGCTGGATCGAGAATGGGTACACCGGGGCGTCGCCCGGCACGGGGCTGCTCTCCGTCCAGCCTCGGCTGAATCGCTACGGGAACGAGTACCTGTTTAATCAGATCGGCTGGGTGCTCCAAAAGCCGTTGAGCACCGAGGGGTTCAACCTGGGATTCAATGTCCGCTACTTCGCCGGGGCGGACGCGGCGACCGGACAGCCGAAGGGGGGCATCGGCAGCACGGTCACGAACTCCCGCTTCAGCCAGGATTTCCGCGACCTTTACATCTCCGCCCACCTGCCGGTGTTCACCGAGGGCGGGATGGACTTCAAGATCGGCCGCATGAACACGATCATCGGCTACAACGGCTATCTCGCGCCTTACCGGCCCTTCTATTCCAGCGACTACCAGTTCTTCTACTCTCAGGACGGCGCCTTCACCGGCTTCCTGACGAACCTCCACGTGAACGACCGGCTGGAGGTCTGGAACGGGATGACGCTCGGCGCGAACACCTTCTTCGTGACCCGCAGCGCACATTCCTACTGCTATATCGGGCAGGTGAACTACTGGACGAGTGACGAGCGTAGGACGCGGCTGACGGCTTCGGTCTACCTGGGCCCCGACGCGATTTTCGCGGCACCCGGGCTCAACGGGACGTTCGTCAACATGGTGGAACTGCGGATTCAGCAAAACTGGAGCGAGAGGTTCACGCAGATCCTCCAGAACAACATGGGATGGGACGTGAACACGCCGGTCGGGACCGGATCCTGGTATGGCCTCTACACCATCGGGATCTACCACCTGACGGAGACCCTGGACCTCCTTGGCCGTGCGGAGTGGTTCGACGACGTCCAGGGCACACGCACCGGGGTCAGGGCCAACTACGAGGAGGTCACGCTGGGCCTGAACTGGCACCCCAGCAAGTACCTGGACATCCGGCCCGAGATCCGGGGCGACTTCGCGAGCGCCCCTGCGTTCGGCGTGAACGGGGCCCACGACTATTACAGTCAGTTGACCGGCGGAATCAGCTTCCTGCTGAAGTTCTGAGCATGCCCTCATGGGAATGTCCCTCCCGCTCCGGTCCCTTGCGCGTCAGGTGCCTCGACCCTCAGCAGGGCCAGCACGTTCCGCTCGATGGTTGCCGCGATCCCGTCGATCGGCAGGTGGCTGAGGTTGTTCCGGTCGAATGGATTCTCCAGTTCCACGCCGATCTGGTCGAGCGCGATCAGAGGATAGGCCACGAGCATGGTGATCAGCGGGACGAGCCAGTCGCTCTCGGCCCTGTGCAGCAGGGCCAGGGGGAGGGTCATCAGGTAGAGCGCGATGAAGTGGCGGATCTTGAGCGAGTAGACTCTCGGTAAGGGCGTGTTGAGGATCCGCTCGCAGCCGCCATAGTTGTTGATCAGCAGCGCCCGCTCGCGGTCCACCTGGAGGAAGAACGTGGGCTCCATGCCGAGTCGCTCGCGCCCCTCGCGGAGCAGGTCGGCGAGACGGGCCGAGACGAAGGCGGGCATGTGGTCCGCCTCCCCGAGCTCAGCGGCCCGATCAGGCCCGATCAGGCCGGCGACCTCCGCCCCGGGCCGCTCGCCGCGCAGGCTGTGCCGCGCCACGTGCGGGTAGGCCGCGACCCAGCGGGCGAACTGTTCGCGCCAGGCCTGGTCGTCCGGACCATAACGGAGTCCGCCGATGGCGACGTTGCGGCAGCAGTCGACGAACCCTCCCCACAGCTTGCGCGCCTCCCACCAGCGGTCGTAGCCGGCGTTCGTCCGCATGACCAGGAGGAGCCCCAACGCGGCGCCGGCGAGTTCGTGGGGCGTGATGTCCAGCGACAGCCGCCGTCCCAGCGTTCGCTCGCCGAGCCAGGCCGCTGCGCAGACGCCGAGCGCGATGGCACCGAAGGCGATGACCCGGGGCAGCACCCGGGGGGTGATCGCGCCCTCCACGCTGAACGCCTCTCGCCAGAATCCCTGACGCGTCAACCTGCTCATCCCGTCTCGCTCCGGGGTTCAACGAGTCGGCACCAGCGGCGAGAACCAGTGATTGGGCGCGAGGTCCGATGAGGACAGGAGCCACGGACGTGCCCCTGGGCCGCCGGTCCAGCCCCCGGCGATGCGCAGGGCGACGTCCACGAGGTCGGCGATGACGACGGCCGGCGGGCCGCACCACCTGATGCAGGAGTCACCGCTCGGGAGTGGGAACGTCGCTCGACGGACCTCCGGGCCGGCCTCCGGCAGGCATTCGGGCATCGGCCCGGCGACGAAGAGGCTACCGGACGCCAGGGCTCCGCCGAAGTACCACCCGGCCTCGTCCTCGTCCCACGGCCCATCCCAGCGGAAGCGGTCGCGGTAGATCAACTCACGAGCGCGGCGGACCTCGAAGTCCTGGACGATGCGGTCGAACCGAAACCGTTCCGAGAGATCGCCGCGTTGATAACGGCCCGCCAGCCAGATGTCGCCCCACACGAGCCGGGCTCGGGGTCCGAGGCTTACCCGTGCTCTCTGGTAGTAGCGGCAACCGGCGAACGGGATCGTCGGGCCCGGCAGCACGACCAGACAGGCGTCGTCCTCGACGTCCACGAGCCACTGCTGCGAGGCGTGGCTCTCCAGCGCCGGATGGACCCGCGTGGCCGACTGCCCGGTGACCAGGGCCGTCGTCCCCACCCTCGCCGTCAGCTCGAAAAGGTGGGCGTCACCGTCCATGAGGCCGGCTGTCAGGTTGATCAGGTAGAGGAGCGCGGCGGGCTCCGCGTCCAGCTCAAACGGGGGGAAGAGGCGCACGGGGATTTGCTGGTAGCAGCTCCCCAGGCGTGTCCGTCCGCCGGAGCGGACCAGCTCGATCCGCGCGCCGCCGACTCGCCCGGCCGGGTCCTGCGTGGGCATCGCGGACCGGAACTCCGGTGGGGTCAGGAACTCTTCGCGCGTGATCCGAACTGGTCGCGGACCCACTGGATCACCTCGTCCACCCCGTCCTTCTTCCGAAGGCTCACCATCAGGAACGGCCGCTCGCCCCGCATCTTCAGGCTGTCGCGCCGCATCACCTCCAGGTCCGCCCCGACGTGCGGCGCCAGGTCGGTCTTGTTGATGACGAGCAAGTCGCTGTTGCAAATCCCCGGCCCTCCCTTGCGGGGGATCTTGTCCCCCTCGGCCACGTCGATGACGAAGATGAAGTGGTCGGCCAGCTCGCGCGAGAAGACCGCCGTGAGGTTGTCGCCCCCGGACTCCACGATGACCAGTTCGAGGCCCGGGAACATCCGCTGGAAGTTGGCCACGGCGCTGAGGTTGGCGCTGGCGTCGTCGCGAATGGCGGTGTGTGGGCAGCCGCCGGTCTGGACGCCGACGATCCGCTCGACCGGCAGGACCTCCCGCCGCGAGAGGAACTCGGCGTCCTCGTGCGTGTAGATGTCGTTGGTGATGACCGCGAGGTTGATCTCCGGCCAGAGGGCGCGGCAGAGGGCCTCGACCAGGGCCGTCTTGCCCGAGCCGACGGGCCCGGCCACGCCCAGGGTGAAGACCTTTCGCGAGGGGCCGGCGTATCGGGCCGGCCCCGGGCGGCCCATGTGGTCGTGGCTATGGTCGTGATCCTTGTGGAAGGCGAGGCCCCAGCGGGGCCGTCGCCGCCGCGGAGGAACGAGTTCAGGAGCGGAACATCCGGGCATACAGTCGAGTCTGTTCATCACACAGGATCTCGTAGTGGGGACAGCCCGCGCCCGCGGCCTCGGGGCCGCGGGCCGCCAGGGCGGAAGCCAGTTCGCGGATCGCGTCGTGGAGGTAGGCGAGGACCTGCTGGCCGTGGGTGTGGCCGACGGGGACGGCACGCACACCCGCACCGATCATCCCCAGCGCCCGCCTGGTGAAGGTAGGCAGTCAGGACCTCGTCGGGCTCGGCGCCGGCCAGGCCCCCAGGAGCCCGAAGGCGACCGGGTGGTGCCAGTGCCGGGTCTCGCCGCCGGCGGGGTCGAGGTACGGCCGAAGTGACTCTGCGGACCAGGCCCAGGTGGCGGCCAGGGCCAGCAGCTGGCCGCCCATCTCCCGGCTGGCCGTGCGGAGCGTGGGCGCGACCATGGTGGCGTCGGCCAGCAGGTTGAGGTCCCGGAGCCCGGCGATCTTCCCCGTCCTCGCCTCGCGGCACGCCGAGGCGACGAGGACCCCCTCGAGCGGGCCCAGCGAGGTCCGCAGCCATCGCAAGGTCCAGCCCTCGAGGGTCTCGGCGTCGCGGACCAGTCCGCGCGCGATCGCCCCCTCCAGGCCCCAGGAATGGGTATAACCACTGATCGGCAGCGCCGAGTCGGAAATCTGGAGGAGGCGAAGATTCACGCGTCCGGGCCCGCCTTCAGAACAGGAAGTAACGCTGCGCCATCGGCAGCTCCTCGAGCGGATCGCTGCCCACCTTCTCGCCGTCCACGAACACCTGGTAGGTCTCCGGATCGACGCGGATCTCGGGGGTCGCCTCGTTCCGCTTCATGTCCTTCTTGCCGATCGTGCGACAGCCCTCGACCGGGACGACCTCCCGCTGGAGCCCGTACCGCTCGACGATGCCCGCCTCCAGCGAGGCCTTCGACACGAAGCTGAGGCAGGACTTCGAGAGGGCCCGGCCGTACGCGGCGAACTGCGGCCGCATGTACACCGGCTGCGGCGTGGCGATGCTGGCGTTGGGGTCGCCCATCTGCGCCGCGACGATCAACCCACCCTTGAGGATCAGGAACGGCTTGACCCCGAAGTTGGCGGGCTCGTAGATCACCAGGTCCGCCAGCTTGCCCCCCTCGATGCTCCCCACGTGCTGAGCGATGCCGTGGGTGATCGCCGGGTTGATCGTGTACTTGGCGACGTATCGCTTCACGCGCTCGTTGTCGTTCCTGGCGCTGTCGCTCTTCAGCGCACCGAACTGCACTTTCATCTTGTGTGCCGTCTGCCAGGTCCGGACGATCGCCTCGCCGATCCGGCCCATCGCCTGCGAGTCGGAGCTGGTCATGCTGATGATGCCGCGGTCGTGGAAGACGTCCTCGGCGCCGATGGTCTCGGCCCGGATTCGGCTCTCGGCGAACGCGACGTCCTCCGGGATGTCGCGCGACAGGTGATGGCAGACCATCAGCATGTCGAGGTGCTCGTCGATCGTGTTGACGGTGAACGGACGGGTCGGATTGGTGCTGGAGGGGAGGACATTGGGCAGGCCGGCGATGCTGATGATGTCCGGCGCGTGGCCGCCGCCGGCACCCTCGGTATGGAAGCTGTGGATCGCCCGGCCCTTCATCGCCGCGACCGAGTCGGCCAGGAAGCCCGACTCGTTGAGCGTGTCGGTGTGGATGGCGATCTGGATGTCGTACCGGTCGGCCACGGTGAGGCTGGTGTCGATGACCGCCGGGGTCGTGCCCCAGTCCTCGTGCAATTTCAGCCCGCAGGCCCCGGCCAGGATCTGCTTCTCCAGCGGCTTCGGCAGGCTGCCGTTGCCCTTGCCCAGCACGCCGACGTTGATCGGCAGGCCCTCGAACGCCTGGAGCATCCGCTCGATGTACCAGGGGCCGGGGGTGCAGGTCGTGGCCCAGGTCCCGGTGGCCGACCCGGTGCCGCCGCCGATGAGCGTCGTGATCCCGGACGCGATCGCGGTCTCGATCTGCTGGGGGCAGATGAAGTGGATGTGCGTGTCGATGCCGCCGGGGGTGACGATCCGGCCTTCGCCCGCGATGACCTCGGTGCCCGGGCCGATGACGAGCCTCGGGTCCACGCCGCACTGGGTGAGCGGATTGCCCGACTTGCCGACGGCGACGATTCGGCCCTCGCGGATCCCGATGTCGCCCTTGACGATCCCCCAGTAGTCGATGATGACCGCGTTGGTGATGACGAGGTCGCAGTGCGGCGGGCTCATCGGCTCTTCCAGCGGGCACTGGTCCTGCCCGTCGCGGATCGACTTTCCGCCGCCGAAGATCGACTCCTCGCCGTAGTCGGTGTAGTCCTTCTCGATCTCGATGACCAGTTCGGAGTCGGCCAGGCGGATCCGGTCGCCCTTCGTCGGGCCGTATTTCTTGGCGTACGCCTTACGCGAGATCTTGACGCTCATGCGCGGTGGCCTCGGAATCAGGGAAGAAGGGTGTGTGGTCAACGGCTCACTTGGAGGGTGCGTCTCCGTAGCCCTGCTCGCGACAACGCTTCAAACTCATCTCGCGCGTGTAGGGGTCATCGAGCGGGCCATTGACCAGGGCGTTGAAGCCATAGACGACCCGGTGGCCCGAGTAGGGGATCAACGCGACCTCCTTGACCTCGCCGGGCTCGAACCGGACGGCCGTGCCGCTGGGCAGGTCGGGCCGCATGCCGTAGGACTTCGCGCGGTCGAAGACGAGCGCCCGATTGACCTCGAAGAAGTGGTAGTGGGCCCCGACCTGGACGGGCCGGTCGCCGGTGTTGTTGACCTTGAGCCGGACCACGGTTCGGCCCGCGTTGAGCTCCAGGTCCTCGCCGTCGAACATGTACTCTCCCGGTACCATGCGTCGCTCCTCCCGGTAACGAGGGGGGTCAGGGGTGCTCAGCGGATCGGCTCGTGGATCGTCACGAGCTTGCTTCCGTCCCGGAACGTCGGCTCGACCTGGATCATCGAGATCATCTCCGGTACGCCCTCCATGACGTCGTCTCGGCGGAGGATCTCGCGCCCCGCCTTCATGATCTCGGCCACCGACTTGCCCTCTCGGGCCATTTCCATCAGCTCGGCGGTGATCAGGGCCGTCGCCTCGGGGATGTTCAGCTTCAGCCCGCGCGACTTTCGGTCCTTCGCCACCTGGGCGGCGACGAAGATGAGCAGCTTGTCTCGTTCCTGCGGTGAGAGGTTCATGGACGATGCTCCGAGTTCCTGCGGGGAAATCAGCGACGAGGGACGGCTACGCGCCAGGATCGGCGACGGCGGCCGGGGGCGTGGTCCTCGGTGCGAGTCGGCCGTCGAGCCAGCCCAGCCCGAGCACGATCCAGGTCGCGAGGACGAAGGGTGCCGTGAGTGCCGGGATGCCCAGCATCGGCACGAGGTCGGTCAGGGGCACGGAAAGGACCATCCCCAGCAGCGGCGGGATGAACGACCGCTTCGCCAGCCAGAGGGCCACGGCGGCCAGCGTGGCGTTGTACCCGTACAGGCCGAGCGCCACGTTATCGAAAAGCCCGCGTTCGACGAGAACCTCGGGATCGATGGCCCGGGCGGCGACGGTGCCGTGATAGCTCCCCAGCAGGGTCCCGACGACGGCCCCCGCCAGCACCCATGCCGCGTGCCGCCAGTCGCCCACCGCGATGCCGGCCAGGAAGAGGATCGCCGTCACCACGCTCGCCTGGAACATCACCTGGCTGACGCCGTGCGCGACCGAGCCGAACAGGCCCACCTCGGGCACACCGCCCGGATCGCTGCGGGCCAGCCCCAGCCCGACCCCGACCAGGAAGAGGACCCAGGTCGTGACGATGAAGGGTGCGGTGTATGTCGGGAAGGGGACGTGACGCCTTGCCAGCCGGGTGGCGGCGGTCGCGACGGCCGCGCCCGCGGCCAGCAACACGATGCTGACCGGGCCGGGTCGGAAGAAGAAGAAGGTGGCCATGCCGACCAGGGAGGCATTGAAGCCGTATATCCCGGCCTCGATCTCCGATCGGTCGAATACCAGGAGCCGGGCTACCCCCCATCCGATCGCGGCGCCGAGGAGTCCGCCGAGCGCGACCAGCGGCGAGCCGGCCGCGACGCCCAGCAGGATAAGCATCCCCGAGAGGGCGTGCTCCTGGAAGAAAATCTGGCCGATCCCCCGGAAGACCTCCAGGACCGGCGCGGGGATGTCCCGGCCGAGCAGGGAGCGAACCCGGGAATCCAACTCGGTTGCGCTGGTCATGAATCCTCGCCTCCTTCGGCCTTGGGTTCCGGGCGGTCGTGCCTGATTTCCGCCCTCCGTGACGAGGCTGTCGGGCTGGCCTCCAGTCCGAGGCCGGCTCGCAGGCCGACGGGGATGCCGGTGGCCCTCGACCGCAGCCCCGCCTTGCCGTCCGCGATCAAGGGGGCCGCGTCGGCATTCTTGCCCGTGGATGAAAGGAGCTGGCCCAGGAGGCCGAGGGCCTCGAAACGCCGCCAGTCGTCCGGCCGGACGTCGTCCCAGATCGCGATGCTCGTCCTGACCAGGGGCTCGGCCTCGGCCCGATCGCCCCGATCCATCAGCACTCGCGCCAGGGCGATCGCCGTGCGGGCGACGTCCGGGTGGGACCCGCCGATTCGACGACGACGGGCATCGAGCACCTCTCGGAGAAGCGCCTCTGCACGGGCGCTGTCCCACAGGAGCAGATGGGTCCTTGCGAGCTCGAAGCGAGAGGCCAGGGTCGAGGGATGCTCCCTGCCCAGCCGCGCGGCTCGGCGGGCGAGAGTCCTCTCGAGGAGTTCGGCCGCCTGCCCCGGTCGGCCTGAGTCGAGGTAGACTGCGGCGAGGCAATGCTCCGCCTGGAGCGTCTCGGGATGATCCGCCCCCAGCCGCCCGGCCGCGGTCACGATGCCGGACTTCAGGAGGGAGGCCGCGCGCGTGAACCGCCCCAGGCAGCGATCGAGATCGCCGAGGATGGTCCGGGCCACGACCGTCCTCAGGTTCGCCGGGCCAAGCCGGGCCGCGAGTTCGTCCAGCGCCGGCTCGGCGATGGCGATCGCCTCTTCGAACCGGCCGGCATCGCGGTAGGCGGCCGCCAGTCGGACCCGGATGCCAAGCGTCTCGGGGTCGCTCGGACCGCACCGCCGCTCGAGCCCGGCGGCCGCCTTCTCCAGGAGGTCGATGGCCGGCTCCAGACGACCACGGGCGTGGTGGGCCATCGCCAGCACCGCCCGGGTCGCGAGCATCCGCGGATGATCCGGGCCCATCAGCGGGCCGCCCCAACGAAGGGTCTGCTCGGCGAGCGCGATGGCCTGCTCGTAATGGCCGAGATCCCGATGGGCTCCGGCCAGCGTGTTCCTCGCCGAGAATGTGCCGGGATGGTCGGGGCCGAGAGTGACCCTCTGCGCCTCGAGGGTCCGTTCGGCGAGCGACAGGGCCAGGTCGTAGTCGCCGGCGAGCCGGTAGGTGTTCGCCAGCATCTCCTGGCTGGCGAGTGTGTCGGGGTGGTCGCTGCCGAGCACGGCACGCCGGCAGGAGAGCGTGCCGTCAAGGAGCTCGATACAGCGGTCGAGGCGGCCGTCGAGCTGGTAGAGCATCGCGAGCTCGTGCCGCCGGCTCAGCGCGTCCGGGTGAGCGGCGCCGATCCGTGAAGCCAGGGCGGCGACCGTCGGCTCCAGCAGCATGATCGCCAGGTCGAGCCGGCCGGTCTGACAGAGCGCCATCGCGACATCGGCCCGGGCCGCGAGAGTTTCCGGATGGTCCGGTCCCTGGTGATCGGACCTCAGTTCGTGTGCCCGCTCCCATTGCCGAAGGCCGCTGGCCCGATCGCCGAGGTTCAGGTAGGTCGACGCGAAGACTGCCCGGACCGCCGCCTCCACCAGGGGCCGCCCCGCGAAGGCCTCGGCGATCCTCGGCTCGGCCGCGTCCAGAGCGCGATGGACCGTCACCTGCTCGCCCAGCGCCCCGGCGGGGCCGGAAGGGCGGGCCTTGCCGAGGACCTGCTCGTGGAAGAAGCCCAGCACCGCCTGCGACTCGGCGGCGGACTCGCGAGCCCGACGTCCCTCGGCCACCGCCACGGCCTCGGCCCGCGTGGCGCGTGCGGCCTGGCGGAAGCCCATGAAGGCGGTCACGAGGAGGATGGTCAGGAATGCCCCGAAGGTAAGCAGCGCTGGGAGATTCCTCCGCGCGTGCTTGGCGAACAGGTAGAGCACGGAGGGCGGGCAGGCCTCGACGATATCGCCGTCGAGGAACCGGCGGATGTCACGGGCCAGGGAGCCGGCCGAGTCGTAGCGCCGGGCCCGGTCCTTGTCGAGTGCCTTCATCACAATCCAGTCCAGCTCGCCGCGGATCTGGCCGCAAAGCCGGGCCGACTCTGTGCCTCGCCGGGCCGCGATTTTCGGGAGCCTCCTCAGTGACGACCTCACGCGGCAGCTGGGCCGCGGGGCAGTCTCCTCGCGGATCCGTGAGAGGACCTGGGCGTAGCTCGAGCCGCGGATCGTCGCCCGATCGAGCGGGGTGGAGCCCGTCAGCATCTCGTAGAGCAGGACGCCGAGCGAGTAGATGTCGGAACGGGTGTCGACGCGCTCGCTCAGCTCGGCCTGCTCCGGGCTCATGTATTCCAGCGTGCCGACGATCAGGCCGAGCTGCGTCAGCACGGGCCCTCCGGACAGGGGGCCGTGGACCGCCTTGGCCACGCCGAAGTCGATCACCTTGGGGACCGCCCTGCCGTCCTGCATCGCGACCAGGACGTTGCTCGGCTTGATGTCCCGGTGGATGATCCCGTTCTGGTGGGCGTGCTGGATCGCCTGGCAGAGGGGGAGGAAGAGCTCGAGCCGCTCGCGCGTCGTCAGGCCGTGCTCATCGCAGTGGTCGGTGATTGGTGCCCCGTCGACCAGCTCCATGACGAAGTACGGGCGGTCACGCTCGGTCGTGCCGGCGTCGATGACCCGCGCGATGCTGGGGTGGTCCATCAGCGCCAGCGCCTGGCGCTCGGCCTCGAACCGCGCGAGGACGTGCCGCCCGTCCACGTCCGGCCGGAGGATCTTGAGGGCCACGCGGCGTCGGACCGGCGTCGACTGCTCCGCGAGGAAGACCGAGCCCATGCTCCCCTCGCCGAGCGGAGCGAGCAGCCGATAGGGACCGATCCAGTCGCCTGGGCTCGCCAGGGGCTCCGGCGTCATGTCCCAGGACAGCCCGCCGGATCGGGGAAAACGGTCCAGACCGGGAGGCTCGAAGGGCACCGAGGAGACCACCGGCGCGTCGAGGAACCAGGCCGGCTCCTCGCTGGCGTGCAGGAGCGCCTCGATGCGATCCCGGAGGAACGTGTCCTCCATGCACATGCGATCCAGGAACGAGGCGCGGTCCGGCCCCGGGGCAAGCTCCACGGCCGCCAGGAACAGGGACTGCAGGCGTTCCGGATCGACTTTCATGCGCAGGACCACTCCGCTATGGGTAAATGCGCCGTCCGGTGCGGGATCTGTCGAGTCGACTTTCGATTTTTCCCCGGGTCGCGGCTCAGCCCGAGATCGCATCGCGGAGCCAGGCCCGCGCGTAGGTCCACTTCTGCCGGGCCTGGTAAACGGAGATGCCCAGGGCGGAGGCGACGGCCTCGTGGCCCAGGCCGGCAAACTGGCGGAGCTCCACGACCTTCGCGGCCAGGGGATCCTCCTCGGCCAGCCTGAGCAGGGCCTCGTCCAGGGCCACCAGGTCCTGGTCTCGATCGTCCGCGGGGTGATCTGCGAGTTCGACCCGCTGGAGGTCGCCACCGCGCTTGAGGCGGGACTTCCGCCGGGCCGCCTCCACCAGGACGCGTCGCATCGCCTCGGCCGCAGCGGCGAAGAAGTGCCCCGGGCTGTCCCATGGGCTCGACCGTTCCGAGTCGAGCAGCCGCAGGTAAGCCTCGTGCACCAGCGCAGTCGGCTGGAGCGTGTGCCCGGGGGCCTCACGCTGGAGCCGGCGCACTGCGAGCCGATGCAGATCCTCGTAGACCAGGGGGAGCAGTTGCGCGGACGATGCCCCGTCGCTCGAGTCGTTCATGACATTTGCAGGCCAGGCTCAGACACCGGGTCATCGATTCGTGTCAACTCGCTGAGCAGACCCCGCCGCCGAGCTAGTCCAGCAGCTTCACGGCGCCCGTCTTCAACTCGTAGATCGCCCCGACGACCTTGACCTCGCCGCTCTTGACCCTCCCGGCGAGGATCGGCTCCAGGTTCTTGAGGCGGTCGACCCCCATCCGGACATTGGCGGCGATGGCGTTCTCGACCTTGTCCCCGGGCTTGCCGCGCACCGAGGCCGCCGCGGGGCGGATCACCTCGACCAGGTCCCTGATGGCCCCGGGCAGGGTGTCGTTGGCGTCGATGTGGGCGACCGCGGCCTTGACCGCCCCGCACGCCTCGTGGCCGAGGACGATGATGAGCCGGGCCCCGAGCTCCGCGACCGCGAACTCCACGCTGCCCTTGATGAACGGCCCGGAGCCGTGGACCACGTTGCCGGCGATCCGCACGACGAAGAGATCGCCCTTACCCTGATCGAAGATCACCTCGGGCGCGACCCGCGAGTCGGCACAGCCGACGATGATGGCCAGGGGCGCCTGCCCCTCAGCCAGGGGCAGGAAGTCCTCGGGCCTGCGACCGGGATTCAGCAATTCCCCCTTCACGAATCGGGCGTTACCGGCCATGAGCCGTGAGAGCACCGCTTCCGGTCCGCGATCTTCGGCGGCAATTCCGGCCGCGCGGGCCGGAGCCGAGGATCCGATGGCAGTCGCACCTGCCGCCAGGCCGGTGGCCAGGAGGAACTCGCGCCGCGTTGCGCCGCCGGTCTGCAGACTCTCCGGCGAGCGCACAGCATCCACGCTCTGCTGCTTTTTCATTTCAAGTGCCTTCAAAGATGAGGATTCGAAGAGGATGCCTGAGTGATTTCAGGGATTCGGATCTGGACCCGGAACGGATCTCCTCATCAATCGAATCTTAGGCGGAATCCGATTCAAGTAACGGAATTTAATCTCCCTGCCGGCGATAGGAAAGGGGTATCCGGCCCGCTCCTACCAATTTCGGAGGATCCGGGCTTCGATCTTGGAGCCCAGATCTCACACCCTTTCCACGAGCCGAGTCATCCCGCGAGGTGATGTTCACGGTCGCCGCGGGATCGCCGCATGTGCACCGGCAGAGCCGGGTGGTCGGCGGCGGGGGTTCGAACGCCCCCGTCAAAACCAGAGCTGCATCCGCAACCAGAACAGGTCCGCGGTCTGCTGAAATCCACCGGGCCGGGTGAGAACCGGATCGCCGAACTCGCCGTGCAACCAGAACATGTAAATCTTGAAATGCTCGTTCCAGTACCAGTTGACGCCCAGCTCGGTGGTCAGGGCCGAGTTGGACCAGAGATTCGGGTCCGCGAAGCCCCCGGTGAATACGCTCTCGCCGAGCCGCAGCTCGCTGACCCGGGCCACGGCCTCCCAGGCGCCCGGGCCGCGCGACTGGGTCTTGCTCGTCGGGATCAGCGGTCGTCGCGGTCGGATCATGGTGCGGCTCTCGACGTGCTCCCCCGTGAGGAAGTAGGCCGCCGTGACGTAATAGCCCGAGACGGGCACGGTCACCGGAGACGGCCTCGCCGCGGTGGCGTAGCTGTTGTAGCCGTACTGCCACTCGCCGAGGAGCGACAGTCCACGGAAGTAATAAGCCCCGTGGACCGAGCCCAGGAGCCGATTCCCCCGCTCGATCACGCCGGGCTGAAGGATCAGGAACGGGACGGTGGCAACGCCGGGAACCGCCGCGTCGGGCGAGACCGCGCCGACCCGGAACGACATCGGGACCGGCGGCTGGTCCTGGTAGCCGTAGGCGACCGACGTCCCGAGGTTCAGGAACTGGGCAAACCAGAGGGCCTCGGAGTCCTGGAAGGGCCGCGCGTTGAGGAAGCCGATGAAGTCGGCGGCATTATTGAGGCTCTGGAACGAGTTGCGTGAGCCGTTGAAGACCCCGGCCGCGTAGTCCAGGCGGTCGTCGAACAGGAAGCCCCAGGCCATCGCCCCGATCTGCCGGTTCAGGCCGAGGTTGGTCGTGAACAGCGATCGCTCCGGGGTGGGCAGCCACATCGGGCGGATTGCGAACTGGTCGAAGCCGAGCGGCGTCATGTAGCGGCCGACACGCAACTGGAATCGGCTGTCGGGGTGGTAGTTGACGAAGGCGTCGAGCAGGTCGAGGCTGTTGAGTCCCCGGTTGATGGAGAAGACATACTCCACCGGACGGGTGATCCGACCGTTGAAGAAGAAGCGCTGGCGAGGGAAGAAGAAGCCGCTGTTGCCAGGCTCCCGGCCGGGAGGGCCCCAGACCCTGGCCTCGGTCTGAGACAGGACGTGGATCTGGAGGCGGAACTCCTCGTCCTCGGTCTGGAACTGGAAGCCGGGGCCGAATGCCCCCCTGAGAGGGACCCTGGGCGGGTTGGCGATGTTCGAGATCCGGTACCGTGGCGTGGCCGGGCCGGGCTCGGTCTCAAAGCTGTAATAGTCCGGGATCGGCGAACCGGGATCCTCGGCCCCGTCACCGTCACCGCCGCCGGGTGCCGGAGTGCGCGTGGGGGCGTTGCCTCGAGACGCAGGCGCCGTCACCTCCGCTCCCACTCCCGCTCCCTGCGTGTCGGCCAGACGCCTCGACACGTCGTCGTATTTCTGCATGAGTTGCCGCAGCTGCGCGGCATGTTCGTTGGAGGTCCGTTGAAGCTCCGACGCGAGCTTCTTGTTGTCCTCCTCCATCCTCCGGAGCCGCTCGACGAGCTCGCGCAGGACCATCGCGTCGTTGCCTGCCGCCGGCTCCGGTGCCGGCGAGGCCGGCGGCGGGCTCGCAGAGGGCTCCTGAGCCTCGACGCCCGGGACCATGACTGCGAGCGTGCCCCAGATCCCGAAGGCGAATGCCCTCGGTCCCGGCCGGCACGCATGAGCCATCGCGAGGGCACGACGCACCGGCAGCGACTTCCGGGGACCTGCCGCAGCGCCTTCCCCCAGGCGGCCGGACGGACGGCACGACGTGCTGGAGGGAAACGCCTCCACCAGACGACCTCGCGGATATGTGGCAGGCGAGACGTGGACGTGGACCGACACTGGTTCACGCAACGCAGGGTCTTAGCAGCATCGGCGATGCTCTGCAAGGTCAAGCTCGGCACGGAGGACGTGTTGGAACGACCAGAACCGGCTTCGGGCCCCAGGTCCGCGACCGGCCCGAAACCGGAAGACCTGGATTGCTCCGAGATCGCGGCGATCCTCCCGATCGAGGACCGCGCCGCGAAAACGCGCCATCCCCGCGCCCTGCGAGGAGTCCGCAGGCCGCTTGCCGGAGAAGGTCCTTGACTTCATCGTCTACTCAGGTAAATTTACTCCAGTAGATAAACGGCTCGATGGAGGACTTTCGATGGCCGAGGTTCAGCTGGGCCGGATGCAGTTCCGGATCATGCAGGTGCTCTGGGATCGCGGACGGGCGAGCGCCCGCGACATCACTGACGTGCTCGCCGAGGCGGAGCCCGTGGCCCACAGCACCGTGCAGACCCTGCTCCGCCAGCTCGAGGCGAAGGGGGCCGTGGGCCATGAAGCAGAAGGGCGGACCTTCGTCTTCTTCCCTCGACTGAAGGAAGACAGGGTGAAGCGGACGGCCACGCGCGACCTGCTGGAGCGGGTCTTCGGCGGGAGCGTGGGGAGCCTGGTCGCCCACCTGCTCAAGGAGGAGCGTCTCTCGCGGACCGAGATCGAGGAATTGCACCGGCTGATCGAGGCACAGCGGAAATCCTGACCCGCGGGGTGAGAGGAAGGGGGCTCGCATGCGGCATGCTCTGGAGGAGTGGTACGCGGGGCTATCCGGGCACGGGGCGATCTGGTTGGTCCAATCAACGGCGCTGCTGGCATTCGGGCTGGTGGTTGGGCGGCTGGCACGTCGCGCCGGGCCGGCGGTCCAGAACGGCGTCTATCGGGCGACGCTCGCGGGCGTCCTGGTCTGCCCGGCCGCGTCGGCGCTGCTGGCCGCAGCCGGCATCGATGGCCCCGGCTTCCCCGTGCCGTCCGCTCGGCCGGAGATCCGTGCGGTCGCGGGCCCGTCGCCCGCGTCGCCGGCCATCGGGCGAGCCGAGTCGAAGGGAGGGGCCATGCCGGGACTTCGCTCTGCCGTCCCGCCTTCGCCGGTTGCGACGCGCGGGCCCCGAGCCGGGCCCTGCTCCCGCGTCGGTCGTCGAAGACGGCGTCCCGGGGGCAACCGCCACGTGGCCGATGCCCGCCGGGCTCATCCTGGCGGCGTGGCTCCTGGTCGCCTCGCTGCTGGCGACGCGGCTGGCGATCGGCCAGGCCCGCATGGCACGGCTCCGGCGGCTGGCCGCGGTCGCGGAGCCGCACGAGCGGGAACTCTGCGCCGAGCTCGCCCGCCACCTGGGTGTGCAGCCCCCCGGCGTGCTTCGAAGCCCCTTCCTCCACAGCCCCTGCCTCGACGGCCTGCGCCGGCCGGCGATCCTGCTCCCCGAGGACGCGGACCAGAACCTGCGCGAGACGCTGGTTCACGAGCTCGCCCACCTGGTGCGCCGCGACGCCCACTGGAACCTGCTGAGGCACTCCGCGACGGTCCTGGGCTGGTATCAACCGCTGCTCTGGATCCTCGCGCGGCGGCTCGAGGCCACGAGCGAGGAAGTCTGCGACGATTTCGTGGTGCAGATCGGGACCGACCGGGCGCGTTACGCGGGCCACCTGCTGGCCCTGGCGAGGCGCACGCTGCCGCCTCCCTCGCCAACGATGGTGGGCATGGTCTCGCTCCGCTCGATGCTAGCCCGGCGGGTGGTCCGGATCCTGGATGCCTCGCGCCGGCCATGCACCCGGCTGGGCGTCCGCGCCGCCGGGCTGATCCTGGCCGCCGGGGTCGCGGCGACCGGCCTAGTCGGCCTGCTGGGTGCGGGGCAGGCCGCGCGTGAGGTGAAGGAGAAGGGGCCGGAAGCGGGATCATCCCCGGACGGCGGCCCGACCGCGGCCCGGGCGGATGCGGGTCGCGTCTCCGGCCAGGTCGTCGGCCCCGACGGCAAGCCCCTGGCCGGCGCGACGGTCATCGCCTCGCGCTCGCGTTACAGGACCGAGGGCTTCGGTGGGACCTACCAGAACGCCCGGACCTACCAGTCCATGCGCGGCACCACCGACCGAGACGGCCGCTTCACCCTCGACCTCGCGGCCCCGCTACCCGACACGAACCTCGACCCGAAGAGCCCCGAAGCCGATCAGCGGTTCCAGGTCGTAGCGACGGCCCCCGGGCTGGGGCTGTCGTACCAGGTTCCCGGCAGTCCGATCCGCCTGCGGGCCGACGACCTGCCGATCACCGGGCGGCTGGTGGACCTGGAGGGCAGACCGGTGGGCGGGGCCCGGGTGCGGATCCGCCAGCTCTACCTGCGCCCGCGGGATCATGATCCGGCGGCGGGCGAGGCGGGCCGTTCGCCCGAGGACGTGAGGTCGGGTCGTTCCGTGCTGGACGGCGAGCCGATCCTGCCCGGCGGCGTCGCGACCAACGCGGACGGCCGGTTCCGCATCGAGGGCCTCGGGCGTGACGTCATGGCCCTGCTGGAGATCAGCGGCCCGAGGGTCGCGTTCCAGCGGGTCAGCGTGATGACGAGGCCCATGCCCTCTGAGCCCGATAGCGGGACGACTCCGGGTCGCGTACCTTCGACCGGCCGGGGTTCTACGGGGCCGACTGCACGATTCCCGTCGAGCCGTCGAGACCGCAACCGAGGGGCACGTCGTCCACGGCGCGACGCCGACAAGCCCGCCTGCAGGCCTCGGCGGCCACGGCCGGTGCTCTCGGCTGGGCTGGTGTCGGCGACGGGCGCGTCAGTCCAGGACGGGTGGCATTGCTGCGCCTGGAGAACGCTGGAGACCGCAATCTCCTGAGCGGTGCGCATCATTCGCCCTACTTCGCGACGCACGACCTCGCCTGTCCCGAAGCCGAGCTGGACAAGAGCATTCGGCTGGACTCGCCTGAAGCATTGCCGCTGGATCACCGGACGCGTCACCGACCAGACCGGCAAACCAGTGCGGGCCTCGGTGGAATACTTCCCGATGCTCGCGAATGGGCACGCGAAGGACTACCCGAACTTCAACCCGAGGATCACCTCGATCGAAGTGTCCTCACGCTACCGGACGGACGAGCAGGGAAGATACCGCGTCGTGGGTCTGCCCGAGGCGCGGGGTGATCGCCGTGCACGCGGACGACCGCTCGTACCGCGCCGGCGTGGGCGCGGAGGGTATCCCGCGCGACGACGGTGACAACCTGGCAACGTACAATCGCATCTATCCGACGAACTATCAGCGGCTAGCTTTGCTGGACATCGCCGAAGGAGCCAATGAACACGCCTGCGATATGGCGGCTCGACCCAGGACACTCGATCGCCGTACGGATCCGGGACGAAGATGGCAGCCCGCTGAAGGACGCGACGATCTACGGCCGCTTCCCCGAGTTTGTGGACCAGGGGACCACAATCTGTACGACGCGAGCGAGACGAGGCTCAGCGGGCTGGAGCCCGGCAAGCCTCGGCTGGTGATCGTCAAGCACTTCGGCCGCAAGCTCGGGGCGATCGTGAATCTGCCGGCCGACCGGGCGACCGACCCGGCCGAGCTGACGCTCGTTCTCAGGCCCTGTGCTATCGCCACGGGCCGACTGGTCGACGCGGAAGGCAAGCCGTCGAAGGGGGCGTGGTCTTCGGGTCCAGGCGGCGAGCGGAGGCCGATTTCGGCACCCAGCGGGTCGGCGAGGCCAGGCTGGACGCCGAGGGACGATTCCGCTGCGACGATCTGCCGCCAGGCGATGGCTATGAGATCCAGGCCGCGGATCGCCTGGTCTACGGCTACGGCGGCCCGATGGAGCCCGAGGCTTTCAAGCCGTTCCCGCTGGCGAAGGGCCTGACCCTCGAGGCCGGGAAGGCCCTGGAACTCGGGACCTTCAACGTCGCCTCCGGCAAGCAGGTCGAGGTCCCGCGGCCCAGGCGGCCCCGGCCGACGTGCCCATCGTCGGCCGGATCGTGGACCTGGAGGGCGTCCGGTGCCCGGCGTCCGGGTGAAGGTCGAGGGCTATCGCTGCCCGAAGAGCGGCAACCTGGACGACTGGCTGGCCGGCGTGAAAAACGGCTCGCCCCAGTGGGTGATGACAACGTCATCGACTGGGACAGGAAGGCCGGAGAACGCCACCAAGGAGTCCGTGACCGACGGGGATGGGCGGTTCCGGCTGGAGGGCATTGGCGCCCGAGCGAAATGTCGAGCTGGAGTTGCGCCGGGATACAATCGCGGCGCCAATCAGATCGAGGTCGTGACGCGGAGGATGCCGCCGCTACCGGCCCCGGGTTCGGCAACCAGTACGGGCCGGGCTCGCAGAGCGTTTACGGTGCCGAAAATTCACCTACACCGCGGCGCCTGCCGGCCGATCGAGGGCGTTGTCAAGGACTCGAAGACCGGGGAGCCGCTGCCGGGCGTCGAGGTCCGCAGCACCTCCCTTCGCCGGCTCGAACTGGATCGGGACCATGGCACTGAGGGTCAAGACCGACGCCCAGGGCAGGTTTCGGCTGCTGGGCATGCCCAGGGCAAGAATCGCCTCGCCGTCCCAGGCGACGAGCAGCCCTACTTCCTGCCGGATCGACGTGCCCGACCGGCCGGGTGCCGGGCCAGTCGAGGTCGAGGTCGGCCTCACTCGCGAGGGCTCTGGATCGAGGGCAGGCTGACCAAGGGAAGGGCACCGGCAAGCCCGTGCCCGAGGCCGGCTCTTCTACACGCCCTTCCTGGGACAACACGTTCGCCCAGGCCGCGCTTCCCGAGTTCGGCAAGGACCAGAACGTCGATGGGACCGAGTACCAGGATCGCGCTACCTGTAGAAGGCGGACGGCTCATTCAGCTCGTCGGCCTGCCCGGCCGGGCGTTCGTGGGGAGCGTCTGCCGCGAGCAAGGAGTACATGGCCGGGGCCGGCTACGAGTCCATCAAGGGACTCGGCAAGAACGGCTACTTCGAGACGTACTACAACCCGGTGCCGTGGGGGCGGAACCATCCGACCGTGATGAAGGAACTCAACCCGCCGAGCGACGCTCGCGTGACGCACGTGGACCTGCAGGTCCGATCCGGCGACTCGGTGAGATACCGCGTCCTGGATCCCGAGGGCAAGCTTGCGGCGGGTACGGCCCAGATCGGGCTGGCGGGCCGCGGGGCCTACAGCCGCGGCCACAAGGACCTCTCCGAGGGAATGGTGAGGAACCTCTATCCGGGCGAGGAGCGGACCGTCATGGTACCGGGACGAGAAGCGGAAGCTCGGCAAGGTGATCCGCGTCCGCAAGGGTGATGACGCCAGGGCCCCGTGGTCAGTGACCCTCGAGCCGCTGGCGACGATCACCGGGCCGCGTCGTGGATGCCGACAGGAACCGGGTCGGCGGCGCGACGATCCGCACGGACCTGCTCCCCGGCGGCGACTTCAGCCCGCGGCTCAACGACGCGAGTACCGGAACGGATGGGCGGTTCACGGTGCCCGACGTCCCGGTCGGGTGCGAATACAGCCTGTGCGTGGAGAGCCGCGGCCCGCTGCCCAATCGCCGGGTCGCCTTCACCGGGCACCTGAAGATCAAGCCCGGCGTGGACACCGACGCTGGAGAGATCCGGTTCAAGGACTGATCGGAGAGAGTCATGCGACAAATCCGCGTGGTCGGCCTATCGCCCGAGCGATGCGTGCCCTGGAACCTGGAGCGGGCCTGGACGCTCCGGCAGCGGAGCCGGGTTCGCCGCGACCTGGGCCGAGCTGGAACGCGACCTGGCCGATGGCCCCGAGCGGGCAGTCCGACGCGTGCTCGCCGGTGAATGCTGCAGCGAGGGGGTGCCGGCCAGCTTCGAGTTCACCGCGACGCTCCTGGGCGACTCGGCTGGCAGCTCCTCCGACCCGCGGCGGCTCCAGGCGTGGTGGCTCTACCGGATGCTCTTCTCGCCCGATCCGCTCCAGGAGCGGCTGACGCTGATGTGGCACGACCACTTCGCAACCAGCCAGCTCAAGGTCGAGGACACGGCCGCGATGCGGGCCCAGAACGAGACGTTTCGCCGCCTGGCACGCGGCCCGTTCGGCGACCTCCTGCGGGCCATGCTCAGAGACCGGCGGCTCCTGGTCTGGCTGGACGCGGCAAGTAATCGTAAGGGCAAGCCAGACGAGAACCTCGCCCGGGAGCTGCTGGAGCTCTTCGCGGCTTGGCGCCCGCCCGTTTCGAGGAGAAGGACGTCGTCAAGGAGACGGCCCCGGGCGGCATCACCGGCCGCACGATCGCCCGAGTACCAGTCCCGGGACGACTACCGCGACGACGGCGAGAAGACGATCCTCGGCAAGACGGTCCGCTTCGAGGGCGACGCCCTGGCGGACCACCTGCTCTCACAGCCGGCGGTGGCCAACCGCCTGGCCTGGCGGCTCTGTGCGGCGTTTCTCGGCGAGGGCGTGGCCGATGACGCGGCGCGGGGGGCGCTGGCCGACCAGCTCCGTCGCGACGGCCTGCACGTCGGCCGCGCGATGGCGACGATCGTCCGCTCGGAGCTGTTCTTCTCGGCCCGCAACCTCCGCGCGCGGGTCTCCGACCCGGTCGGCTTCGCCGTCGGGGCGGCCCGGGCCCTGGAGCTATTCGACCCGCCGCCGAGCACGCTGCTGCTGGCCGAATGGACCGCGCGGATGGGGCAATCGCTGTTCTACCCGCCGAACGTCGGCGGCTGGCCGGGCGGGCGGAGCTGGCTAACCGGCCGGGCGGTCGTCGCGCTTGAGCAAATTTCGCCGCGGAGCTCACCGCCGGGGAGCTCGGCGCTTGAAGATCAGGCCGATCGACCTGAACCGGCTCGCGTCGAGGCACGGCCGAGGAATGGGACGTCCGCGACGATCGCCTGGTTCGGCGAATTGCTGACCGGCCGGCGCGGGAACCCGCCGTCGCCGACGCTCCTGAGGGCGTCCGGGCAGGGCGTCTGCGCTCGCATCCCCGAATACGTCCGTCGCCCTGCTCCTGGCGCGGCCCGAGGCCAAGCTCACCTGAGCCTGAGCGTCCGTCCGTCTCCAGCCCATCTCTCTCTTCGGGAGTCTCCCCGTGATCCATCGACGCGAACTGCTCCGACGTTCGGCGTTGCTCTCGCTCTCGCCGGCGATCCCCGGATTCCTGGCCCGCACGGCGACGGCCGCGGAGGCGGGCCGCGCGCCGGGCCTTCGTCGTGATCCAGCTCGACGGGGGCAACGACGGGATCAACACCGTCGTCCCGTTCGGCGACGAGGCCTACGGCAAGCTCCGCCGCGAGCTGCGGCTCCCGGCCGACAAGCTGCACAGGGTCGCCGACAGGATCGGGCTGCACCCGTCGATGCGCGCCCGCGGCCGACCTGCTCGAGGGCAGGCGGCTGGCGATCGTGCAGGGGTCGGCTATCCCGGCGAATCGCTCACTTCGAGAGCATGGCCATCTGGCAAAGCGCACAGGCCGGACGGCGGTCGTAACGAGCCCGCCGGCTGGCTGGGCCGAGCCGTCGACCTTGAGCCGGGGGGCAACGGGCCGGCCGCCGTGTTCGTGGGCGAGCAGAACCTGCCCGATGCGGCGCCATTCACTCGGCGGGCCGTGACGACCTCGTTCGCCGACGCCTCCGACCTGAGCCTGGTCGTCCGGCCGCTGGTCGCCGGGTTTCCGAAGCGGCCGACGAGCTGGAGGCCTTCGTGCATCGCACGGTCGCAAACGCCTATGCGACGGCGGCCGAGCTCGAAGCCGCAGCGGCCCGCCGCGACGCGTCCGCCGATACCCCGCGACCGACATGGCCCGCAAGCTGGAGCTGGTGGCACGGTCGATCAAGTCCGGGGCCGCAGCTCGCATCTACTATCTGATCCAGCCGGGATACGACACGCACGCGGTCCAGCTCCCGGCTCACGCCGAGCTCCTGCGGGAATTCTCGGGCGGCCTGAAGGCGTTCCTCGACGACCTGGCTGCGGCGAGGCTGGCCGACCGGGTGCTCGTGCTGGCGTTCAGCGAGTTCGGCCGCCGGCCCGCCGAGAACGGCTCACTGGGCACCGACCACGGCACCGCCGGCGGTCTTCACCTCGCCGGTTCGGCGGTGAAGCCGGGTCTGGTGGGCAAGACGCCATCCCTCGGCGACCTCCAGGACGGCGACCTGAGATGGGGAATCGACTTCCGGAGCGTCTACGCCACGGTCCTGGACGGCTGGCTGGGTGTGCCGTCGGGCTCGATCCTGGACGGGAGCTTTGAGCCCCTGCCTTTGTTGACGGCGCAGGCGAGGGGCCGCCCCATGCCGGCCGGTGCATGACCGGCTGGGGCTCGGTCCGCTGCCGATTCGGGGGCGGATCAGCAGGCGGGGTTGGGCGGCGAGGTCGGATGTCGCTTGCGCCGGAGGGCATCGACGATCACGCGGTACAGATCCTCGAGCTGACCGGCTTCACGAAGTGATGCTGGAACCCCTCCGCGAGCCCTCCGCCGGTCCTCGGTCTGGCCGTAGCCGGTGATGGCGACCAGCTCCGGCGGCGTCGCCCAGCTCGGCCGTGATGGCCCGGGCCACGTCGTATCCGTTCATGCGGCAGGCCGATGTCGAAGGCCACGTCCGGTCGGACCGCGCGGGCCGTCTCCAGCCCGGAGGCGTCGTGACCGGTGCACCTCGCAGCCCCAGGCCTGGAAGAGCATGGCGAGCGTCACGGAACGACGAAGGTTGTCGTCCACCGAGCAGGATCCTCAAGGGGATGGGCGGGCTCGCCTGGGCGTCGCACGTGGGGGCTCGTCGCCGCCCGGTTCGACCGTCGGGACGCGGACGATGAACTCGGTGCCTTCCCGAGTCCCTCGCTCCGGACTCGACGGTGCCCCCGTGCTGCTCCGTGAGGGCCCCGGACGAGGTGAGCCCGATGCCGAGCCCGCCGCTGGACCGATCGAGTGAGCGGTCGGCCTGGGCGAACAGGTCGAAGACGCGGGCAGCATCTCGGGGTCGATCCCGACCCCGGTGTCGGCCCTCGGATGACCGCGATCTTGCCTTCGAGCGTGACGGCGATCCCGATCCGACCGCCGGGGTCGGTGTACTTGGTGGCGTTGTTCAGGAGGTTGGAGATGATCTGTTCGAGCCGCGTCGGATCGGCGTCGAGGTAGACGGGGACGGGCGGCAGCTCGAGCGTCAGCGATGCCTGCGGGCGTCGACGATCGGCCGGATCGCCTCGACGGCACGGCGGACGATCGAGCCGAGCTCGACCGTCTCCTTCTTCAGCATGACCTTGCCGCGGCTGATGCGGGACGCCTCCATCAGGTCGTCCACCAGCCGGGCCAGGTGCTTCACCTGACGCTCGGCGATGTCGACGGCCCACTTCACTTTCTCCGGCAAGGGGTCCACCCGCTTCACGATGTGGAGCGCGGTGGCGACCGGGGCGAGCGGATTCCGCAGCTCGTGGGCGAGCATGGCCAGGAACTCGTCCTTCCTGCGATCGACCTCGGCGAGCTGGTCGGCGACACGGCAGGCCTCCGCCTCGAGCCGCTCGAGCACGCGGACCGCTGCTCTTCCTGGACCCTCGGACGGCTACTCGCTGGATCGCCTGCTCCACCATGGTGCGGAGGACGCCGGTGGAGAGGCGGTTCTTCACCAGGTAGTCGGCGGCACCCCGCTTCAGTGCCTGGACTGCGATCCCCTCGTCGCCCCGGCCGGTGAGCATGATGACCGGGAACGGGCTGATGCCGGTGCCGCCGGTCAGCTCGTCCAGGAATTCCAGGCCGTCGACGTCGGGGAGCGAGTAATCCAGGAGCAGGCAATCGAGCCCGGCGGACCGGCAGAGGGCCAGTCCCTCGCCGCCGGTCCTTCTTCCAGGAAGCGGTAGGTCGGCCCCTCGCCCTTGAGCAGGCGCCCGGCGGACGGCCAGCCGATCCTCCGGGGGAATCGTCGACGATCAGGATGAGCCGCTCGTGGCCCGGGTCGTGGGTCGCCCGGTGGGCGCTTCGCGGCCGGCCCGCTGGCGGCTCGATGGCCGGGCGGCGCCGGCGAGCTTCGCGACCGCATCGGCCACGGTGCGGCGGAGCCGCTCGGGGTGTAATTGCCCTTGACCAGATAGTCGACGGCGCCGCCGGCACCGGCGCTGGACGGCCACCTCCTCGCTCCCGCGGCCGGTGAGCATGATGATGGCGAAGGGCGCGACGCCGGTGCCGGTGAGCTGATCGAGCACCTCCAGCCCGTCCGTGCCGGCCAGCCCGCTTCGTCCGAGCAGCAGGCGGTCAGGCGGCCCCGACCAGACGAATCGACGGCGTCGGCCAGGGAGTCGAGCTCGACGAACCGGTAGCCTGCCGAGTCCTCGGCCAGGTGGCGGCGGACCGGCCCGGTCCTCGGGGAATCGTCGAGGGCGGAAGTGCTTGATCCGACCGATCCATGGTTCATCTCACCGGCAGGGCCACCGTGTCGAACCAGTAGCTCTTCAGGTTCTCCACGGTCTTCAGGAACTCGTCGAAGCGGACGGGCTTGACGATGTAGCTCGACGCGCCGGTCCGGTAGCAGAGCTCGATGTCGCCGGGGCTGGACGACGTGCTCAGCACCACCACGGGCAGCACCCTCAGGGTCTCGTCCGACTTGAGTTGGTCCAGGACCTCGCGGCCGTCGGTCCCGGGGAGATTCAGGTCGAGCAGGACCACCGCGGGCCGGGGTGCGGACTCCGGGTCGGCGAACGCCCCGCGGCGGAAGAGGTAGTCGAGCGCCTCGTCGCCGTCGCCGCACCGCCGGACCGGGTTGGTGATCCCGGCCTTCGCGAAGGCGCGGCGGACCGCCTCGAAGTGCTCGTCGCTGTCGTCCACGATGAGGATCAGGTGGCGATCTTCGGACATCATGGCCTGGTCCCCCCCAGGGTGAAGTAGAATGTCGAACCTTCCCGCGGGGTCGATTCCACCCAGATGCTCCCTCCGTGCCGCTCGACGATTTTCTTCGTGAACGCGAGGCCCGCCCCGGTCCCGCCCCCGTACTTGTCGCGGCCGTGGAGCCGCTTGAACATGCGGAAGATGGCCTGCCGGTGCTTGTCCGCCACGCCGATGCCGTTGTCCCGCACGTAGAGGACCGGGCGCGGATCGGCCCCGTCGACGGGCTCGCGGTACCCGATCTCCACGAATGGGTCGACCCTGTCGTTGTACTTGATCGCATTGCTGACCAGGTTCGTGAAGATCCGCTCGGCCATCGCCCCGTCGCAGCGGACCACCGGCAGCGGCCGCGGGACACGGACCTCCACGCGCTCGCGGTCGAGCGTCATCCGGAGCAGGTCCAGGACGCCGGCGACGACCTGGTTCAGGTCGGTCGGCTCGACGTCCAGCTCGGACCGCCCGAGCCGCGAGTACTCGAGCAGCGACTCCACCATCTCCTCGAGCCGCAGCGACAGGCGGACGAGGGTCTGGAGCTTGTCCTTCCCCGCGGCGTCCAGCCGGTCGGCGTAGTCCTCCATCACGAAGGTGGCGTAATTGTTGATGCCCCGGAGCGGCTCCTTCAGGTCGTGCGAGGTGATGAACGCGAAGGCGTCCAGGTCCGCGTTGCTCCGCTCCAGCTCGGCGTTCAGCCGCGTCAGCTCCTCAGCCCGCCGGATCACCACCGCGATGATCGCGTCGCGGAGCATGCGGGCGGCGTCCACTTCCCAGGGCCGCCAGGGGAGGCTCTTCAGCCGGACCTCCTCCTGCCAGAGCTCGAACGAGCGTCGCGGGTTCAACAGGCCGGACGGGCCCTGCCCCTCGACGGGCTTCCGGGGGTCCCCGCCCCAGTCCACCGTCTGCACCACCTCGGGCCGGAACCAGAGCACCCAGTGGCCCTGAGCCCGCGTCGTGCTGATAGCGATGAGCCCGCTGGCGACGTCCTTGAACTCGACCGCGTCGGGATAGAGCGCGGCCAGGCTGTCGGTCTGGAAGACCTCGGCCTCCGCGTGGACGCGGAGCCAGGCGACCAGCCGCTTGACCTGGTCCTCCGACGGCGTCGCCCCCGCCAGCGTGCAGGTGCCGTCGTAAGCGACGGCCGCCCCGGTCGCCCCGGTCAGCTCGAGCAGCTCCTCCCCCGGAAGCCCCCGCGCCAGTTCGCCCTCGGCGCTCATCCGCTGGAGCAGGCGTTCGCGCACCGCCTGGAGACGCGACCGGTATTCGACCGCCTCTGCATCCTCCTTCACGGCGAGCTGGGCGGAGACGAGTTGCCCCAGGAACGCGCAGGCCTCCTGACCGAGGGCGGCTGCAGGCGGGGCCGCGTAGTGGAGGCACGAGAGCAGCCCCCAGAGCCGCCGTCGCCATCAGCGAGACCGACATGGAGGCGCGTGCCCCCATGTTCCTCAAATACTGGATGTGGACCGGCGAGACGCTCCGGAGCACGGCGAGGGACAGGTCGAGGCAGCCCGGCCGGTCGAGGTTCTCCTCCGGGACGAGCGGGGAGGGCTCGGCGTCCACATCGATGAGCCGGATGGGGCTCAGGTGGTAGAGCCTCGAGCCTGCTCGGGGATGTCGCTCGCCGGGAAGTGGAGGCCCAGCAGCGGGGCCAGGTCGTCTCGCCTCGACTCAGCGAAGACCTGGCCGTTCCAGCCCTCGTCGAAGCGATAGACGGTGACCCGGTCGAACCCGGTGAGCGCCCGCATCTCGGCCGCGGCCACCCGGCAGAACTCCAGGAGGGTCGGGGCGGTCTGCAGCCGGGCCATCGCCATGCGCGCTGCCCGATCGTCGCTCCGGGTGCCCGCATCGTCTTCTCGACCGTTCTCCAGCTCCAGGATCAGCGCCCCGGTGTACCGGTGAGCGGTCGCGTCGAAGGGCCTGCCGCCGACCATGACCCGGAAGTGGCCCGCCTCGTGGACCCCGGGATCCAGGAGCCGGCGGCGCCACGATTCGCCCTCGGGCCCGAACAGGAGGTCGATCGGCCCGCCGATCACTTCCTCGGCGCGGAGGCCGATATGGTCGTCGACGTTCCGGCTCACCTGTAGGACGGTCAGGTCCGGTTCCGCGAGTGCGAACAACACCCCGTGCGACTGGATCCGCCCCGGGATGTGGATGGGCTCCCGGTCGCAATTCGACAGGTCGATGCCGCGGCCGGCGGCGGAGTGTCCCGGGTTCATGATCCGCCTCCTGCGTCGTGACCCCCGCCGGCCGGGCCTTCCAGCGTAGACCACGCCTCGAATGCGCCGAAGGTCCCGGCGAATGCCTCCACCGCCGGGTGGAGTTGCTCGGTGTGCTGCTTCAGCGGGGCGAGTGCCATGTGCCGTCCCTAGCCGACCAGGCCTGCACGGCCCTTGAGAGGGCCGACGGCATGTCGACCCGGTGACCGGAGCTTGCGGGGGAGGCCTCGGAGCGTGCGACCCCCTGAAGGTTGTGACGTAATCATCGTCATCTGTTCACAAGTATTTCACTCATCCGCCTCGTCGGAGTCGTCCGGGACGCGGCCCCATCCCCGGAGTCGTCCGATGGCGGGCCAGCCGGCGGTCCATCGCGCCCGCGGCGAGACCGCCGGCCGGGCCTGGCGAACGTCATCGCGGCCGTCCGGGCCGTGCGGGCCACCCGGGCGGTGGCCCAGGCCCAGAGACGGCGGCAGCACCACGGCCCCCAGCCCGGCCGCGGCCCCGAGTGCCGCGCCCCGGGTCAGCGAACCAGATGGCCGGCCCAGCCCGACCAGGGCGTAGTGAAGGCGAGTTGCTCCCGGGGGTCCCCGGCCAGCGCTGACCTGGAGCTGGTCCTCCGACGGTGCTTCGCCCCCGGCCGCCTCGATCGCGCGAATGAGCGACCGACGGCCGAGCGTATCCATCCTCGGGGCGTCGCCACGCAGGCGCCGGGCCGTTTCGTGGATGACCGTGAGGGTCGTCGCACCGACCACGCCGCTCAGGAGGGCCTTCGCCCATCGGGATTGACCTGAGACCATCGACGAGCCTCCGAACCAGGATTTCGGGCAGCTGTCGTGTACTATTGCAATTCAGGTGCCAAGAGTCTGTCAACCGGGTTCGGTGGCCATGGAGGGGTGCATCGGCTCGGGAGCGACGCCTTCAAGACCTCCTCGATGGCACGGAAGTAGGGGTATCGGGACCCGGCCTGAGACGCCCGATCCGTCGGAGATTTCAGCGTCTCGCCGCACTGAGTAGCTCGCGGATCCGGCCGTGAAGCTCGGAGAGATTCACCGGCTTTGTGACATACTCGTCGGCGCCGGCTTCGAGGGCTCGCCCGCGGTCCTCGCGCATCGCCAGTGCCGTCAAGGCGATGATCGGCACACCTCCGATGCCCGTGAGCGCCCGGATCCGCCGGATCGCCTCCAGGCCGTCCAGGCCCGGCATCTGGATGTCCATCAGGATCAGGTCGGGACTCATGCCCTTGGCGCAGTCGATCGCAGACTCGCCGTCCCGCGTCACCTCGACGGAGCAGCCCTTGAATCTCAGATAGTCCTCCATGGCGCGCACGCTGGTGGGGTCATCATCGACGACCAGGATCTTCGGGATGGGCGGAATTGGATCCGGCGCGGCCGCCTCGGGCAGCGCTGCGTCATCCGCCGCCTGAGGCGCCGAGACGACCGCAGTCGACTCCCGCGTCCGGGGCACGGCCACGGTGAATCGACTCCCCTTGCCGGGTGCGCTCTGCACGCGAAGAGACCCTCCGTGCAGTTCGGTGAGTCTCTTGACCAGGACGAGCCCGAGGCCCGTCCCTCCCTGGTGCCGGGATAACCCGGCATCGAGCTGCATGAACGGTCGGAACAACTGGTCGAGGCCTTCCTGGCTGATGCCGATCCCGGTGTCCCACACCGTGAAGGCGACCTCCCGGGCGGTCGCGACGGCCGCGACGTCCAGACCGACGCTCCCTCGCGGCTCGGTGAACTTCACCGCGTTGGAGAGCAGGTTGACCAGGACCTGCTTCAGCCGGCGTCCGTCCGCGACGATCGTCCCCGCGGCCGGGTCGACCGTCAATCGCAGCGCGATGGACTTCTTCTGGGCGGCCTCCCTGACGAATCGGATGGAGGCATTGCACAGGGGCTCGACCTCGACCTCCTCGAGGTCGAGCCTGACCATGCCGGCCTCGATTTTCGCCACGTCGAGGACGTCGTTGATCAGCGCGAGCAGGTGCTGGCCGCATTCCCGGATGTCGGAGACCGAGCGGTGTTGCGCCTCGTCGAGGCGGCCGTAGACGCCCTCCAGGAGGCCCTCGGAGATCCCCAGGATGCCGTTGAGCGGCGTGCGCAGTTCGTGACTCATGTTGGCGAGGAATTCGTCCTTCAGCCGCGAGGCCCGTTGCAGCTCGGCGTTCGCCCGGGACAGTGCGTCTGATCGCTCACGCAGGATCCCCTCGAGCCGCATCCGGTCGGTGATGTCGCGCATGATGGTCGAGACGAAGGCGACCTGACCGTCGTCGTCCCGGTGCGCGAGGATGAGCTGAGACACGGGGATCGTCCGGCCGTCGGCCGAGAGGATCTCGGTCTCGCCGGTCCAGTGGCCTTCGCGCACGGCCGCCGGGATCCCGTGCCCGAGGATCCTGAGGGATGCCTCCGTCGGGTGCAGGTCCGCGATCGAGGCAGGGCGGCGTACGCCCTCCGGCGCGATGCCCGCGACCTCGCGGAACGCGCCATTCTCCCAGAGCGGCCGGCCATCGAGCGTCGCGGTGGCGATGAAGTCGGTCGAGGCGTCGATGATCCGGGCGAGGCTGTGCACCTCCGCCGTCCGCTCGGCGACACGGCGTTCCAGGTCTGAGTTCAGCTCGCGCAGCGCCTGCTCCGTGCGCCTCAGGTCGGTGATGTCGATGCCGACGCCGCCGATCAGCCTCTTGCCGCCCTGGTCGAGGAGCGGGAATTCCACCTTCAGCAGCGTCCGACGGTCGCCGCCGGGCAGGTCCAGGTGCTCTTCCACCTTGGCCGCCTCGCCGGTCTCCAGGACCTTCCGGTCGGTCCCCCGGTGCTCCTCCGCGATCGAGGGGAACAGGTCCGACTCCAGCCTGCCGACCACCTGACTGCTCTCCGAGCCGATCCACTCCAGGAACGTGCGGTTGTAGAACACGATCCGGCCTTCCCCATCCTTGACCCATGCGGCGGCAGGGCTATTGTCCATGAACGCCCGGAACCTCTCCTCGCTCGTGCGGATCGCCTCGTCCTGGTCGCGCAGCTTCCTCGCGAGCGCGAAGCGCTCCACCGCGTTCTCGACCGCGCGTGTCAGGGCCGGCGGGGAGAGCCAGTCCTTGCCGATGTAGTCCTGGGCCCCGCCGCGGAGGGCGATGCGACCCATCTCGGTGGCGACCTGGCCCGTGATCACCACGATCGGGCAGACGGGCAGGCTGTCCCGGCCACGCAGGGCGGCGATCACCTCCGGGGCGTCCATGTCCGGGAGGTAGTAATCGATGAGCAGGCAGTACGGAGGGCCCGAGCCGGCCTCGAGGGCCGCGTGGATCGCCGCCTCTCCCGTCGCCACCTCGACGAACTCGTAATGCCGCGGGCTGCCCTGGAGCAGGAGCCGGCGCATCTCGACGCGGTCTTCCTCGTTGTCATCCACCACCAGGACGCGGCAGGTCGTCGTGTGATCGGATGCCGGGGCGTCCCAGATCATCGCTCCGCCCTCTCCGGCAAGTGGGGCCGCACCTGGCCGAACCAGTACAGGACCAGGTCACGCAGGCTGCCGAGATGCTCGGGATACCGGATCGGCTTGACATGGTAGGCGTTCGCACCCGCCCGGTAGCAGGACTCGACGTCCCTGGGATTCGATGAGGTGGTGTGCACCACGACGGGCACGTGCCTGAGCCGGGGATCCGACTTGATCGCCGACAGGGACTCCCGGCCGTCCATGCCCGGGATGTTGAGGTCCAGGAGGACCATGATCGAGCGGTGCGCCGCGCCGTCGTCGCCGCGGAGCAGTTCCAGGCACTGGTCCCCGTCGGCCGCCCGGCGGACCTCGATCGGCATCCCCGACCTCGCGACGGCTTCCCGGATCGTGTCGAAGTCCTCGTCCGAGTCCTCGACCACGAGCAGCACGGCCTTTGCGGTCGCGGCGTCGTTGCCCATCACGTCAGCCCCCCCGGTGCGAGCGTGAAGCAGAAGGTCGAGCCCCCTCCCGGCGAGGGTTCGACCCAGATCCGGCCGCCATGGCGTTCCACGATCTTCCGGACGATGGCCAGTCCCGCGCCGGCACCTCCCCCGTAGGCCTCGCGCCCGTGCAATCTCCGGAACATCCCGAAGACCGCCTCGCGATGCCGCTCGGGGATGCCGATGCCGTTGTCACGGACGAAGACGATCGGGGGCTCGCCGGCCGCCGCCGGCGGCCGGTGGCCGACCTGCACTCGCTTCTGCGGGCTGTCGTTGTACTTCAGTGCGTTGGTGATGAGGTTCACGAAGACCTCGAGCAGCCAGCCCCGGTCGCAGCTCAGAACGGGAAGGGGCCCGAGCTCCAGCTCGGCACGCGCGTCGGCCACCCTCGACGCCGCGATCTCCGCCGCCTCGGCAGCCAGCGTGTCCAGGTCACACTCGCGGATCTCGAGTTCGAGTCGTCCGATCTGGGAGAGGTGGAGCAGGGATTCGATCAGGCCACCCATCCGGTCCGCGAGACGGAGCAGGCCGGAGAGCCGATCGCGCTCGTCCGGGTCGAGTTTCGTCCCGGCCCGCTCCGCCAGGAAGTGGGCGTACCGGTGGATGCCGCGCAGGGGCTCCTTCAGGTCGTGGGAGGCCATGTACGCGAACGAATCCGCCTCTTCTTTCCTGGCGCTCAGGTCCGCGAGGAGCCGGTCCTGCTGCTGTCCCCGGGCCCGCAAGCGGTCGATCACGGACTCCCGGAGGATCCGGGCGGCGTCCACCTCCGGGGTCGTCCAGGGGGTGCCCTTCCCGCGAACCGCCTCGACCCAACGCTCGAAGGAGCGGCGAGGAGAGAGGTACTCCCCCATCGGGCCGAGCTCGACGGGCTTGCGCGGGTCTCCCGCCCAGGCGACCGTCTCCACCTGCTCGCGACGGAACCACGCCAGCCAGCCGGGGAGCCAGGGCTTCAGGTCGATCGCGAGCAGCCCGCAGGCCCGATCGGCGAACGACCTCGCCTCCGGGTAGACATCCTCCAGCCCGTCGCGAGCGAACAGCCCTGCCCGGTCGTGCTGATCGAGCCAGCGGAAAAGATCGGCGAGCCGCGCCTCGTCCGGCGTGCTGCCGACGGTCTCGATGCGCTCGCCCATGCGGATCGCCAGCCCGTCCGAGGGGAGATAGCCGGCCAGCGTCCGCGCGGCGTCGAAGGGCCAGGAAGACGGGTCGGCAGAGCGGTCGAGCCCCGCGAGGAGCTGATCGCGCGCAGACGATCGCTTCAGCCGCTCGCCCATGGTCTCGCGGTCCTCGATCGAGGCCAGGTGGAGCGAGGCCACCTGCGCGAGCAACTCGCAGGCCGCCCGCAACGCGAACGGGACCGTCCGGGGGCGGCGATGATGGCAGGTCACCATCCCCCAGAGTTCGCCGCCGCGGAGCAGCGGCATCGTCATCAGGCACGCGGTGCCAAAATTCCTGAGGTAAGTCGTGCACACGCCCGATGCGTGACGGAGCAGGCAGTAGCTCATGTCCAGCGGACGGCCGGTGAGCGGGTTGTCCCGGGGGATCAGCGGCACAGGCTCGTAGTCGATGTCGGGGACCAGCCGCAGCCAGTTGCGGGCCATCACCTCGCGCGCCGGCCTGGGGACGTCGCCGGCGGGGAATCGCTGGTCCAGTAGCGAATCGAAGCCCGGATCCCGGGATTCGGCGATCACCCGTCCGCTGAAGTCGGCGGCGAAGCGGTACGCGATCACGCGGTCGAATCCGGTGAACCGCCTGACCGCTTCGACCGTGGCCTGGCAGAACTCCACGACGCCCTGCATCGACTGGAGGCCCCGCACGGCCTCGGAGACCATCGAGTAGGGGTCCCCGAGCCCGGGGGGGATCGCGGTCGGCTCCTCGAATTCGAGGATGAGCAGACCGTCCCGGGCATGGCCCGTCACGTCGAGACGCTCGCGGCCCTCCACGGGCGGCAGGTCGAGGGCGTATCTCGGGCCGACGTCCGAGGATTCCCGCGCCAGGAAGCTCCGGAGCACCTCGGCCGCCAGGTGGCCCAGGAGATCATCGAGCCGGCGGCCCTGCGCGTCTCCCGGGTCGAAGCCGAGCCGGCGTCGAGTGTTGGCGCTCGCCTGGAGGACGACGAGGTCGGCGGCGCGGGCCACGAGCAGCGCCCCGTGCGGCTGGATCTGCCCGGGCTGGTGGACGACCATCCGATCGCAGTCGGTCGGGTCGAACCGGATGGTCCCGGGGGATTGCTCAGCGCCCATCGGACTTCTCCGGTTCGGCCGGCAGGGTGAAGTAGAAGGTGGACCCCTCGCCCGGGGCCGAGTCGATCCAGACCTGCCCGCGGTGCCGCTCGACCAGCCGCTTCACGATCGTCAGGCCGGCCCCCGTGCCCCCGCCGTATTCGTCTCGCCCGTGCAACCGCTTGAAGATCCGGAAGACCTGGGTGAAAAACCTCGGGTGGATGCCGATCCCGTTATCCTTGACGTAGTACACGATCTCGCCCTCGGCCTCGTCGGAAAAGGCGGGCGGTCTGACGGGGCCCCCGGGCGCGATCCATCCGACCTCAATGCGCTTCCTCGGCGCGTCGTTGTACTTCATGGCGTTCGAGAGCAGGTTAACGAGGATCTCCCGAAACCGGACCCGGTCGCACCGGAGCCTGGGGAATGGGCGCGGGAAGATGATATCCCATCCATCCCCGCTCAGGTGCCGCAAGCCGATCATCTCGGCCGCTTCCGACAGGACCTCGGCGAAATCGACGTCCTCCCTCACCAGCGGGACTCTGCCGACCCGCGACAGTTCCAGCAGCGAGTCGAGCAGGCTGTCCATCCTCGTCGTGAGCCTGAGGATCCTCGAGGCCCGATCCCGCCGGTCCTCCCCCGGACCCTCCGCCTCTTCGAGCAACTGGTGGGCGTACTTGTGGATACCCCTGAGGGGCTCCTTGAGGTCGTGGCTGGCGACGTAGGCGAATGCGTCGAGTTCCTCGTTGCTCCGGGCCAGTCCCTCGTTCAGCTCCGCCAGACGCTCCGCGCGGCCGAAGACGAGGTCGAGAACGAGGACGCGGAGGCGGATGGCCGCATCGAGCTCGAACTCCCGCCAGGGCAGGGACCGGAACCGGACCGATTCGGCGAAGAGCTCGAAGCTCCGCCTCGGGGTCAGGCGAGGGCCTTGCGGCCCGGGCACCGTGGGCTTGTCGTGCGGGTTCCCGCCCCAGTTGACCGTCCGGATGGTCTCGGGCCGGAACCAGAGCAGGAAGCTGCGACGGCTCTGCGACAGGGGCATGGCCAGTAGCCCGCTCGCAACGTCGCTGAAGCTCGCCGCCCGCGGATATTCGTGCGCAAGGCAGTCGGTCGCGTAGATCGGACGAGAAGCCTGGAGGAACTCCGGCCGCTCGACGAGCCATTCCGCCAGGCCATCGAGCTCCGGCTGTGACGGGGTCCGCCCCGCGCATCTCCACTGGCCCTGGTGGTAGACGGCCGCCCCGCCTGCATCCATCCCCTCGAGCAACGAGGGCGTCCCCTCGGTCAGGGCATCCAGGGTGCCATCCCTCGACATCTGTGCGACCAGACTATGATGGAACTCCTCGAGCCGGTGACGTGCGGCCGCCTGCTCCCGATCCTCGGCCGCCCGGTGGTGGAGCGAGACGACCTGCGCCAGGAACTCGCAGGCCGCTCGCACCCGGTAGTTCATGTTCGCCGGGCACGAGTAGTGGTGGCACGCGATCAGCCCCCAGAGCTCGTCGTTCCGCCGCAGGGACAGGGTGAGGCTGGCCTTGACGCCCATGTTGGCGAGGTACTCGGTGTACATCACGGACGCCCCGCGCAGGGCGCAATAGGTCATGTCCAGCGGCCTGCCGGTCTCCGGGTTCAGCAGGGGAACCATCTCGGCGAGACCTCCCGTGGCGTCGGGCAAGGGCCTGATCCACAGCCTCTTGAAGATCTCCCGGACCTGTGCGGGGATGTCGTCGGCCGGGTAGTGGAGCCCGATCCACGACGGCAGGTCCGCCCTCCTGGATTCGGCGAAGACCTCGCCGTGTCCGTCCTGGTGGAACTTGTAGACCATGACCCGATCGAGGGCCGTTAGTGAGCGGATCTCCTCGCAGACCACTTCGTAGAACTGGCGGAGCGTGTGGGCCGCCTGGAGTCTCGAGAGCGTGCCCTTGACCAGTTGATAGTAGTCGAGATCGCCGCAGGCGGCGCGCTCGGTGGCCTCGAGTTCCACCACGACCAGCCCATCCACCGTATGGACAGTCGCGTCGAGATCCGGCATCCCCGGGACCGCAAAGGTCGAGAACACGAACAGGGGGTTCCGATCAGTGGGCTCACGGGAGAGGAACTCCCTGAGGAGACTTGCCCGTTCCTGCCCGACAATCGCACCGAACGGCCGACCCAGAAGATCGCCGGCGGGAGTACCAAGGATCCGGCCGGTGTTCTCGCTCGCCTGCACGATGCGGAGGTCGGTCGCCCGAAGCACCAGGAGTACCCCGTGGTCCTGGATGCAGCCCGGGGTCTGGACCGGCTCGGAGTCACAGTTGGTGATCGTGACTCCGTGCCTCTTGACGCTGTAAGGGGCCCGGGCCCTCGAGTCCGGCGAGCCAGCGATCGAACCCGGACTGCTCATCGCGTCGGCCCCTCTTCCCACCAGTCGCGAAGCGAGCGGAATGTCGCGACGGCCGCCGCGACGATCTGGCCTTGCTCATGGTCGGCGCCGAACGCCGAGATCGCATCGCGAAAGGCCTGCCACATCTCTCCGGTCCTGGCTCCGTGGCCGTGGAAGAATCGGCCTCCTCGCTCCGGGGTCATTCCGAGATCCCGCATGATCCGCCTGGAGATGAACTGGCCCCCCAGCGTCGAACCTTCGAGCACGTACATGCACCCGAAGGCGTCGGCAGGATCCCCGACCACCGGCAGATGGCCGCAAAGGGGAACGCGCGAAGGGTCAAGGCCGAGCGAGATGAGGTCGATCGCCAGAAGCGGTGCGCGCCGCCTGGCGGCAGGATCCACCCCGTGGGCCTCCGGGGTGAGTTGAGCCGCGATCAGCCGCTCCAGGGGCTCGTAGAATCCGTAGAACCGGACGAGCCAGCCGAGATAGGTCGAGACGTCGAGGGGTTCCGCCTCGAGTCCGACCGATCGCTCGAGCGCAGCATGCTCGTCCCTCGTCTCGGCGCGAAGTCGAGCGAGCAAGGGCTCGGGGAACTCGGTTTGCTGAGTCGTCACGTCCCTGGCTCCCGGTGCGTCAGGACGGGGGCTCGCCATTCATGCCGTGCCCTTCAGCAGCTCGTCGGTCCGAAGCACCCGTACTTACGGCGAGGCCGGGCACCCCCGGGGGAGTCATCCTCGACGCGCGGGCGAGGTCCGGGTGGAGCCGGCCGAGGCCCCACCCTCTGAGCTTGCGCCCCGCCGCCGTCTCAATTGCGGTAACGATTCGTGCGTAATTGTCCCCTCTCCCGACCTGCGCATCAAGATGTGACCCGTACCGGCGGTCGCGGCGCATGGCTTGTCTCTGCTCCGGTTTGCGGCGGGGCTCAGGCCCCCCGGGGGCGCAGCAGGCTGATGACGGCCACCGGACCTGTCGCAACGACATGGCCAGCAAGACATACGGCAATTAACAGATGTGACTGATTTCGTCGGACGTGAAGACTGGAGTGTGTCCATCTACCTCGCGACACCAGGACGAAGGAACGCCGACCAATCGACCGCTCAATCAGCCTCAAGTCCTGGCGGGAGGGTCGCTACACCTTGCAGGCTCCGGTCTCGTGTTCGGGATCCCCCCCGGGGTGCCCCCTTCGCCCTCGCCCGCAAGCACCCCGTGATCCCGCGGGCTGAACCAACCCGTCGTCGCCATGCCGGGCTGGTGGACTTCCTCAAATCTGGTTACTGCGTCCGATCGCAAATTCCGCAGTCGCGCGCCGGGAAAGCGACCCTGGCGCGCGGGACGGGCGGGCGGCTCTTGCCCGTGACCACTCGCCTGCGCGTCCGGTCGTCGGGTTCGTCACGCAGGAGCGGACGCGATCGCGGCGGCGGCCGGGATGCAATCGGGTGATAGCCTGGCTTCAAGCTGGGCGACGCGCTCGCGCAGGGCGGTCAGCTCCGCTTTCTCATGCGCGGGCTTGGACTGGAACGCGGCATTGGATGTCCACCAGTCCATCCCCATCTCTCGGGCCTTCTCCACCGAGGCCACAACGAGGCGGATCTGGATCGTCAGCAATTCGATGTCAACCAGCTTGATCTTGATGTCACCGGCGATGACGAGGCCCTTGTCGAGCACCCGTTCCAGCACGTCCGCGAGCGTCGCGGAGTGGATGGAATGGGCTGCGGATCGTGTGACTTCCGTGGCCATTTGATGATTAGGGACTGAGGGCTAGCCCGCGCGACACGGGTTCCGCGCCCGCGTCGCACGAACATCGGTATCAGCGGACGGACGGCCTGACGGGCCGGACTGGTTTTCGACTCGAGCGTCGCGCTCGAGCGAGGTCCCCGGTCGTGGCGACGGCGCGGAGCGTGTGCGTGCGGCCGTCGAAGGTGACTCGACGGAACGCGGATCCCTGGAGTGACGTCGCGATGTCCCTGGATGACTTGATGCAGGTCGTCATCGGATTCCTCCCGGCTGGGCGGGGATAACCCCCCTGCCCTTGCATTGCAGACAGACCAGCCCGCTCGAGGCATCGGCCGCACGCCCCCGGCACTCGGGACATGCCATCGTCGGCCCATCGAGCTCGGCGACGGCGCGCTGCCCGCCGCAGACCGGGCAGCGGTAGGTCTTGTAACTCCCCGATCCGCCGCGTAAGCGCATCGCACGTGGGGGACCGTCACCAGCACCCGGCCCTCGCCCTGGCACGCGCCCGCAGACCGAGAGCTCCGACATGACGCAGAAGGTCCGTCCCGGCCATGACAGAAGGGCGCAGGGGACATACTCCTGGGACCTGGTTGTCCGCGGCGATCGACTGAGCGTCTTCATCGTGGCCCTTCTCGTTCTAGGGGGGAGGGTCGGCTCCCCCGGCACTGGATGGGACGAAGTTCCCGGGCGCGGCCGACGAGGGAGGGCGAGGGGCTCAGAGCAGTTTGCCCAGCGGGCCCAGATCAAGGTTGAGGTCGTCGTCCTCCAGTCCGAACTGCTCGCGGAGGACCGCGATCTGCTCGCTGAGCTGGAGGAATGTCAGACCGAGCCGTTCGATCTCCTCGTCGGTCAGCGAGCCCGCCTCGATGCGGCGGACCGCCTGGCGCTCCAGGAGCTGGCGGATTAACTCCACGAGCGTGAGGACGAGCTTGCCGAGCCCGTTCTGGACGTCTCCGGGCCTGAGCGCGACCCTCATACCCGGAGCATGCCCCCGCTCGTGCTGGCCCCAGTTCGGGTGCTCGTCCACGGATACCGGGGCGGCCGTCGGCATCGATCCGGTCACGCGGCACCTCCGTAGCACGTCGCCTCCGGCGCCGGGCCGCGTCGATACGCGGTCTCCACCGAGGCGAGCAGGACCTGCAGGTTGAGATAGATCAGGTCGATGCCCGCGACCGAGATGATCAGCTCGCCGGCGACGACGACCCCCTTGTTCAGCACGCGGTCCAGAGTCTCGCACAGGGTGATCCGCTCCTCGGGGTCGATCTTCAGATCGGCGGCCGCGTGGAGATCCGGCGCGAGTGTCAGCGAATCGTTCATTTCAGCTCGCCTTCAGGAGACGCTCGTAGATGCCTCGCGCGAGGCGGAATTCCCTCTGATCCTCGTAGTGCTGCGCGATGGCCAGCAGCCGGTCCTCGGCCTCGCCCGCCTGCGGGGTGCCGCCGTGGTCGCCGAGTACCTCGAAGTAGAGCTCGATCGCCTGGCGGAGGGCCCCCCCGCGGGCGTACATCTCGGCCATGCCGATCAGGTGATCAAGGACACGCCCCCTGTGATGATCTTCCTCCGGATGCTCGGCCGCCGGCGGCCGCGACGGCAGGACGACGGGCGGCATCGGGGCGGGGACTTCCGGGATCAGGCTCGTCGGCTCGTCGATCTCGAGTTCCTCAACGACGGCATCGGCTTCGGTCAAGTTGGCTGGGCTCACGGCATCGCTCCTTGGCATTCGGGTCGGTCCGTCCTGAGGACGGCTCGCTGTATGCCCGTTTCGGCTCCCGGGGGCTCGCTTAGTCTTCATCGAATGGGGGTCCTGGCGTGATGCTCCCGATCGATCGTCAGGAATCCGAGGAGGGGAGATAGACGTAGGGGCCGGAGTCGTCCTCCTCGGCCTCTTCATCGTCGTCCACGTCGCCGTCCTCCTCGCCCTCTTCATCGCCGTCCACGTCGCCGTCCTCTTCGCCCTGCAAGGCCGGCCCTTCCTCCGCGCCGCCTCCGTCTCCCTCCTCGGATTCCTGGGCTTCCAGCACGTCCAGCCGATCCAGCAGCACCCTCTCTCGCTCGTCGAAGGTCGCCTCGTCGATCGCTCCGGATTCCAGGCTGATGTAGAGCTGGCTCAGCTCCAGGCGGATGCGTTCCCCTTCCTGTTCGAGCTCCTGGATCGCCGCGTTGTAGATCTCGCGGAAGACCATCAGGATGGACTTGAAGGGGAACAGGGCGACGTCATCGACCAGAAGCATGGCGGGCGTCTCCCGGCCGGGTCACGACAACTGGAGCGAGATTTCGACGAAATTGTGGGCGGGCCACGGCCCGTTGATGTCGAAGCCGAAGTTGTTGTCGAAGCGCCGGGCCACCTCGAAGACGTTCTGCTCGAAGGAGGCCAGCCCCTGGCGGTCGACCAGGCAGGCCAGGTTCATCACCTCGCGTTCCGTTCGCGGCGGATTGGCCTTGATCTCCTCGACATGCCCCTCCAGGGACTCGCAGACCCGCTGGAGGTGTGATTCGCGGTCCTCGTTGAGCAGCCGGTCGAAGGCGCGGCCCAGGTCGATCTTGTCGTCCTGGGTCGGTTCCCGACCGCCGCGGAAGATCCGGTCGCGAAGCGAGCGCAGTTCCTCGTGGCGACCGATCATGTACTCGAAGATGTTCGGGACGTCCCAGACCACCCGGAGGCCCATCTCGACGCGGCCGCGGATCCGGTCCATCTGTTCGGAGAACGCCCGGCGATTCATGCGCAGGATCCGCTTCACGGCGTCGGGCCCGTCCGCCACCACGCCGAAGGCGATCGGCAGGACGGTGCGGTCGGCCATGAGCCGGCGCAGGACGTCGTGGTGGGCGGCCAGCCGGCGCCGCTCCGCCCTGAGCCTCTGATTTGGCAGGTCGCTGACGATCGCCGAGATCGTCCCGTCCCCGATGGCGTGCACGTCCGAGCCGTCCAGGCCCGGGAAGTCGAAGGTCTGGCCGTCGGCCACGCCCTCCGCGATGGCGTAGAGGTAGCGGCCGCGGGCGACGGCATTCGTCGGTTGGCTTGACGCGAGCACAGACATGGTCGATTCCTTCGTACTCAGTAGGAGAACTCGCTGACCTTGAGTTTGCTTCCCGGTATGACGTCCGCGGCCGGGGCTCGAACCTCGGGCCCGACGACGGGGCGAGCGGCTCCGGCGACGCCACGCCCCTCGGACGATCTGCATCAGCCGCACTTCCTTGGCATCGATCTCCCTGAGCCGGTGCTGGATCTCCTTGCCCCGGCGGGTGGCCCTCGCCACCTCGCGTTCCAGCAGCATCTTCTCGTTGGCGAGGGCAGACAACTCGATGAGCGCCCCGGCCGTCGTGCGGGTCCGGCGCTGGTCGTGCAGCGCGGCCATGGTCCGGATGCCCTGCACTCCTTTCCGATCGATCGCCACGGGCCCCTCCGTTCCAGGTCAGTTGACCGCGTAACCGTTCTCACCGTTGCGGGATTCGCCGCAGGCGGCGACCCGCCCGTCGACGCCGACGCGCTTGACCGGGGGGACCACGGCGGTCTTCCGCCGCGGCTCGTTCTTCGCCGGCCGGCAATTTCGATCGAGGATGTCGTCCAGCCAGCTCGACGCCGCCGGCGACCCCTCGCGCGTGATCTTGATCGAGTCGATCCGCAGGACATCCCGGCAGGTCTCGCGGAAGATCGGGTCGTCCGACCGCACGACGGCGCCCCGCAGGGCGGCCACCTTCGCGATCATGATGCTGGCCCGCACGGTCGGGGGCAGTTGATGCACGCCGAGCCCGCGGAAATCGCGGACGACGTCCACGATCCGCTCGGCGTCGTCGCGGACCAGCCCCGATTTGGCGCTGGTGATCTCGATCTCCGTGTCGCGGTCGTACTGACCGACGGTGATCGTGATCATCCGGTCCAGGAGCGCATCCTGGGTCTTGTGGACGCCCGCGTACTCCTCCGGGTTGCTGGTGAAGATCGCCCGGAAATTCGGATGGACGGCGATGTAGCCCTCGTTCACCCGGCCCGAGGGCATCTCCAGCAACCGCTCCTCGAGGATCGCCAGGAGGACGTTGTTGGCCTCGGGGCGCGAGCGGTTGAATTCGTCGTAGATGACAGTGAACCCGTACTTGCAGGCGTTGGTGAGGCGGTGGTCGACCCACGTCTTGGCGACCGACTCCTCGGTCTTCATGACGGAGTGGATGAAGTTGTCCACCACCCGGGTCGAGCGGTAGCCGAGCTGGCCCCCGACGAGGTCGGAGGAGCCGTATTCGTCGTCCCCGTGGATCAGCGCGACGGGCCTGCCGAGCTTGGCGGCCACGTGCATCGCGAGAGTGGTCTTGCCGGTGCCGGCCGGCCCGCTGAAATGGATCGGATAGCCGGCGGCCAGATACGAGGCCGCCCGATCGCACAGGCTGCGGACGGCCGGCGTCTCCACGAAATCGGGCTTCTGCTTCAGCGCGAGCAGGCTGAGATCTTCGGCGTTCACGACGGACTTGCCTCCCATGTCTGGCTGAGTTGCGGCTCACCACACGGCCGCGAGACCGACCGGCCGGAAGCGACTTCGGTCGATCCGAGCGCCTCTCCCCACCGATCGGTCCCGAGCTGTGTCGGCCGGGCGACTACTTCGCCCTGCCCCTGGGTTTGGATTTCGGGGCCGATTCCTTGGCCTTGCGAGGTTTCGCTCCATCGGCCTTCGCCGCCGGCGGCGGCGAGGCGTGACGGGTCTCTGCTGGGCGTGCCGGCGCCTCCTTGGCATGGCGGTTGACGGTGAACTCACGCCACTCGTGCCCGGCTGCGCGGAGGTCGTCTGCGACAGCGAGCCGCGCTTCCGCGAACGCATGCCGCATGTTCTTGACCGTCTTGTGCCGGGTCGCGCGGTTCTCGTCGAGCTTGTGCCTCATCTCCGCCCGCATCTCGTGGAGGTGCTCGCGATGATGGCGACGCATCTCCTTCACCTTCTCCTGGAGGTCGTCCCGGAACTCGTCGAGCATCTCGTGCAGCTCGTCCGCGCGGTGGTGATGCTCCAGAGTGACGTTATCCATGAACGTGCGGGCCGCACCGAGCAGATTCTGGGTTGCCTGGTGGACCTCCCCCAGCGCGACGCCCCGATGTTCGATCGAGTCGCGCAGGTGGTCCGTGAGGTCTTTCATGCGTTCGGCAAACACTGGCATGTTCACGCTCCTCTCAGGGCGATCGAGAAGCCTCGGGCACGCGGGTCTGGGCTCGGTGTGTCCAGGGCATGGGCCGCTAGCGCCATCCCCCGGTCTCGCTGGATCGGACGTGAGACCTGTATACCCGAGGCCGGTTCCTCCCTGAGCCACTTGCCACCGATGCGAACGTCAGGCGGGGCTGGCCGCGGTCGCCGTCAGGCCGATGGCCTCGGCATACTTCAGGTAGGTCTCGACCGACGCGATGACCACGCGGGCCTCGACCGAGAGGAGCTCGATGCCGACCAGGGAGACCTTGGCCCACGCGTCGATCACGATGCCCTTGTCCAGGATGCGATCAACGACTTCCGCGAGGCTCGAGCTGTCCGTCGACTTCATCACCTTTGCCATTGCACACCTCTTCGTTTGGGAGTCGCAGTGCCTCACCTCTCCACCGAGGTGACCGAGCGAAGCTGATCACTTCGTCTCTGAAACAACCGTAGGACATCAAGATGTCAGTCCTGGACGAAGTAGGGAACTCCCCTAGCCAGGACTAGGGGACGCCTTACTATCCATGCGAACAGGATCGCCGCACGAGCTCTTACAAGAGCATCTGGATCTAGCCACATGCTCATGTTAATGATCAGGTTACGGTGATCAACTTGGCAAGCGTGACGGCCGGCCGCCCGAGGCGAGTCAGGGAGGATGTTGACGTGCGGAACGGGGGCCGGCGACGCGGCCGGACCGGTCCCGTCCGGCCCTCGCGGCCCAGGGGCGTCGCTTGCGGCCCATGGCCGCCCGGGCCGCCGGGCTCAGCACGAAAGTGGGAGGGTGGCCACAGGCCGGTGAGGAGGATCCGCCAGCCCTCGGCCCGCGTCAGCCGCTCCCAGCTCCGCCCGGAAGGCGGAGACGAAGGGCGGTGGACGAGGAAGAGCACGTGGAGCGGGAGTTCATCCTCGGAGGACGACGACCCGGCCTGGCACCCCCGAAAAAGCCCGTGCAGCCCCTCGCGCAGGCCGTCCGGCCATGGCCTCCGCCTGCTTCGCGGCTTCGCCGGGCGCGAAATCGCTCTTGCGGCCGGGAGCAACGCCCTAGGTGGCGGGGTCCTGGCCCCTCGGGATCTGTGTCGGCCGCTTCCCGGGGCAGCGAGTGGACCCGTTCCTCGCCCGCCTCCGCGGTCGGCGAGAAAATGGACGCAGTACTCGTCGCGGCTGGTCGAGCCGCTTGCTGGAGTCGACAGAGGGGGCGGTTCTCGTCCAGGAGCCGTTCCAGGTCACTCGTGGAATCGAATGCACGCTCGAAGCGGAACGGGATCAGGGTGTGCCGCTGGTGGATTTCGGAGAGCGTCCGGGCGAATGCCTGGGCCTCGGGGCGGTCGGGATCAGCTCGCGATCGTCGACAGTCGAGTAGATCAAGGACAAGCTCGCCGGATTTGAGGACCGTCCAGCCCATCCGGAAGGCCTTCGCCGCCGCGGCCGCCCGGACCGATTACCCCGTGGACCAGGTGCTTCACGTCGCCGAGACCTTCCGAGGTTCGGGCAGAAGTGATACGGTGGCCACGGCGGTTCGCTCGATCGCGAGCGGCACCTCCCCCTGGCCGTCGCGGCGTGGTCGACTTCGCAGAAAAAATCGTCCTTCAGCCGACGATCGAGCAGGATCGCAAGATTCAGGATCGGGTGACGAGATCCCTCCTCGCCGGATCGGAGGGGCAAGACCTTGATCCCGGAGGCCCTCTGCTCGACGAGTTGGCGGAGCCGATCCCCGGCGTTCCGCCCGTCCCTGAGCGACTTCCGGCGTGCCTCTTCCCGGAGCTGCTTCTCCAGGAAATACCTCGCCCCGGGCGGTCGGCAGCGCGATAGCCGGATCGAGAGAACCCGGGTCCTCGTCCAGGATCGCGGCCACCGCCTGCGACTCGTCGAGGAGGCCTTCAACGCCCACTCCTCCCGATCCTCCATCTCGCGGAGGAAGCCCCTGATCGCGTCGAGGTGTCGCCCCGTCACTTCCTCGAGCGCAGAACGGGAAGTGAACACGCAGCCGAATCGCACGGGGAGCACCGGCCCCCGCCGGAGGACCGCCTCGAGCACGCCTTCGTGATGGATCGCCCAGGGCACGATCCAGTCGGGGATCGCGGCTCCTGCGCGGCCGCCTCGATCTGGCCCGGGGGCGGCCGGGCTGGCGATCGCGGCGACGCCTGGGAGCTCCAGGATCAGAGCGGGACCGATCTCCTCAAGCCCCGGATGCTGGAATTCGCGGGCCTGCCCCAGCTCGGCAAATCCATATAAGTAAATCCCGTTTTGACCCATTTCTTCGAGTCTAATCGGGCGGGCGGCCGCGGTCAATGAATGCGACCCGAGGGCGAGCAGGGCCCAGTCGGGCGGGGCCGGAGCAGCCCCGCCACCGGGTCCGAGTCCAGTAGGCCCGCTGCGGCGCGGACTGGACCTCCACCATCGCCCGGTCCAGGTGCTCCCGCGTCACGACGGCTTGCTGGAGCCGGCCTTCGCCCTCGAGGTGGTGGCGATCGTCTCGCGGATGGCCATCCATGCGGCCCGCGTGCAGACAGCGCGCGGATCTCGCGCTGAACCCCTCGGTCGCCGCGAACATCCGTGTCCACCTTCGCCGCCAGCGGCTTGTCCTTCAGCCCGATCTCGAAGATCTGCCCCTGCGACCGGCCTGGTCCGGCAGGGGGATCGCGACCTGGATGTCGAACCGTCCGGGGCGGAGCAGCGCGCCGGGGTCGAGGATGTCGGGGCGGTTAGTCGCTCCGAGGACGAGGACGCCGTTGAGCTCCTCCGCCGTCCATCTCCGCCAGGAACTGGCTGATCACGCGGCGTCCGTGACGTGGGAATCCGTGCCGCCCCCTGCGCCCGCGTGGGCACGAGGGCGTCGATCTCGTCGAAGAAGATGATGCACGGCGCGGCGAGCTTCGCCTTGCGGAAGACCTCGCGGACGCCCCGTTCGGACTCGCCAACGTACTTGGAGAGCAGCTCGGGCCCCTTGACGGGGATGAAGTTCACCTGCGTCTGGCTGGCCACGGCCTTGGCGAGCATGAAGTTCCAGTTTGCCGCATCCGGGGGCCCGGACAGGAGGATCGCGAGGCGGCTTGACGCCGGCCTGGGTGAAGATCTCGGGGTGCTTCGGGGCCACTCGACGGCCTCGATCGGTTGACTCTTGACCTCGCCCAGGAGCCGCCGACGTCGTCCGGCCGACGTTGGGGATCTCCACGAACACCTCGCGCACGGCCGAGGGCTCGACCTCCCTGAGGCATGCAGAAATCGGCCATCATCACCTCGAGGGTCTTCAGGCGGCTCGCCTGCGGGATGTTCTTGGAGGCGAAATCGATCTCGGAAGGAGCCGCCTGAGGCAGATCATCGCGGCCGCGGCAGGGCGTCTTCCATCAGGTCGGCGCGCCGACGAACCCGTGCGTGATGTTAGCCAGGTGCGCGGCTCCACGTCGGCGGCGGCGGCATGCCCCGGCTGTGGATCTCGAGGATCTCCCGTCGCGGTCCGGGGATGGAGATCGCAATCTCGCGGTCGAAGCGACCGGGGCGCTGTTGCCGAGGTCCAGCGCGTTGAGCAGATTGGTCGCGGCGATGACGATTACGTTCTGCCGCTTCGCCAGGCCGTCCATCAGCAGCATCTGCGACCACCCGCTTCTCGACGTCCCCGACGACCTTCTCGCAGCGGCGCGATGGCGTCGATCTCGTCGAGGAAGATGATGCTCGGGACCTGCCGGGTAGCCTCGTCGAAGATCTTGCGGAGGTAGGCCTCGCTCTCTCCGTAGAACGAATGATCTCCCGGCCCGTTGACCGTGAAGAACCGGGCGTCGGTCTCGTGGGCGACCGCGCGCGGGCGATGAAGCGTCTTGCCGCAGCCAGGGGCCCGTGCGGCAACACGCCCTTGGGCGGGTCGATCCCGAGGCGGCAAGACACCTCGGGATACCGGAACGGGAGCTCCGACGATCTCGCGGATCCGGTGCATCTCGCGCTTGAGCCCGCCGATGTCCTCGTAGGAGATCGGCTGCGCCTTGTCCGACTCGGTCCCCTGCCCCTTCGAGCGGGCGGGCCCCGACCGGGAGATCTCCAGGACGGTCCTCGGCTTGATGACGACCGGGCCGGAGGGCGTCGTGCTGGCGACCTTGAAGTCCGCCGAGCGATTGCCGAAGAGCGTCGCGCGGACGCGGTCCTCCGCGATCACCGGCAGGCCGTCGAACAGGCTGCCGATGTAGTCGAGGTCCCGATCGGCCGGCACGAAGCCCAGGGGGGTCAGCACCACGCGCTCGGCCGGACGCACCGCGGCCTTGCTCGCCTCCATGACCTGGTCGATCGCCGCGCCGGCGTTCTCCCGCGTGACCCCGTCGATCTGGATCCGGCTCTGATCCCGGTGCTCCTTGTAGGCGGGCATCGCCTTGCCGACTGTCAGTCGCTTGCCCTGGAGGGCGACGATGTCGCCCACCTCCAGCCCGAGGCGTGCCATGTCGGCGGGGTCGAGCCGGGCCAGGCCCCTCCCCATGTCCTTCGGCAGTGCCTCGGTCACCTTCAGCTTCAATGCCTTGCTCTCAGCCATCGGATTCACCCCCGGTGCTCGGCACTATCGTTGGAACCGGACTTCCAGCATGCCGTTGCGGCAGGTGTGGGACATCTGCTCCGCCTTGAAGGCCCGGGGCAGGAGGATCTCCTTCTGATACTTCTTCTTGCCGCGCTGGGCCTTGATGGTCAGGATGTCCTCCTCGAGCTCGATCGCCACGTCGTCGGGGCCCATGCCCGGCAGCTCCATCACGACCAGCACGTGATCGGGCTCCTCGAACAGGTCCGTCGCCGGTTCGATCACCTCGTGGACCTTCACCCGCCCGGTCTTCTCGTCGGGCCGGACGTTGCCGAATGGCTCGACCTTGACCCCCCGGCCCTGGTCCGAATCGCCGAGGTTCGTGCGGATCGTGAACCCGTAGACGCCCTTCAGCTCGTCAGTGCCGAACTCCCGGACGCCCTGGAGCTCCTTGCCCTTCTCCGCGAGCTCCCCCAGGGTCTCGATGAGGTTCGTCAGGCTGGACAGGAATCCGCCCCCGGAGTCCGAGCCCGCTCCGGGCTTCTGGGTCTTCCTGGTCGTTCTTGACATCGTTCCTTGTCTCCTTCGTCTGGCCCTTGATGTGAGGAGCCGGACTCGCCGAGTCCGACGGTCGCCTTCCAGAACTATAGGACGCCCGGCGGATCGTGAGATCCCTGGTGGACATGCCGCACGGAGGCCCCGACGCGAGCGTGCCGCCGGCCTGCCCGAGGCCGCGAGCGGCACCGGGTTCACCTCCGCCTCAGCCAGCCGGTCCGCCCGATCGATCAGGCCGGTTCCGCTGCACCGCTCCCCGGGCTGGTGCCGGCCCGCTCCGCCGAAGGCACCGAAAACTGGAGTCGATCCACCGTGATGTCGGCGGGCAACCGGCCGTCGATCGAATGCATCAGGCCCAGGAAGAGGCAGCCGATCTGGTCTGCCCCGAGTGTCTCGTCGATGCGACGCGCGATGAAGGCGTCGCGGCGATCCAGGAGATCGCTGCTCAGGCGGCGGACCTCCTCCAGGACACCTTCGGCAGGCGGCGACTCGTTGAGCAGGAGTTGACGGTTCAGCTCATATTCCTCGATCAGGAGGTCCGGCGACTCGGTCCCCATCAGCTTCGCGCCGCGGGCGCGGAGCTCCAGGAGCAGGCGGTGGTTGGCGCTGCCGGTCCGGGCGAGGTCCTCCACGATGCGGTCCTCCTTGCCGCAGACGGGGAGGCCGTCCTGATAGAGGAGCACCCGCGTGAAGTCCAGGTTGAGCTGGAAGATCCGGGTGCGGATCGACCTCCAGAGCAGGCCGACCTGCTTGACCCGATCTTGCCACGCGGAGGTCCCTCCCCGACGGTGATGGAGCTGCCTGACCCGGCCTTCGAGCGTCCCCAGGTCGGCCGCGGTGTGCACGATCGGTATCCAGAAGAGTCGACGCGTCGTGTGGCGTGACACCGATGAAGGCTCCGGCTGGTGATCCCCGACCAAGGCCGAGTCGCTCACCGGGTGATCGGGGGCCGCATGGGACATGACCTCCCGGTCGGGCGACGCACCCCGTCCGCTCCAGGCACCACCTACTATCCTAGGACGCCGCCGGGGTCCACGGCGACCACATTCAGGATTTCGGGGGATCTTCCGGCCTTGTATCACGGACTTCCCCTCGCCGGCGTAACGACGTTCCCTCGACTTCGATCCGGCAAGGTCGCCGGCCCTGTCCCGTTCCGGCCCGGCCCCGGGGAAACCTCGGGAGAGATCGGGAAACTCCCGATTGTAGAGCGCCTGCTGCATGTAATACTGACCTATGGGTCGGTGGATTCGGCCGAGAACGAGGCGTCGAGTTGGCCTCGATCGACGACGTCCATGAGGCCTGGCCGAAGCACCTCGGCGGGACCGACGCCAGGCCAGCGGGATCCGCAAGTGCCCCGGCCCGTACGGCTCCGATGATTCCTGGAAGCCGACACAGACTCGAGGGAGTATCATGGCGACGAGACCACTGAACGGCAGCGGCATGGCAGAGGACATCGAACGCTGCCAGGCGTACGCACGCGGAAGGCGATCATCTGGTCGCTTCTCTCCAGCCCCTGTGTCCGAACTGCGGCGGCGCGATGGAACTCGTCCAGCCGGACACGACCCGATGCGACCGCCCTGCTCGGGGTTTGTCCCGATTGCCCGGCCTGGTACCTGGTCGACCTGAGCAACGGCAAGTTTGTTGACCTGCATCTTTCCGAGATCCTTCTGTCCGAGCAACTGCTCGCGGTCTGAGCAGTTGGCTGGAGTCGTCCTCGTCTTCCGGCCCGATCCGAGCGGGGCCCACACCCGCTTGCGGCCCGAGCCCGGTAGCATCGGGAAGGCGGATCTCGCGTTCGGAGTCGGAAGCGTCGGCGACGGACGGGCAGCGCGGCCGAGGAGGAATGACCGTCGCCGACGCTTCCGGTTCCAGGGCCACAGGACTGGGCCCCCGAACCGAAGCGAAACCGTGCCCATGAGCTGAAAGCCGGCCGGAGTTGGGTGTAGCTGGTCCGCTGAGCGAACGACGCCGACGCGCAGCGGGCCCTGCAAGGATGGTTTCCGATCCGGTGCCATGAGGCCTCGCGGACGTGAGGCCGGGCGAGAGGGGTTCGCCCGCCCTGGTGGCCTGCCGCATGCCCGATCGCCGGCTGATCGGAATCGGATGGACGCGAATCACGCGGCGCGAGAGGCGAGGAGACCCTCGGGCAGCTTGACGTCTGGACGCGGAGGGGGCCGGGGCTACGGTCGCGAAACTCCGGCGACCGCGAAGCCCGAGAGCCGGCGCCGGAGAGCCGGTCGACGATCGGAGTCCGGAATCCTGGTGTCCTGACGGTTCCTCAGGTTTTTCCTGAACATCAGCCCTCCGCGTTTACCCCGGAATAGAGTTGAGTGGGGTGCCGGGAGATGTGCGTGGCGAGGCGAAGCGGCCTTCCGCATCCCGGTGGCGCGGACGTCGGACGCTCCACCGGGGCTCTCCCTATCCCCCGCAGGCGTTCCCTGCTGAGTACGACGCCGATCCGGGGTGGGACATGAATCGAGCATCCGACTCCTCGGGCACCTCTCCACCCGTACCGAATCCGGAGGGGCCCGCGCGGACGCTCGAACGGCGCCAGTGGGTGCGCTTCGTACTCCCGGACCTCGTCACCAGGCTGAGCTGGCGGAGCGAGGGTCAGAACGTGTCGCACCTGGTCAGCCTCGTCCGGGTCAACGGCGAGAGCGCCGCGGTCATCCTGAATTTCGAGCCGCCTCGGGAGGAGTCATTCCTGATCCATTTCGACAGCGCCGGGTCGGGGGCGGTCCCCGTCCGGGCTCGGCTGGTGGCCACAGAGGCGATCGACTACGGCCGGATCCTCGCGAGCTTCGAGTTCGACCTCAGCAAGACGGTCAGCTCCCTCCTTCCGCAAGGCCGTGATCGGCGTGCCTGGCGCCGCGAAGTGCCGAAGGAGCGAAGCGCCGTCCTGTCCTGGGTCGCCGGCGACTCTTCAGTATCCGTGGACGCGGAGTTGCAGAATATCGGAGGCGGCGGCGCGGCCGTGAGGGTCGGAGATCGACCCCCGACGAATGAACCCCTCTGGCTCTGGGTGGGACGCGAGGGGAGCGAAGCGGGTCCGGTGGAATGCAGGATGGTCGGCTGCGCCTCGGAAAGCGAAGTCGCGTTTGTCCTTCGGCTCGCATTCGTCGGGCTCTGCCCGATGCCGGTGTTCCTGGCCGCGATGGGACTGGAGGACCGGCCGGAATCCCGATAGGTTCCGGCCCATCCAGGCGGTTGCTCGAGGCGGGGGAGTGGGCCCGCGGAGCCTCCCCGGCCGGGGCGTAAGCTGCTGTTCTCGGGCTCGGCGGATCAATCCGGACAATCGGTACGAATCTCCCGACGCACTTGCCCGCACTGTCCCCCGCAGGGTGCCTCCAGAGGATGGCGGCCTGTCTGCCATCCGGCGGGGGGGCCGTCTTGCCGTTCAGGAATCCGGCGAGGTGAGCCCGACCCGGATTGCATAGCGGACGAGCCCGGCGATGTCGTAGATCTGGAGCCGTTCCATGACCTGAGATCGATGCGCCTCGACGGTCTTCGCGCTGATCCCCAGGCGATTCGCGATCGCCTTGGTGGTCTCTCCCTGAGCGATAAGCTCCAGCACCTCCCACTGGCGCGGGGTCAGGTCGCCGTGCCGCGACGTCGGGCTGCCCCGATCGAGATAGCCCTCGACGATCGGTCTGGTGATCGAGGGGCTGAGGAAGACCTCGCCGCGGACGACGGCCCGGATGGCGAGTTCCAGCTCCTCGATCGCGGACTTCTTCAGGACGTACCCGCGAGCGCCAGCTTTGACGGCGCGATGGACATACTCGGGATCGCTGTGCATCGACAGGATCACGACCCGGGTCGAGAGGTTCTCGCTGCTGAGCTTGCGGGTCACTTCCAGCCCATTCGAGCCGGGCATGGCGATATCGGCGACCAGGATGTCCGGCAGATGGGCCCGGGTCAATTCCATGGCCTGCAGTCCATCCGCCGCCTCGGCGACCACCTCGACGTCGGGCAGTTTCTCGAGCAGCAAGCGAACCCCGCCACGAACGATCGTATGGTCATCCGCGATCACGACGCGTATCGGGTCCATCGATCTTTCCTCCGGGACCATGAGCTCCCGTCTCGGCTCGGGGGGCGGCGCCCGTTCTACGGCCGCGGCCGCCAGGAAAAGCAGGGTTGTCCGCACCAGGTCATTGACGCGCAGCGTCGGGGCGTCGATGCCTGGCCGATTCCGCCCCGGTCAATCATACTCCTGCCGGGGTTGATTGTCGTCCACCTCACGGTCGTGAAGGAATCGGCCGGAGTTCCCGTGCGTCCGGTGCGGCCCGCAAGTTCGGGACACGTGCTGCCGCCCTCCGGAACCGACTTCTCCGGCCGGGGCGGGTGGCAAGTCGTCCGATCGCCGGGTCGACACGCGGAGCAGGAACGCCTATCATGACGTGATGAAGCAATGCTTCGTAAAGCCGCTCCTTTCCCGGGCTTGAGTTCCATGCCCAAGCGTCAGCCTGCCATGACCCATCCCTCTGCTGCGTTTCCCTCGGCGAACACCCGGCCCGAGAAAGGTTGCGGCGTGCAACCCGTCCTGCTGCTCGTCGACGACGACGCCCTCGGCCTGCGTGCGCTCGCCTCCATGTTCCAGGACGGGCAATACCACATCGAGACCGCGTCGAGCGGGCGGGAGGCCCTCGATCTGATCCAGAAGCTGAAGCCCGATCTCGTGTTACTGGATGTGATGATGCCGGTGATGGACGGCTTCGAGGTGTGCCGCCGGATCAGGGACATGGAGGGGGTCGCCGAGATCCCGATCCTCCTGGTCACGGCGCTGGACGACAGGCAGTCGCGGCTCGAGGGTCTGGGCGCCGGGGCCGACGATTTCATCTCCAAGCCATTCGACCGCGCCGAGGTCCGGGCGCGGGTGCGTACGATCACCCGGCTGAACCGATTCGGGAGGCTGCAGGAGGAGATCCTCCAGTCGCGGCAGGCCGTGCAGGAACTCCGTGAGCACTCGGCCCGCCAGGAGACCCTGCGCCGCATGGACCGGCTGATCCTGGAGGCAAGGTCGCCGATCCAGATCGCCGCCTCGGTCCTGCCCGTGCTCCATGAGCTCATCCAGCACGACTTCTCCGCGTGTTACCGCCGCGATCCGAGGGGGCAGGGCGGGATCCTGCTCGCCCAGTTCGGAGCCGATGACCCGTTCCCCGATCGCCTCGCGAGACTGGCGATCGGTGACCTCGGCGTCGACGACCGGAGCGGCTCCGGTGGATTCCTGCCCGCGATCCTTCCCCTCCGGAAACGAGCCGGGATGCCGCGACTGCTGGATTCATTCCATTCGGCCGGGGGGCGGAAGGTCCTGACCATCCCGCTGGGCCTCCAGGAGAAGCTCTTCGGGGTGCTCGTCCTGGGGGCCAGGTCCCGGCTCGGCTTCGAGCCCCCGAGCCTGGAGACCGCCCAGGAGGTCGGGGGGATCCTCTCGCTCGCCCTGGCCCACTCGGAACTCCTCGAGAGCGTGACCCGCGGGCGGAGCCAGCTCGAGTTCCTCTCCCGGAGGCTGCTCCAGGTCCGGGAGGAGGAGTCCAGGCACATCGCGCGCGAGCTGCACGACGAGATCGGGCAGTTCCTTGCCGTGCTCAACTTCTCGCTGCGGGGGATCCAGCAGACCGCCGACCTCGACTCGATCCGCGAGCCGCTGGAGTATTGCCTGGACGTCGTGGGGAGACTGCTGACGAAGGTCCGGGGCCTGTCGCTGGACCTCCACCCCTCGCTGCTGGAGGACTTCGGCCTGGTCACGGCACTCCGCCGGCACATCGGGTCCGTCGTGAGTCGGACAGGGCTAGCCGTGTCACTGGAGGCGGATGAATCGATCGACCGGTTCGAGCGTGAGCTGGAGACCGTGTGCTACCGCGTCGCCCAGGAGGCGCTGACCAATGCCATCCGTCACGGGAAGGCGAGCAAGGTCCGGATCCGCCTGTGTACGAAGGCGTGCCGGCTGGAGTTAACGGTCGCCGATGACGGCGAGGGGTTCGATCCGGAGGCTGCACTGGAGCGGGCGACGGGCGGCGAGAGCCTGGGCCTGGTGGGGATGCGGGAGCGCGTCTCCCTCGTCGGTGGTGAGATGGCGATCATCTCGTCGCCGGGCAAGGGCGCCCAGGTGAAGGCCTCATTCCCCCTCCAGCACCAGCCGCCGCTGCCCGCTCGCGCGACGTCGTAGGGACCGCCAGGGCTCCGGCCCTGGATCGATGGAGGCGGTCGACCGCCCCGGGGCGCGTTGGGAAGCGATGCCGTCGATGTCGATGGAGGCCCGTCCAAGGTCTACTGGAACGCCGAATCGCGGGGAATGCGTCCATGGACTCATCCCGAAGCTACGACCGCGTCGGGGCCGGAACCCAGGTGGAGCTGAGGGCGCGCGTCGCGGAGCTCCGGCGCCTGCTGGCCGAGGCCGAGGGGGCCCTCGAGGGGGCCGACGGGGCGACCGTCCCGGGCGAGGGCGAAGCCAGCCTGCCGTCTCTGTTCCTGAAGATGCCGGACGGGTTCGCTTATTGCCGGATGCATTTCGACGCCGAGGGGCGTCCGGTGGACTGGACCTATCTCGAGGTGAACCCGGCCTTCGAATCGCTCACGGGCCTCGGCGGCGTCGCGGGCAAGCGGGTCAGCGAGGTGCTCCCCGGCCTGCGCGACCGAGACCCGAAGATCTTCGAGGTCTACGGCCGGGTCGCCGCGACGGGCCGTCCGGAACGTCTCGAGTCTTACGTGCGCACCCTCGACCTCTGGCTCTCGATGTCCGTCTATTCTCCCCGTCCCGACCACTTCGCCGCGGTCTTCGAGTCCGTCGCCGAGCGGAGACGAGACGAGGAGGCTTCGCGCCGCAGCGAGGGACGATTCCGGACGCTCTTCGAGACGATGGCGCAGGGCGTGGTCTACCAGGACGCGACGGGCCGGATCATCGACGCCAATCGCGCGGCGGAACGGATCCTCGGGGTGAGCCGTGACGTCCTCACGACGCGCGATTCGACCAGCCCGGAGTGGAGGGCGATCCATCCCGACGGCAGCCCGTTCCCGGGCCGGGAGCATCCCACGATGGTCGCACTCCGGACCGGCGAGCCGGTCAGGGACGTGATGATGGGCGTCCACGATCCGGTCTCCGGCGAATGCCGGTGGCTCCTGGTCAGCGCAGTGCCGTTCCTGAGGGCGGGGCAATCCGCCCCCTCGTATGTGTACAGCACCTTCGAGGACCTCACCGAGCTGGTCCGTGCCGAGAGGGCGCTGCGGGCCAGCGAGTCCCGCCTCCGGGCTTACCTCGACCAGGCAGCGGACGCCGTCTTCGTCCATGACTCCGGCGGTCGGATCCTGGACGTCAACCGCCGAGCCTGCGAGGTTCTGGGATATACGCGCGAGGAGCTTCTGGCCATGGCCGTTATGGACGTGGACCAGGATGCCGAACTCGAGGCCGCGAGGGGGGCGTGGGGCCGCGTTGAGCCGGGCCGAACCCTCCAGCTCTCGGGGACGCACCGCCGCAAGGACGGCTCGACGTTCCCGGTCGAGATCAACCTCGGGGCGTTCGACCTGGAAGGGGTCCGCGTCTACATGGCGCTGGCTCGCGACATCACCGAGCGGCTCCAGGCCGAACAGTCACTGAAGGAGAGCCGGGAGCGGCTCCAGGCGATCGTCAACACGGCCGTCGACGCGATCATCACGATCGATGGTGAGGGGATCGTCCATTCCTTCAACCCGGCGGCCGAGCGGATCTTCGGATACCCGGCCGATGAGATCCTCGGCCGGAACATCTCCCGCCTGATGCCGGATTCGCACCGTCGGGATCACGCCGGCTACATCGCCCGCTATCGTTCCACGGGGCAGGCGCGGGTCCTCGGGCGGGAACGCGAGCTGATGGGGGTCCGGAAGGACGGCTCGACGTTCCATCTGGAGATCGGCGTCAGCGAGTTCCACACGCAGGGGCGGAAGGAGTTCCTCGGGATCCTCCGCGACATCAGCGAGCGGAAGGCCGTCGAGGCGGCGCTGCGCCACAGCGAGCAGCGCTACCGTCAGATCGTGGAGACGGCGAGGGAAGGCGTGTGGGTCCACGACATGGAGGGCCGCACCACATTCGTCAACGCCCGGATGGCCGAGATGCTGGACTACCCTGCCGACGAGATCAACGGGAGGAGAATCGCCGACTTCCTCTTACCGGAAGAACGAGCCGCCTTCGAGGAGAGCATGGAGCGACGGCGGCAGGGCATCGGCGAGACGCACGACCTCCAGTATCGACGCCGGGACGGCAGCCTGCTCTGGGCGATCGTCTCGGCCAGCCCGCTCCGCGACGACGCGGGCGAGGTCGTCGGTGTGCTGAAGATGGTCACCGACATCACCGAGCGGCGCCGGGCCGAGCAGGAACTGAAGGCGAGCGAGCAGAAGTTCCGCGAGCTTGTCCGGCACATCCCGGGCGTCGTTTTCCAGCTCCGTTTCCGTGAAGACGGCACCCATTACATCAGCTACCTGAGCCCGAGAGTCGAGGAGTTCTTCGACCTCGAGGTGCCCCTGGACTCGACGGGATGGGCCCTGGGGGCGAACCTCCTGCCGGATGACCGCGTGCGCTTCTTCTCCTCCGTTCATCAGTCGCTGGCGGGGTGGGAGGACTGGCGTTTCGAGGGCCGGTGCCTGGTGCGGGGAGGCTCGGTCAAGTGGTTCCAGGCCACGGCCAGCCCCCATCCTGAGGGTGACGAACGCGTCTGGTACGGCCTGATCCTCGACGTCACCGAACGGAAGCGGGCCGAGGAGGAGATCCGGAACCTCAACGAGTCCCTCGAGCGGAGGGTCGCCGAGCGGACGGCCGAGATCGAGGCGATGCTCGACCACACCTCGGTGGGCCTCGCCTTCTTCGACCGCGACCTGAGGTACCTGAGGATCAACGAGGCCCTCGCCGGGATCAACGGTCGTCCCGCCAGGGATCACGTGGGGCGTCACATCCGGGAGATCGTCCCCTATCTCGCCGAGGAGGTCGAGGAGAGCATCCGCCAGGTTTTCGAGACCGGCCGGACCAGCAACGTCCGCGACCTCGAGGCGCCGCGACGTGTGGGGGAGCCGCTCCGCTGGTGGCTCATCAACTACTTCCCGGTCCGCCGCGACGACGGATTCATCTTCTCCGTGGGCGTCTCGGTCGCCGATATCACGGAGCAGAAACGCGCGGAGCGCGAGCTGACGTCCTTGAATCGAAGCCTGAGCACCGAGATCGCCGAGCGCGAACAGGCCGAGGCGAAAATGCGCCGCCTCATCGCCATCCTGGAATCGTCGCCGGATTTCGTCGCGATCGCCGACCCGGGGCTGCGGATCGTGTACGCCAACGATGCCCTTTTCAGGGCCACGGGCAAGCGGATCGAATCGCTCACGATCCGCGACCTGCATTCCACCGAGGTGGCCGGCTCGCTGATCGAGACGGCGCTGCCGATTGCCTCGCGGGAGGGCGTCTGGCGGGGCGAATCGGACCTGGTCACCCCGGAAGGACGGGCCATCCCCGTCTCCCAGGTGATCCTGGCACACCACGACCAGGACGGCCGCCTCTCCCATTACTCCACCATCATGCGCGACATGAGCGAGCAGCAGCAGATGGAACGCGACCTGCGGGATCACGCCGAGGAACTGGCGAGGGCCAACCTCGAGCTGGCGCGGGCGTCGAGGCTCAAGGACGAATTCATGGCGAACATGAGCCACGAGCTCAGGACCCCGCTGAACGGCGTGCTGAGCATGTCCCAGGCCCTGGCGGAGGGAGTGTACGGACCGGCCACGGCCGAGCAGGCCCAGGCCTTCGGAGACATCGAGAGCAGCGGCCGTCACCTGCTGGACATCATCAACGACATCCTCGACCTGACGCGCATCGAGTCCGGCGCCATGGACGTGGTCGCCTACGAGTTCTCCGTGGAGGAGACCTGCCAGGCCGCGATTCGAATGGTCGCTCAGGTCGCCCGAAAGAAGCGACAGGGGATCGGGCTGGCGGTCGACCCGGCGGTCTCGAGGGTCGTCTCCGACGAGCGCAAGCTGAAGCAGGTGCTCGTCAACCTGCTGAGCAACGCGGTGAAGTTCACGGACGACGGCGGGTCCATCGGCCTGGTGGTGGAAGGCGACGTGTCGCGGTGGCGGCTCCGGTTTATCGTCTGGGACACCGGCATCGGCATCGCCTCGAAGGACCTGGAGCGAATCTTCGAGCCGTTCACCCAGGTGGACAGCAGCCTGTCGCGGCAGTACTCGGGCGCGGGGCTCGGGCTGGCCCTGGTCAAGCAGATGGCGGGCCTGCTCGGGGGGCGAGTCGACGTTTCCAGCGAGCCGGGCCGGGGCAGTCGGTTCACGCTGGAGCTCGACTGGGTCACGCCCCCCCACCTTCCCGGGCCCGAGCCGCTGGGCACGACTCCGCGGCGGGATCGCCCGGCGACGTCTCAGCCCAGTATACAGGATGCCAGTACTCCGGACCTCGTGGAGACTCTCGGGGCGATGGGGGTCCGGGCCCGGGCGCATCCCCTGGACGACGAAGCCCTGCGGCTGCTCCGCGCGGAGCGGCCCGCGCTCCTGTTCCTGGATGCTCCGCACGGGTATCCCCTGGCCTGGGACTGGATCGACCGGTTGGCCGCCGACCCCGATCCCTCGATTCGGAAAGTCCCCGTCGTGTTGATCAGCAGCGACGATCCGCCGCAGACACGGACGCTGCCGCGGGGCGTCACGAGGCTCCGGCCTCCGGTCTCGCGCAGGGGCCTGGAGTCGGCCCTTTCTCATCTGGACGCAGCAGCTTGCGGCGAGATCGATGCCCTGGTGCTGGCTCCGGGATTGCCCGAGCCGCGGTCGAACGTCGTCCTGCTGGCCGAAGATGATGCAATCAATGCCCGCGGTGTCCTAGACTTCCTCCAGACACAGGGGCTGTGCCTGGCCCTGGCATGTGACGGCGAAGAGGCGGTCCGGAAGACGATCGAGTTGCGGCCGAGGGTGGTCCTGATGGACATCCATCTGCCGGGGCTCGACGGGCTCGAGGCCATCCGCAGGATCCGATCCAGCCGGACGGCCTCCGCGACGCCGATCATCGCGGTGACCGCCCTGGCCATGCCGGGTGACCGGGAGCGCTGCCTCGCGGCCGGTGCGGACGCCTATCTGAGCAAGCCCTTCAGGCTGCGCGAGTTGCTGGCCCTCATCCAGGGCTTCGTGGGGCCGGGGCGTCGGGAGGGTGCTGGTGGTGCAGGCGATGGCGTCGGTGAGCCTGATCTTGATCGTGGATGACGAGCCATCCGGTCGACGCGCCCTGGAGTCGCTGCTCACCGGCCAGGGCTACGGCCTGGCCTTCGCCGCCAACGGCGCCGAGGCGCTGGTCCTGGCGAGGCGGCTGGAACCAGACCTGATCCTGCTCGACGTGATGATGCCGGGGATGGACGGCCTGGAGTACCTCCGGCAGATCCGCTGCATCCCCCGGCTGGCCGAAATCCCGATCATCCTCGTCACCGCCCTCGACGATCGCGCCTCGCGGCTCGCGGGGCTCGAGGCGGGTGCCGACGACTACGTGGTCAAGCCGATCGACCGCGTGGAGCTCCGTACGCGGATCCGGACCATCATGCGGCTGAACCGGTATCGCAAGCTGCACGAGGCATTGAGTTCCGTGCAGGCGGCCTACGACGCGACCCTGGAGGGTTGGGTCCGGGCCCTGGACCTCCGCGAGCACGAGCTCGAGGGCCATTCCCAGCGGGTGGCCGAGATGACCGTGCGCCTGGGCAGGAAGCTGGGCCTGGACGCCGAGGAGCTGGTCCAGATCCACCGCGGTGCGTTGCTCCACGACATCGGCAAGATCGCGATCCCGGACGATATCCTCCGAAAGGCAGGGCCGCTGGACGAAACCGAGTGGTCCGTCATGCGTCGCCACCCCGAATACGCGCGGTCGCTGATCGAGCCGATCGACTACTTGCGCCCGGCGCTCGAGATCCCGTACTGCCACCACGAGCGCTGGGACGGCAGGGGCTATCCCCGGGGCCTCCAGGGGGAGGAGATCCCCCGGGCGGCGCGGATCTTCACGGCGGTGGATGTCTGGGACGCCCTGGTGAGCGATCGTCCCTACCGGCACCGCTGGGATGCCGTCAGGGTCCGGCAGTATCTCAGGGAGAACGCCGGGGTCCTCTTCGATCCCAAGGTGGTCGACAGCTTCCTGGACCTCCTCGCGAGCGAAGAGCAGGAGGCGGTTGAGTTCCCCTTGTCGGCCCCGCCGGCGTTCGACCCGATCCACCCGACCCACAGCGGCCCGACACCGACGGGAGGTCGATGCGCGGTCATCGACCATGCAGGAAGGGCGCCCCTCGATCGCCCGGGAGCCAACGAGACCAGGCTCGCGGAAGGCCGGAACGCCATTAACGGAATCCGAGGCGTCTCTCCCGCGCTGAAACACATATCGGAACAGCGCGACGACAATTCCTCGCGATCCCGGCTTCGGTCGGGCTGATCAGTTCTTCCCGGGTTCGAATGGCCGGCGGCCCCGGCCGCTCCCGGTCGGCGCGACGAGACGCTGGCTCAATGCTTTCCGGCTCGCCGGTCCGTTCCGGCCGGGACAGCCCGGAGTGGCAGAAGCGGCCGCGACGGGCCGGAGGGGCCGTCCGCGGAAACGTGAGTGAGCACATCGTCAGTGGGACGCGACACGCCGCCCTCGGGGTTGCACCACCGCGGGACCGTGCACCTGGCCGCCCGCGCCGGCGTCTCCGGTCGGCGAGGGCGATGCCGCACTCGGCCGCCCGCAACGCGAAAAACCGGCCGCCCCTCCGGAGGGCCCGCAGGCCTGTCCGGAGGGGCGGCCGAGGTGAACGGAACAGCTGATTAGCGGCTCCCCCCGCGCAACCGCTTCGGGGTCAGCCCGATGGGGCCTTTGGGGAAGACCAGGGCGCCGATCACCCGATCGGGAGCGGCGACAGTCGATCTCGATCCGATGGTCGCGAGGAGCTTCGGCCTCGCTGCCGCGGAGGTACTGCCCCACTGCCGGCCCAGGCCACTCACGTACACCGAGTCGGAGAAACTCGACTGGAAGCAGCCGTTGTCGCAGTTGTAGGTCGCCTTGACCCACTTGCGGAGCAGGTTCCGGTTCGCGACGTAGATCTCCGCCGAACCTTGCTGGAGCGGTACAGTCCGGAAGCCGCGGCCGTTGGCCGCGAATGTGATCGAGCCCGACGGCAGGCCGGCACCAGGTGAGCCCGGGGTGACGAACGCCTCGATGTAGTAGCCCTTCCGGCCCCCGAGGGGGGTGACCTCGAGCACCGTCCTGCTCGACGACGCGCCGACGGTCTGAGAGAAACTCGCAGACTGGCTCGCGGCGCACTTCGGATCTCCCTGGTAGTACGCCTTGATCGAGTGGCCCGTTACCGAGAGATTGGCCGCCGTGCAGGTCGCGACCGAGTTGACAAGCGGGACGACCTCCATCACGGCCGAACCGTCCGTGAACACGACGTTGCCTTCGGCCGCCATCCCGCCGCCCACCAGCACCGCGGCCGTGAAGGTGACCGGCTGACCGTACACGCTGGCGGCCGACGACGAGCTGAGCATCGTCTGGGTGGCCACCGGTGGCAGGATCGT
>JAXMBE010000050.1:0-64372 GCA_046349995.1 Isosphaeraceae bacterium | reverse complement strand
TCGCGATCACGGGATTGCGCCGGGCCCACCGCCAGTATCGCTCTGCGGCGCCGACCTGACGGGCGCGGATCGGCTGATCGTCGATGAACCGCTGCAGGTCCTCGGCCAGGGCCCCCGCCGAGGCATAGCGCCGCGCGGGGTCCTTCTCGATCGCCTTGTGCACGATCGTCTCGAGGTCGCGGGGCACCTGCCGGTTCAGCTTTCCCAGCTGTTCCGGCTCGGCGTCCGTCACCTGCCTGATCAGGCGGTTCCGCTCCTTCTCGTCGTACGCGGCCCGGAACGCAAGCATCTCGTACAGCGTCAGGCCCAGCGAATAGACGTCGCTGCGGGCGTCGGTCTTCCCCTCGAACGCCTCCGGCGGCATGTAACGGAGTGTGCCCAGGATGTCGCCGGTGTGCGTGAGGTTCTGCTGGTCGTCCGTCTTCGCCAGGCCGAAGTCGGTCACCCACACGGTCCCCTGCGCGTCGAGCAGCAGGTTCGAGGGCTTGATGTCGCGGTGCTGGATCCCCTGCTTGTGGGCGTACTCCATCGCCCCGGCCACCTGCACGCCGATCGCGGCCACGCTCTGCCAGTAGCTCCGCTTCGCGTGCCTGGACATGCTGCCGTCGCGACTCTGGCCCGGAAGGGTGACCGACGAGGAGGATGAAGCCGACGAATCGGATGGCACCGAGGTCGAGGCGTCGACCGCCTCGGGACGTTCTTCGCGTGCCTCCTCCACGGTCGCGGCCTCGGTGGCATCGACGTCCCGGTCGAGCGGTGAATGGAATTCGCCCGTCAGGAGCGACCTCGCCATATTCGCTGCCGACACCGCGAGCGCAACCACGGACTTCCGCTCGGTCTCTTCCCCGGGCACTTCGGAGGCGTGCTCTGCCTCGTGCGACGCGCGGACATCGCCCCCGATGGACGTACCGGCCCTCGGGCCGCCGAGCTGCGACTTCTTCAACTCCTCCAGCACGTCATCCAGCCCCAGGCCCTGGATGAATTGCATGACGTAATACGGCATGCCGTCCTGCTCGCCGACGCCGAAGACGGGGACGATGTTCGTGTGGTGCAGCCTGGCGGCGGACTTCGCCTCGCGTTCGAAGCGACTCTTGGCCCTGGCGTCCAGGAGCATGTTCCTGGGCAACACCTTGAGTGCCACGTGACGCCCCAGCGACACCTGCTCGGCCTCGTAGACGATCCCCATCCCCCCCTTGCCGACCTCGCGGAGGATTCGAAAGTCGCCGAGCTGCAGCAACGCGGGAGCGGCCGGTGCCGCCGCCGGCTCGGCGGCTTCCTGATGGTCCTCCTTGACCTGCTCGATCTCGACCATGGCGGGGAAGAGGTCTCGGATGTCGTCGGCCAGCTCGGGGTGTCGGTCGACGTACTCCTGGAGGCTGGGCCGCTCTCCGGCGCGGTAGCGCGTCGCGAATTCGTCGGCGAGTCGCGCGAGCAGGAGGTCGTTTGCGGAACTGCTGGAGGTCGTGTCAGGCACCGTCGAGTCCTCCCGGCATGCTGGCCAGCGTGGCCTTCAGTCGCTTCAGTGCACGAATGTAGCGCTTCGCCGCGGCCGATTCCTCAATGCCCAGCGACAGGGCGGTCTCGGCCAGGCTCAGCTCCTCGAAGTGCCGCAGCGACAGCACCTCTCGGTCGATCGCTTCCAGGGTGTTGAGGGCCTCCTGGAGCCGGATCATCCTCTCCGCGCGAACGGCCGCCTGCGTCGGCGAGGTGTACTTGCCAAGGAGCTGGGCCGCCAGGGCGGCCGACGAGGCCTCCGGCAGGGCGCCGCGATAGAGCGAGACCTCCAGCCCGGCGTCGCGCATCTGCGTCCCCAGGTGGTGGCGGTGCAGCTTCAGGAGCCGCTCGCCGACGATCAGGCGGAGCCAGAGGAACAGCGGGTAGGTCGGCGAACCCAGATATTCCTTCAGCCGGCCGACGACCTCGACGTAGGCCTCCTGGATCACGTCCGAGGCGTCGATCCGGGCCTGGACCCGGCGGTCCAGCCGGAGCTCGACCATCCGACGCAACCGCGAACGATGCCGGTCAAACAAGGCGTTCAGTGCGGCCCGGTCGCCGGCGCGTGCCTGCTCCAGGAGCCGGGTCGTCTCTGCGGAGTTGTCGGCCATTGTGACGCCCCTTTCCCTAGAACTCCGAGAGAGGCCGTTCGCTGGACAGCCTGCGCCGGGATTTTCCTGGGATTCCCGATTGCCCCCGATTATTGCCGGGGCGAAGAAGGGTGGGAATCGGGGCGGAAGGGGAGTGGCCGAGCCCGGCCTGGTGGCGTGGGCATGCCACCTCGGCGACCGTTCAGGGCCGTATTCGAACGAGGGGGTCCGCTCGGGGACGTTCCCCGAGCGCCCTCGATCCGTCTCTTGCGCGGCCCGGCTACCAGCCGCGGCTCAGCCGAGCACCGGGTTGAGGCCCATGTTCTTGCGCATCTCGGCGCGATGCTTCTCGTAGTGCATCAGGAGCTTGCGATCCTTGAAGTGCTGCCGCTCCTTCTTCCGCTGGGCGGTGATCACCAGCCGCCGCATGCGGATGCTGGTGAGCTCGCCCTTGCCGGCGTAGCGCCGGCGGATCCGGGCCGCGGGCTTCTCGCCGAAGGCCTCGATGATCTCGTCCTCGAGGGAGACGAAGAACTGGACGTAGCCGGGGTCGCCCTGGCGGGCGGAGCGGCCGGCGAGCTGGCGGTCGATGCGGCGCGATTCGTGCCGCTCGGTGCCCAGCACGTGGAGCCCGCCCAGGGCCGCCACGCCCTCGCCCAGCTTGATGTCGGTGCCGCGGCCGGCCATGTTGGTCGCGACCGTCACCTTGCCCGCCTGGCCGGCCTGGGCGACGATCTGGGCCTCGATCTCGTGGTTCTTGGCGTTGAGGATCTGATGCTCGATGCCCGCCTCTCCGAGCAGCCGGCTAAGCTTCTCCGACTTCTCGATCGAGCGAGTACCGATGAGCACCGGGACCCCGCGCTTGTTGAACTCGATGATCTCGTCGGCGACGGCCCGGAATTTCTCCTCCTCGTTGGAGAAGATGCGGTCGGGCAGCCAGACCCGGCGCCCCGGGCGGTTGGTCGGGATCTTCATCACGCCGACCTTGTAGATCCGCCGCAGCTCGGCGGCGTCGGACGTCGCCGTGCCGGTCATCCCGGCCAGCTTGTGGTAGCGCTTGAAGAAGTCCTGGACCGTCACGCGGGCCGCCGTGATCGTCTCGAGCGTGATCTCCAGCCGCTCCTTCGCCTGGATCGCCTGGTGCAGGCCGTCCTGCCACTGCCGGCCGGGCATCATACGGCCGGTGAACTCGTCGACGATCACGATCTCGCCGTCGTGGACGACGTAGTCGCGGTCGCGGAGGTACGCGATCTGGGCGCGGAGGGCACGCTCGACGTACTCGTAGAGCCCGTCCACGGTCAGCGAGACGAACGAGGGATGTGCGGCCTTCGCCTGGACCTTCCGCCGGCCGGCGGCCGAGAGCTCGGCCTTCCGCTCGAGCGGGTCGTACTTGTAGTCCTTGACCCGGACGAGGGTGGCCGCGAGCTGGTCGGCCCCGTAATACGCGGCGGCCTCCTCCTGGGTGGGCTGGTTGTTCGCCCCGATGATCAGCGGCGTCCTCGCCTCGTCGATCAGGATGCTGTCGGCCTCGTCCACGACGGCGAAGTAGTGGGTCCGCTGGACCGGCAGCTCCGACTCCATGTGCCCGCCGGAGCCCACGAAGACCTGCTCGAACGACTTGCGGTGGGTGTCGCCGAGCTGGAGCCGCTTCAGCTCGTCGCGGAGGAAGTCGAAGCCGAACTCCTTGCTGGTGCCGTAGGTGATGTCGCAGGCGTAGGCCTCGCGGCGGGAGTCGTCGGACTGGCCGGTCTGGATGCAGCCCACCGTCAGGCCGAGCCGCTGGTAGATCGGCCCCATCCACTCGGCGTCGCGGCGGGCGAGATAGTCGTTGACCGTCACGACGTGCACGCCCTTGCCGGGCAGCGCGTTCAGGAACGTGGGCATGGTGCCGACCAGGGTCTTGCCCTCGCCCGTCTCCAGCTCCGCGATGTTGCGGAAGTGGATGGCGATGCCGCCGAGGATCTGGACGTCGAAATGCCGCTGGCCGATCGTCCGCTTCGCCGACTCGCGGACCAGGCCGAACGCCTCCGGCAGGAGGCTCGTCAGCGAGTCGCCCTGCCTCGCCCGGAGGCGGAGCTCGTAGGACCTGGTTCTCAGCTCGTCATCGCCGAGGGGCTCCAGGATCGGCTCCATCTCGTTCACCCGGTGCGCCAGCAGGGCGAAGCGGTTGAACTTCCCCTGGTAGGTCGGGCCGGCGAGCTGTCCCACGCGATTGAACCATTTCAGGCCGAGCCGGCTGGCCATGGTGTGCTGCTCCCCCGATCGTCTCGCGGACGCGACTCGATTCCCGGTGCCGAGATTCGCGCACGGCGGGCCCAGTTCTCTCCCTAACGGGACAGCGAGGGACGGCGGATTCCCGGAGCGGGGCCCCCGGGGCTCGTCAGGGACGGCCGGTCCCCGGCTCGACGGGCTTCAGGTCGGACCGGCTGAACATCCAGTACCCGCCGGGGGCGACGGCCCGGCGGGGGCTGGTCGCGGCCCATCTCTTGAAGGTCTCCCATTTCTGCGCGGCCGTGAGGGTCCCCGCCGGCTCCTGGCCGGGGGCCTCGCCCCAGAGCACCATGACGCCCTCCGCCGTCCGTATGAACAGTCCGCGCTCGTCCGTGGCGAAGATCGAGACCACCTGGAGCACCCGGCTGGACGACCTCTCGGCGAGGCGATCCGGCTCGAGCAGGAAGCCGGCGAGCCCTGCCGCCGCCCGCACGCAGCGTTCGAGGCGGGCGGACTCCGACCCGTCGACGGCCGACTTCCAGATGCCCCCAGGGTGGTTCCTCGGCGAGGGGACCAGTTGCGTGCCGGTGATCCGGATCAGCGGCCCGAGCAACTCGGGGTCGAAGTCCTCGCCCGGGAGCAGATGGCCGTTGCGGTCCAGGTACGAAACCTCGCCCGGGGCCGACCCGAGGATCGCCACCGGCCGCTTGTAGACCAGGTCGACCACGATCTCCCCGGGCGGATACTCGATGCGAACGACCTCCTCGACCCAGGGCGAATAATCCTGGAAGGCTCGCGTCAGCTGACCCCGCTCAAGGTCCAGGACTGAAAGGACTTCCGGCTCCCTGGAACGCTCTCGCACCTGCCCGAGGAACGCCTCGGTCCCGCCGCGGAACCAGGCGGGGGCCTCGGGGCGGAGCCGGATCTCCCGGAACGGGATCTGGTACTGGGGCTGCTGATGGAGCCAGCGGATCGCGGTGCGGGCCGCTCGCAGGCCGAGGTAGCCCGTGATCGAGACCACCCCCAGGAGGATCAGGCCCGCGAGCACCACGCGGGGCAGGTCGAGCTGCCGCCCGCTCCGCCGGAAATCGAAGCGCCGAAGTCGCGGGCGGCTCACGGGATCGCCGATCACCCCATCGAGCCGCGGTTCGGCGGCGGCCGTTCGGGGATGCTCTCGGTAATCCATCACCTGGGCTCCTCGGCGGACCTGCGCGGCTGGTCGGACGCCCAAGATCCTGACTCCCTGGATCTTACGGCGATCGGGCGCGGGCCCCGAGACGCGACCGGGCCCGGCGGACTTCGGGGGTGGCGGCCGAGATGCGGGAGCAGTCTACCAGATCTGGAGCTGAAGCTCCAACTCGTATCCGAACTGCTGCCAGACCCGCTGGCGGATCTGGTCGATCAGGTGGAGCACGTCGGACGCCTTCGCCTCGGGATGGGCGACGATGAAGTTGGCGTGGCGATCCGAGACCTCGGCCCCGCCGAACCGCTGCCCCTTGAGGCCGGCCTGGTCGATCAGCGCCCCCGCGGAGACCTCCGGCGACGGGTTCCGGAAGATGCACCCCGAGGACTGGTGGCCGTACGGCTGGTTCTCCTTCTTGATGATCCAGATCCGCCGCATCCGCCGCACGACCGATTCGGGGTCCTCGCGGTGGAGCTCGAACTCGGCGGAGAGGATGACCGGCTCGTCCAGGTTGGAATCCCGGTCGGCGAAGCTCAGGTCGTCGCGCTCGCGGACCTGCACCTCATTGGCGAGGTCGAGCACCGTGGCGCGGTGGACGAACTGGCCGATCGAACCCTGCCGACTGCCGGCGTTGCCTCGCAGGGCGCCGCCGACGGTGCCGGGGATCCCGGTCAGGACCTCGAGCCCGGCGAGTCCCGCGCGGGCGGTCTGGGAGATCAGCGCGGTCAGGGGCACGGCGGCACCCGCCCTGATCAGGCTCCCCTCGACCGTCACGTCGGAGAAGAAGGGGCTCTCGAGGTGGATCACCAGGGCCTCGACCCCCTCGTCCCGCACCAGGACGTTCGAGCCGCCGCCCAGCAGGCGGATCGGGATCGAGGCCTCGCGGGCCCTGGTCAGCACGCCGAGCAGCTCGTCGAGGCTCCGCGGCTTCGCGAAGTAGGAAGCCCGCCCGCCGAGGCGGAACCAGACCAGTGGGGCCAGAGGGACATCCGGCCTGACGAAGTCCTCGAGTCCGTCGAATGGGGGCATCGGCTATTGCTCTCCCGTCGCGGGGATCCTGGCGGGCGCATCCACGTCGCGGATGACCCAGCAAGCCGGCGGGATCACCATGCGCGAGCTCCGACGAGCGACCTGGGGTGCAGCAGGACTGCCAGGAGGTCGACCGAGGTCTGCCAAGTCCCGCTCCACCGGGGGGTCGGCCTCGCGGATCCCGCGGGGGACCCGAGGCCGAAGCCGCGTCGCGACTACCCACAGGCACCGGCGACTCGCCGGGCCCGCCGGCCCGATCCGGCCGGTCACGCCGGGGCGATCCGATCGCCCTCGCCGCGGAATGGCCCGGGCGCAGGCACATCCTAGCGAGAGGCACCCCGACCGTCAAGCTGTCGGGACCCGAGGTGTCGTACGCATCCCTTGACGGGATCTCAACTTCGATCCGATCCGGGGCCGCTGGCCGGCCCCGGGGAGACGGCACGGCGGCGCTCAGGAAGGCGAGCCGGCGAGCTCCAGGGTCTTCTCGCCGTCGAGCTTCCAGCCGGTCCAGCCCTCGCTCTTCCAGATCATCGGCAGCGGGACCGATTCGCTGGCGGCAGCCGGGACGACGACCGTCGGGTCGGGGATCGAACTGCCCCGCCGCTCGAGGCTCTCCTCGGATTCCAGCCGGGCGAGGACGTCCGACGTCCCGGCCTCCTCGTCCTGATGCCTGACGGTGACGTCGACCTTCAGCTTGTGGGTGCCGAGCCGCTGCCGGAGGCTATCGCAACGGCTCCGGATCGTGTCATACCAGCGGACGGCCTCGTCGTCTGTCCCCGACGCGGACATCGAGCGGATCGTCTGGAGGTCGCCCAGGACGGCCGCCGTGGCGACCTTCGTGACCCGTTCCTCGAGCGTCTCCGGCTTCCTCGTCGAGAGCCATCCGAGGGTGATCATCGCGAGGATCAGGGCCGCCGCGGTCAGTAGCGTGCGCGGCGAGCTCAGCCGCTGGCCCAGCTTCTCGAACCACTGGTCCACTTCCTGAGTCGGGTCGGGCTCGTGCGACCCTCTCGCCGCGGAGGCGGAGGCCGCCAGCGGCTCCCCGGGCACGGCGCGGCCGCTGGGCGTCATGTGGAAGACCTTCAGGCATTTGCGGCAGATCAGGCGGGTGTTGACCTTCTCGCTGGGGATTCTCCCCTCGGCTCCGCAGGCCGGGCATTGCATCTCGATCATGGGAATCCTCCTCCCCAGGTGAGAGATACGCCCCTTCTCCGGATTTCGTCCTGCGATCCCTGATATTACGATAGTCTATCCCGTTCGCGAGCAAGATACACTGAGTAGGCGTGGTCCGTGCCTTGACTGAGCCCGATTTCATCGAAGTCGTCCCCTCGGATCATCACCCCGCCGCGGGGACGCCCGGCAGGCCGCGCCTGCCCCGGCTTGCCTCACCGCTGCTGGTCTGCATCGGCACGGTCGCGCTCGTGCTGGGCGGCCTGCTCCTGGGCTTCGAGCCGGTCGGCGGGGACCCGGACCGGATGTACCGGCCCATCAAGCAGGAGCTTGCACGCTCGCTCCGCGAGGGCCGGTTGCCGTGGTGGAGCGACCGGATGGGGCTCGGCCTGCCGCTCCTGGCGGAGAGCCACGTCGCCGCGCTCTACCCACCGAACTGGCTGCTCTACGGCGTCCTCGGCGTGTCCCCGGCCTACCGGCTCGCCATGTGGGCCCATTATCTCCTGCTGGCCGCCGCGACGTATGCCTACGCGCGCTTCCTGGACGTCTCACGCGAGGGGGCGGCGCTGGCCGGAAGCGCCTTCGCCTTCTGCGGATTCCAGGCGATCCACTCCAGCCACGAGCCCTTCTACCACGCGCTGGCATACGTGCCCCTGATCGTGCTGGCCGCCGAACGATACGTGATCGGGGGCGGCCACCTGTGGCTGCTCTCAGCCGGCGGGCTGTGGGGAATCCAGCTCACGCTCGGGCACTTCCAGATGCAGTGGTGGACCGGCTGCCTCGTCCTCTTCCTCGGGCTCTGGCGGGTCCTCATCGACGGCCGGCCCTGGACGCGACTCCTGTTCCTGCCCCCGGCGCTGCTGCTCGGCGCGGCGATCGCCGCGGTCCAGCTCGGCGGGAGCTGGGAGCTCGCCCACTTCACCGGATTCCGGAAGCTCTCGCCGGCCGACCTCGCCTTCTTCGGCTTCCCGCCGGAGCACTGGGCCGAGGCCGTCGTCCCCGGCCTGTTCCGGGGGATCCCCGGCGGGCCCGAGGCCGGCTACTGGTACTCGCTGGGCACGACGGGCTACGAGGCGTGCTTCTACATCGGCACCTTGCCGCTGATCCTCGCCGTGCTGGGCGTCTCCCGGGGCATCAATCGCCGGCTGGCACCCTGGGTCGTCATCACGATCCTGAGCTTCCTGCTGGCGATCCTGCCCAGGACGTGGCCCGCGGCGCAAGCGCTGGTGACCATGCTCCCGGGGTTCGGCTGGTTCCGCGCCCCCGGACGCTACGTCGCGCTCACGAGCCTCGGGCTCTGCCTGCTTGCGGGATGCGGGATGGACGCGGCGGCGAGGTCGGCCAGGCTCACTTTGGGATGGTCCGTCGCCGGCCTGCTCTGGCTCGCGGGCGTCCTCTGGAGTGTCTCGTGGGCATCCCGGCCCGGCCCGGCCGCGTCGCTGGGAGGGGGTCGCCTCTGGATCGCCCTGGGGACGGCCACCGTCGCCTGGACCGTCGCCGCGGGCCTGATCGACGGCTGGAGGCGGGGGCGAGTTCCGGCCTGGGTCCTGATCCTCGCGACGTCCGCGGAGCTGGGATGTCTCTATTACACCTCGACCACCGTCTGGGGCTGGGCGATCGAATTGCCGATCGGGAGCCCGATGCTGGGGAGGCTGGCGGCCGAGCCCTCGGTCGGCCGCGTCGGTGGGCTGGTCCACGACCTCCCGATCCGTGCGGGCGCCGCTCCGATCTTCCCTTACACCGGTTTCCCGCCGCCGCCCCCGCACGCCGCGCTCGACCTGGCCTCGACGCCCGGCCTTGCCCTGACCGACCCCGGCCGGACGCGGCTCCTGCGACACGGCATGACGCATGGCCTCTGGGATCGGCCCGTCCCGGGCGAGGGGGTCGAGACCTTGCTGGAGGGTCCGGACGCGATTCTCGACCGACTGGTGGTGAAGCCGCCGGGCGTGCCGGCACGCGCCACCTGGAGGCTCGTCCGCTATCGCGACCCATTCCCGATCGCCCGCTGCACCCTCCGCAGGCGGTTCGCCGCCAGCCCATCCTCGCTGCTCTCGGAGACCAGTTTCGACCTCGATCCGAGGACGCTGTGGTTCCTCCCCCAGGATCGTCCTCCTCCGCCGGCCGGTCCGCCCGCGACCTCCGGCAACGTCCTCTCCTTCGATGGTGAGACGGCCCTGGTGGAGCACGACGGGAGTTGCGACCTGGTGATCAGCCGCACGTTCTATCCCGGCTGGTTCGCCTCGGTCAACGGAGGAGCCGAGCGCCCGGTCTCCCGCGCCGAGCTCGGCATCCAGAGCGTCGCCCTCGAAAGCCACGGCCCCAGCCGGGTCCGGTTCACCTATCGGCCGACGACCCTCCGTTGGAGTGCCCCGATCGCGCTCCTCGCCTCGGCGCTGACGCTCGCGGGATTGCTCCTCGAATTCGTCAGGGCCTACCGATCGGCGCGACGAGCCGACCGGGGCCCAGAGGCGCCCGCCACGTCGTAGGAAGACGCCCGTGCTACGATGCGGGCCTCCGAAACCTCGGCAGGAGCAGCCCGAGCACGAGCAGGAGGGCGCCGGCGATCCCGGCCTGGGCCGGCGCGTCGAGCCGGGAGAGCAGGGGGGTCAGCACCAGGCCCCAGCGCGGGCCAAAGAGCGCGACGGCGGCCCCGAGGACGCTCATCAAGCCGGGCAGCACGCGTCCCGAGATGAGCGAGATCAGCAGCAGGACGCCGGCAACTCCGAGGTTCGCGCCCGGGAGACCCGGCCCCAGCGGAGCGGATAGCCAGGGCAGATCCAGCGGCTCGCGGAGGCGGGCCCAGGGCGGGTTGAGCGTCCATCGCAGCTCCTTCAGCTCGGCCAGATCCGTCCGGCGGGCGGCTCGGCGGACGACCTCGAACACCGAGGCGAGCTCCGATCGGACCTGGTCGAAGGTCACGATGCCCTTCTGGTCGAGCCAGTACGCGAAGAGCCCCAGCAGCAGCGTCGCCAGCAGGAACCGGGCGGTGCGACCGAGGAGCGTCGCGGCCAGCGCGTCGAGGCGGCGGAGCAGCGCCCCGCGCTGGGGCTCGTGGGGCTCGAGGACCGGCTCGGGCTGCCGTGCCGCCCGCGCCAGCCGCTCCGCCAGGGGAGGGCCGGCCGCCCCGGGCGCCGAGGGTGCCAGCAGCCGCTGCTCGTCGCGCCATTCCCGGGTCGCCGCGAGCATCGCCTTGGCGATCCGTCGCGCGCGGCGGCGGGCCGTCAGCAGGTTCACCCCGCCGGCCTCGAGCCGACCGGTCTCCGCGGCTTCGAGGATCGCCTGATGCCGGCGATCGTGCCGCTCCTGGAGGGCATCCTCGACCCACCGCTTCACCCGCTCGACCATCGCGGACAGCCAGCCCGGCCGGGGGACGGCGTCCGTTGCGCCTTTCGATGCCGAGCGCCCGAAGAGGGCCTCGCGAATCTCCGGTGCGGCCGCTCCCGCCGCCCGAAACACCAGCGCGTCGATCTCCTCGTCGCCGAAGCCCCGCGCCCGCAGTCGCGTCACCCGGTCGCGAAGCTCCGCGATCTCGCGGGCGCGCACCCTCGCCCAGGGCCGGTCGAGGAAGGCGTGATACGCCGCCGCCAGCCCCGCGGCGTTGAGAAGCAGGAACCACGGCAGGAAGCCCCCCCGCGACCACAGGGCCGCGGCCGTCGCGATCGCGACGGCCAGGAGGATCAGCCACGACCGGACGTCCCCCAGGAACAACTCGCCGACCAGTGGGATCAATTCCGAGCCGTGCAGGACGCCCGAGCTGAGGGCGACGAGCGCGCCCACCATGCCGAGGAACACGAGGATCCCGAGCGCCGGCCAGAAGAGGCCGAGGGCGAGCATCAACCCCCCGCACGCCAGTCCGATCGCCACGCAGAGCCCCAGGATCCTGGAGCGGACCAGTCGCAGCGGAGATGCCCGGAGGACCTCCCCGGCAGCGGTGAGGGCCGGCTCAGTCTCGGCCAGGAAGGCCTGCGCGCCCTCGCCTCGGAGCTGGAGGATGCCCTCGAGGACATCCACAACCACGGCCATGTTCGGGTAGCGCTCGTCCGGGTGCTTGCCCATCATGGTGCGGATGGCGTCGGAGATCGCGCGGGGGAGCCCGGGGACCCGCTGCTCCGCGGGGACGGGCGGCTCCTCCTGGTGCCTGCGGATCAGCTCCGCGGCGTTGTCGTCCTCGAAGGGGGGATGGCCGGTGACGAGCTGGTAGTAGGTCGCGCCCAGGGCGTAGATATCGGCGCGGCCGTCGATCCGGGCCGCGTCTCGCGATTGCTCCGGCGCCATGTAGGCCGGGGTGCCGACCACCGCCGGGGGTGACGGCGGCGGCTCCTGTCCGCGCGGCGGTTCCGGACGCTCGGCCGCCTCGATGGCCGAGGCGAGCGAGGGGGTCATCTCCAGGCCCAGGTCATCCAGCTTGAGAAGGCCGTCCGGCGCCAGCCCTCGCGGGTTCCGCGGCTTGACGTCCTTGTGCCAGAGCCCTGGGCGTGCGCGCAGTGCCCGGGCGGCCTGGAGGATCAGCACCGTCGCCTGGTACGGCTCCATCGGGGCCCGGTCGAGCGAGGTCGTCCAGCGACGGCGGGGATGAACGGAGCGACGCTGTAGTGGAACCCTCGCCCCGCGCCCGACAAGATCGAGGCCGGTGAGATTCGCGTGCCGGATCTCGGCGGCCGCGAACGCCTCGCGGGTGTGGTGGGCCAGGAAGATCAGGTCGGCGGCACGGTCGGGCGCGACCTGCTTGACCACGCGGGGCGGCCCCAGGCTGAGCGGGCGTGCCGGGAAGGACCGGCCCCTGGGACCGTGGCCGAGGAGTCGCAGGGAGTTGTCCTCCCAGCAGCCTCGGGGCCCCACGAGGCAGGATACCGGGCCGGGCCTGCGGGCCGGGCGCGATCGCGGCTCCTCCCGGCCAGTCAACGGCCGGGAGCTCCACCGGAGGGTCGGGATCGAGATTCAGAGCAACGGCTCGGCGAACACGCTCGGGTCGACGGGGCTGACGATCGGCGTCTTGCCCGGCTGGTCCGGGATCGTCATCTGGAACGAGTGCTCGCACCGCGGGCAGCGCGGCGTGAACCGGCCGGGGCGGAGGTCGCGGACCCGGATCGCGTGGCGGCAGTTGGGGCAGAGGATCAGCACGTCTTGGCCCTTCCGCTCACGACCCCCACGGGCCCGCAACCATCGCGTGATCGCGCGACGAACGGACCGCCGCCTCGAGCACGCGGACGACCTCGCGGGCCTGTTCGGCCGTCACGGCCAGCGGCTCGCCGCGGAGCAGATGCCCGGCGATGCTGGCGTAGTAGCCGTCCCAGTGGGTACGGACCGAGGGGATCCGCGACTCGACGACCTCTCCCGAAGGGTCGGCCGTCCGGAGGATCGCCTGGTGGCTCTCGGGCTCGGTCGCCCGGTCGATGTCGCCGGCGCGGAGGGCCTCTTCCTGGGGATCGATCCCGAACTTGACGAGGCCCCCGTTGCTCCCCACGATCCACCAGCGAGGTCGGTCGATCCGGCAGACGCGGCTGGTCTCTGCCTGGAAGATCGTCCCGTCGAATTCCAGGACGATCCGCCCGTGCCCGCCGCTGTCGACGCCCTGCCAGGGGGCGTCGAGGACCCAGGCCACCAGCCGGCGGCAGGGCCCCAGCCCGAGCTGGAGGGCGTGGTCCACGAGGTGCGCGCCCCAGTCGTGGAGGATCGTCCCCGCCTCCTCGGCCCTGCCCCGCCAGGTCCGGGGCATGGAATGCCGGCAGACGGAGCTCTCGATCAGCAGGGGCCGTCCGATCAGGCCCCGCGACAGCACCGAAGCGACGGTCGCGAAATCCCAGTCCCAGCGGCGGTTGTGGAAGATCGACAGCATCCTCCCGGAGGCATCGCGGGCGGCGATCATCCGGTCGGCCTCGGCCGTGGTCAAGGCCATGACCTTGTCCACCACGCAGTCGCGGCCGGCCTCCAGCGCGCGGCAGGCCAGTTCGGCGTGCGTGTTGTGCGGCGTCGCGATCACGACGAGCCGGGTCCGTGGATCGTCGAGGGCCTCGTCCAGGCTCGCATAGCCCTTCGCGCCCCATTCCCGACACGCCTCGACTCGGATCGCCGGGTCGCGTGCCACGATGCCTTGGAGCTTCAGCTCAGGCTGACGGCGGATCAGCGGGCAGTGGAATGCCCTGCCGGCCAGCCCGTAACCGACGACGACCGTGTCGATCATGCCCCGTCCTCCGTCTTCCCCGCCGAAGACCAGCGTAAGTAGCCATCACGCGATCCATGATAGGCCCGGCCCCGAGATCGCACCAGTTTGGACTCCTCGCCGGAGTCGGCGGTCACAGATCGTGGGTTGGGGAGTATCTTTCTGGTCGTTGCCTTCGCGCTCCGGGTCACGTACCCTGGCTGGTCATGCATGATCGTGGACGTGAGCGCAGGGCGTTCCCGCCGGGAGGCCACCTTGATACCCAGCTCACCCGACCCGCTCCGCTCCGGCGGGGAGAGCCGAGCCGCGGGCTCCCCGCCCCTGGCCCCGCCGAAGCCGACTTATCAGATCATCCTGAGGCACCTGGCGAAGTTAAGGGACGGCGCGCGGGCGCTGGGCAGGCTCTTCGAGGCTGATGAGAGCCCGCCCGCCGATCCGGCGGGGGGCCAGGCCGTGGCCGCCTCGACCGACAAGTCCGCGCTGAAGTCGCGCATCGAGCGGCACATGGGGCTGGTGGACCGGGCGCTTCGGCGGATCCGCGACCTCAATCCCGGTGCCCGGCCCCGGTCCGAATTGCCTCACGAGACTCACCAACGCATCGAGGACCAGCAACGGACGCTCCACGACATCGTGGGCGCGGAGCTTCATTACTGGTCCGCCGCGATCGAGAGTTCGCCGCTCGACCGGTTCGACGAGATCGAGCAGGCGTGGGTCCGCCGGATCATCCGCCTGGCCGAACTGATCGGGGTCGACCAGGAGCACGAGGAACACCTGACATTCCTCAAGGACTGGGCGGCCCTGGAACATCCCTGACCGGCGATGTCGCGGCCGATTCCCCTCAGGAACAGGCCGGGAATCACTTCCTGTCTTCGCATGCCTGACCCCGTTCTCTGCTCGGGAATGGCGGGAAGTTGTTTCCAGCCTCTTCCTCAATCGGTGAGCATCCGCAGGCCGCTGGCGATGACCAGGAACTCACTCGCCTCGTGACCGATGACGGCGGTGGTGAGCGAGAGCAGCCCGGTGAGGGCCCCGATCACCAGGATCGAGATCACCAGGGTGGAGAGGAACAGGTTTTGGCGGACCACCGCCTGGTTCCGCCGGGCCAGGCGGAAGGCCTCGACGAGCTTCTCCAGGTCGTCGGCCATCAGGGCGACGTCGGCCGTCTCGAGGGCCACGTCGGTGCCCGCGGCTCCCATCGCCACGCCGACGCTCGCCGCGGCCAGCGCGGGGGCGTCGTTGACCCCGTCTCCGACCATCAGGACCGGGCCGTAACGCTCGCTGAGGGCGGTCACGCGCTCGACCTTGTCTTCGGGCCGCAGCTCGGAGGCGACCTCGTCCACCCCGGCCTCGGCGGCGATCGCCCGGGCCGTCCGCTCGTTGTCGCCCGTCAGCATCACCACGCGCTCGATGCCCAGTGCGCGGAGCTCGGCGACCACCTTCTTCACCACGGGCCGGATCCGATCGCGGAGCGCGATCAGTCCCCAGACGCCCGCGGCGTCGCCGACGACGACCACGGTCTTGCCGCGGATCAGGCAACCCTCGAGGTCGGCATCAAGCGCGGCAAAGCTGTGGCCGAACTCCGTCCAGAAGTAGCCCGGCCTGGCGACGACGACGATCGAGCCGTCCCGCCGGGCCGAGGCCCCGGCCCCGACCAGGGACTGGAACTCCTCGATCGGCGTCAGCGCGATCCCCAGCTCGCGGGCTCGGCGGAGGATCGCCCGGCCGAGGGGATGCTCGCTGTGCTGCTCGACGGCCGCGGCGGCGGCCAGCAACTCGCGGTCAGTCCCCGGCGCCGACGGCGGGCGCGCCGGGTTGAGCACGATGTCCGTGATCTCCGGCTCGCCGAAGGTGAGCGTCCCGGTCTTGTCGAAGGCGACGACCTTCACCTGCGCCATCTGCTCCAGGTAGACGCCCCCCTTGATGAGTACTCCCTTGCGGGCCCCCGTCCCCAGCGCGGCGACCAGGGTGACGGGGATCGAGATCATCACCGCGCAGGGGGAGGCCGCCACCATCAGGACTGTGGCCCTGGTGATCCAGTCGCGCCAGTCCGCCCCCGTGAGCAACGGCGGCAGGACCGCGATGCCGAGGGCCGCCGCCACGACGATCGGGCTGTAGCGGGCCCCGAACCGCTCGATGAACCGCTGGCTGGTCCCCTTCTTCTCCTGGGCCTGCTCGACCATCTGGATGATCCGGGCCACCGTGTTGTCGGCGAAGGTCTTCGTGGCCCGCACCTTGATCGCAGCCGCGCCGTTGATGCTGGCGGCGAAGACCGTCGCGCCGGGCTCCTTCGGCACCGGCATGCTCTCCCCCGTGATCGGCGCCTGGTTCACCTCCGACGTCCCCTCCACGACCTGCCCATCCGTGGCGACGGCCTCGCCGGGCTTGACGAGGAAGACGTCCCCCACGGCGAGTTCCTCGACGGCGATCTCGCGGGTCTCCGCGCCCTCGACCCGCAGCGCCGTCCGGGGCGCCAGGTTCATGAGCGCGTGGATCGCCGACCGGGTCTTCCACTCGGTGAAGTCCTGCGCGGCCTCCGAGATCGACGTGAGGAAGACGAGGATCCCGCCCTCGTCCGCGTGCCCGATGAACGCCGAGATCACGGCCGCGGCGCTCATCAGGAAATAGAAGCCGACCTCGCCCCGGGTGATCAGGTCGACCAGGGCCTTGCGGCCGAAGTAGAACGCCCCGGAGAGGATCGCGGCGACCGAGCAGGCACTGGCCAGGCCCTCGGGACCACCCGCCAGCCCGATCAGCCAGCCCGCGAGCACGAGCGTCCCCGACACGGCCGAGGTGACGACCTTCGGGCTCCGCCAGTTGCGGTAGGGATTCGGGGATCGAGACCGAGCCCCGGGCCCCCCGGTCGGCGGCCGATTCCCGGCGGCGTGGCCCGGCCGCTCCAGCGCGGCCGCGCCCGATCCGTACCACTCGCATGACACGCTCCCCGCCTCGATGGGGAGGCTCGGTTCGGCCTCGACACCTGCCCTCCATCGGACCTTCATCTTACCGCAACCTCTCGGCTCACCACACCGGCGCGGCGGCATCACATCGTCGGCCCGCCGCATGTCCGCCTGCTGGCGTCGATCGGGATCGGAGCGTACGGAACCCGGCGCCGGCTTTGGGATGCGTCACGATGCCGGAGGCCAGCCGACGCGGCCCCTTCTGCATCTCGCCGAGGCGCCTGCGGCCCCGTACTCGAGCCGGCGGATCGCTCCCGATTCGCAGTCTGACCTGCCCGAACACCCTTGCCGGAGAACGCTCCGAGCGATCGTTTGCCATGTACTCCGGGCGGAATCGAGCGATGCTACGAACGGCCCGTTCTGGAGAGTTGGGCTGAAGCCCGGGGCAGTCATGCTTGCCTGCGAGGATGGCCCCGGTGATGCGACCTGACTTCAGATTCTCAACCGGGATCGATAACCTTGCATCAACGAGGCCCGCGTCGTGGGATCCGGACTTGCGTCGAATCATCGGCTCGTGAGTGAGCTAGGATTCAGATGTCAGATTGCGACGAAGGGTTCGAGGCCGCGGACTGCTCGGATTCAGGCCCTGGATGTGGAGGTCGCAGGAGTCAGACCGAGTTGATTCTGCCTGGTTCTGGTGAGGTGGCGTTCGGCAGAATCTTCGGTCGCATGCCGCGAAGACACTCCGGTGAGTCGGCTCGTGACGCCTGACCACTCGACGGTTGGGCCCTCGGAAAGGCGTCGGTCATGAAGGGCTACGCCCCCGGCTGGCAGGTCCGCTGCACCAGGTGCGGCCGGACCCGCGATGCGTCCGAGGCCGGGATCACCCGCGTCGGTGCGTGGTCGTGGAAGAAGTACACGCTGGGGTGGTGCGCTCACTGCCGCTGGCTCCGGTTCCTCGCGATCGAGAGGAAGCCGACTCACGCCGGGTCGGCCAAGGCCCAGTCCGTCGATGCCTGAGCTCGCGCTGCGGCGGACCCGGCCCGCTGCCACGGATTCCGGCCTGTCCCTCGCTGTCTCGGCGGGCCGGTCCGCCGAGTTTCTGCGGACGGCGTCACGAGGACGGCAGATGCGAACGAACTACGTCCTCATCGACTTCGAGAACGTCCAGCCCAAGTCGCTCGAACCGCTGGCGCCGGAGCACTTCAGGGTGTTCGTGTTCGTCGGCGCCGGCCAGTCGAAGCTCCCGTTCGAGATCGTGGCCGCGATGCAGCGCCTCGGGCCTCGCGCCGAGTACATCAAGCTCTCCGGTAATGGCCCGAACGCGTTGGACTTCCACATCGCGTACTACATCGGACATCTCGCTGCCTCGGATCCGAATGCGTATTTCCACATCATCTCGAAGGACACAGGATTCGACGCACTGATCCGGCACCTGAAGTCACGGCACGTCCTCGCCGATCGGGTCAATGCCATCACCGAGATTCCGCTTGTCAAGGAATCCAACGCGAAGTCGACACCGGATCGCTCCAGGCTCGCTCTCGTACGCTTGCAGAACCTCAAGTCGTGCCGACCCCGGACGGTCCATACCCTGGGCACGACGATTGCGTCGGTGTTCCAGAACCAGTTGTCCCAGGATGAAGTGGCCGCCGTGATCCAGGACCTCGCGAGCAAGGGCCGCATTCAGGTGACTGGAAGTCAGGTTACCTACGCATTGCCGGCTGACGCCTGACCGCGCTACAGCGGACCCCGCCCGCTTCCGGATGCCGCGTGTCGGCCACTCGGGCGCGTCCCGGCCGGCGGCCTCGTTGCTTTTTCGATGGGGCATTTGAAATCGGCCACGCCGGTCGCGGATAATGTGAACGGCACCTCTGCGACCTGTTCTCCCGGGTTCGATCCACCGGGGCGGGGTTCGCGGCCGGCGAGTGCGACGATCCTTCGCGCGATCCACGGCGAGAGTCTGGGTTTCACTGCGGCCTTCGAGGGAACGGGCAACAGCGTGACGAGAGGGCTGGTCGATGACGATACCGCTGCACCGAGACGAACCGCGAATCGGCGGGATGCTGCCGGGTCCCCGGAGTGCATCCTGGCTGGAACGGGACCACGCGGTGATGTCGCCGTCGTACACGCGGGTCTATCCCCTCGTCGTGCGCCGCGCCAGCGGGGCGATGGTCGAGGACATGGACGGCAACCGCTTCCTCGACTTCACGGCCGGGATCGCGGTGACGAACGTGGGGCACTCCCACCCCGCGGTGGTGCGGGCGATCGTCCGCCAGAGCCGTCGGCTGATCCACATGTCCGGGACGGATTTCTACTACGAGCCGCAGGTCAGGCTGGCCGAGCAGCTCGCGCGGCTGGCGCCGGGCGGCGACGCCAAGCGGGTGTTCTTCACCAACAGCGGGGCCGAGGCGATCGAGGCGGCGCTCAAGCTGGCCCGCCGGCACACGGGGCGGAACCGGGCGCTGGCGTTCATGGGGGCGTTCCACGGCCGGACCTACGGGGCGCTCTCGCTCTCGGGGTCCAAGCCGCTCCAGCGCAAGGGGTTCGCTCCGCTGGTGCCGGAGATCCACCACGCCCGCTACGGCGACCTGGAAAGCGTCCACGCCATCCTCCGCACGGTCTGCCCGCCGGAGGAGCTCGCGGCGATCTTCGTCGAGCCGATCCAGGGGGAGGGGGGCTACATCGTGCCGCCCCCCGACTTCCTCCCCGGCCTTCGAAAGCTCTGCGACGACTACAAGGTGCTGCTCGTCCTGGACGAGGTCCAGAGCGGATTCGGCCGGACCGGCAAGCTGTTCGCGTCGGAGCACTGGGACGTCGAGGGGGACATCGTCTGCCTGGCCAAGGGGATCGCCAACGGCCTGCCGCTGGGGGCGATCGTCGCCCGCGCGAAGGTGATGGACTGGCCCAGCGGCAGCCACGCCTCGACCTTCGGCGGCAACCCGGTCGCCTGCGCCGCATCGCTGGCCGCACTGGGACTGATTCGCAAGAAGTACATGAAGAATGCCGAGCGTCGCGGGGCCCAGTTGCGTGAGGGCCTGGAGTTCCTGGCGAAGCGGTATCCGATGGTCCGCGAGGTCAGCGGCCTGGGCCTGATGATCGGGATGGAGATCCGGGACGCGTCGGGTGCCCCCGCGCCGGCGCTGCGCGACCGGATCATCGACCTGGCGTTCCATCGCGGCCTGCTGCTCCTGCCCTGCGGGGCCAGCACGGTCCGGTTCTGCCCGCCCCTCTGCCTGAGGCCCCGCCAGGTCGAGATCGGCCTGGAGTTGCTGGACTCGGCGATGTCGGCCGCCGCGGACGAGAACCGGGCGGCCCATTTGCCGCTCAGTGCCGTCGGTCCATCGTCCGTCTGACGATCCCGAACGCTCGGTCCCGCTCGCCCCTGGAGGAGAACTCATCATGTCGTTGGCCACGGAATCCAAGGCGCCTCCCCGCTTCGACTGGCAGCGATGGCCCCGGACCGAGGCGTTCCTGGACCGGCTCGTCGCCCGGGCCCTCGATGGCAACCCGTTCGCGGCGGAGCTCGCCGGGCGGATGAAGCGCGAGACCGGCACGCGGTTTCACGACTGGATCGACCACCTCGTCGTCGAGGGCTCGCCAGCCCTGGCGGCATCCCTCGACCCCCTCGGGTACACCCGCCAGCCGGGAGACTACTCCGTCGGCATCCCGGCCTACGCGCACCCCGGCGGGATCTTCCCCAGGCTGGCCGTCGCGAAGTTGGACCGGCCGTCGGACGATCAGGGCGTGGCCGGGGTGCGGGAGGTCGCCCTGAAGGTGGAGTCGATCGCGGCATTCTCGTGCGTGCACGACCTGGGACTGGAGATCCGCGGCTACCCGCTGGGCCCCTATCGGGTCGCCCGGATCGAGGGCGAGCGGACCTGTTTGGCCGTCGTCGAGCGCCGGGGGTATCTCGGCTTCGACACGTTCCCGGGAGATCTCGCGCGCGAGGGGAGGATGAAGCCGCACGCCGCCCGCGACGCCCTGGCCGCTCGCGACCTCTGGCTGGGCCGCAAACGCCGGTACGAGGACGACGAGGCCGGCTTCGACGCGACCGAGGCGACGCTCGAGCGGGTCATCGAGCTCGCCGGCTCGCGCGACCTGGCCTGCCACCTGGTCTTCGAGGTCGAGCGCGAGTACTGGCAGTCGCGGAACCGCGCCGCGCGGGTCCAGAAGGCACGGCAGGACCGCCTCGGCCTGGGCTGGGCGAACCACGACCACCACACCTTCCGCTGCTCCCGGCGGTTCTTCCCCCGCGTGATCGGGATCTTTACCCGGCTGGGCTTCGAACTCCGCGAGAGCTTCCACGCCGGCGCGCCGGCTGGGGGCGCGGTCCTGGAGCACCCGGTCACCGGGATCGTGATCTTCGCCGACCTCGACCTCGCCCCCGAGGAGCTGACCCAGGACTTCGCCCACCAGCCATTGCCGGACCTCTCACGCCCCGGCACGGTGGGCCTCTGGGTCGCGCTCCACGGCGAGTCGATCCTGGAGGCCGGGATGCACCACCTGGAGGCCCAGTTCGAGTTCGACGCCCTGCGCGACGGCCTGCTGGCCGAGGCGGGCATCGAGACCATGGCCCCGTTCTCGGACTTCCCGTTCCTCCGCCAGGCCTTCACCGCGGGCGAGCGCTGGCCGGTGGCCAGGCACCGGGCCGACCGCGCGCTGGCCCTCGGCTGGATCGACGCCGAACAGCACGCGAAGTTCCTCCGCGATGGGGCCATCGGCAGCCACTTGGAGAACCTCCAGCGCCGCGAGGGTTACAAGGGGTTCAACCAGCAGGCCGTCAGCGCGATCATCGCGGCGACCGACCCGCGGCTGCACTGACTGGAACGGCAGGTTCGATCTTGCGTCCCGGTAGACTCTCATCCGCTGATCTGGAGCCGGGGGGGAACCCGCTCGCGGCGTCTCTCCCTCGAGGATCAGTACTCCGAACCCTCGCCCGCGAGAGCGGGAGAGGGTGGCCGGTACGGCCGGGTGAGGGTCGGCTCAGGCCATGGCCGACGGAATCCCCCTCATCTGCCGCTGCGCGGCATCTTCTCGCTCAGGGAGAAGGGCCAAGAGCTTTTCGCCCGCAGGAGCGGGTGGGGGTCGGCCCAGGCGAAACCGGATGTTCGGGGTAACCGTCACAGGCTGTTCTGCACCGGGTCCGAGCGTCGAGAACGAATTCCCATCCCTCGCGAGGGCCGTCGATGACAGCACACCATCAGCCCCGGTCCGTCGGGCTCCGCGAATGGGCCGATCAGATCCGGGCCCAGGAGGAGCTGCTCCGCCGGGGCGGCGGGGACGAGGCGATCGCGCGGCAGCACGAGAAGGGCAGGATGACGGCCCGCGAGCGGATCGCCGGGCTGCTGGACACGGATGCCCCGTCGCTGGAGCTCGGCCTCTGGGCCGGCCACGAGATGTACCCGGAGTGGGGCGGCGCGCCGGCGGCGGGAGTCGTCACCGTGATCGGGACGGTCCACGGCCGCCGCGTGATGGTCGTGGCCAACGACGCCACGGTGAAGGCGGGCGCCTGCTTCCCGATGACGATCAAGAAGATCCTCCGCGCCCAGGCGATCGCCGGCTCGAACCGGCTGCCGCTGGTCTACCTGGTCGACTCCTCGGGCGTCTTCCTGCCGATGCAGGACGAGGTGTTCCCCGATGAGGATGACTTCGGCCGGATCTTCCGGAACAACGCCGTGCTCTCCGCTCAGGGGATCCCCCAGTACGCGGCCATCATGGGCAACTGCGTGGCGGGCGGGGCCTACCTGCCGGTGCTCTGCGACACCGTGCTGATGACCGAGGGCTCAGGCCTCTACCTCGCCGGGCCGGCCCTCGTCAAGGCGGCGATCGGGCAGGAGATCTCGCACGAGGAGCTGGGGGGGGCCCACGTCCACGCGGCATTCAGCGGGACGATCGACTACCGCGAGCCGGACGACGCCTCCTGCCTCGCGCGGCTGCGGAGGCTGATCGGGCTCCTTCCGCCCGATCCCGCCGCGTCCGCCGGGGCACGGGCGGCCGTCGTGCCGCCGTCGCGACCGGCCGGCGACATCGAGCGGATCGTGAAGACCGAGTCCTCCGCGCAGTACGACGTCCGCGACCTGCTCGCCTGCCTGCTGGACGGCGACCGCTTCGACGAGTATCGGCCCGAGTATGGCAAGACGCTCGTCTGCGGATTCGGCCGCCTCGGGGGGATTGCGCTGGGGGTCGTCGCCAGCCAGCGGCTCCGCTTCCGGGCCGGGGGCGGCGGGCCGTACCAGTTCGGCGGCGTCATTTACGCCGACAGCGCCGACAAGGCCGCACGGTTCATCCTGGAATGCAACCAGAGCCGCCTGCCGCTGCTGTTCCTCCAGGATGTCAACGGCTTCGACGTCGGCCGCGACGCCGAGCGGACCGGGATCATCCGCCGGGGTGCGAAGCTCGTGAGCGCCGTCAGCAACAGCACCGTCCCCAGGATCACCCTGATCGTCGGCCATTCCTTCGGCGCGGGACACTACGCCCTCTGCGGCAAGGCGTTCGACCCCGAGTTCCTGTTCGCCTGGCCCGGGGCGCGGTACGCCGTGATGGGTGCCCAGCAGGCCGCCAGGACGATGCTCGACGTCAACCTCGCCACGCTCAGACGCCAGGGCAAGGCGATCGACCAGGCCGAACTCGACGCGCTCACCGAGGACCTGCGGAGGCGCTACGACCGCGAGACCGACATCCGATACGCGGCTGCCCGCCTCTGGGTCGACAGGATCCTCGAGCCGGAGGCCACGCGGGACGCCCTGATCCTCGCGCTCGACGTCGCGGTCCGGAGACGGCCGACCGTTCCGATCAGCACGGGGGTTTTCCAGGTATAGGCGGCTGGCCGTAGCTGACCTTCACCTCGGCGGCCGCCGCTCCCCCCACCCTGACCCTCCCCCACAAGGGGGGGAGGGAGGGGTCAGGAAGGCCCTCCCCACTGGTGGGGGAGGGTTGGGTGGGGGGGAAGCGAGCTGTGGCGATTCTCGGGAACAGGGCTTGCTGGCCGATCTCCTCGAGGAGTCAGATCATGCCGACTGCCGCGAAATCCCCGATCCGGATCGGCAACGGCGCGGGCTTCTGGGGCGACAGCCCGGACGCCCCGCTCGCGATCGCGCGGGACGGGCGACTCGACGTGCTGACGCTCGAATACCTGGCCGAACTGACCATGGCGATCCTCGGCCATCAGCGCGACAGGGACCCGGCGACCGGCTTCGTCCACGACTTCCCCGCGACGCTCCGGACGCTGGCCCCGATGCTCCTGGCGCAGGCCGGACTGAAGATCGTCACCAACGCCGGCGGGCTGAACCCCAGGGCCTGCGCCGTGGGCTGCGGCAAGGTCCTCGAGGAGGCCGGACTGGGGGACCTGGAGCTGGCGATCCTGCGGGGAGACGACGTCCTCCTGGATCTGCCCCGCTGGCGGAAGCGGGGAGTGCCCCTCGATCACCTGGAGACCGGCGAGCCGTTCTCGGTCGCGGCCGACCGGCTGCTGAGCGCCAACGTCTACCTGGGTGCCCGCTCGATCGCCGACGCACTGCTGGCGGACGCGCGGATCGTCCTGACCGGGCGGGTCGCCGATGCGTCGCTGACCGTCGGCCCGGCCGCCGCGCACTTCGGCTGGGCCTGGGACGATTGGGAAAGGCTCGCCGGAGCGAGCGTGGCCGGCCACCTGATCGAGTGCGGGGCGCAGGCGACCGGAGGGCTGTGGCACGAGTGGGAGCGTCTGCCCGACCCGGCGGGCATCGGATATCCGATCGCCGAGATCGCCGCCGACGGCTCGTGCGCGATCACCAAGCCCGAGGGCAGCGGCGGGCTGGTGAGCGTCGGCACGGTGACCGAGCAACTGCTCTACGAGATCGGCGACCCATCCGGCTACCGGACGCCCGACGTGGACGTGGATTTCACGGAGGTGTCGCTCGAGCAGGAGGGCCCGGATCGCGTCGTCGTTCGCGGGGCCCGCGGTGGGCCGCCTTCCGATCACGTCAAGCTCGTGGTGGTCTACTCCGACGGCTGGACGGCCGGCGGCCTGCTCGGCGTGGTCGGTCAGGACGCGGCCGCGAAGGCGCGGGCCGCCGGGGAGGTCCTGATCGAACGGGTCCGCCGCGCCGGGTTCACGCTCGATGACTCGCGGATCGAGTGCCTCGGGGCGGGGGACGTCGTGCCCGGGGTCTGGCGTCCCGAGCGGCCGCCGTGGGAGGTCGTGCTGCGGGTCAGCGTGCGCTCCCGGGACCGGGCGGCCGTCGAGCGGTTCTGCCGGGAGCTGGCCCCGCTGATCACCTCGGGGCCGCCGGGCCTGGCCGGCTACGCGGCGGGGCGGCCGTCGCCGAGGCCGGCGTTCGGTTACTGGCCGACGCTCGTGCCGAGGTCGCTCGTGGGCTCGGCCGTGGAGATCAGCCCGGCCAGGAAATGGGCGGCGATGCCGCCGGTGCCCCGGACGGACACCTCGTGCCCGCTCTCGGCGTCGTGAAAAGTCCACAGCCTCCATCGATTCGCGTCGCGCCCAGGACTGAACATTGAAAATCTGATCGGAACCACGGAGAATGGCCATGCCCAGCCCGTCGGTGAGACTCGGAGACCTGGCCCACGCCCGGAGCGGTGACAAGGGAAACACCTCGAACATCGGGGTCGTGGCACGGGACGACGCGTGCTTCGAATGGCTCCGGATGCACCTCACCGAGGCCGCGGTCGCGTCATTCCTGGGCCACCTGAAGATCGGCCGGGTCCGTCGCTTCGAGCTGCCCCGCCTCCGCGCCTTCAACTTCGTCATCGAGGACGCGCTGGACGGCGGTGCGAGCCGCTCGCTGCGGCTGGACACCCAGGGCAAGGCGCTGGGCGCCGCGATCCTCGAACTTCGATTGCCGGACCCGCGCCAGGGAGCCTCGGGCGGGACGGCGGAGGGACCAAGCATGGCGGAGCCCCTGGTGACGCGATCCGATGACGGACCCGTCGCCATCCTGACCCTGATCGCCCGGACCGCCGGAACGCCATCTCGCGGGAGCTGATGGCGGAGCTGGAGCATCACCTCGACCGCGCCGCGCTGGACCCGCGGTCCGGGCGGTCGTGCTCACCGGGCGGGGACCGTCTTCGCGCCGGCATGGACCTGCGCGAGGCCGCCCGCGAGCGCGCCGGGCGCCGAGGCCGAGCACCACGCCGTGGTGACCCTCCAGCAGTTCGCCGACCTGATCCAGAAGCTGCACGCTGCCGCGGCCGACGATCGCGGCGCTCAACGGGGATGCCCTGGCCGGGGGTGCTGGGCTGCTGGCGGCCTGCGACTTCGCCGTGGCCTCGGAGCGGGCTCGGATCGGCTACCCGGAAGTGCTCCGCGGGCTGGTGCCGTCGGTCGTGATGGTCGACCTGGCGCGGCTGGTCGGCGACCGCAGGGCGCGGCACCTGCTCCTGACCGGGGACCTCATCTCGGCCTCCGTCGCCCATGGCTGGGGCCTCTTGAATCAGGTGACCACAACCGCCGAGGAGTGTCTGGCGGAGGCGATCCGCGTGGGGAAGGCCCTGGTCCAGTCCGGCCCGGCGGCCGTCGCCGCGATCAAGCGTCAGCTCGACGAGGCCCAGAACCGCCCCAGGAGCCTCCGCGGCGCCGCCGCGGTCAGCGCCGCGATCCGCGTCTCGGACGAGGCCCAGGAGGGCATCCTCGCGTTCCTGGAGAAGCGGCCGCCGAACTGGGCGCGGACCGAATGAGCGCGGCCCCGTGAGCCTCGGAAGAGCGTCCCCGCATCCGGCACGTCGGCACCGACCCGAGACGGAGGTGGACCATGCCAGACCCCCAGGCGCTCGCCGAACCCTGGGTTCGCGGACGAACGATCGGGGACGTCCTGGAGACGACCATCGCCCGAGAGCCTGACCGGGACGCCCTGGTCTTCACGTCCCTGGGCCTCCGCTGGTCGTGGGACGAGCTGGGCCGACGGGTGGATCAGGCCGCTCGCGCGCTCGTCGCCCTGGGGGTGCTCCCCGGCGAGCACGTCGGGATCTGGTCCATGAACACGCCGGAATGGGTCGTGGCGCAGCTCGCGTCGGCGCGCGTCGGCGCGGTGCTCGTGAACGTCAACCCGGCCTACCGGACCCACGAGCTGGAGGAGGCCCTGCGGGCGGCGGACGTCGCCACGCTGATCGTCGGCTGCCCGTTCAAGGACTCCGACTTCGTCGGCATGGTGCACGCGGTCTGCCCGGAGCTTGCCGCCGCGCATGGTCCCGGCTGGACGGCCGCGGGCCTGCCACGGCTCCGCCGGGCGATCGCCCTGGACGGACGCCCCGGACCGGGCTGGCTGACCTGGGCCGATCTCGAATCGAGCCCGGGCTGCCCGGCCGATGAATTCGAGCGGCGGCGCCGGGCCGTCGCGCCGGGCGACGTCGCGAACATCCAGTTCACCTCGGGGACGACCGGGCTGCCCAAGGCCGCGATGCTCACGCACGCCAACCTGCTGCTCAACGCCTTCCACGTCGGCGAGCGGCTCCGCTACACGGCCGACGACCGCGTCTGCATCCCCGTCCCGTTCTATCACTGCTTCGGCTGCGTGCTCGGGAACCTGGTCTGCGCGGTGTACGGCGCGACGATGGTCGTCCCGGCCCCGACGTTCGACCCGGGCGCCACGCTCGCGGCGATCGCGGCCGAGCGGTGCACCTCGGTCTACGGGGTGCCCACGATGTTCGTGCGGATGCTCGAGCATCCGGATTTCCCCGGGCTCGACCTCTCGAGCCTTCGGACCGGGATCATGGCCGGCGCGCCCTGCCCGCTGCCGTTGATGGAGCAGGTCGTGGAGCGGATGGGGGCCCGGCAGATCTGCATCGGCTACGGCCAGACGGAGGCCTCGCCGATCATCACCTTCACGTCGGTGGACGACCCGCTGGAGGTCCGTTGCGGAACGGTCGGCCGGCCGATCCCGGGGGTCGAGGTCAAGCTGGTCGATTCCCTGAGCAAGACGGAGCCCGCACCGGGCCAGCCCGGCGAACTCTGCGCGCGGGGGCACGATGTCATGGCCGGGTACTACAGGAACCCCGAGGCGACCTCGCGGGCCATCGACGCCGAGGGATGGCTCCACACCGGCGACCTGGCGCGGCGTCGCGAGGACGGCAACTACCGGATCGTCGGCCGCAGCAAGGAGCTGATCATCCGCGGGGGCGAGAACATCTACCCGCCCGAGGTCGAGGAGTTCCTCCACCATCACCCGGACGTCGCCGAGGTCGCGGTCGTCGGCCTGCCCGATCCGAGGTACGGCGAGATCGTCGCCGCCTGGGTCGTGCCGAGGGCCGGGGCCTCGCTCGCGCCCGAGTCGGTCCTCGACTACTGCCAGGGTCGGATCGCCCGCTACAAGGTTCCCCAGCACATCGCCATCGTGCCGACCCTGCCGCGGACGGTCACCGGCAAGGTGCGCAAGCACATCCTCAAGGAGCAAGCGATCGCCGACCTGGGGCTCGGCGAGGTCGCCGCGACCCCCACGGCCTGATCAGGCTCCCGCCGGTCCTCCGCCCTCGTCCCCGGCGGTCGTCGTCGGCAGTCCACCAGGGTGCCGGCGGAGCCTCCGCCGCTCCGCGTGGCGTTCCCAGGCGAGCAGCAGGTAGCCGTAGAGCAGCGTCTGGATGACGATCTCCGGCAGGTGGGCCAGGAAGAGCCCCAGATGAAATGTCGTCGAATACACCCAGGTCTCGATGGTCCCCGAGATCCCGGCGACCGTGCCGATGATCAGCAGCAGGGCGGCAATCATCAGCCCGCCGTAACGGCCCATGCCCAGGAAGGCGTCTCGAAGCGGGTAGAGGACCACGCCGTGCAGGATGCCCCGGATCACCTGCGCGGGCAGGAACCAGCGCTGGACGAAATCCCCCTCCGGGTCCCGCACCCAGGGCAAGGCGTCCGGCCCCGTCCAGTAGGGCCGGGCCAGAAGGAAGTACGATGCCGCGCCGATGACCAGGTAGGTGATCACGTGGAGCACCGTGCTCCGCCAGACGAACCCGAGAAACGGAAATAGACTCGTCCCGCCGGGCATGGTTCGCCTCCCCGGATCGTCCGCGAGCCCGCCGGCCCCTTCGCCGGCTTGCGATGGCCTCGGGCAGCAAAGGAACAGACCGAACGTCGTGCGGCCGACTCACGCTCTGGGCCGCTCTCTCTCCTGTTCGTAGAGCAGGTCCAAACATTTTCGACAGGTGACGCTGCCGCGATCGTCCGTGGCGATCCCTTCCATCTCGGCGCGGTGCGCCGCCTCCCGGTCGCGGGGGTTGCAGAGGACCATGCCGTTCTCGTCCAGGGCGTGCAGGTCACGGTTCGGATGCGGTCGTCGCTTCACCTCGATGGCCCCCCCATGGCTCGATGATAGGCCCCGGCCGACGGCCTCGCCAGCTCACACCTCCCCGGTCGTCGGGGGCGGAGGGAAGCATAAAGTGGATATTTGGATCTTGACATCCAGTTTTAGTCTGGGATGATAGCAGTTGAGAGGGGACAGGCTCGATGTGGGAGCGAGATCCCGAACGAGCCGAGACCCGGGTCCGGCGAGTTCACCGCCGGGCCGGCTCCCGGGGCGAGGGGGCGGACGCCGCCGCGAGGCGACTGGAGGAACCATGAGGAGTGATCGAGGGGTGAAGGCCGCTGCGCTTTCGTGGGTGGCCGTCGTTGCGGCCCTGGTGGCAGCCGGCGGTTGCGGAGGGGGGATCGAGGGGAACGCGAAGGCCCCGGCGTCGGTGGCGGGGCTGCCGACGGAGGCGAACCGGTTGATCCAGGAGCGGGGGCTCTCCCCCGACGACGTGACGGCCGCCCTCTCGACGTTCACGCCGACGGGGAAGCTCGACGACTACGTGATGTTCGCCTCCGGGGGGCATTCGGGCCAGGTCCTGGCCATCGGCCTGCCGTCGATGCGGGTGCTCCGGACGATCGCCGTGTTCACGCCCGAGCCCTGGCAGGGGTACGGCTACGGCGTGAAGGAGACGGCCTTGCCGGCGGCCAACGAGCCCGCGGGGGTCGGCCGAGGGCCGCTCGGCTGGGGGGATACGCATCACCCGGCGCTGAGCGAGACCAACGGCGAGTACGACGGCGAGTTCCTGTTCATCAACGACAAGCCCAACGGCCGGCTCGCCGTGATCGACCTGAAGGACATGGAGACCAAGCAGATCGTCGCCAACCCGATCTTCAACAACAACCACGGCTCGACGATGGTCACGCCGAACACCGACTACGTCGTCGAGGGCTCGCAGTACGCCGTGCCGCTCGGGCACAGGTACGCCCCGATCTCCCAGTACAAGGAAGCGTACCGAGGGCTGATGACCTTCTGGAAGTTCGACCGCAAGGCCGGCCGCATCGACGAGAAGGCCTCCTTCGCGGTCGAGCTGCCGCCCTACTGGCAGGACCTCTCCGACGCCGGCAAGCTCGCCAGCGACGGCTGGGTCTTCCAGAACTCGTTCAACACCGAGATGGCCACCGGCGGGATCGAGAAGGGGAATCCGCCGTTCGAGGCCGGCGCCTCGCAGCGGGACATGGACTACCTCCACGTCCTGAACTACCGCAACGCCGAGAAGGCGATCGAGGGCGGACACTACACCGACATCAAGGGCGTCCGCGTGATCCCGTTGAAGGCGGCGGTGGACGACGGGATCCTCTCCTTCATCCCCGAGCCGAAGAGCCCGCACGGTGTGGACGTCTGCCCCGAAGGCAAGCACATAGTGGTCTCCGGCAAGCTCGATCCGCACGTCACGGTCTACAACATGGAGAAGATCAAGCAGGCCGTGGCGAGCAGGGACTTCGAAGGCAGCGACGAGTTCGGCGTGCCGATCCTCCGCTTCGACGCGGTGAAGGAGGCGCAGGTGGAGGTCGGCCTGGGGCCCCTGCACACCCAGTTCGACAACCAGGGGTACGCCTACACGAGCCTCTTCCTCGACAACGCCGTGGCCCGCTGGACGATGGGCGACTGCAAGTACAAGGCCCCCGAAGAGCCCTGGAAACTCGTCGCGACGACCCCGGTGCACTACAACGTCGGCCACATCTCGGCCGCCGAGGGCGACACCGTCTCGCCCGACGGCAAGTACCTGGTGGCCCTCAACAAGTGGTCGGTGGACCGGTTCCTCAATCTGGGGCCGCTCCTGCCGCAGAACCTGCAACTGCTGGACATCGGCCGGACCGGCGACAACGTCCAGCGGATCTACGACCTGCCCATCGGCAACGCCGAGCCGCACTACGCCCAGATCATCAAGGCCGACAAGCTGAAGTGCTGGGAGGTCTACCCGGAGGTCGGCTGGGACGCACACCACCAGAGGAAGCACCCCGGCGCGGTGACCAAGGGCTCGATCACGCGGAACGGCAAGGAGGTCGAGATCAAGATGGTCGCGCTCCGCAGCCACTACGAGCCGGAGCATGTGGAGGTGAAGAAGGGCGACCACCTCAAGTGGACGATCACCAACGTGGAGCGGACGCGCGACGCCACCCACGGGTTCTGCGTCCCGAGCTACAACATCGCGGCCAGCCTGGAGCCCGGCGAGACGATCTCGCTCGACTTCGTGGCCGACAAGGACGGCGTGTTCCCCTTCTACTGCCTCGAGTTCTGCTCCGCACTCCACCTGGAGATGACGGGCTATCTCATGGTGGAGCCCTGACCGGCGCGTCCGCGCCCGGCCCCGACCACGCCCGGCCGACGCCGCCCGGGCGGGCCGGGGCCCCGCACGACCGCCGATCCGAGGAGTCTCCCGACGGGAGTGAACCATGTCCGCCGACGCAGAGGTTTGGACCCGCACCGAGCCGCCCCGCCCCGCGTGCGACGCGGCGAACCACCGGTCGCGGATCGCGGGAGAAGGGACGACCCGCCTGGTGGGCGCACTCGGGGCCGTCCTGCTGCTGATCTCTCCGCTGTTACCCTACTGGACCATGCGGCTGGCCGCGCCCCAGTATCCGCGCGGGCTCTCGCTGGCGATCTACCCGAACAGGGTGGCCGGGGACGTCGCAGAGATCGATGGCCTGAACCATTATATCGGCATGCGAAAGATCGACGATGCCGCGACGCTGGAGCGGCGGCTCGGGCTGCCGGCGATCGCCGTGATGGCGATCGGGCTGGCCGTCGCGGCTGCCTGGCGGTCGAGGTGGGCCGTGCTCCTGGCCGTGCCGGTGATCCTGTTTCCGCAGCTCTTCCTGGCCGATCTCACGTTCTGGCTGCGCGACTCGGGCCTGAACCTGGACCCGAAGGCCGCCTTCAGTTCGTCCATCAAGCCATTCGTGCCCCGCGTGCTGGGCGCGGGCAAGATCGCCCAGTTCCGGACCGAGGCCGCACTCGGCTGGGGTTACTACTTCTGCCTGGCGTCCGCGGCCGCCGGGGCCTGGGTCGGCTACCGACGATGGCGGACGGACGCATCGCCCCGGAGCAAACCGGCGGGAGAGGTCGGCCGGCGGGTCGGGGTGGGGCTGGGCGTGCTGCTTGGGTGCGTCTCGTCGCTCGACGCCGAGACGATCCGAGTGGAGCCGGGGCGGTCTCCGTCAACCATCCAGGAGGCCCTCGAGGCGGCCTCACCCGGCGACGAGATCCGGGTGCTCGGCGGGGTCCACCGCGGGCCGATCGTCGTCCGCAAGTCGATCCGCCTGGTCGGCGAGGATCGTCCCGTGCTCGACGGCGGGGGCAAGGGCACGGTCGTGCGGCTGGAGGCCCCGCGATGCGAGCTTCGCGGGTTCATCATCCGGTCCAGCGGCGCGACGCTTGAGCGCGAGGACATGGGCGTGCTGGCCGCCGCCGCCGACATCACCGTCGCCGACAACGACATCGAGGACGTCCTCTTCGGCATCTCCGTGAAGCAGGCCGCCCGCTGCGTGGTCCGGGGCAATCGGCTCCGGGGCAAGGACCTGCCGATCGCCCGCCGGGGCGACCTCATCAAGCTCTGGTACAGCGAGGACGTCACGATCGAGGACAACACCACCCGGGGAGGTCGCGACGTCGTCCTCTGGTATTCCAGGAACCTGACGATCCGCGGCAACCGCGTGCGCGACGGGCGGTACGGGCTGCACTTCATGTACTGCAACGACGCCGTCGTGGCGGGCAACGACCTTCGGGACAACTCCGTCGGCGCCTTCCTGATGTACAGCCGCCGGCTCCGGCTGGAGCGGAACTGGATCTCTTCGAACTGCGGGCCCAGCGGCTACGGCATCGGCCTGAAGGACATGGACGACGCCGTGATCACCCACAACGTGCTCGTCGGCAACAAGGTCGGGGCCTTCCTGGAGCATGCCCACGGGCGGGTCGAGCACAATTACGTGGGGGACAACGACCGCGGCCTGGTGCTCTTCCCTACCGCCACGGGCAATCGCTTCGCGGGCAACAGCCTGGTCGAGAACGGCGAGCAGGTGGTGGTGGAAGGCATGGCCGGCAACCTGGCCGGTAATGTCTGGATCGGTAACTACTGGTCCGACTATCGGGGGTTCGACCGCAACGGTGACGGGTTCGGCGAGCTGCCCCATCAGCCCGCCCAACTGTTCGAGCGGCTCGCCGATCGGCAGCCGGCGCTTCGGCTCTTCGCCACGAGCCCGTCGACGCGTGCCATCGACTTCGCCTCGCGGGTCTTCCCGGTGTTCGAGCCGAAGCCGAAGCTGGTCGATCCGTCGCCCGCGATGCGGCCGTACGCCCCGCCGCTGGTCGAGGCCGGTGCAGGGAGCGGCTGGGACGCGATCCTGCTCGGCGCGGCGCTGCTGGCCGGACCGGCCGGACTGGCCCTGGTTCGTTCTGCCCGAGAGGCGGCAGGGGGCCGGGCCGCCCGCAGGGCCACGGTCCGGGCGGCTTCCGGCCGGCCGGCACCGCTTGAGGGCACCTCGGTGAAGGCCGTCGATCTCGGTGCCCCGAAGGAGCCGGCGATCTCCGTCCGGGCCGTGACCAAGCGGTACGGCCGGGCCGCCGCGGTGGAGGATCTGAGCTTCGAGGTCCGGCCGGGAGAGACCGTCGCACTCTGGGGCCCGAACGGCGCGGGCAAGACGACGATCGTCCGCTGCATCCTCGGGCTCTTGCCGTTCGAGGGCGAGATCCACCTCCTGGGCAAGCCCTGCGGCCCGCGGGGCAGGGAAAGCCGCGGGCAGATCGGATACGTGCCCCAGGAGGTGAAGCTCCACGCCGACCGCTCCATCCGCGAGACCGTCTCCTTCTTCGCGAGGCTTCGGAGGGTGGGCCTGGACCGGGCGGATGCGCTGATCGCCGAGTGGGGACTGAAGGACGTGGAACGGCGGGCCGTGCGGCAGCTCTCCGGCGGCATGAAGCAGAAGCTCGCCCTGGTGGTCGCCCTGCTCTCCGACCCGTCGGTGCTGCTGCTGGACGAGCCCACGAGCAACCTCGACGCGAGGACCCGCCGCGAGTTCGGCGAGTTGCTGGAGCGGCTGAAGGCGGCGGGCAAGACGCTGCTCTTCTGCACCCACCGGCACAGCGAGGTCTGGAGGCTGGCGGACCGCGTCGTCGTCCTCCAGAAGGGACGCAAGATCGCGGAGGGCCTGCCGGAGCAGGTCCGCGAGCACCTCCAGGAGCCGGCCCACCTCTGCCTGGCGATCGACCCGGCGCATGCGGACCTCGCCGCTCATGTCTTGCGGGAGGCCGGCTTCGACGCCCGGCAGACCGGGCCCCGTCTGCTGGTCGACGCCCCGGCCGGGCGGCGGATGGAGGTCCTGGAACTCCTGGCGAGGCGGGGGGCGACCGTGCTCGACTTCGACCTGGAGACCGATCGGGGAGGTTCCAGCGGCCCGGCCGACCGCGAGGGGGGAAATCACAATGGATAGCTCATGTGTCCGCCTGATCATGGAGAAGGAGATCCAGGACGCGGGGCGAAGCCGCTGGTTCCTGCTGCTCTCGGTGATGTTCGCGGGGCTCGCCCTGATGCTCACGTCGCTGGGGGCCTCGGCCCTGGGTGCCGTGGGCGCGGGGGGCTTCGGCCGGACGACCGTGAGCCTGCTCAACCTGGTGGTCCTGATCGTCCCCCTGATGGGACTGCTGGCGGCCGCCACGAGCCTGGCCGGGGAGCGTGAGCATGGTACGCTCGCGACGATCCTGGCGCAGCCGGTGGTCCTCGAGGAGGTCCTGCTCGGCAAGTTCCTCGGCGTGGCGGCCGCGCTGCTCGGCACGGTGCTGGTCGGCTTCGGCCTGGCGGCCCTGCTGATCGCCCGGCAGGGGGCCTTCCCGCAGGCCGGCAGCTACCTCAGCCTGGTGGCCTACACCGGCCTGTTCGCGCTGGGGTACGTCAGCCTCGGCTTCCTGATCTCCGCGCTGACCCGGAAGTCGGCGACGGCCGTCGGTGTCGCCCTCTTCGCGTGGCTGGCCTCGACCTTCCTCAGCGACCTGGGGCTGATCGGGACGGCCCTGGTGCTGAGGCTCTCGCCGCGGGTGCTCCTCTGGCTCTCGCTGGCGAACCCGGCCCAGGTCTTCAAGGTCGCCGTGCTCGACGGGATCCGGCGCAACCTGGAATCACTCGGGCCGGCGGGGATGTACGCGGCGGAGGTCTTCGGCGGCTGGCTCCAGCCCGCACTCATCCTGGTGCTGGTGCTCTGGGCCGTCGTGCCGCTGCTGCTGTCGATGCTCGTGCTGAGCAGACGGGGGGCGGCATGAAGTCGAGATCACTGAGCGTGTGGCCCTTCGCGATCCTGCTGGTCGCGGGTTGCGGGGGGAGGGACGGAACCGGACCTCCGAGCCTGCGGTACGGCGAGGAGACGTGCGCCCACTGCCGGATGATCATCAGCGACGACCGCTTCGCCGCGGCGCTCGTGGACGAGGATCGCGGGGCGCTCAAGTTCGACGACGTCGGATGCCTGGTCCTGCACGAGGCGGGGCGCGAGCGGCCGGGCGCGTCGTACTGGGTCAGAGACCACGCCGGCGGCGGTTGGCTGGACGCGCGCCTGGCCACGTTCGTGAACGGCCGCGAGGTCGCCTCGCCGATGGGGCACGACCTGGCGGCGATGGCCACACCGGATCGGGCCGCCGACCTGACGGGCGGGCGGGACGCCCGTCGGTTCCGGTTCGGGGAATTGACCGGATACGTGCAGGACGAACACCTGGCGAAAGCCGGCGCTGCCCCGAGGGGAAGCGCGCATTGACCGAGTGGGAAAACGAAACGAGAGGAGAGATCGTGATGTCACTGAGTATGCCATCGTTGCGGCTCGCCGGAATCGTCGGCGCCGCGATGCTCGCGGCGGGGTGCTCGTCCAGCAAGACAGTCGAGCCTTCGATCTCCGCTTCGACCTCGGGCCCGGCCAGGCCCTCGGCCTCCCCGGCGCCCGCGGCGGCCAGTGCACCGACGGCCAAACGCCCGGCGTCGTTCGACGCGATCAAGGCGCGGCGGACAAGGGGGTGATCCTCGGACGGGTCCTCTACCAGGGCACGCCGCCGAAGCCGAAGCCGATCAGCTTCGGCGGCGAGAAGCTGTGCTCCGACCTCTACAAGGAAAACCCCCCGTCCTACGAGACCCTGGTCGTCAGCCCGGAGGGAGCCGTCAAGTGGACGCTCGTGAGCATCCGTGGGAACGTCCCGGGGAACTTCCCCGTGCCGGACAAGCCGGTGGTGATGGACCAGGTCGGCTGCGTGTTCGTGCCCCACGTGGTGGCCATGATGGCCGGGCAGGAGATCGAGTACCGCAACAGCGACCCGGTTTCCCACAACATCCGCGCCACTCCCAGGAAGAACTTGGCCTTCAACACCATCTTCTCGGCGAAGATGAACACGAAGTCGAAGCTCGAGGCGGCGGAGTTCGGCATCCCGTTGAAGTGTGACATTCACTTCTGGATGTCGTCCTATGTGCACGTCCTGCCGCACCCGTTCTTCGCCGTCACCGGCGACGACGGCTCGTTCGTGATCAGGGACGTGCCCCCCGGTGATTACTCGCTCCTCTCCTGGCACGAGACGCTCAAGACCCAGCCGCAGCAGGTCTCGGTCAAGCCCGGCGAGGTCGCCGAGGTGGACTTCGTGTTGAAGGGCAACTGAGCGAGACGCCCGCGATCGATCGGACCGGCCAGGGTACAGGTCAACGTCGATCGCGGGCGGTCGTCTGCGCGAACGGACTTATCGTGGGTCGTGGCTGAACGACCCGGTGGCGAGAATCCGTCGGAGGGGCCGCCGCTGACGTCAGCCTCGACCTGCAATTCGAGCTGTTTCCTCAGTGTTTCGCGGCGGACTCGGCGGTCCCGGCCGCTGCGAGGGGGCCGCGGCCGGCGCCTCGTTTGGCTTCGATCTTCAAGGCGTCGATCTCGGCCTGGAGGGCCTTCGCCCTCGCGGCGGCGGCATCGAGCGGGGCCTGCCTGTCGGCGAGGGCCTTGTCGGCGGCGGCCTTCGCGGCGGCAGCCTGCTCGACGTTCTTCTTCAGGTTCCCAGAGGCAGCCACCGCGGCCTGGGCGGCGGTCTTCGCGTCCGCGAGGGCCTTGTCGGCAACGGCCTTCTCCTGATCGGCCTTGCCAACGATGTCGCGGGCGGCCTGGACGGCCAGCGCCGCGGCCCTGGCGCGGGTCTGGGCGGGGGCCACGGCCTGGGGCGCGGCCGCCTTCGCGGCGGTCGCCTGGACCATCGCGGTCTGCGCAGCGGCCTGGCGAGAACCGGCCGCGGCAAGTGCGGCGATCAGCTCGCTGGCTCGCTGGGTTTGCTTCGCCAGCTCGGCTGCGGCTCGGGCCGTTTCTTCGGGGGTCTTCGCTCCCTTCAATGCGGCGGCCGCGGCGGCGAGCGCCGGGTCGTGCGCGGCCTTGTCGGCGTGGGCCTTCTCGGTTGCGGTCCGGGCGGCGGCGAGGGCGTCAGTGGCCGTCTTCTCCGTTGAGGCGGAGTCAGCCACAGCCTTCTCGGCTGCGGCGAGCGCGGCCTGGGCCTGGGCGGCCAGTTGCTCGGCCGCCTGGGCGGTGGCCTTCGCCTCGTCAACGGCGGCCTGCTTCAACCTGGCGGCCTGTTCGGCCTGGGCGGCCGAGGCGTTCGCCTTCGCGGCCGTCGCATCGGCCGCGGCGAGCGCCTGCTGGGCCTTCGCGAGCGAGTCGGCCGCCGTCGCCACCCCGGCCTGGAGCGGGCCGATCTGCTTCGTGAGCGAGTCGGCCTCGCCGCGGGCCGCGGCGAGCGCCCTGGATGCCAGGTCGAGCCGCGTCGCGATCGGCGCGGGATTGACGGCCAGGTTGGCGATCCGCCGCCCGTCCTTCATGTCCCAGACGCGGATCTCGCCCGACCAGTCGCCGGCGACGACATGGGAGGCGTCGTGATCGGCGACGGCCTCCAGCGCGACGTCGCCGAAGGCCTCGAACTCGCGCTGCTTGTTCCCGCCGGCGTCCCAGACGCGGATCATCCGGTCGCGGCCGGACGAGACGAGGCGGCCGTCCTTGAGGAACCGGACCGATTCCACGCCGCCGCCGTGGGCGTTGATGCTCTTGATGTTGCCGCCGTTCTCCATCTCCCAGAGGCGGACGGTGCCGTCCTCGCTGGAGGAGGCGAACACGTTGGAATCGAGCCGCCAGGAGATGTCGGTGATCGCGGCGTTGTGCCCGCGGAGGTCGAAGAACTCGCGGCCGGTCTGCGCCTCCCAGGCCAGGAGGCCGTTGTTGCGGTCTCCGGTGGCCAGGAGCACGCCGTCTGGGCTGAACTCGACGGCGGTGATCCACTCGGTGTGCTTCTTCATCTCGAACATCAGGCTGCCGTCGGCCGTGCTGAAGACGCGGACGAACTTGCTCGGCCCGCCGAGGGCGACCTGGCCGTGATCGGGGCTGATATCCGCCGCCAGGACGGCGTCGTATTCCTTGCCGACCTCGAAGACCCGCTGACCGGTCTTCACGTTGAACGCCACCGCCAGACCGGACTGGCCGCCCCGGCCGCCGCCGACGAGCAGCAGGTCGCCGTTGCGGCTGAACCGGAGCACGTGGATCGAGCCCTCGGGGAAGGGCAGGACCCCGACGAGGTGGTTGTCGGTCGTCCGGTAGAGGAGCACCTGCTTGTGCCCGCCCACCGCCACCAGCGGCGCCCAGGGGCTCGCCGCCATGGCGACCACCGCGCTGGGCTTCGCCTGGGGGACGAACGGCTCGGTGGCGATCGACTCGGGCATTGCCGGCGGGCCGGCCGGCTTGCCCAGGGCGTTCGGGTCGAGCTTGAACTCGAACTTGGGCTTCGCCTTCGCCGCGGCCTTGCTGCCGGAGTTCTCCAGCGCACCGCCCTCGATCCACTTGCGGATCAGCTCGATCTCGGCGTCGGGGATCTTCGCCGAGTTGGGCGGCATCTTGGGCTCCTCGCTGTGGGTGATCACGCCCAGCAGCGAGCTGCCGTCGGGGTCGCCCGGCTCGATCACTTTCCCGGACCCGCCGCCCTGCATCGCGGCGCCGTAGTTGTCCAGGTTGAGCCCCCCCTTGGCCTTGTCGGGGTTGTGGCAGGAGCCGCAGCGGCTGCGGAAGACGGCCGATACGTGATCGGCGAACGTGATCTTCTCCTTCGCCTTCGCGTCGTCGGCGAGCGTCGAAGAGATCGTCCCGAGCCCGCAGACGAGGAGCCCCGAGGTCAGCAGCAGGGTGAGTTTCGGTCGCATGGTGGTGTCTCGCGTGCAGGAGTGGCGAGCGGCTCGAGGATGGAGGCGGGAGATTCTCATGGGGATGTTCCCGGGAAAGCGGCCATCGCTCCCCCGGGTGCAGGACAGGTGGCCCCGGTTGAGGCCGGCATCCGGACTGGGACCCGCCGGACCCTCACCCGGCACTTCGTGCCACCCTCTCCCGCTGTCGCGGGCGAGGGGTTCCCGAAGGGGAGGACGAGGGAGGGAAGTCCGGGGCTTGCACCGGCACTCACCCGGCACTTCGTGCCACCCTCGCCCGCTCTCGCGGACGAGGGGTCGAGGAAACGGCGGCTGAGGGGCCAGCAGTTGTCTGAAGAGCCGATGTCCATTCGCCCGGATCAATGGTTGAACAGGAATTCGCGGCTGTTGAGCAGGGCCCAGAAGAGGTCCTCCAGGCCCTGCGCCCGCTCCTTCTCGCCGCCGAGGGTGGGCAGGAGCTTGTCGATCTCCTCCTTCGTCGGCTTCCGCGAGAGGCACTTCACGTAGAGCTCGGTGATCTGCTCCTCGGGCTTCTTCTTCGCGGCCATCAGCCTGGCGATCACGCCGCCCTGCTTGATCTTGCTGTTGACGGTGTCGCCGTTGAGCAGGTGCAGGGCCTGGGAGAGCGTGGGCTCCATCTTGACCTCGCACGAGCAAGGGGTCTCGCGCGTGGCCCGGCCGAAGGTCGTCAGGAAGTACGTGCTGCTCTGCCCGTCGGCGATCTGCACGGCCCGGGCGCCCGTCGGCAAACCCTGGAACTTGTCCTTCGTCTCGGTGACGACGCTGATCGTGTCGAGCAGGTTCTCGGCCTTGATCCGGCGGACCAGGGCGTGCGCGAAGTTGCGGTCGTCCGCCGCGTTGCTCTCGTTGCGCTGGGTGGCCCGCTGGTAGGTCCGCGAATTGCAGATGTCCCGCACCAGGGCCTTGAGGTCGTACTTCGTGTCGGTGAAGTGCTTGCCCAGGGCCTCCAGGAGCTCGGGATTCGTGGCCGGGTTGCTGACGCGGAAGTCGTCCACCGGCTCGACGATGCCGATGCCCATGAAGTGGGCCCACACGCGGTTGGCGAAGGAGGTCGCGAACCACGGGTTCTGAGGCGAGGCGAGCCACTTCGCCAGGATGACCCGGCGGTCCTTGCCTTTCACGTCCGGGGCGTCGCCGCCGAGGAACTTCGGCGCCATGACCCGGCCGCCGACGGGGTGGGCGACCTCGCCGCCGCCGGAGTTGAAGACGATCGTCTCGCGGTAATCCTCGCCCTGCTTGCGGCCGATCTGCGAGAAGAAGGCGGCGAAGCCGTAATAGTCGTCCTGGGTCCAGCGGTCGAACGGATGGTTGTGGCACTGGGCGCACTGGATCCGCATGCCCATGAACACCTGGGCGACGCTCTCGGTCAGGGGGAGCGTCTCGGTGGTCGTCTGATAGAAGTTCGTGGCCGCGTTCTTGAATGTGCCCCCGCTGGCGCCGAGCAGCTCCTGGACCATCTGGTCCATCGGCATGTTCTTGGAGAGCCGCTCGACCAGCCAGTTGTAATAAAGGAACATCGATTTATAGCTGACGGTGACGGTCGAGCGGATCTGGAGCAGCTCGGCCCACTTGTTGACCCAGATCTCGGAGAACTCCTTGCGCTCCAGGAGTTCGTCGATCAGCTTCGCCCTCTTGTTCGGGTCGGTCGAGGCCATGAACTTGCTGTACTCGTCGACGGTGGGCGTGAGCCCGACGATGTCGAGCGTGGCGCGGCGGAGGAAGGTGGCGTCGTCGCAAACGGCCGAGGGCGCGATCCGCAGCTTGCGGAGCTTGTCGGCGACCAGCTTGTCCACGTAGTTCGCATCGGGTTCCGCCGGGTAGGTGAACTTCAGCCCCTTCGGCAGCACGATGAACTGCGAGCCGACGGTGTAGGTCTCGAAGCGGGCCATCACGAAGGCCTCGCCCCGCTCGCCGGCGGTGATCAGGCCGTCGGGGGTGACCGCCGCGGAGCCCTCGTTGTTGGTGAGGAAGACGGCCAGCCCGGTCACGTCGCGGTCGGTCCCGTCGGAGTACCGCGCCCGCGCGGTGAGCTGCTGGGTCGAGCCCTTGCCGTCGAGCACGCCGGCTTTCGGATAGAGGTCCACGCCCACGACCTTCGGCAGCTTGGAGACGTCGTCATTCGGCGCCCCGGCCTCGATCCACTGGTGGATCGTCTGGTAGAGCTCGCTGGAGGGCTCGAACCGCTTGCCCCCGGTGTGCTGCACGGCCCCGATCGACTTCTCCAGGAGCGTGCTGTCCGAGGGGATGGCCAGGTTGATCCGGCGCCCGACCATCTCCCGGGTGAGCCGGTAGTGGTCGCCCTCGGGGTCGAACCCGAAGAGCGAGATCCGGAACCCGTCCTTGCCGCGGGCGGCGCCGTGGCAGCTCCCGGTGTTGCAGCCGGCCCGCATGAAGACCGGCATCACGTCCAGGCGGAAGCTGGTCGGCGGGACCTCCTTCGCGCGGGCCACCTTGACGGGGACCGACTGCGACTGGCCGCCGAACGAGACTGCCAGCGTCGTGGCCCCGTCGGCCGAGGGCGAGAAGGTTGACCAGTCACGCCGGAGCAGGGCCGGGTCGGCCGGGGTGATGGTCGCCTCCTTCGTCACGTCCCTGGTGATGCCGTCGACGTAGGTCGCCTGGACGACGATCGACTGGCGGTCCCTGGCCGTCGTCAGGCTGATCTCGGGCGGGAAGACCTGCATCGAGGCGACGCCGGTCGTGGGCGCGGGGGAGGGCGGGGCGGGGGGGGCGGCCGGCTTCTGGTCGGCCCGCGGCTGGCCCGCCAGGCCCAGGGCCGTTGATCCGACGAGCACCAGGGCCGCGAGGCGGGCACCGGAGATCGGCAAGGTCGCTCGGCTCATCACGAGGGGTCCTTCTCCAAGACAGGCGCGTCGCACTGACCCTCCGAGGTCCCGGGACGCGGTGTGGTCGTCAATCGGATGTCGTTGAATCTCGGTATTCGCTCGGGGCGGGTCACTTCGACCCCGCCTGGTTCTTCTGCTTGTTCTCGAGCCGCAGCTTCTCCAGCCGGCTGAGCGGCTTGGCCGCGGGGGCAGCCGGGGGAGGGGCCGCCGCCGGCTTGGCCGGCTCCGCGGCCGCGGCGGGCTTGGGAGGCAGGGGGACGTCGATCCGGAGAGTCCCCGAGCCGATGTTGTGGACGATCGGCTCGCCGTTCTCGGTCACCACCACCTGGCAGAACAGGTTCGTGTGGTTGCCGGCCGGCGAGACCTTGTCGGTCTTCAGGTGGAACAGCAGGTCGGTCGTGTCCTTGGTGATCGTCTTGACGTCGGTGGTCACCTTGTTGGGCAGGCCGACGAGCGTCACCTGGGCGTTGCCGGAGAAGTCCTTGTTCTTTGCGACCTTGATCGCCAGGTCGGTCTCCTTGGCCTGCTCGACCGTGGCGGCCTGGAAGGTCATCCCCAGGTAGGGCTCGGCGATCGTCAGGTTGGCCAGCTGCGAGGAGACCATGATCGGCCCGCTCGGCACGCCGGAGTAGCCGTTGACCACGATCTTCCAGGTCCGCAGCTCGGCCCCGCCGTCGGCGTTCGTCGGGATGACCGCCTCGTTCTGGCCCTCGGGGATCGCGATGCCCCCGGCCGAGCCGACGCCCGGCGGGTTCCAGGGGAGCGAGACGGAGATCGCCGCCTTGAAGCCTGGCTTGCGGATCGCCTTCACCTTCAGGCCCATCGAACCGCCACGGACCAGGGGCACCTTCGGCTCGACGATCTCGATCGTGTAGGGGCACTCCTCGGTCACGCCGACGGCCAGCCGGTCCACGGTCCGGGTCCAGACGTGGATGTTGTTCTGGCCGAAGACGAGCGCCGCGGTCGAGGTGAACTCGGACTGGACGTTGAGCTTCGGATCGGCCGCCTTGCCCGCGAGGCCGGCGAGCGTGGCGCCGAGCGGCGCGTCGGCCTTGGCCGTGAAGAGGACGGGCACGACGGCCTGGCTGGCGGCCATCGTCGGCGCCTCCATCGCGATGCCCGGGGGCAAATTCTGGATGCTCAGATTCAGGTCGCCCCCGAAGTCGGCCCGGCTGCCGTAGATCAGGATCGCCTGGCGATTCCCCTTCGGCACGCTGACGGCCATCGGCCCGGTGCCCAGCGGGATCTGCTCGGCATTCGTCGAGATCGTGAGCTTCGGCTCCACCGCGGTGGCCTCGATGCGGTAGAAGTAATCCGGGCCGCCCTTGCCCAGATGGTCAACGACCCAGACGGCGTACTCGGCGTCCTCGGGGCAGGTGAACCGGAAGGCGCTGTCGGGACCGACCGCGTCGTCGTTGCCCACCGCGGCGCCCGCGCCCTTCTTGCCCAGGTACATGACCGAGTCAATCGGCGAGCGGACCTGCCGGCCGTGGAGGCGGAAGTCGAACGTCTGGCCCTTCTTGCCGGCGAAGACGAACTGGTCGACGTCGCCCGGTTTCTCGATCACGCCGTTGAGCGCGACCGGCGGCGTGAACGGCGTGGCCTTCGCCTGGTCGTCGTTCGGCTCCTTCTCCAGCACGTTGCCCAGGTTCGTGAGCCGGAAGGCGTTCGGGTAGGGCGAGACCCCCCGCTCGTCCTGCCGCGTCAGGCCGAAGCCCGGCACGCTCGCGGCCGGGAGCGTCACCTCGGAGGTCGCCTCGCCGGCCGGGTCGCCGATCCAGCGGACGGCCAGCTTCTCGCCGAGCTTCCCGCCGGCCGGAATCAGCCCGGTGGCCCTTGGGAAGTTGCCGACGTGGAGCCGGTAGATGCAGCCGCCGTTCCCTGCGTAGGCGCTCTCGCGGACCTGGATGATGTACTTGCCGTCCTCCGGGGCGAGGATCGAGGCGAAGCCGTCCTGCCAGATCAGGGCCGCGTCGTCGCTGGAGGCCAGCTCGAACCGCCTGGCGTTGAGGATGGCGACGTAGGGATCGAACAGGGTGATCCCCAGCCGCATGCCCTCGACCTCGGCCGAGATCCGCTCGCCCTTCTTCGCCTCAACCACGAAGTGGTCTACGTCCTCATTGTCCGCGACCCCGACCAGCGTCACGTTCATCGGGATCGGCTGGGGCGCGAGAAAGTCGTTGTTCGGCTCGACCTCGGGGACCTCCTTCAGGGCACCCACGCTGAAGGTCCGGAGCTCGCTGATGCCGCTGGCCGTTCGGACCCGCAGGTCGTGCAGCCCGAGCGGGGCGTCGGCGGCGATCTTCAGCTTCACCTTGATCGAGTTGTCGTCCACCTTCGCGATCGACACGGTGGAGATCCCCGGCTGGTAGTAGAGGATCTCCTTGGCGTCACCCAGCCGGGCCCCCGAGAACGTGGCCTCCAGCTCGGTGCCCCGCTGGCCGCCCACCGGGCGGATGGCCCCGAGGCTGGGGCTGGCGGCGAGAGCGGCCGAGGTGGAGAGACCCAGGAGCAGAGAAGCCACCAACGCAGGCCTGGCGGAGTGGATTATCGAGCGGGGCATGGCGGGGTACTCATGGTGGGAAATCGCGGGAGCGTCAGGCGAGCCAGTGCTGGCTGCCGTCGGTCTTGCTGATCTCGATCCGGGGACGAGGCGTACCCTGGATGAGGCGAAAACTCAGGGGAAGGACGGAACTCTTCAGAACCTGTGCACCATCGGGCTGCAAAACGCCTGCAAGTTGCCAGGACAGGTCGGTCCGGCGGTGCAATTCGACGGACCAGGGACGGCGAGCGACGATCATCAGCTCGCGGACCCCCACCTTGGCGTAGAAGGCGAACTTCTCGCGAGAACGGTCGAACGGGCTGAGGATCTCGACGGCGAAGTCGGGTCCGCCGTACCAGTGCGTCTCGCGATCCACGGCCGGGTTACCGGGGAGGAAGACGGCCACGTCTGGGCAGCGATAGTTCTTTTCCCATCGCTTCTGACGGTCGCTGACGTTGCAGCCGGGGAAAACACGGACGTCGGGTCGATTATCCAGGCCGAGGGTGAAGGCCATGGCCAGCATCCCCGCGACGTGCTGGTGCTCGTTGTCTGCGATTGGGGACATGACGTAGACCCCGTCCCAGACCTCGTCGTATCGGTCTCCACCCGTACGTCGCCGTTCCCGGATCAGCCGGGACAGTTCGACGGGGTCGACGCTCACGAGTGCCATCGCCAATCGCTCCAGCCGGGGAAGGGAGAGGCGGTCCGCCTCCCGGACCACCCCCCCGCGTCCCGATGCGCTCAGGCCAGCAACTCCTTGACCACCTTGCCGCCGTCGACGATCTCGATGGGCCGGTTGCCGGGTGCCATCAGCTCCTTGTCGGCGACGATGCCCATCAGGGCGTAGACGGTCGTGGCGAGGTCCTCCGGGCCGATCGGGTCGCGCTCGGGCTCGCTGGCGGTCGCGTTCGAGAGGCCGTGGATGTAGCCCTTCTTCACACCGCCGCCGGCCAGGACGACGCTGAAGACCTTGGGCCAGTGGTCGCGCCCGGCGTCCTTGTTGATCTTCGGGGTCCGGCCGAACTCGCTGGAGACCATCACGAGCGTCCGCTCCAGCAGGCCGTTGCGCTCCAGGTCGCGGATCAGGGTGGCGAACGCCTGGTCGAACGCCGGCATCGATCCCTTCATGCCGGGCACGATCTGGGTGTGCATGTCCCAGCCGCCGTACTGGAGCGTGACCATGCGGACCCCGGCGGCGACCAGGCGGCGGGCCATGAGCATCCGCTGCCCGGCCTCGTTGCGGCCGTACTCGTCGCGGATCTTGGCCGGCTCGGCGGCGATGTCGAACGCCTCGCGCGCCTTCTGCGAGCTGATCAGGCTGTAGGCCCGATCGTAGAAGGTGTCCATGGCGCCGATGTTGTCGCTCTTCTCGCGACTGGCGAAGTAGCCGTTGACCGCGTCGAGCACCTTTCGGCGGGTGGCGAACCGGGGCTCCTTGATGTCGCCGGGGAGGTTCAGGTCCTGGACCCGGAAACCGGCGGAGGCCGGATCCGCCCCGAGTGAGAACGGCGAGAACGACGAGCTGAGGTAGCCGGTCCCGGCGTAGACGTTCGGGATGCTGGGGATGCAGACGTAGGGGGGCAGATTGTTCTTCGGGCCGTACTCGTGGGAGATCACGCTGCCCAGGCTGGGGTACTGGAGGGCCGGGCTGGGGCGATACCCGGTGAACATGTTGTGCGTGCCCCGCTCGTGGGCGGCCTCGCCGTGGGTCATCGACCGGATGACCGTGAGCTTGTCGGCGATCTGCGCCGTCTGCGACAGGGTCTCGCTGAACCGCTCGCCGTCGATCTTCGTCGCGATCGAGTTCATCTCGCCGCGATACTCGATCGGGGCGAACGGCTTGGGGTCGAACGTCTCCTGATGCGCGATCCCGCCGGGGAGGAAGATGTGGATCACCGAGTCCGCCTTGGCGGCGATGGGCGCATAGTTCTTCAGGTCCGCCCGCGCCTGGATCCGGAGCAGGTCCGCGAGGGTCAGGCCGCCCAGCCCGATCGTGCCGACCGCCAGGAAACTCCGGCGGCTCAGGGGTCGATGGATGCCCGTCGACATTCAGGAATCTCCGAGGGAAGGACAAGGTGTCCGCATGCCGAAGGCCGGCCCTGGCCAGGGACAGTTGGTTGCTTGCCGTGATGAATCAATTGCCTGGAGTATACGCGAGCCACCGCCGGCCGGGAAGGATGCACGCCGTGTCGGAGCAGTCCCGGGGTGAGCGCGATCGTGCCGGGTGCGCAGTGGCTTCCTGTTCCGGCGAGGTTGACGGCCGCAGGGGTCGGGGAGGGATTCGACAAGGCAGATCTCTCGGACGAATTCCCCGGGAGGGCCCGCCCTGGCCGCACCATGTTTGACAAATCTCAAACACTTTTCCAGCTTTTGCTATCCTTGGTACGATTTTTTTCGCCGACTCGTTGGCGCGTTTTCGGCAACATGGCGTGGCCCGGTCCTCACCGCGTCTGGGAGCCAAGTTCAATGAGATTCATGGTTTGAGGCCGAGGATCGGGTTCGGCGAGGGCGGGCCCGCGCCAGGTTTTCGGGATTTCCTGGGAGATCCGGGTCCCGGACCAGTTTCCGAACTCCTCGACCTCGATGAGCGGACGGATCGTCCGTTCGATGGGGCCCTCGCAGAAGGCGCGCTGCATGGCGTTGTCGGCCAGGGCGTTCGCGATCGCGGCCATGATCATCGCCTGGTCCACGGTCAGGATGGTGCCGCAGACGGCCCCGGCGGAGACGTCCACCGAGTCGAGGAACCCGCATTCGCTGTAGACCGGGAATCGCGCGATCAGCTTGCGGAGGTTCTCCAGCGACTCCCGGGGGGCGAATCGGAGGGCGAGGAACGAGGCGTGGGGGGTGACCACGCCGTGCCGGAGCCGCTCGGCACCGTTGGCCGCGCCCGGCTTGAGGCTCGGCGCGCCGAACTCGAAGGAATGGTATCCTTCATCGCTCGTCCCGAGGGCCTTCACCCCGTAATTCTGATAACCTCCCCGGGGACTGGCCGCCGGCGAGAATCCCCAGACGCCGTAACCGGCCTCCTCCAGGCCGTGCTGGATGTGGGCCCGGACGTAGAGCGGGTGATTGACCCCCCAGCTCCGCGGGGCCCACACGTCCTCGGGCACGAACAGGGTCACCATCAGGGCCTCGAACATGCTGCCGCCCCAGGACGGGACGATCCGCGCACCCCGGTAGGTGTAGGTCCCCTCGAAGACCGGCACGCCGGAGTAGTCCCGCACCCGGCCTTGCGGCTTCTGGCTCTGCGGGCCGAGCTGTTCGGGGAACGTGCGGTAGAGCCGGTAGTAGTGCTCGCGGGGCAGCTGCCCGCGTGCGATCCCCAGGTAGCTGGCGATCCGGGCCTCGGAATTCAGCATCCCGTAATGGCCGTAGAATTCCCGCCCCTCGGGGCGATACCCGACCCTCAACTGCCCCGGACCGAGCACCGGGTCGGCGGGGTCGAACTCCGAGTAGAAGAACCGGAAGTCCATCGCCCGGAGCGTCTTCTCGGCCTCGTCCCGGAGCGGCGGATGGGCGTTGGCCACCATCGTGAGCGCGACGGCCAGCCAGCCGTTGTCGACGGCGGAGACGTGCGGACTCCAGGGCGCCTCCGCGGTGCTCGCCAGCCGCAACGGGCGGCCGTCGCGCGGGTCGAGGTCGTTCAGGAAGAAGCCGCTGGTCCGCTCCATCGTCGCCAGGGTCGCGAGCGTCTTGCGGAGCCTGGCGCGGGAGTCCTCCTGGCTGATCAGGCTGAGCTTCTCGGCCGCCAGGACGCTCCAGAGATAGCCGCCGATGTTCGTCGGCGATGTCTGGCCCGCCGGCTTGCCCCATCCCTCCGCACTCCGTCCGATGCTGTCCGCCGGCAGCCCGCTGGGCAGAGTGAGCCGCTCCAGCGACCGCCACGTCGTCGCCGCGTACCGCTGGAGCTCGGCCCGCTCCTCCTCGGTGAACGCGGGCGTCATCGGGGCTGGCGCCGCGCGGGCGATCTGCAGACCTGGAGTCCAGGCTACGACGAATGTCAGAGCCAGGACGGCGGACGGCGCTCGGAGAATGCGTTGCATCGCACGACCTCCGTTGGTGGGAGGGAGAAGGGACGGGAGCCGGCGGCGCTCACTCTCTTGCTTCGTCCCTTTGCGGGTGTGAGTTCTGTCCAAATTTTAGATGAAAACGTTGCGAAGGACACCCTCTCTCTTCTTGAATTATCCAAATCTCGATGGGTGCGTCTCTTGCGGCCCGGGACGCGATGAGGCCGGCCGGGGAGGTGTACCGGATTTCATGTTCGCGAACGGCGTGGCATCCGTCGGGGCCTTGACCGGGTGGAATGCGCCCCTCCGGCCGGATCCCGCACGAGAGCATGACCTCGTGTCCGCGGCTCGTCGGCCCCGACGAGGCCCGAGCCCAGGCCTGCGAGGGGACCCCCCCTGGAGCGATGGACCGAGGGTGGGTAGATTCGGGGGGCGTGCGAGCCGGCGATCCGAGTCGAGGAGGACACGTCCGATGGACAGACCATTGATCGAGGCCACGGTGATCGGGAGCTGGTCCTTCCCCGGCTGGTACGAGCAGTTCATCGCCAGTGTGAAGTCGCACCCCGAACAGTTCGGGCCGGTGGACCGCGAGGAGGCCGTGCGGGACGCCGTGCGGGTGGCGATCGACGATCAGGTCCGGGCCGGCCTCGATCGGGTCAGCGACGGCGAGATGCAGCGGGTCGACTTCAACCTGGGGTTCTACGAGTACCTGGGCGGCCTCGAGCCGCTACGGCGGGCCCGTCATCTGGGGGCCCCCGCGCACGACCAGCGCGACCGCTATCGCTGCGTTGCCCCCCTGGCGGCTCCGGACGGATTGGGGACGCTGACCGAGTTCCACCGCCTGCGGGAGTACGCCGCGATCCCGCTGAAGATGCCGGTGCCCGGCCCGTTCACGCTCGCCGGTTGCATCGACGGGGGCGAGGTCTATGCCGACCGCAACGCGGTGGCCGAGGCGCTCATCCCGATCGTCAACGCCGAGTTGAGGGCTCTGGCGGCGGCCGGCGTGGACTTCCTCCAGCTCGACGAGCCGAGCTTCGCCTGCCACCCGGACGCGCCCGACTATTTCCTGGACGTGGTGGCCCGGACCGTCGAGGGCGTCCGTGCCTACATCAGCATGCACATGTGCTTCGGCAACTATCGGGCGCGGGCCGTCGGGCACCGCAGCTACCGCCCGCTCTTCCCGCACATCGGGCGGGCGAAGATCAACCAGCTTGCGCTCGAGTTCGCCAGCCGCGAGATGGCCGAGATCGAGCTCCTCCGCGAACTCCCCGAGTCGATGGACGTGGCCGCGGGAGTGGTGGACGTGAAGAACACCTGGATCGAGCCGCCCGACCTGGTGGCGTCGCGGGTGAAGGCACTCCTGAAGTACGTCTCCCCCGGACGCCTCTCGATCACCCCGGACTGCGGCTTCTCCCAGACGGCTCGCCACATCGCGGTGGCCAAGGCCAAGTCGCTGGCCGAGGGGGCGAGGATGGTCCGCGACGGGCTTAAGGGCTGAGGGTTTCACTCATCCGGTTTCACGCCGGCGTTCCGCAGGATCTGTTCGGCCCATGCCTGATCATGCCCGGAAAGGGCGGCTCGGGTCCCCCCGAGATGAAGTGCTCGTAGCCTGGGCCGTCAAGCGCGATGAAGGCCGCTGGAGGTCCACGTGCATCCGGATCGGGAGATCGCAACGGGACCGAATCTCCGGGGAGCCGCTGGCGGAGCGAGACCGCCAGAAGTCGGCCTCGGGCCGACGTTCGCGCGGCTGACCAGCACCGAGTAGTCGCACTCCGGACGCCCTTGTGCGGCATGGGCAGCGGCCGCAACAGGTCGACCTCCACGAGGGCGCCTTGCTGCGAAGTATTCGCGACGCTTGCTCAGGATACATCTCCGGTCTCGACCGAACCGCTTGTTCGAGGGGGCTGAGCAGTTCGATGACCGTGATCAGCTCTCGGCCCTGGCGATCCCGCACCTCAAGGTGATCTCCTCGACCTGCAGCCGGCAGTCTCGACCTGAGTGGGGATTCCAGGATCGCGGCCGAAGTAGTCGAAGTCGGGGACTCGAAATCCGAGCTGACCGAGAGATCGGCTCGACCAGACGCTCCTGCTACCTCCTCGGCCACGTCGTGGAAGAAGATGTGCTCCTGATCTGGACGATGTACTTCCGGGCGACGGAAGGGACCAGGAGGCGACGGATCGCCGAGAGGAACTCGGTATGGAAATCGAGCCAGTGCGGCCGGCTTGCTCGAAATAGGGTTCATTCCGGGAAATGGCGAGGGCATGGGACGTCACCCGCTGTCGACACTTCAGTCCATTCCGAAGTGCCATCGATATCCGGTGCCCGGGGACGCTCCAGTCGCCCGCAAGTCGCGGATCGATGGATGCGCGAGCCAGCGATCGCGTTCGCCCTCCCGCCCGGTACCTCGACCTCGACCGTCCGTTAGAATCGAGGCGACAAAGCGGATTCGATGGCTCGCGCCGGGCGTCGAAAAGCTGGACGCCACTCCGTCAGGAGCGACTGAGCGTCCGCGGGATTGAACCAATCGTCCAGGACCGAGCTGGTGATCGCGAGATCGGCTCGACTCGTCCGCGGTCCGGCTCGCTCGCCATCGGGCTCGGGCAGAGCGGCTACCTGATCAGGGCGGCCCACGGCCTGCTGGTCGTCGATCCGTACCTCTCGGAACACCTGACGGCGAAGTACGCGGGCACCGCACGGCCGCACGTCCGGATGACGAGGGCCCCGCTCCGGGGCAGTGACCTGAATGGGGTGGACCTGGTGCTCTCGTCGCACAAACACTCGGATCATCTCGACCCCGGGACGCTCCCCGATCTGATGGCCTCGTCGCCGGGCTCGGTGCTCGTCTTGCCGGAGGCGATCCTGGAGTACGCGGCCGCACTGGGATTGCCCCGCGAGCGGCTGATCGGCGTCGACGCGGGCGGCGCGGTCGAGCGTTGCGGGTTCCGGGTCCGGGCCGTGCCCTCGGCGCACGAAGGGCTCGACCGGGACGAGCGCGGGAGGCACCTCTATCTGGGCTACGTCATCGAGTCGGAGGGGCTTCGCCTGTATCATAGCGGGGACAGCCTGGCCTACGAGGGGCTGGCCGAGGCGCTCGGGCCCGCGCCGTTCGACGTGCTCTTCCTGCCCATCAACGGCCGCGACCCGGCGCGGGGCGTGCCGGGGAACATGAACGCGGCCGAGGCCGTCGACCTGGCCGCCCGGGTAAGGCCCCGGTTCGTCGTGCCTCATCACTACGACATGTTCACATTCAACACCGTCCCGATCGAGGAGTTCGAGGCCGAGGCCCGCCGCCTGCCCGCGGGCGTCTCTGCCCGGATCCTCCGATGCGGCGAGCGCTGGGAGGTCGGCACGTGAGCGTCACGCTGGGCATCGACATCGGCACCTCGGGCACCAAGACGCTGGCGATCGACGAGCGGGGGACGATCCTCGCCTCGGCCTCGGCCGAGTACCCGTGCTCGCACCCCCGGCCCGGCTGGTCCGAGCAGGACCCGCAGCTCTGGTGGGACGCGACCGTCAAGACGGTGCAGGAGGTGCTCGGCAAGGTCAAGGCGGACGACGTGGTCGGCCTCGGGCTGAGCGGGCAGATGCACGGCTCGGTCTTCCTCGACAAGGACGGCAAGGTCATCCGCCCGGCCTTGCTCTGGAACGACCAGCGGACGGCTGCCGAGTGCCGCGAGATCGAGGAGCGGGCGGGCGGCCGCGAGGCCCTGGTGCGGATGGTCGCCAACCCGGCGCTCACCGGCTTCACGGCCCCCAAGCTGCTCTGGCTGCGGAAGCACGAGCCGGCCAGCTGGGAAAAGGTGCGGCAGGTGCTCCTGCCCAAGGACTACATCCGCTATCGTCTCACCGGCACGTATGCGACGGAGGTGAGCGATGCATCCGGCACGCTCATGCTGGACGTGGCCAACCGGAGGTGGAGCAAGGAACTGCTCTCGAAGCTGGACCTCGACCCGGCGCTGCTGCCGGAGTGCTTCGAGAGCCCCGAGGTCTCCGCGAAGGTGGGCGAGCTCGGCTCGAAGGCGACGGGCCTGAAGGCCGGCACGGCGGTGGTCGGCGGCGGCGGTGACCAGCCGGCCGGCGCGGTGGGCAACGGGATCGTCCGCCAGGGAGTGGTCTCGGCCACGATGGGCACCTCGGGCGTCGTCTTTGCGCACGCCGACACGCTCGGCTTCGACCCGAAGGGTCGGCTCCAGCGGGGCTGTCACGCGGTGCCCGGCGCATGGCACGTCATGGGCGTGGTCCTCTCCGCGGGCGGCAGCTTCCAGTGGTTCCGCAACGAGCTGGGCAAGGCAGAGGTCGCCCTGGCGAAGCAGCAGGGAGTTGATCCCTATTTCCTGCTCACCGCCGAGTCGGCCCTCGCCGGTCCGGGCGCGGAGGGGCTGTTCTTCCTGCCGTACCTGACCGGGGAACGCACGCCCCACTTCGACCCCGACGCCAAGGGCGGCTGGGTCGGCCTGACCGTCCGCCACGGCCGACCGCACCTCATCCGGGCGGTACTTGAGGGTGCCACCTTTGCGATGCGCGACAGCCTGGAGCTGATCCGCGAGATGGGCGTGGCCATCGAGCAGATCCGGCTCTCCGGCGGCGGCGCCCGCAACGCGCTCTGGCGGCAGATCCAGGCGGATATCTACGGCGGCGACGTCCACACCCTGAACTCCACCGAGGGCCCGGCCTTCGGCGTGCTGCCCTGGCCCAGGTCGGCACCGGCGGGTTCGCCCTCGGTCCCCGAGGCGTGCGACGCCACGATCCGGACCGTCGAATCGACGTCGGTGGACCCGAAGGTCGCCGCGTTCTACGACAGGGCCTACGCGATTTACCGGAAACTCTACGTTGATCTGAAGGATTCGTTCGGAAAGATCAGCGAGCTGGTGGCGCATCATTCCTGACTCAGCGATCCGGCTCCTGCGCGGCGGGTCCGCCGTCGGATTCGCCATCCCGCACGCCCGTCAGCGCCCGACCAGGGAGGTTCTCCGATCGCCCGCAGACCCCGTCATCGCCCACGAGAAGGAGTGTCGGCCCGGGCCGTCCCTCCGCCGCCCGAGATCGAGGCGAAAGTGCCCGAGGCCCGCGCCGCGGGAGAGTCCTCGCCGTCCGCGGACTCCCTCCGGGGGCGATGGTGGACGATCGTCGCCGTGGCGGGCCTGCTCGGCCTGCACCTGGCGCTGGCCGAGCGGAGCCTGATGCAGGAGAACCCGACGGTCGACGAGATCGTGCACCTGCCGGCCGGGGTGACGTACTGGCAGAAGCGGACCTTTCGGCTCTACCACCACAATCCGCCCTTGGTCCGGATGTTCGCGGCGCTGCCGGTGGTCTGGGCCGGGCCCGTGACCGAGCCGGTCTACCAGCAGCCGAGCTGGACCGATCCCGAGCCGACCCCGACCACCTTCTCGCAGAGCTTCGCCTTCTTCAACGCGGGGCGGTATTTCGAGCTCTTCCGCCTGGCGCGGCTGGGCATGCCGTTCTTCGCGCTGCTTGGCGGGCTGGTTGTCTTCTTCTGGTCGCGGGCCCTCTACGGCACCCTCGGGGGTCTGCTGAGCCTGGGCCTGTGGGTCTTCTGCCCGAACATCCTGGCCCATGGCCGATTGATCACGACGGACGTGGGCTCGACGGCGATCGGGGCCGGGGCGACCTTCGCCTTCTGGCTCTATCTCCGCCGGCCCTCGTGGGGCCGGGCGGCGGCGGCGGGCGTGCTGCTGGGCCTGGCGCAACTGACCAAGTTCAGCATGCTCGTGCTCTACGGGGTCTGGCCGTTCCTCTGGCTGGTCCGGCTGGTGGCGACCGTCCCCCGAAACCAGCTCGTCCGGCCGGCGGTCCGGGGCCTCGCCCACGGGCTGCTTGTCGTCGCGCTGAGCGTCCTGACGATCGACGCCGGCTATCTGTTCGAAGGCGTTGGCATCCCGCTGGGCCGCTACGAGTTCGCCTCGACGACGCTCACGCGGCCCGTGGCCGGCGGCATCCGGCGGGCCCCCGAGACGCGGAACGAGCTGTTCGCCATGCTCTGGCCGTTCCGCGAGAACCGGTTCCGCGGCACGTTCCTGGAGCGCCTGCCCGCCCCGCTGCCGGAGCATTACCTCCTGGGCTTCGACGAGCAGCGGATCGAGACCGAGGCCCTTCCGGTGAGGTTCCAGCGGGCCTGGCAGGCGCTCCGGACCGGCGACGCCGAGCGGGCCCGCCGGGAGCTGAACTCTGGCGACCAGACCGCCTCCGGCTACCCGGTCTACCTCAACGGCGAACTCCGGCGCACCGGATGGTGGTACTACTACCTCGCCTGCCTGCTGTACAAGGTCCCCGAGGGGACCTGGTTGCTGATCCTGGGCTCACTGGTCGTCCTGGCTGCCCGGAGACGCTCCGCCGAGGCCTGGGCCGACGAGGTCTGCCTGGCCGCGATCCCCGCGGTCGTGCTCTTCTCGATGAGCGCGCTGACCGACATCAACCTCGGCCTCCGCTACGTGCTCTCCGTCTTCCCGTACCTCTTCATCGCGGCCGGGAAGGTCGTCCCCTGGGTCGAGGGTCTGGAGTTGAGGACGCGGAACGTCGGCCGCGCCGTCGTGCTCGGCTGCGTGGGCCTGACCGCCGCCGCGGCGCTCGCGATCCACCCCCATTACCTGGCCTATTTCAACTGGGTGTCCGGCGGGCCGGACCGGGTCCCGCCGAGGCTCATCGACAGCAATCTGGACTGGGGCCAGGACCTGGTCGGCCTCCGCGAGTGGTGCCTGCAGAACGCTCCGGGAGAGGCGGTCGGCCTGGCCTACTTCGGTCAGATCAACCCGTCGATGTTCGGGATGCGGGACGAGCCGTTCGAGTGGTTCCTGCCGCCCGCCCGGCCGGGGGCTCTCAGGCCGATGCCCCGCAAGGCGGGCATCCCACCTCCCCGCCTGGTCGGCCCCGCCCGCACGCTGAAGCCGGGGCTCTACGCCGTCAGCGCCTCGATCGTCCAGGGGCTCCCCTGGCGATTCTACGACCAGTCGCCGATCATGCCCGACGCCTGGGCGCTGACCTGGAACGGCGACGAGGACGCCTTCGGCTACTTCCGGCTCTTCACGCCGATCGCCCGCGTGGGCCACTCCATCTACGTCTACCGGCTCAGAGAGGCGGATGTCACGCGGGTGGATCTATCCCCCCGGCTCCTCGGGATTGAAGTCCGGCATGCCCTGGGTCTCCGGGATCCGGCAGACGTAGACCTGGGCCAGATCATCTTCCGTCGGCGGTCCGAACTCGACGCGGACCTCGAAGCCCGCCCGGCGGAGGATCTCGGGAAAGTCGGCGAACTCGGTGAACACCGGATAGCCCGTGTCGCCCCCCGGATGGCAGATCGGCGTCGCCCGGTGCTCGATCGACCCGTCCTCGTGGAGCACCGAGCGGGCGAAGGTCCTCGGCACGCCCGGGAGCAAGGGGACCGTGAAGATGTGCCGCCCTCCCGGGGCCAGAACCCCCGAGATCGACCTCAACGCCGCAGCCAGATCCGGAACGTGCTCGAGCGTCTCGGACGTGAGGACCAGATCGAAACACTCCGGGTCGTAAGTCAGGTTGCAGAGATTCTCCGAGCGGACTCCACCGACCGTCGCACCGGGGGCGGCCGCCGGGTCGTAGTCCGACGAGGAGAACAGCGGGAGGGACGCGAGTTGCTCATGGATGCCGTCAATCCGGTTGATTTCGGCGATCCGAAGCCGCTGGATCGCCGGCAATCGCACCCAGTCGGCAAGGAACGTGCGGGGACGCGAACGTTTCCGGGCCGGTAAACCCGGAGGATCCTCGGCCATCCTCCGCGCCCGCAGCTTCGCCGCAGGCGGGCGCAGTCGCCCGACTCCTTGCGTGCCAGGGCCTCCGCGAGTCGAGGCGACAGGCCCCAGAGCTCGACCAGCCGGTCGGGAATGACCCGACGGCGATAGAGCATCGGCCGGAACTTGCCGCAGACGGCGCAGGTCTCCCAGCGTCCGGCGCGGGTCGCCTCGGCGAAATCGCGCGCGAGCCAGCCGAGCCGATGCGCCCCGTTCCAGACCGGGACCAACAGGCGCTTCAGTGCCGGCGGGATCGGAAGTCGGCCGGACGATCGCACCTCGTCTCCTCCCCCCTTGGGACGGCCCGCCGCGCGGCGAGCCTTGACCCTCGGCACCCCTTTGATTACGATAATTGCATGTATTGGCGAGCCCGGTGAGCGACTCTAAACAGAAAGCTCACAATCACCTGGGACGACGATCGATGGCCTATTCGACCACGGTCCTGCGGCACAAGACGCGCGAAGTCGGGATCGACGATCACGTCGTCGGCGGCGACAACCCGATCTGGGTCCAGTCGATGACGACGACCAACACCTTCGACGTCGAGGCGACGCTCGCCCAGATCCGCCGGCTCGAGGAGGCGGGGTGCGAGATCATCCGCGTCACCGTGCCAAAGAAGGAGGACGTCGAGGGCGTCCAGGCCATCCGCGACCACATCAAGATCCCCCTGATCGCCGACATCCATTACGACTATCGCATGGCGCTGGCCTGCCTGGAAGCGAAGACCCCTTCCGGCCGTCGCGCGGTGGACAAGATCCGGATCAATCCCGGCAACATCGGCGGCGAGGAGCGGTTCAAGGAGGTCGTCCGCAAGGCCCGCGACGCGGGCGTGCCGATGCGGATCGGCGTGAACTCGGGGAGCCTCGAGAAGGACCTGATCGACAAGTACGGCTTCCCGTGCCCCGAGGCGATGGTGGAAAGCGCCCTGCGGCACATCGAGACGGCCGAAAGTCTGGGCTACAAGCTGATGATCGTGAGCCTGAAGGCCAGCCACGTGCCGACGGCCGTCGAGTGCTACACCCAGTACGCGACCAAATGTGATTATCCCACACATGTGGGCATCACCGAGGCCGGCTCGAGGGAGTACGGCACGCTCAAGAGCGCGGCGGGGATCGGGTCGATCCTGCTCCGCGGCATCGGCGACACGATCCGGGTGTCCCTGCTTGGCGATCCCGTCCCCGAGATCGCCGCCGGGTTCGACATCCTTCGCGCCTGTGACCGCCGGGTGACGCAGCCGGAGGTCGTCGCCTGCCCGACCTGCGGCCGGCTCGACATCGACCTGGAGCGGATCGTCGCGGAGGTCGAGGAGAAGATGAAGGGGATGACCAACCCGCTGAGGATCAGCATCCTCGGCTGCCTGGTCAACGGCTTCGGCGAGGCGAAGGAGGCCGACCTGGGCATCGCCGCCGGCTCCGGCAAGGGCATCATCTTCAAGCGAGGCGTGCCGATTCGCCACGTCAAGGAAGCCGAGATGGTCGACGCCCTGCTCGAGGAAGTCGCCCGCTTCGACGAGGAGACGAAGCCTCTGGCGTCGTTCGTCGAGAAGCAGAAGCAGGCCAGGCCGGCGCTCACGGTTCTCGGCTGAGGACGCCGACCCCGGAGCGGTGTTCCGGCTTCCGGTCGTGGTGTCTTGCATGGTCCGCCCGCGATTGCCGGACCGGCGCCGGGTTCGTCTTGTCACGGGGCACGCCGGCGGCCCAGACGTCGAGCACCGGCGCCGGCGGGTCGCCGAGGGGCGGGAAGTCCGGGACGAACGGCGCCGGGGCGGGCACCGGCGGAGGAGCCGCGGGGCGGGGTGTCGCCGCCGGGGCGGGCTCGGCGGCGGGTCGACGTTCGGCGCGCGGCATCAAGGGCTCGCCGCGCTCCTTCCGCAGCCGCTCCAGCTTCGTCCAGGCCGAGCGGAAGAGCCGGTCGGCCGCCGCCTCGTAGCGACGCAGCCGCGTCCCCTCCGGCCCCAGGTCGATCTCCACGCCCGAGAGCCAGCCCTCGAGGAGCGGCCGCTCCGAGTCCCACGCCTCCTCGGAGCACCGCTCCAGCTCCGCGACCTGCTCCGCGACGATCGCCCGCAGCTCGGCCGCGGCCTGGTCCGAGCCCGACCGGGCCCGCTCCCGCAGCGACTCCAGCCGCCGCGCCCGGTCGTCCAGGTGCCGCAGCTCCGGCGGCCTCCCGAGCAGGTCCAACGCCAGCGCCAGGTCGGCGTCGGTCCAGATGCAGGCCGGCCCGCCCTCGTCGGCCGTCGCGACGCCGTTGCCCAGGAGCGTCCAGCGGCCGATCAGCCAGTCGCAGCCGGCGGAGGTCCGCTCCAGCGCCGCGACGACGGCCTCCGGGTCGTCGCCCAGCCGCCGGCCTAATTCCGCCGCCGCGAGCCGCCCGTCCTGCTCCCAGCTCGCGAACCTCGCGGCGTTCATCCGGGCGTCGTGCCGCATGACCCGCAGCGACAGCTCGTGGCTCCGCCAGGCGCCCAGGGCCATCTGGCGGACCAGCTCGCGCTCGACCGCGTCGCGGGGCCGGAGGTCGCGGGCGAAGCCGGGCTCGCGGCGTTGCACTTCCTCCTCGGCCTCCGGCGGCAGGACGATCCCCGCGCCGGTGAGCCCGTCCCTGCAGCCGTTGCGGCGGCTGCGCGCCTTGCCCTCCGCCGAGACCGGCCCGCGCGAGAGCCGCCCATTCGCCCGGCTGGCCTCGGCCCGCGCGGTACTCAATGTGGTGTTCCTGGACGTGCAGACGCCCGGCGGCCCGGCCAGCGCGGCGGACATGGGAGCCTCCTCATCGAGGTCAGGTGTGATGTCGTGTCGAGGGGCCGTCTCCGCCCCGGCGCGTTCCCCGGCGTCGTCGCCGGATGATGTTATTTTAAGCTGCTGTTCTGGGAAGACAAGGAACCTGGGCAAGTGGGACCGACAGTCAGTCCTCGAGGCCGAACCGGACGCCGGGGGCAGCGGGTCGCATCGAAACCCGTCGAGTTCCCGGATCCAGGCGGTGATGCTGTCCCCGAAACGATGGTCACGGGAGTTCTTCGAGTGGTAAGTACGGAGTCCGTCCGGGGGGGCTACCATCGTCGGCGGTTGACGGCCTTGCCTGGACCCCGTCTACCCGGCCCGATGTTCCCTCAACGAGACGGCCGCCCGTGTCGCGACGTTCTGGCGGGCCGACGGCTTTTCAGGCCATGAACAAACAAAGTCGCTGAATTGCAGCCCGATTCGCTTGATGGTGCGGAACCCGTTGATAAACTGTTCAAAGCTCAAATCGCGTTGCTTCGAGACGACCCTCCGTCGCGCCTCGCAGGGGAGGCGACGAAGCGTCTCAGTTTCGACGGATCGAGGCTCGCTCGGGCATGTGCCGTTGCCGGACGGCTCGGCTCGTGTCTCACCGACGACGCGATCGCCGCGGCGAGGCGGTGCACGATGGAGATGCTCCATCGGCCGCCACCGACGCGCCTGGAAGGCCTGCTCGACCTGCTGATGAACGCCTGCAACGATGAGCTCGGCATCGACTCCTCCATCCGCTGGTGGTGATGTCCGCTCGACGTGCTGACCGTTTCGCCTACCTGCGGTGTGGTCTGGACCGATGAACCTCGAACTGGTCTTCCTGGACGAGGAGATGAAGACCCGCTCATCGCCGGCCTGGACCATCGCCGGATGTCGGCTTCTCTCCGACACCGACTACGCCGGGGGGACAACCCGCTCGGCGGCTTCTACCTCCAGGACAACAGCGGGACACTTCCGGTCTCCGGGACCCTGACCGGCGGCTCGGCGGCTCTTACCGTACTCGGGCAGCTTCTGCGCCCTGTCCGACTCGACACGGCGCCCGGGGGCGCGCGTTGATCCAGTCGTTCGTGCTGCCGACCGAGGTGGTTTCGCTGACGCTCTCGTTCGCCATGTACACCTACGACTGGTACGGCAACGGCGACCGGGACGACCCTCGTTACACCTCGATTCCCAACCAGCACGTCCGGGTCGACATCCTCTCGGCCGGCGCGGGCGCCTTCGACACGGGCCCGGCCGCGGTGGTCCGGAACCTCTTCGACGGTGAGCTGCCGAATCCCCCGGGCACCGATCCACCCGCCTGGCAGACGTTCACGTTCGACCTGACCAGCGTCTTGCAGCCAGCAGGACGTACCATGGCTGCAGTTCGCCAGGAGTGGACGGCAAGTTCACGCTCAACATGGGGATCGATGCGGTCTCGCTCACCGTCGTGGTCCCCGAGCCGCCGTCGCTGCTCACGGCGTCGATTGGAGCCGCCTTCGCCGCGGCGGCGGCCGTCCGCCGATCGCGTCGTCACCGGCGGGCATGACGCCCGCTCCGCCTCGATCGGCACACTACTTTCCGCCGTCCGAGATCCGTCCTCGCATGGGATGCCGTCGGCCCTTGCCCCATCGCAGATCCCTCTTGATTCAAGGAGAAGACCGTGGAAGACCGCGTCGCGATCCTGGAGCAGCGTCTGGCTGAGCTGGAGCACCGCGTGGAGGCCAGCGCTCACGCCGCTCGCCGCGCCGTCTAGCGGCGGTGGCGGTGGTTGCCGCGCTTGTCGGTGGCGTGGTCCTCCACGCCCGAGGTCCGCGCCCAGTTCGGGCTCACCCTCTCGAACCTCAACGGCTCAACGCCGTCGAGGCGAAGACCGCCGCCCGCTGTCGGTGAACAGCACGCTGTCTATCAGCGGCATCAACGTGCAGATCGTCGACGGCACCGGGATCGACCCAGAGCGACAGCGGACTGGGCAACCTCACCGTCGGATACAACAGGGCGGGGCGACGGCACCAACGCCCGCACCGGTTCACACAACCTCATCCTCGGCGACCTCAACAACTATTCCAGCTACGGCGGGCTGGTGGTCGGGAGCTTCAACGCGGTCACCGACGCCTACTGCTCGGTCAGCGGCGGCGTGGGGAACACGGCCAGCGTCTTTGGCTCCTCGGTCAGCGGCGGCGTGGGGAACACGGCCAGCGGCGCTGAGTCCACGGTCAGCGGCGGCTACAGAAACACGGCCGTTGGCTTTACCTCCTCAGTCAGCGGCGGGTCCTTTCGCGCGGCTCCCGGCGATTATAACTGGGCCGCGGGCGAACTGTTCGAGGCGAACTGAGGGGACTGGTCGGGCCGGATCCCTACATCGCATTCACCCCTCGCCCCCCACACTTCGGAGCCAGAGCGATGGACCAGGAGATGATCGAGATCCTGCGGAACGAGGTCGAGGCGAAGCGGCGGGCCCAGGCCCAGGAGGCACGGGCCCAGGTGCAGGACGCGGAAAACCAGGCACTGAAGCAGCGCGTCCTCGCTCAGGACGCGGCAGGGAAGGCTGCCGAACGGCGATCGCGCCGGCGGCTGGCGGTGGTCGTCGCCGCCGGGTTGGTTGTGGCGTGGTCCTCCACGCCCGAGGTCGAGCCCAGTTCGGGCTCACGCTCTCGAGGTGATCAACGCCACCGCCTCACCGCCGTCGAGGCGAAGACCGCGCGCTCTCTCTGGCCGGCACCACGCTGTCTATCAGCGGCGTCAACGTGCAGATCGTCGATGCTGGGGATGAGCCAGAGCACCAGCGGGCTGGGCAACCTCACCGTCGGATACAACGCGACGCGGGACGACGACAGCGACGCCCGAACCGGGTCTCACAACCTCATCCTCGGAGACTACAACAACTACACCAGCTACGGCGGGCTGGTGGCCGGATACTTTAACACAATCAGTGGGTTCTACTGTTCGGTCAGCGGCGGCGCAGGCAACACGGCCAGTGGCAACTGGTCCTCGGTCAGCGGCGGCGTGGATAACACAGCCAGCGGCAACTGGTCCTCGGTCAGCGGCGGCGATCTCAACACGGCCAGCCACATTTACTCCTCGGTCAGCGGCGGCGGAGGCAACAAGGCCACCGGCATTGCGTCGTCGGTCAGTGGCGGATTTAATCGATCTGCAAATCCCAATGGTAGCTGGGCCGCGGGGGGCCTGTCCCAGGCGAACTGAGGCGGCCCGCCGGTCGCTTCCGATCCCCGTTCCCATTCTCACACACACCCAGGATCCTCGGAGACGAAGCGATGGACCCGACGATCATCGAGATGCTGCGCAACGAGGTCGAGGCCCTGAAGGAGCGGACCGCTCAGCTGGAGGCGGCGGCGCGGCGGTCGCGGCGGCGGCTAGCGGCGGCGGTGGCGTGCGCCGTCCTGGCAGTGGCGTGGTCCTCCACGCCCGAGGTCCGAGCCCAGTTCGGGCTCACCCTCGCCGGCCTCAACGCGCGGCTCAACGCCGTCGAGTCCAAGACGGCGCCGCTCTCGCTGGCCGGCACGACCCTGACCATCAGCGGCGTGAACGTCAATATCGTCGATGGCACCGAATCGACTCGGAGCACCAGCGGACTGGGCAACCTCACCGTCGGATACAACGCGCTGCGGGGTGGTGACCTCGACGCCCGAACCGGGTCGCACAACCTCATCCTCGGAGACTACAACAACTACACCAGCTCCGGCGGGCTGGTCGCCGGAATCGGCAATGCGACCACGAACGTGTATAGCCTGGCCCTCGGTGGCGCGAACAACTTGGCCAGCGGTTATAGCTCCACGGTGAGCGGTCTGTACAACACGGCCAGCGGCGATTATGCCTGTGCCAGCGGCGGCCAGTACAACACGGCCAGCGGCTACCTGTCCTCGGTCAGTGGCGGCGAGGGCAACAAGGCCAGCGGTGTCCTGTCCTCGGTGAGCGGCGGCGCAGGCAACACGGCCGGCGGTCTCTACTCCTCGGTCAGCGGCGGCGTGGCTCGATCAGCAAACGACGGGGGTAACTGGGCCGCGGGTGGGCTGTTCGAGACGGACTGAGCCGGTACCGGTTACTTTGACGTCCCCCCAAACCCTTCTGCACTCGACGCACCACGGAGCCAGGACCATGGACGAGACGAAGTTCAGGGCGTTGCAGAATGAAGTCGAGACGCTCCAGGAGCGAGTGCGCGCCCAGGAGGCGCGGCTGGAGGCGGCCGAGCGGCGATCGCGTCGTCGGCTGGCGGCGCTGGTGGTGGGCACCGGGCTGGTTGTGGCGTGGTCCTCCACGCCCGAGGTCCGGGCCCAGTTCGGGCTCACCCTCTCGGGCCTCAACGCGCGGCTCAACGCCGTCGAGGCGAAGACCGCGCCGCTGTCGGTGAACGGCACCACGCTGTCTATCAGCGGCGTCAACGTGCAGATCGTCGACGGCACCGGATCGACCCAGAGCGACAGCGGACTGGGCAACCTCACCGTCGGATACAACAGGGCGCGGGGCGACGGCACCAACGCCCGCACCGGTTCACACAACCTCATCCTCGGCGACCTCAACAACTATTCCAGCTACGGCGGGCTGGTGGTCGGGAGCTTCAACGCGGTCACCGACGCCTACTGCTCGGTCAGCGGCGGCGTGGGGAACACGGCCAGCGTCTTTGGCTCCTCGGTCAGCGGCGGCGTGGGGAACACGGCCAGCGGCGCCGAGTCCACGGTCAGCGGCGGCTACAGAAACACGGCCGTTGGCTTTACCTCCTCAGTCAGCGGCGGGTCCTTTCGCGCGGCTCCCGGCGATTATAACTGGGCCGCGGGCGAACTGTTCGAGGCGAACTGAGGGGACTGGTCGGGCCGGATCCCTACATCGCATTCCCACCCTCGCCCCCACACTTCGGAGCCAGAGCGATGGACCAGGAGATGATCGAGATCCTGCGGAACGAGGTCGAGGCGCTGAAGCGGCGGGCCCAGGCCCAGGAGGCACGGGCCCAGGTGCAGGACGCGGAAAACCAGGCACTGAAGCAGCGCGTCCTCGCTCAGGACGCGCGGCAGGAGGCTGCCGAACGGCGATCGCGCCGGCGGCTGGCGGCGGTGGTCGTCGCCGCCGGGTTGGTTGTGGCGTGGTCCTCCACGCCCGAGGTCCGAGCCCAGTTCGGGCTCACGCTCTCGGGCCTCAACGCACGCCTCACCGCCGTCGAGGCGAAGACCGCGCCGCTCTCTCTGGCCGGCACCACGCTGTCTATCAGCGGCGTCAACGTGCAGATCGTCGATGGCACGGGGTCGAC
>JAXMBE010000049.1:0-64356 GCA_046349995.1 Isosphaeraceae bacterium | reverse complement strand
GCCCAGGACGTGATGGACGTCCCCACCGTGCTGGTGGCGCGAACCGACGCACTCTCGGCCCACCTCTTGACCAGCGACGTCGACGAGCGCGACCGCACCTTCATGACCGGCCAGCGCACGCCCGAGGGATTCTTCGTCCTGACCGGCGGCCTCCGCGTCGCCATCAATCGCGGCCTCTCCTACGCGCCCTATGCCGACGTGCTCTGGTGCGAGACCTCCGAGCCGAACATCACCGAGGCGAAGAAGTTCGCCGAGGCCATCCACGACAAGTTCCCGGGCAAGCTGCTAGCCTACAACTGCTCGCCCTCGTTCAACTGGAAGGCCAAGCTCGACGAGGCGACGATCGCGAAGTTCCAGCGCGAGCTGGGGGCGATGGGCTACAAGTTCCAGTTCATCACCCTGGCCGGCTTCCACGTCCTCAATCTCGGCATGTTCGACCTGGCCCGTGCCTACAAGGACGGCGGCATGGCCGCCTACTCGAAGGTCCAGCAGGCCGAGTTCGCCCGTGAGGCCGAGGCCGGCTACCACGCCGTGAAGCACCAGCGGTTCGTCGGCACCGGGTACTTCGACCAGGTCACCCAGACGGTCTCCGCCGGCAAGTCCTCCACCACCGCCCTCACCGGCAGCACCGAGGAGGAGCAATTCGAGCACGCGGGCGCGGGGGCACATTGATCACTGGATCCGTCCCAGTGGCCCCGGGAGGCTTCGCCAATGCCGGGCGATGAGTCAGTTGTCGATCACGCTGTTGCGTGACGGCCGAACGACCAGGCCGTCACGCAGAGTGTGACCTACGGGTTTCAGGTAGTAGTACCCCTTCCAGTCTAACTCCGTGGGTCGTAGGCTGATGGTCTGAGGATCACCAACCTGCACGGAGGTGCACCCATGGCCCGCTCGACCCCCAACCTCTATCCCGTCCACCTCAGAGCCGAGCAGCGCGACCACCTGGAGGCCATCACCCGCGTCGGCAAGGCCCCCGTCGCCAAGGTCCGCCGCGCCCGCGTCCTGCTGCTGTCCGACCACGGCCGCGAGGGGGGCCACTGGACCGAGCCGCGGATCGCCGAGGCCCTGGGCCTGCACCGCAACACCGTGGCCCGCATCCGCAAGCGGTTCGTCACCGAGGGGGAGGCCCCGGCCCTGGACCGCAAGGTGCGCGCCGCCCCGCCGGTGCCCCCGAAGATCGACGGCCGCGTCGAGGCCCACCTGGTGGCGATCTGCTGCTCGGCCCCGCCGGAGGGCCGCGCCCGCTGGACGCTCTCGCTGCTGGCCGGCGAGCTGAAGCGGCGCGGCCTGGTGACCTCGGTCTGCATCGAGACGGTGCGCACGGCGCTGAAAAAAACGAGCTCAAGCCCTGGCGGAAGCAGACCTGGTGCGTCCCCGAGCGGCACTCGGCGCGGTTCGTAGCCCGGATGGAGGACGTCCTGGACCTCTACGCCGCGCCCCCCGACCCGGCGCGGCCGCTGGTCTGCATGGACGAGGCTGCCAAGCAGCTGCTCCGCGAGGTGCGGCCGCCGGGGCCCTGCGCCCCGGGCCGTCCGGCCCGGGAGGACTACCAGTACGAGCGGCGCGGCGTGCAGGCCCTGTTCTGCTTCTTCGACCCGCACGCCGGCTGGCGGCGGGTCTCCTGCCGGGACAGCCGCACGGCACACGACTGGGCGCACGAGGTGCGTCGGCTGCTGGAGGAGGACTACCCGGACGCCGAGGTGGTCCGCCTGGTCTGCGACAACCTCAACACGCACACCGACGTGGCGCTGTACGAGGCGTTCGAGGCGAGGACGGCTCGGCGGCTGGCGAGCCGGCTGGAGATCCACCACACGCCGGTGCACGGCTCGTGGCTGAACGTGGCGGAGATCGAGCTGTCGGTGCTGGCGGCGCAGTGCCTGGACCGGCGGATCGGCTCGGCCGCGGAGCTGGCCAGGGAGGTGGCCGCCTGGCAGGCCGAGCGGAACGCCGCCCGGTGCGGCCTGCGCTGGCAGTTCACCACCGAGGATGCCCGCACCAAGCTGCGGCACCTCTACCCACCGCATTAGACTGGAAGCGGTAGTAGGGTGCGTCCCGAGCTGAGCGAAGGCGCACCGGGAGGCGCCGCCGCCCGTGCTTAGGTGAGTCTTCGCTCCGCTCGACACACCCTACAGAGCTCAGCCGCCCCTCTCAAGCAGACGCGCGGGCCAAGCCAGACCTCATCCCACCTCACGTAGATTCCCGGCCCACGCGCGCACTCGCCGCCTCCAGGCATCAAGATCCAGCAGGTTCTCTTCCAACAACCAGGGCCCGATTTCCGCTGCCCGGATCGGCAGGAAGGCGCTTCGCTCGTCAGTGGTGTACCGCCCCTCTCCAGTCAGACGCCGAATGGTCACCTTCTCCCCGTCGAAGACCCAGATCTCGGCGACCCCCAGCGAGGCATAGATACCGAGACGGTCGGCCTGCGGGGGAGAAATGTCGACCTCGATCGCAAGATCCGGGTTCGGGAAGTCTGCCACATCGTTCGACCGGCGAGCAATCTGCTGGAGGGCCGCCGCGATCTTCGCGGGATCGACGTAATAGCAATTGTCGGCCTCGATGCCTCGTTCGATCTCGGGGCGGATCCAGGTCGTCTCTCCCTGAGGTTTGATGAGGATCCCAACTGCCCCCGCGACCTCCAGGACGAACTGCTCCAGCAGCCTGCCGAAGTGGTCGTGCACTGGCCCCTTCGTCATGATCTCCATGCTCCGACCATCGAAGGCCACGCGGATCGGCGAACTCTCGGGGAGTCTCTCGACGAAGTTCCGATAAAGGTCCCACGAGGCATTCGGGATGCGGATCCTCGTCTCCCCCCCAGGTGGAGGCTGGGACCGAACAGGTGCCGGCGTGGTCGCGGTGCTCATGGTCGGCGTCTCCTGAGGCCGGTGCTACTCCCCCCGATACGCCCGATCGAGCAGGTCGATCGGGTGGGCGACCTCGATCCGGCTGCCGCTCTCCTTGATCTTGCGGGCGATCTGGAGGATGCAGCCGACGTTCCCAGTGGCGAGCATGCGCGCCCGGTACTGAATCGGCCCCGTCCATCTTGCGGCGGCCCAGGCAGCGGACATCTCCGGCTGGGTCAGGTTGTAGGTCCCCGCGGCGCCGCAGCAGATTTCGCTCTCCTCGAGCGGGACCAGTTCGAGCCCGGGGATCATCGACAGCAGTTCCCGCGGCTGAGAGCGGATCTGCTGCGCGTGGCAGAGGTGGCAGGCGTCGTGATAGGTCGCCTTGACCTTGAGCGGATGCTTCGGCGGGATCGGCCCCAGGGCGGTAGGAACTCGGAGATGTCTTTCACCTTGGACACGAACCGGGCCGCCGGTCTTCTCGTCCAGGGCAGGATGTGCAGGTAGTCCTTGAGCATCGCCCCGCAGCCGGCGGCGTTGACGATGATCGCGTCGAACTGGTCAGGGTCGAAGGCTCTCAGGTTCTGTCGTGCCAGGCCAGCGCCCGGCTCCTCCACGCCCAGTGGTAATGAATCGCACCACCAGCATCCTGAGCAGGGCGGGATGACGACCTCGCAGCCGTTCTGCTGGAGCACCCGGGCCGTGGCCGCGTTCGTCTCGGGATACATCGCATCGCTGACGCAGCCCCAGGAAGAGGGCCACCCAGGCCTTCGGCCCGATCGGCAGCAACACCTCCGGCGGCTTCGGTCCGCGACCGCGAGAGCTTCGGCAGCATGGCCGAGCATCCTGCGTCGTGACGTCGGCGGCAGGAATCTGGTCAGCCCCGATCGCTCGGCCAGGTCCAGGAGGCCCAGCCTCTGGAGGGGCGGTACCGGCCTTGGCGGCCTTGACCCTTCCCAGGTAGAGGGCTGGGTGGTGGAGGATCCAGCGGCACCGTTCCCGAGGCTGGCCGGACTTCCAGGGGTGCATCCTTCTGGAGGGCGATCTTGAACGGCTCGATCAGGGTGCCAGCGCACACCCGAGGGGCAGGCCGATTCGCAGGCCGGCAGTCGGAACAGAGCTCGAGGTGCCGGCGGACGTCGACCCCATGGAGAGGCGGCCGTCGGTCGGCCCTCGCGGGGTAGATTCGCCCCCCTCGGGCTATCGTTCTCATTTCCCGTCTCCACGTAGGTTGGGCAACTCGCCGTGCAGGAGCCGCAGTGGACGCACTCCTGGAAGTTGCGGTACTCGATCTTGCGGGCGAGCCACCGGAGGTCGATGCCGGCCGCCTGGCCGTTGGCGGGCGCGGGTGCCGACGCCGCGGGCCCAGGGAGGTGAGTGAAGCGTCCATCGAGATCCCCCACGAATCGGCCGGGATTGAACACTGTCCGGGATCCAGTGCCCGCTTGACCTGCTCGGCCACCGCGAAATCCGATCCGCTGCGCCCTGAACCGGCCTCGACTTCGGATAGAGCCGGGCAGCGTGCGACGACCACGCTGCCCCCGGACGCGGCGGCGGCCTGGCGGAATCGCCCCAGATCCTCGGCGGCCTGGTCGAGTGACCAATCTCCCAGCGCCTGGAGCCGAATGATCCCGTTACCGGCGTGGGCCTGCACCGCCCAGCTCGCGGGATCGACCATCGAGAGGGGCGACGTAGGGGCAGCACGGTCGCGACGAGGGCGACAGGCCCCGGCTGGGCGGACTGGAACTCGATCAGGGAGGACCAGAGTTCCTCGGCCTCGACGCCCTCGCGGACGGTGATCGGTGCGCCCCGAGCTCGATCATCAGCCGGCTGATCTGCCAGCGCTTTCCGACGCAGAGTTGTCCTCCAGACCGATCGCCAGGCCCAATCGCCGGCTGGCGAGCGGACTACCGACGAGGTGACGACGCCCGGCGTTCGGCAGCTCGATCGCGATCGGCCGGGCATCGCGGCAGTTCAGCCTCGCGAGCACGTCGTCCACGGCGCGGAAGGCCATCCAGCAGGACCCGAACGATCGCCGAGGAGTCGGGATCGGGCGGACCTTCAAGGTCATCTGGACGATGATCCCGAGGGTGCCGAGCGATCGGAGAGGAGCTTGAGAAGTCGTACCCGGCGACATTCTTGACGACGCGGCCGCCCCCGCCAGTCGACGCCTTCTGCGTTGACGAAGCTCACGCCGATGATCTGGTCGCGGGCGACCACGCCCGAGGAAAAAACGCCGCGGGCCGCAGGTGTTCGTGAAGACGCCCCCGAGCGTCCTTGCGTCCGCCTGCAGGATGTCCACCAGCAGGCGCTCGAGTTCTTCTCCGCCAGCACGGACCGCAAATCCGCAGCGTGATCCCGGCCTCGACGGTGATCGTCATGTCGGCATGGGGATAGTCGATGACGCGGCGGGCGAGCCCGTTTCGAGGGCCGCCCCAGGCCGCCCAGGGGGATTGCCGTAGTCGAGGGCCGTCCGCCCTGCCGGATAGATCGCCAGGCCCTCGCGGGCGTGATCAGCGACCACCTGGCGGAGTTCCTCGACGCTAGCGGGCCTCGATCGGGCGACGGCCCAGCGGCCATCCCCGAGCGGCCCCGCGCCCGGGGGCGTCGGCCAATCGTGGAATTGGGGCTCGCTCACGAGTGTTCCTCCGCGACGGTCCCGTCGCCGGGTTGCGAGGACCGGCCACCCTGGCCCGAGAGGATCCGTTCGACCATCCCCTGGACCGCGCGGATGGCGGCGACCGTCCGGGCATCGAAGACGCCGGGCCAGGCCTCGGTGAGGAGCACCTGTGCCTCCAGGCTCAGCCGGTGCAGCGCGTAGGAGAGCGTCCGATCGATCAGGGCAGATCCCCGCTGATCCGCCTCGATCCGACCGAGCGCCTCGAGCAATTCCGACACGCGTTCGGGTGCGACCGCGCGGCCCCGGCGGAGCGTCGGGAGAAAGCCATGGGGATGCTCGTCGCCCGGCGCGACGTTCGCCCAGACGGTTGCGATCGCTGATCCGTCCATCACTTCGGGGACGATCCTTTCCGGCATTACGGTCCTGATCATTGGCCTGGCCACCGTGATCCGGATCGGCGGCGGGACGGCGGGCTGCTCGGAATCCTCCACGGCCCCGTCCGAATCCTCGGGCTTGACCGGCTCATCCTCTGCGGGGTCCGGCTCGGGAATCAGAACCGCGTCGATCACCTCGGGCGGGACCATGAGGCCCGCGGCCCCATGGTCCGTCGGGGCCTGATCGGCCTCCTCCCCGGCGGAGAGATCCTCCCGAGATTCCGCCCGCTCCTTCCACTCCGTCAGGTAGTGGACATCGCCGCTGATCTCCCTGAACCCGACCAACTCGCCCCGCGTCGCCTCGAGGTCGGCGACGTGGTGCTTCACGCGCTCGACCTCGATGGCCTGGGCAAGGAGCCCGGCGCAGTACTCCTGCACCGTGGGGACTCCGGCCCTCTCCGCCAGCTTCTCGGCGAGGTCCAGGAGGGCGCCCTTCAGGTAGAGGATGATCCGCTGGGGCTCGTCCTCGGGACCGGGAATCTTGTGCTCACCCGCGCGATAGACGGGGGGCAACCGGTTCCACCTGGAGTACGGGTCTCGCCTGGGCACCCTTTGCCAACCTCCGATCGAAAGTCCCGCTCTGGACACACCGTCAACGACCGGGTCTACGGAGCTCGCAGCTCAATCATAGCCGAGCGTGACACGGCGGCGAAACCTCCACCATCTTCGGATCTTGACGGGGCCTGGGCCTCCCGACCGAATCCGTGATCATCGCCCGGGGTACCAGGGCTCTGCGGGCGTCGCCCGACGGAGTTGGGACACTCGACGCCGAAGGCCCTGTTGCTCGCCGGTTGATTGTGTGTACCAGGCCCGAAGTAGCTGAAGCTGCCTGTTCCTGGCCTCCGTACACCGTTGCGTCGTGCTCGGTGACTCTATGGCGAAGTGACATTCCGCACCGTCTCGATCGCACATTCCTCGTCACGCCGACGCGTGCCGGCCGGGGGTGGTCCGCTCCAGGCAATGGCCGCCGGTGGGGAGCAGCTTGGACGGGCTGCACCGTCCGTCGGGATTGAGTGACTGGCGGATCGCCACCATCGCCGCCAGGTCTTCCGGGGCGAAGAGCCGGGGCATCAGGGCCATCTTCTCAACCCCGATCCCGTGCTCGCCGGTGACGCTGCCGCCGACCCGGATGCACTCCTCCAGGATCTCGTGACTCGCGTCCAGGACCCGCTTCACCTGGCCGGGGTCCCGCTCGTCGAAGAGCAGGATCGGGTGGATGTTGCCGTCGCCGGCGTGGAAGACGTTGGCGATCCGGATGTCGTACCGCCTCGAGACCCCTTCGATGAAGCGGAGGATGTGCGGCAGCAGGGTCCGGGGCACCACGCCGTCCTGGGTGCAGAAGGTGGGGCTGAGCCGGCCGATGGCGCCGAAGGCCGACTTGCGGCTCTTCCAGATCGCCACGTACTCGGGCTCCTTGCGGGTGCGCCAGGTGATGGACTTCTGGACCCGCCCTTGATGGGCCTCGACAATCCCCGCGATCGCCCTGGCTTCGCGGTCCAGCCCCGCGTCGATCCCGTCCACCTCGATGATCAGCACGGCGCCGGCGTCGGTCGGGAAGCCGAAACTGAAGGCCTGCTCGACGGCCTGGATCATCAGGGTGTCGAGCATCTCCAGCGCGGCCGGGACGATCCCAGTGGCGATGATGCCGCTTACGGTCTCGGTGGCCGCCTCCACCGTGTCGAAGACGCCCAGGAGCGTCCGACCGGCCTCGGGGTCGCGGGTCAGGTTGACGATCACCTTGGTCACGATCCCGAACGTCCCCTCACTCCCCACCACCAGCCCCGCGAGGTCGTACCCAGGAGGGTCCTCGACGATCCCGCCGATCTGCACGACCGAGGCGTCCGGCAGGACGAGCTCTAACCCTTTCACGTGGTTGACGGTCACGCCGTACTTGAGCGTGTGCGGGCCGCCAGAATTGGTCGCGACGTTGCCGCCAATCGTGCAGGCGGTCTGGCTCGAAGGATCCGGGGCATAGTGGAAACCCTGGCCAGCCAGCGCCCGGGTCAGCCAGACGTTGACGACGCCCGGCTCGACGATCGCGTACCGGTCGCGCGTGTTGATCTCAAGAATCCGCTTCATCCGCGTGAGGCAGATCATCACCCCGCCGCCCACGGCCAGCGTCCCGCCGGCCAGGCTGGTCCCTGCCCCCCTGGGAACGAAGGGCACGTCGTGGCGATTGCAGAGCTTTACAAGTTCGACCACGTGCTCGGTGCAGGTCGGGAAGACGACCACATCGGGCACCTTCTTGTTGATCACGTAGCCGTCGCACTCGTAGACCAGCAGCTCGTCGTGGTGGTGCAGGACGTTCTCGGCCCCGACGATCGCCGTCAGCTCGCTCAGCAAGCGGGAGGCCAGGGGCGAGGACACCGATGCCGCTGCCGTCGTGGACATGATTCCGTCTCCGCGGGGTCGGGCCGATCTCAGGGCCGACAAGCGATTCGCCAGGCTTGCCTCTCCTGCGATGCTACCCTCGCCCGGGGATGTCCCGCCACCGAGCGCCCGCCGAAGAGATCGGCCGGCCATGCGGCGTGGATGCCCTGCTCGGGGACATGGGCACGGCAGGACCGACCCGCACAGCCCGCTCCTCCCTCGTCCCGGGCCGGGATTTTCCGCCGATTATCCTTGCCTTGCCCCCGCCGGCGTCCCCCAGAATAGGAAGACATCTCGGCGAGCCATTGAAACTGACCGTCCTGAGTCCAGTCGTCTTCCCGCGGGAGTCCGAGACCATGCCGCAGCTCCGACGTTTCGCCCTGGTGTTCCTCGTGGCCGTGGCAGGATCGGCCGTTTGTGCCGGCTTGCCCGACCGCGTATCGGCGTTCGCATCCTCCCGGCAGGATCCGGCCCGCGACCCGGCCGGGGAGGCGGCACGCCGGCCGCTGGTCCCTCTCCCGCCGACCTCCGTCCACCGACGCGTCAACCCCGGCCGGGCAACCTGCCCAGGCCGCGGCCGCTCCAGAAGCAGTATCCGGCGCTGACGCGGGCCCTTGAGGCCTCCACCCCGCCCGCCGTCCGGTCGATCATCGCCAATCTCAACGAGAGGGGCCGCGGAAGGGCCGGGTACACCGGGTTCGCCCGACGCCACCTGGAGCTGGAGATCGGCCAGCGGCGGCTGCCGGGCCTGCGTGCGCTGCCGCCGCTGACCTCGGAGCGGTCCGCGAGCCAGATCACCGAGCAGCTCACCCCGGAACACGTCGGCGAGATCGCCAGCTCGACGATCCGGAGCCTCACCGGCACGAGGCCCCCGGCGGACCTGAAGGCCAGGATCCAGAAGCAGAACGCCGAGGCGCCCCGCGCCCTTGGCGCCCGGGCCGTCGTGCAAGGGGCGAGAACCCCTACGCCGCAGCTCCCGAAGTTCGACTGGCGCGACAAGGGCTGGATCGTCAGGCACTCGGGGATCGTGACCGCGGCCAAGGACCAGTCCCGGCCGGGGAACTGCGGCTGCTGCTGGGCGTTCGCCTCGATCGGCACGGTGGAGGCCGCCTACGCCCGCTCGAACCTGGTCCTGATCGGCGGCTCCGAGCAGTACCTGCTAAACTGCACGGCCCCGCTGCTGGCCGCCGCCGGGACCACCGGCGTCCCTTACTCGTGTGACGGAGGGTGGTGGGCGTTCGATGTGCTCACGACCAAGGTCACTCCCAGGGGCGTCCCCACGGCCGCCGCACTGAACTACGTCGCGGTCCAGGGGCCCCCGAACACGAACTTCCCGCTCCCGTACAAGCTCGAGCGCTGGGGCTACGTGAGCACGGGGCAGAATCCCAACGAGATCCCGACGGCGGAGGAGCTCAAGCAGGCCCTCTGCGAGTTCGGCCCGCTCGCCGCGGCCGTCAACGTCTTCGACCCGAATGCCTGGTACCTGTACAACGGAGACGGGTCCATCCAGGACTTTCCCGACGACCCGCAGCGGTCGGTCAATCATGCGATCATGATCGTGGGCTGGGACGACACACGGGACAACGGCCAGGGCGCTTGGGTGATCAAGAACTCCTGGGGCGAGGACTGGGGGCAGCAGGGCTTCGGCTTCGTGCGTTACGGCCACAACAATATCGGCTTTGGGGCGGCGTGGGTCGTGCCATCCGGCCTCGCCGCGCAGGGGGATTAGGAGGCCAGCAGCCCCGACCTCACCCGGGCCACGAGGGTGGGGCACGGATTCCCCTGGGGACGTGCAGACACAGCTACATGGATTTCTGTTTCCGATTGCTCCCGAGCCGGACGCGCCCAATAATCGAGATAGGGTGCCGCACGAATTCAATAGGGAGCCCAGGTTATGTCTCGTCGAAACCCGGGTCGGTCTCGCTGGCTTCTCAGGCTGGCTGCCCTGACCCTTGTGTTCACGAGAATGGGGACGGATGGCCCCGCCTCGGAACGCCCCCGGACCATCGTGCTCACGAAGGAGGATCACGACCGGACCATCGAGGTCCGCCGGGGCGAGACTGTTGTTCTCAAGCTGCCGATCTCGCTGCCGCTAACCTGGACCCTGGAGCCCGTGCGAAAGGCCATCCACGAAGAGAAGGGCTATCCGAAGTTCGAGGAGATCGAGACCTCGCCGGCCGATCCCGGACAGCCGCCGAACCTCGGCCGGGGCCTGTTGACCGTGCACCGATACGTCGTGACGCAGGAGGCCGACGCGACGGTTCGCTGCGAGTGGTTCTACTGCAAGTTCGGCAAGCCGGCCTCGACCCGGAAGTGGCTCGAGGAGAACCACATCACGCCCCCCGACTTTCGATCCGATCTGAAGCCGTCCGAGCTGCGCGAAGGGATGGTCTATCGGGTCAAGCTGAAGGTCATCCCGTCCTGAGCCAATCGCGCGGACCGCGCCCTCGACGAACAGGGAACGGGTCCCCGTCCCGCTGTGCGACGGGGGCCCGGTTCGTCCTCTCGACAGAAGCGGCGGCCGCCCCGGCGACGCGTGTCGCGGTCAACTGGGTGACGGGGCGACCCGTCCGCCCTCGTTCTTCAGGTCATCGGGCATCGTCCCCGGGTTCGGTTGGGGCGTGACGGGCTGCGGTTGAGGTCCTACGGGCTGTGGTCCGGGCGTGACGGGCTGCGGTCCCACCGGCGTCGAGGGTGAGTCGGGTAACCTCCCGCCGGTCGGGGTGAGGATGATGCGTCCGGAGACCTCGAAGGTGATGGCTCCAGAGGCGGGAACGTCGCCACTGGGCCTGGGCCCGGGACCGGGGGGCGCGGGAGGGGCGGGGACGTCCTCGTTCGGGGCGGACGGCGTCGACGCCTGACGATCGCGGAGCAACTGGGAGATGAGCCTCTTGATGATGGGCTCGACGGCCTCGTTGATCAGGAATCCGAACCCGTTTCCCAGCATGAAGGACTTGGCGGCGTCCAGCAGCAGCGTGGTGAGCTCCTGCTCGGAGAGCACTCCCCCCTTCTGCCTGATCAGGAGTTCGAGCCGGTTCCTGAGGAACTGGATCAGACCCTGGAGCCGGTGGTGGCTGCCGCCGAATCCGCGGTCAGGATCTGGTAGTCGAGGTCGCTCACCGCCCCGGACAGCGGAGCCCGCCGCCTGCACGCCGCCCCATGCCTGCTGGTTCGTCGCCGCACCGGGCATTGCCGCGGCCTGCACGGCGACGTACTGGATCCCGTAGTTTTGCGGAGGCGGCGTTCACGCTCACGTTCACCAGGCTCGCCTGCAAGGAGTACGTCGCGCGTCTCCCCGGAGCTGGAGCTGGGCGGCGAGGCGCGCCGCAGCGGCGACAGAGAGGGACCATCTGGACCGTCGGGGCCCACGTGGCGGTTACGGTCTGCTGCATCGCCGGGACGAGATGCATGGCGGGCACCGCCTGCACCGCGTGGACCTGTGGGATGGTTGGCGCGAGCTGGACCACCGAGCCGGCCGTCGGAGCGGCCTGCATCTGCACCGCGTGCATCGGGACCACCGGCACAGAATAGGCGGCCGGATAGACGACCTGCGTCGGAGACGCGAGGAGCATGGTGCCGACCCCGTGGTGGTGGAAGCCCGATGCGATGGCCTCAGCGCTCGAAGCGATCAGGCCAAGCCCGAGGATCGTCAGTGAACGGACGATCCTCGGAAATCTCAAGGAGAACATGATTGTCGAGCCCCTGGGTTTCGCCCCATCCGTGAGGCCGACCGAACGAAGGCGCACAGAGAAGCACCCGGGGTGTAACGCCGTTTGAGCCTGGGCGGATACCCCGGCTGTACCGCAGATGCGCAGATTGGCTGGTACGTCAGATGTCCAAATTCTACCGCAGGATTCGGAGGGCAACGGACTTTTTCGGCTAGTCCGCCCGATCGGTCGTCGTGCGGATCATCTCGTGCCCGCGGCGTCATGGCCGGCCACGGGGTCCGGGGAATTCCATGTGATATAGTTCATCGATTACGGTTCACCGGACATCGCGCACGTTCGCCACGCGAGGCGCTGCGTGCCTCGGTCGGACCGCCCACTCCTCAGCACGGATCGGAAGGGGGTTTTCATGTCGCGGCTGCTCAGCCAGGGCTGGTATCCAGTCGCCCTGGGACTCGCCGTCCTGAACACGGCGGTCTCTCCCCCCGAGGCACTCGGGGGCGATCACTTCCACGCAAGGAAGTACGACCTGGTCCAGGGTTACGTCCTGCAATCCGTCCCCGGAGCGGCCCTGGCGCCGACGCACGCGATTGCCCCACAGGCCGCGGTCTGTCAGTACTGCGCCGCTGCGACGCACCAGGCCCAGGCGCAACAAGTGACGATGACCGCGGTGGCCAGCGCCCAGTCCCACTCCCCGGTGACGGTCCCCATCGCCGCCGCTGCCCCGAAAGGCACCGCCGGCCGCCATGCCCGCACGCTCTTTGCTTGGCGCCCTCCTCAGGCCCCCAGCGTCCAGGCCCCGATGGTCGCGATCAGAGCGGCCCCGGTGAGCCAGCCGACCTACCAGCTGGCCGCCGCGGCCGTCAGGTCCAGGCGTTGCAGCTCGCTCCGGTGCAGGCCGCGGCCCCAGCGGTCCAGTTCGTCCAGGCCGCCGTGCCCCAGACGCCCACGATCGAGTACGCGCCCCGCCGCGGCCCCGACGGTCAGATCGCCGCCCCCACGCCGACGATCCAGGTCGCCGCGGCCCCGGTGCAGACGATCCAGGTCGCCGCGGCCCCGGTGCAGACGGTCCAGGTCGCCGCGGCCCCAGTGCAGACGGTCCAGGTTGCGGCAGCCCCAGTCGATGATCCAGATGGCACCGGTGCAGCAGGTCGCCGTGCAGGCGGTGCAGGTGCCGATGGTATCGATGGCGCTCGTGCAAGCCGTCAGCCCGGTGCAGTACGCCATGCCGGTGGACGTCCTGGTGCCTCATCATCACAAGTTCTTTCATCTCTTCGGCCGCTGAGCTTCGACGCCGCACTCCGCGACGAGGGGGGACGTTCTCGTACTCCTCGTCTCGGTCCCCCATCCACTTCATCCCCGCGGAACCGAATCCCGCTCGACAACCGCGGCCGATTCGCTACCAACCAGGCCATCAGCGACTGACGCATCAGTCACGGTCATCCCTAAGCGAGGCACCTCGCCCCTTGCCGTCGATGACCGCTCCGTCTGCCAGCACCAGCGTGCATCGATCGATTCGAGGCGCGGCTGCGATCGTCTTCGGAAGGAGGATCGAACGGGTCCTCCGGCGCACACGTGGCTCGAGTGGCAAAGACCCGGCCCCGCTCCCCAGTCCGTCAACCGACGAACCCCTCAAGACCGGCCCGAGCGGTGCCGATGGAGAATCCATACGAACGCGCACACTGCGTAGAACCGGGTTACATGGAAGTACGCAATGTCTTGCCGAGAAAGGCCCCGACCGGATCGGATCTCGCGGCGGTGGGTTGATGCCCTCGTTGCCGCGTCGTTGCTGTGCGTGCAGGCCGTCGGACCCCTCCGGGCTGGGGGGCCGCCCCCTGGGGCTTTCCCTGCCTCCTGCTTTAGAAGGAGCCCGAGGTCAAGCCTGCGTCGCTTCCCTCGCCGAAGGAGAAGGGCAAACTTGGCGGCCCGGAGATCCTCTGGAGCTCGACCGAGGTCCGCACGGAGACCCCTGCCGTCGCCGGCGCGAAGCTGGCCCTGGAAGCCGGTCAGGGCTCACCCGAAGGGACGCGTTTCAGGTGGATGCAGATCGAAGGCCCTCCCGTCGAGATCGCCGACCCTGACCGCAATTCGCTGGTGATCACCATCCCGCCGGGGACGGATCGCCTGGGATTCCTGCTGGTCGCGGCGCATCGCGACTCGGTCCGGGGTCGTGCGGGTGCTCGTCCTGGGGCGATTCCTCAAGAGAGCCGTCGTGGGGGCTCGCCCGTCAGGGGAAAGGTGCGGGCCAGCGCCGGGACGATCTATCGGGCTGGTGGGGCACCCAGTGACACTCAATGGCTCGCCAGCCGGCCGAATGACGCGAAGAGCCTCCGATGGCTCGGAAGGCCCAGGCGTTGCCTCCCGCAGCAGCTCGGCTCGTTCCTCTCCTTCGTCCCTACCCGCGCTTCGGGGCTCTACAAGTTCCTGCTCATCGCGGCGGGCAGCGACGGCGAGGGCCTGGCCGAACCGGACGAGGTCGCCGTGCTGGTGGGCGCGCCCCCAACGTCCCCACGGCCAGATCCGCGGCCCCCCGACGCAATCCAGCCGGCGGCCGCGGTGCGCCATCCGACTCCGGACCAGATTCTCGGCGCGGCGGCACCTCGACTGCCGAACTCGGCGAGGTCTGCTCGGACGTCGCGGACGTAATGGATTCCATCTCCCAGCGAGGCTTCACGCTCTACGAGTCGTTCGCCATGCTCCAAGCCAGCTGGCCACGCCATTGGACGTGGTGATCCCGCCGGATCGGAGTTCCGGGCCGCTTGGACACAACTGGTCTTCTCGCCGCTCACCGCGTACACGGCCGCAGAGTTGCTGCCTTCGGGTCTCGATTTCCGCTCGCCGCAGACGCTCGGTCAGCCGCTGAGCCCGGCCCAGCAGGTGCGCGTGCGGGAGCATTTTCAGGGAATGGCGGGCGTTCCGCGTCGTCGCGGCGGCGGCAGGTCCGCCGGCCCAGGCATCGTGCAGCAGGATCGACCGCCGCGGACTTCCCAGGAAGGGAAACCGATGACCAAGTCTGTCTCAGGCCCGGTCCCGTTGATCCTCGCCCTGGCGAGCGTCGCCATCGGCGGCCTCGCTCCGCTCGCATAGGCCGCGGGAATTTCCGGAGGAGAAGACCGGAACCGCCGCGGTGGAAACTGCGGCTGAACATAACCCGCACGAGCGGGGCCGCTGCAGTCATCGTTGTCACCTCCCGCGACGACGCCGCGTCGCAGCGCGCTGGGAGGAATTCAATCGGGGTCCCTGGGCCCGGTCCAATCGTGGCCTGGTGCAGCTGGTGAATCTGCCTGCGGAGGACGAGCCCGCACTGATCCGGACCCTGGGTGTGACACGGTTCCCCACCGTGCTCGTGTACCTCCAGGACCGAGAAGGGGATCGCCCGCCTTGCGGCCTTCAGCGACTGCGCGCCGGCTCCGCCATCGCCGATCGGCTCGCCTCGATCTCGCTCGGCCTGCCGGCGGCGGGCAGGGATGATCCCGCGGCGACCCCGCCTCATATGATGGCGAGCAGGTCCGGCCGTCGCAACAGGGCAGTCAGGGCTGGCCCCATGTCCATCAGGGCTACCCGCCCAATGCAGTCGACGCCCCCTCCACAGCGGCTTGAAGCGCTCGGCATGTGGTGCCGACACTGTCGCATCCCGTCATGTCGTCGGCCAGTGTCCTCCAGGTTCCCAGCCAGAACCTGATGATCCAGCAGGCTCCGCCCCAGATCTTCATGGCCCCCCAGCAGGCGCCGGTGGTCTATGTGCCTCAGCCCACGACGAGCGCCGGTGATGATGGCCATGCCTCACGCAGCGCCCGCCGGTGGCCGCGATGCCGGCCCCGAACCTGTTTCTGGGCTCGCCCACGGTGGCTGCCGCACCGGCCGCGATGCCGGTCGCCGCGGCCCCGGCCCTGGCCGCGGCACCGGCTGCACCGGCCCTCGCGGTTGCGGCCACTCCCCCCACGGTCGCGACGTTGACGAACCAGTCGCTCTCGCTGCCCAGCTCAGGCAGTCGGACCCGGGTCCGCGTCCGGGGCCCGGGGATCCTCGCCGCATCGCTGGCCCGACTCGGCGAGAAGATGGTCCAGCTCGGCCGCACCCCGGATCCAGACGATCCAGGAGACAACGCTCGGGCTCCGCACGTCCAGTCACCCGCCCCGGGCGTGACGACCATCTCGACGACCTCGGCGGCGCTTGTCGCGCCCCACCCAGCTTGCCGGTCGTGGTCCCGGTCAACGGCCGCCCATCGTCCAGGTCCCCGAGCAGCCCGAGGTTCCCTGCAAGGGCCCGTGCTCCCACCATCACCATCAGCGCTTCCCCGACTCCCAGCGGCAGAACCCCTGACACGCTAGCCGGGCCTTCAGCGGGCCCGCGAGCAGGTTCACCTGCCGGCCACGACACCCATCGCCGCGGCCGGCGGCGCTCCAGCGACAGCATGAAACGCTCGAGCTGGGCCCTCGCGTCCGCCTAGCTGGCGACTGGGCGGACGCTGCCCACTTCGCCTCCATGCATCCGGACCGCCTCGTCGATCGTCGCCCCGGCCGTCGTGAAGATAGGGAGCGGGTCGCGCAGGCCCCAGAGCGGTGGCGTCCGCCACTCGTTGTCCAGCGCGGGTCGTCGGGCGTCCACGGGAAGAGCGACGCCCGCCTTGGCCGGGGGCCGTTCCCTGACCCCCGAGAGCAGGGCGCCATAGACGCCGGTGTCGCTCAGCTCGGAGGCCATCTCGTGGAGCAGGAGGTCGCTGTAAAGCCCTTCGACGTCCCCGAGCTTCGGGACGTGACATGCCGCGCAACCCGCTGACCTGAAGAGGGACTTGCCGGCCTTCAGGTCGCGAGACTCTCTTGCGGTAGCCGCCAGCCTGACGACCGGGGCCGGCAGCGACCGAACATAGGCGACCAGCGCGTCGCAATCGGCCCGATCCAGGTCGAGCCCGGGAGGCGGCAGGATGGGCACCCGCGGGTCGGCGGCCTGGGCGTGTCCCGGGACGTGTAATCCCATCTCCATGGCGGCCGCGGAGAGCACGAATTCCCGAAGCGTCGCCGTCTGTGCCTTCCAGCCATAGCGGCCGACTCGACCGTCCGGCAGCCGGCTCACCCTTCCGTTGACCGAGGGCCAGCCGGAGACCCGGCGCCGAGCCCCCGCCTCGATCACCTCGTCCGGGATCGCGTCCACCAGGCCCATCCCGAAGAGCGGAGTCGGATTGCGCTGGGAGAGTCTGAACGAGAGCGAGCCGTGCGGGCCGAGGAGCCACTCGCGCCAGGCCAGGTAGTCCCGGTCGTTCCCGTAGCGATGCAGCAGGACCGCCGGCGCCGAGTCGAATCCGGGATGGAGTTGCACCAGCCGGGCGACGAGCTGCGGATCCGGCCTCGCCGGGCGGTTCGCCTGCCCTGCGGGGGTCCCGATTCGATACTCGAAGCCCTGCGGCCCATACTGGAACGAGAAGGCGTAGAGGAACCCCGGGCTCGTGACGTCCCGGCCATCCAGGCTCGCGGGCGTGATCAGATCGATGTTCTTCCCGAGCCTGCCTGCCCCGCCGGCGCCGCCAAGATCGTGGCAGTTCACGCAGGACCGCTCGTTGAACACCGGTCCCAGGCCATCCCCCGCGGGGCTCCGCGGATCCTCGAGGGTCCATTGCCGACGGAAGAGCTCATCCCCCTTGCTGAGGATGGCTCGACCCTGATCGGCGTGCGCGGGAGCCGGCTCCGCGGCTCGCACCGAGGCTTGCTGAGCCGTCGCCTCCCCCATGAGCCAGGCGATTCCGACCGCGCAGAGCACGGCAAAACGACCGGGTCTCCTGGCGATCAACATGATATGTCCTCCGCCCGCAGAATCGCTGCGATGTGAATTGTGTGGGTCCAGGCTACACCTGCTCTCCGCCCTCGGCAAGAGATCGCGAGATCAAACGCCGAACGGGTCGACTGCCCGTTCTGGAGGCAGGCCGAGACGGGACGAACGCCGAGCGTCGTCCGCCGTCGTGCCGGGGCCGCCGGCCTGTCTCGGGCCGGATGAATGGTCAGCATCGCCTGAACGAGTTCGTGGTCACGGCCTCGATGCGCTTCAAACGCGGCCACCGGTCGGTCTGGCAGGATCGCAATGCAGCGGCATCGCCTCCGGCGGACACTCGGAATCGACGGCAAATCAACGAAAAGCCGTAACCGTGACGGGGTGACGGGCCACTTAGTTCTCGCCTGACATCGTACATTCTTCGTTCAACACCGATCCGAGAAGAGGAGGACGCTCGCATGGACTTCGCCGTGAGTCCTGGGTTCGTGGTGCGCGCCGGGCGCGGCCGCATTGCCGACCGAGGAAAGACCAGCTCCGGCCGGCTCGGGGCGACGCTGGCGACCCTGGCGGTCTGCTGTGGGCTCTCAGGCACGGCCCGTGCCGTCGACCCGACGCTGACCGACGCCTCGCTGCGGGTGAACACAGTCGTCACGGGCCTGACCCAGCCGACCTGCATGGCCTTCCTGGGGCCGGATGATTTCCTGATCAACGAGAGGGCGTCGGGTCTCGTGAAGCGGGTGGTCGGCGGCGTGGTCACGGCCACGGTCCTCGACCTCCCGGTCAATTCCTCCTCGGAGCGGGGTCTACTGGGAATCGCCCTGCACCCGAACTTCCCTGCGAACCCGGGGGTATACCTGTACTGGACCGAGAGCAGCACGGGCGTGGATTCCAACGTCGTGACCGAAGTCGGGAATCCCGCCTCCCCCTATCCCCCGGGGACGCCGCAGCCGCTCGGCAACCGGGTCGACCGCTTCGTCTGGGACGCGGCTACCCAGACCCTCAGCTTCGACCGCAACATCATCCGGCTGCGAGCCTTCCAGCACGACATCAACAGCCCCACCGCCCCCTTCGCAGGCAATCATAACGGGGGCCAGATCCGGTTCGGGCCCGACGGCAAGCTCTACATCCAGATCGGCGACAACGGCCGCCGCGGCTGGCTCCAGAACCTGCCCGACGGGCCATTCCTCCCCCCCGCGCCCGACGATGAGTTCGGCGGGCCGGAGCCCGACGACAACCACCTGACCGGGTCGATCTTCCGGCTCAATGACGACGGCACCACGCCAGCGGACAACCCCTTCTTCGCCGCCGGCGCGGCCCTCGGCGGCCAGGTCGGGGCCAACATCCAGAAGCTCTTCTCCTACGGGCATCGCAACCACTTCGGGCTGGCGTTCGACCCCCTGTCCGGGAACCTCTGGAACGCCGAGAACGGCGACGATTCCTTCGACGAGATCAACAGGATCGTCCCGGGCGGGAACTACGGCTGGGTCCAGATCATGGGCCCGATGGCACGGATCGCGCAGTTCAAGAGGATTGAGATGAGCTTCTACAACCCCGCGACGGCCACGCTGGGCACCGTCCAGCAGATCCGCTATCCGACGACCCGGATCGCGTACACGCCGGCCCTGGCCCTGGCGCGGATGTTCGCGCTGCCCGGGGCGACCTACCAGGACCCGGAGATGAGCTGGCGGTACGCCGTGCCCCCCTCGGGGATCGGCTTCGTCAGCGGCAACGCCCTGGGACCCAACTACGCGGGCACCATGTGGATCGGCGAGGCCCGGACAACGAACATCACCGGCGGCAGCACGGGGACCTTCGCCGGGGGGGCGCTGATGGTCTTCCGCCTGACCCCGGATCGCGCCCACCTGGACCTCAGCGCCGACCCCGCCCTGGCCGACCGCGTGGCCGACAATGGCACCTATCCTCCCCCGGTCGGCACCAATCCAGGTACCGCCGGCTTCAAGTTCGACGGCCGCGAGAGCGAGAGCCTCCTGATCGGCCAGAACTTCGGCATCGCCACGGACATCCAGACCGGGCCGGACGGTGGGCTCTACGTCGTGTCGACGACCGACGGTGCCGTGTACCGGATCAGCCAGGCACCCAACTGAGCGAGCGAGCGGAAGGCGTGATTCGTCGAGTCCGTCACCCTCAAGTGACTTCAGAGGAGTACGTATCGTGAACGTTCGATTCCTGACGGTGCCCTTCGCGGCGCTGCTAGCGCTGGCCCTGGGCATGGCGGGCCCCGCGCCCGTCCGCGGCGACGAGCTGATCGTCAACGGGGGCTCCGAGTCGGGTCTCTCCGGCTGGACGGTTGTGAACCTGCCCGGCGGCGACGGCAGTTTCCAACCCCAGAGCGGGCTCTCCAGCCCCGTCAACGGCGAGCCGGTCCCCGCCCCGTCCGAGGGCAGCTTCGCGGCCATGACCGACGCGCAGGGGCCCGGTTCCCACGTCCTCTATCAGGACATCTTCATCCCGGTCGGCCTGACCATCGCTGAGCTCCGGTTCGACCTTTTCCTGGGCAATCGCGAGGAGGCGTTCTACGCGCCGCCGACGCTGGACTTCGGCGCCGCGGCGTTCAACCAGCAGGCCCGGGTCGATATCATCCGGACGGCCGCAGACCCGTTCAGCCTGCTACCCGACGACGTGCTCCAGACGATCTATCAGACCAACCCGGGTGATGCCACCGTCTCGGGCTACCTGACCATCGTGGCGGATCTCGGGGCCTTGCTGGCCGCGCACGGGGGAGAGACGCTGCGGTTGCGATTCGCCCAGGTCGACAACGTCGGCCCGTTCCAGATGGGCGTGGACAACGTCCGGCTGAACGCGGTCCCCGAGCCCTCGACGCTCCTCCTGTATGTCTCCGCCGGAGCTATCCTCGGCGCGACGAGATTGGCCGGGCGACGGGCCCGGCGCGACGATTGACAGACCGTTGAGCGGCCCACTACACCCGGACCCGGCCCAGGCCGCGCATGGCGGAATGACGCGGCTTGCCCGCCGGGTTCGGGCGTCCCCTCCTGGCGACCCGGCTCCGGGCTCATCACTCTGAGCGAAGCCGCACTCCCCCTCTTAGAAACCGGAGCCGCTCGCCGTCCCCGCCTCGAGCACGGTCAGTCCGCCGGGTTCTCCTGTGCCACCCGGATGAGGATCGAGCGTCCCTCGCAGCTCACGTCGATGGTCGGCATCTCGTTCGGCAGGGTCGCGCCGAGGTAGACGTATTCCTCGTCCTCCCATCGATCGAATGAGATCCTGGGACCGGGGGTACGACCCGGGACCTGACGGCCAGAGCCGATCGGTGGGGCCGCCCGGAAAATCTTGATCAGGGCCGCGGCGAACGCCGCCGGTAGCTGGACGTAGCGTTGCTGATACTCCTCGCCTGCGCGGAGCTGGGCGGGCATGCACATCGTCGGACCCTCCACCGTGTGGGCGTCTTTCATCTCGCCCGTGACCATCCGGGACCGGGGCCACGCAGCGCAGTTCGACAGACTCCGTTCCCCGTCGCCCTCCCACCTGGGCCAGCCTCGCCCCTGTGAGCCGGAGGGCAGCGTCGCCCCGGCGTCGGTGGGAGAACCAGTGTAGTTTCGGCAACAAGGCTGTGCCCGTCTTTCGGGTCTTCCCCTTGGATGCATGTCGGGATTTCCCCACGCTGGTCTCCCGACCACGCGAGGGCTTAATCCTCGGGGCTCACCAGGCCGGTGCGGATCGCGTAGCGGACCAGGCCCGCCACATCGTGGATCTGGAGGCGTTCCATGAGCTGGGATCGATGGGCCTCCACCGTCTTGACGCTGATCGTCAGTCGCCGGGCGATCGCCTTGGTGGACTGGCCCTCGGCGATCATCGTCAGGATTTCGCGCTGGCGGGGAGTCAACGCGCCGGAAGCCTCGGCTTCCGTGAACTTCACGAAGTCGCCGACGACCGGGCCGGAGACCGACGGGCAGAGGTATGTCTCCCCACGGGCTACGCTCCGGATGGCCCTCTCGATCTCATCGGTCCCCGAGTCCTTGACGAGGTAACCGGCGGCCCCCGCCAGCAGGGCACGCGTGACATACTGCTTCTCGGTGTGCATCGAGAGGACGATCGATCGGGTGAGGGGGAACTCCCTGGTGACGCGGGCGATCACCTCCAGGCCATTCATGCCGGCCATGCTGATGTCCGTCATCAGGATGTCGGGCTTCTGGGTCTCCACGAGCCGGAGGGCTTCGAGACCCGTCGCGGCCTCTCCGACGATCGCCACGTCGGCCAGGTCGCGGATCACGGCCGCGATCCCGGCGCGGATCAGGGCGTGGTCGTCGGCCAGCACGATGCGGATGGCGCTCATGGCATACCCCTGGCGGTCGACTCGCGCGGATGGATGGGGAAGTGGATGAGGACCTCCGTACCCCCGCCGGGGGTGGAGTCGAACCTGGCGGAGCCACCGGCGAGCTCCACACGCTCTCGGATCCCCAGGAGTCCCATGCTCCCGCCCGCGGTGGCGCGGGCGAGGGCCTCCCGGGGCGCGAAGCCCACCCCGTCGTCGCGGATGAGCAGGACGATCCGCCCAGGCTCCTGGCGCAGCTCCACGCCGCAATGGCGGGCCCGGGAGTGCCGGGCCACGTTGGTCAGGGCCTCCTGGCAGACCCGGAAGCATGCCGTGGCGACATCCGGCTCGACCGGAACCTCTTCCGGCTCGGAGCGGAAGTCCCCCTGTACTCCCGTCCGCTCGGAGAATCGCTTCACGTACCAGCCCAGCGCCGCGCAGAGACCCAGGTCGTCCAGCAGCGAGGGTCTCAGGTCGAGGGCCATCCCCCGGACCTGCTGGAGCGTGCGGACCACCAAGGCGGCCGCATCCTCGAGGCGGCCACCTGCGTCGTCCCGCTCGCGCTGGATGGCCTGGAGGTCGATCTTGACGGCGGTCAGTGCCTGGCCGATCTCGTCATGCAGCTCGCGCGCCAGGACCCGGCGCTCGGTCTCCTGGATCTCCAGCAACCGGCGAGTGAGCTCGCGCAGCCGCTCCGCAGACTCGCCCAGGGCGCGTTCCGCGGCTTTCCGAGCCGTTATGTCCCAGAGGAAGACCAGGGCTCCGTGATCCTCGCCCACCTGCATCGGCACGGCCATCACCTCGCAGGCAATCGCCTCGCCGCCCGGGCCGAGGGCTCGCTCCTCGATCGTCTCGACCGGACGCCTCAATTCGTTCAGGGTCCTGATTCGCTCAAGGAGGACTCGACGATCGTCAGGGTGGAAGTGACTCGCCACGGTCGAGCCGAGCAGGTCGCGTGGGTCAGGGCGGCCGAAGAGCCGCATCGCGGCGGGGTTCAGATAGGCGAATGTGCCCCGGCTCTGAAGGAAGATACCGATCGGAGCGGCCTCGACGAGGGTGCGGAAGCGCCGCTCGCTGGAGCGCAGCTCGCGCTCCGCGGCCCTCCGCTCGGTGACGTCTGATGCCATGCTGATCGCGATCCGCCGCCCGTCCGAGAGTCGCCCCAGGCCGACCGAGCTGAACTCCCAGATCCGCTGGGAGGCATCCTTGCAACGGACCGAATAGTCGCCGGCGGGGGACCGCTCGGTGAGCTCGAAGACCCGCTCGATTTCCTCCCTGACGGCCAGCCTGTCCTCGCCGTAGGCGCGCTCGGTCCAGGCTTCGATGGTGGAGATCTCCTGGGGACTGTAGCCGGTGATCTCGCTCCAGGAGCGGCTGAGCGAGACGACCTCCCCGTCCTCGGCGTAGATCATGATCGGGAACGGGGAGTGCTCGACGGCCTTGCGGAACCGCCATTCGCTCTCCTTCAGCGCGGCCTCGGCCCAGCGGCGCTCTGTGACGTCGAGCGCCATGCTCAGGATTGACCTCCGGCCATCGGGGAGCCGGCCCATCGGCGCGGTGCTGAATTCCCAGACCCGCATGGAGCCGTCGCGGACCCGGACTTCGAAGTCGCCCTCATGGAATCGCCGGTCGAGCTCGAAGAGCTGGTCGATCCTGGCGCGGACGGAGTCCTTACGGTGGCCGTAGGCCCGTTCCGTCCAGTCGCCCACGGTCTTCAGCTCCTCGCGGTCGTACCCGGTCAGCTCGAACCAGGAATCGCTGATCAGCAAGATCGAGCCGTCCTCGGCATGGAGGATCGCGGGCATCGGAGATTCGATCAGGGCGCGGCGGAACCGCTCCTCGCTGGCTGCCAGCTCGCGGCGAGATGCCTCGATCGTCCGGAACAGCCTGGCGATCATGCGATCCAGCACGAGTGCCGTCACCGCCACGAACCCAAGACCCTTGACCGACGCGAGGCGTTCCACCCACAGCTCGGGAAGCCCGGACCAAGCGAGCAACCGATCGGAGACGACGATCCAGGCCGTCGCTGCGGCCACGTAGGCCAAAACAGTCCAACGGCCGGACTGTTGCATCGGCTCGGTCCAGCGCCCTTGACCTGGGCTCTCGGGGCAATTCCCGTGCTTCATGGCGGCCGCGAAACAGGGCACCGCAGATGGATGTCTCTGTTACAGAAGTCCTCGAAATTATGCCGCCTAGAATAGCCCCGTTCCAGGATAATCCATGGAGATAGGATCATTGAAGATTTTTAATTGAACTTCCTGCTGGGAACTTCCGACGCTTTGTGAGCCAGATTCCAGAACGAAGGTGGGCACTTTCCCGGGATATCTTCCCGATCGAGTGGGGCCAGCCCGCCTTGCCAGGTACCGTACCGTCCGTTAGTTTCCCCGGATCGGATGCACTGTCGGAAGCATGATTCCGGGACGGTACCGTCATGGATGACATCAACCGCTCTGCCGGATCCCACCGTGCGATCAAGCATGGGGCCCCGGACAAGCCGCTGCCGGGCCCCAGGGCCGATGCCCGGCACGGACTTGAAGGCCTCCGCGTTGCGCTGGTGCACGACTGGCTCACCGGGATGCGAGGAGGTGAGAAATGTCTGGAGGTGCTCTGCCGGGCGTTTCCCCAGGCGACTCTCTATACATTGATTCACCGCAGGGGGTCGACCAGCCCCGCAATCGAGTCGATGGCCATCCGGACGTCGCCGCTCCAGAGGGTCCCGGGAGTTTTCCGCCACTATCGCCATTTATTGCCATTAATGCCGATGGCCGCGGCCTCGTGGAGGCTGCGGAACGTCGACCTGGTCGTGAGCCTGAGCCATTGCGTGGCCAAGTCCGTCCGGGTGCCCGCCGGTGTGCCGCACGTCTGCTATTGCTTCACCCCGATGCGATATGCCTGGGACGGGCGTGACGCCTACCTCGCGGGCTGGGCCCACCGACCTGTCCGCAAGGCGATCGCCGGGACGTTGCTCGACCGCCTCAGGACCTGGGATCACGCGACGGCCCGACGGGTCACTCAATTCGTCGCGATCTCCCGGACCATCCGCGAGCGGATCGCGTCGTGCTATCATCGCGACAGCGTGATCATCCCGCCGCCAGTCGACACCGAGTTCTACGGCGAACTGCCCGACCCGCCGCCGCCGCGCGAGGCATTCTACCTCGTGGTCTCCGCCCTAGTTCCCTACAAGCGGATCGATCAGGCCGTGGCCGCCTGCACGCGGCTCGGCCGGGAGCTGGTTGTCATCGGCGCCGGGCCGGAGCGGGCTCGGCTGCAAGCGATCGCGGGGCCGACCGTCCGGTTCCTCGGCTGGCAGTCAGATGAGGTGATCCGCGACCACTATCGGCGCTGCCGTGCCCTGCTCTTTCCCGGCGAGGAGGACTTCGGCATCGTGCCGATTGAGGCCCTGGCTTGTGGGGCGCCGGTGATCGCGCTGGGCCGAGGAGGTGTGCCTGAGACCGTGGACGATGCGGTCGGCCGCGTTTACCGCGAGCCGTCCGCTGAGGGTCTGCAGGCCGCCATCCTGGGCTGGGAAGAGGATGGCTGTCCACACCGGCCGGCCCTCGGGCGATCCCGCGCCGAGTCGTTCGCCCTGCCTCTCTTCGGCGAGCGGCTGCTCACGCTGCTCTCGGGAACGGTCACGACGTCAAGGCCGGTGATCACATCGCCGTCTCTTCACGGCCCCCACCTGCCGTCCCCCCGGGATGAGTCGCGCCGGGCTAGCGTCCGATCCGATGCAGCCAGGACGGACCGCTGAACCTGCCCTCAGGCCGGTTCAGTTACAGCCTCAGATCGAGCTTACGGCACCGCCTGACGCCTCTGCCGCCGCTCCAATCGACGCGCAAACTGAGGCCCTCGGCCCGAATCACTTCGCGCCAATCGGAAGGCTCTCCCCCCGATTGCCAGGGGATTCTTGACAATCTCACACGACCTGCGCCATAATCCGTCCAGTGTTGAGACTGAGTCTCAAGATCAATCACAGCAAAGGCGACTGTTTGATGACATGCTTCAGCCCGGCACGGCGTCGATTTGCGGCGTTTACCTTGATCGAGTTGCTCGTCGTCATTGCGATCATCGCGGTTCTGATCTCGCTCCTCTTGCCGGCGGTACAAGCCGCGAGGGGTGCGGCCAGGCGGATCCAGTGTACAAACAACCTGAAGCAGCTCGGCCTCGGATTGCACAACTACGAGGGAATCGCCGGTGCGTTACCGCCTGCCATGTGCATGTCGGGCAAGGGATCAACGATCACCTGGAGAAACGGATGGAGCATTCACGCCCGCGTTCTGCCGTTCATGGAGCAGGGCGTGGCGTTCAATTCCATCAACTTCACGCTTCGCTATAGCGTCCCGGAGAACACCACGGTGTCCTCGCTGGACGTGTCGACCTTCCTCTGTCCGAGCGAGGTGAATCCCGAGCCGAGGCTGACGACGACGGCCCGTTACGGCATGACGAATTACGGCTGGAACATGGGAGACTGGTACGTCTGGGGCGGCTTCGCCGGGGGCCCGAATCGATCCCCCTTCCAGATTAACCAGAGCCGCCGCTTCGCCGAGTTCACCGACGGCCTGAGCAACACGGTGGTCGCCTCGGAGGTGAAGGCCTACCAGCCAAACCTGGCGAACTGCAGCGGGGGGCTGGCCAACATCAACAATCCGAACACCCCGCCGTCGGCCTACGCCGACCCCCACAGCGTCGCTCCCGAGTATGACGCGGGATGTACGCTCTCGACGACGGGGCACACCGAGTGGGTCGATGGCGCGGTCCATGAGACGGGCTTCACGACCGCGTGGACTCCGAACCGGCGGATCATCCGCTCCGGCGGCGATCCGCGCCAGGACCTCGACCTCATCAGCATTCGCGAGGGATCCGGAGGCCCGACCTTCGCGGCGGTCACCTCGCGGAGCTATCACCCGGGCGGCGTCAATGCGCTCTTCGGCGACGGCTCGGTGAGGTTCGTCAAGGACACGGTCAACGGCGAGGCCTGGAGAGCCCTCGGCTCGCTTCGCGGCGGCGAGATCATAGGAGCCGACAGTTACTGACGGCTCTCCGGCACCTCGAAGTAGTCGTCCTCGGCGATGTCCGGGATGCCGACGACGAGGACCCTCATCCTGCCCCTCGCCCCGTGGACCACGCCGGGCGGGATCTGGATGAGCGAGCCCTTGAGGACACGGTGTTCGACCCCGTCGAGGAAAACGCTGCCGCTGCCCTCGACGTCGAGGACGTAGTAGAGCTCGGTGGAGCGCTTGTGGTAATGCAGCCGGGCGCCGTCGATGTCGACGGCGTGCACCCAGGCTGCCGTCGGCAGGCTCGCGTCCTCGCGGCTGATCAGCCGGTCGCGCCAGCCGCAGGCGCTCCGCTCACGGGGAGCCTCCCCCTCGTGGCGGATCAGCAGGCCGCGCAGCTCGGGCTCGGCGGTCGGGCGTCGTTCCATCGGCGAGATCCCCTTCGGCTTCCGGTGCGGTTACGCGGGCCGGAAACCACTTCGAGAAGACCAGGTGGGCCGGGAGGTAGAAGACCAGCGGGAAGCCGACGAGCATGATACCCAACCAGAGCAACGGCGCCATGATGGTCTGGGCCGCCTGGTCGTCGAGGCCATGGACATAGTTGATGTTCACCGCGTAGCCAGGGTGCTCAAGCGGGGGCGGCGGCGCGGGCGCCAGGAAGAACGAGGCCGGGAGCACAACGCCGCTCACGATCGTCCAGCCGGCGAAGGCCCGCCGGTCATATCCCAGCCGCCAGACCATCCAGGCCAGGACGAACGGCAACCAGCCGTGGAACAGCGAGAGCCCTCGGACGAGGATCGGACGGCCCGGGTCGAACATGTACGCGGTCATCCCCGTGATCCGGGACCCCGTGAGGAAATCGAAGGCCCAGAGGAGCTGGGGCAGCACGATCCCCACCGCGGGCAGACTGGCCAGCAGCGGGCTCTCGGCCCAGAGTGCGACCGCGCCCAGCAGCAGTGCGACATCGCAGAAGTAGAGGAAGTTCCACGGCGAGTAATTGACCCAGTAATACGGCACGAGCACGGCCACGAAGCCCGTGTACGCAACCTTGAACCAGGTCGGGATCCGCTGCGGCCGCCGTTCCGACGCTCGCGGAGGACCCGTCGTCTCAATGGCCATGCACTGCCCTCGCGATCCGAAGCGTGAGGAAATGCGTCGCGCAACTGATGCAAGGATCGTAATTGCGTATCAGATGCTCGCACCGGCGGGTGGCGGTCGAGTCGTAGAGCGCGACGACGCGGGGGAGGTACGCCAGCAGGTCATCCTCGATCCGCCGCAGGTTCTGCGAGGTCGGTGGCACGATCTTCGCCTCGGCGACCAGGCCGTCGTCGCCGATCCGGTAGCGGTGGTAGAGGAGGCCTCTGGGAGCCTCGGTCGCGTGGCATCCCGTCCCCGGCCCGACGGTGTGCGGGACCCGGCTGTGGGTCGGCTCGCGCTGGTAGTCCCTGACGATGCCAAGAGCCTCTTCGAAGGCGTGGATCAACTCGACCGCCCTTGCCACGATACTCTTGAAGTTGTTCCGGCACGGCCAGTCGACCTTGCAGGCCTCGGCCTCGCGCCTCGCCGCCGGTAGCAGCTGGTCGAAGCACAGGTTCAGTCGCGCCAACGGGCCGACGAGGTAAGATTTTTGCCCCGGGAGCATGACGCTGTGCAGGGCGTTGCTCTGGCGGACGTGCTCCTCCTGGAAGAACCTCTCGAAGTCCTCCACGGGGATGTCGAGACCGCCGCTGGAGACCACGCGGCCTTCGTTCATGGGGTACTCGTAGGGATGTCGCAGGCAGACGAATTCATAGTCGAGTTCCAGTTCGGGGAACTCAAAGCCTGCGACGAGGCGGAGCGTGTCCACCGCGGCCTGAAGGCCCCATTCGAGATCGGGGAGCAGGCGGTGCAGCGCATCCTTCGACGGGGCCCGGTAGAACCCTCCCACCGTGACGTTGATCGGGTGGATCGCCCGGCCCCCGAGGACTTCCAGCAGGTCGTTGCCGATTCTCTTCATCCGCAGCCCCATCTCGACGGTCGCGCGGTGGTCGGCCGCGAGGCTGATGCCGCTCTCGTACCCGAGGAAGTCCGGCGCATGCAGCAGGTAGATGTGCAGCGCGTGGCTCTCGATCCACTCGGCGCAGTACAGAAGCCGGCGGAGCTTGCGGATCTCCAGCGGGATCGCAATACCGAGCGCCTTCTCTAGGGCGTGCGCCGCGCTCATCTGGTAGGCCACGGGGCAGATGCCGCAGATCCTCGCCGTGATGTCGGGGACCTCGCGGATCTCGCGACCCCGGAGGAACGCCTCGAAGAACCGGGGCGGTTCGAAGATGTTCAGCTCGACGTGCTCGACCCGCTCGCCGTCGAGCTGGACGAACAGGGCCCCTTCTCCCTCGACGCGGGACAGGGCCTTCACTTCCAGGGTGCGGTTGGCGGGCATCGTCGGGTCTCGCTCCGGGGTTTTCTCTGGACTCGAGACGACCCTCGCCGGCGGAGAGGGCTCAGGCCCCCGGGCCGTCCTGCGTGAGGGCCTGGCCGTACTCGCGATACTCCGGCGCATAGCCGTTGAAGTTCCGGATCAGCCGCATGAGATGTCCGGCTTCCCCGCCCGAGTCCCGGTAATGATCCATCAGGCTCGCCAGGTTCGGCTGCTCCTTCGGCCCGTAGCAGCCGAAGCACTCGCGGTTGAACCTCGGGCAGATCGCGCCACAGCCGGCCTGCGTGATCGGCCCCATACAGGGCACGCCCTGCGCGACGGCCACGCAGACGGTGCGGTTCCGCTTGCATTCCATGCAGACGCTGTGGCGCGGCACCCGGGGGCGGCTGCCGCGGATCAGGTCCAGCAGGAGCGATACAAGCTGGTGCTTGTTGATCGGGCAGCCGCGGAGCTCGAAATCCACCATCACGTGGTCCGAGATCGGCGTGCTGGTCTTCAGGGCCCGGATGTACTCGGGCGACGCGTAGACCGCCGAGATGAACGAGTCCACGTCGGCCCAGTTCCGCAGAGCCTGGATCCCGCCGGCCGTGGCGCACGCGCCGATACTCACCAGGGTCTGGCACTGCTTGCGGATCTTGCGGATCCGCTCGGCGTCGTGCTCGGTGGTGATCGACCCCTCGACGAGGCCAATGTCGTACGGGCCCGGGATCTCCTGAGTCCTCGCCTCCAGGAAGTAGGCGATCTCGACGGCCTCGGCGACGGCCAGCAGCTCGTCCTCGGCGTCGAGCAGGGAGAGCTGGCAGCCGTCGCAGGAGGCGAACTTGAAGACGGCGAGCTTGGGCCTGGACACGGCTAGAAATCCTCCAGGTGCATGTACGGCTCCATCTGGCGATACGAGAACACCGGGCCGTCCTTGCAGATGAACGCCGGCCCGAGCTGGCAGTGCCCGCAGTGGCCGATCGCGCAGTTCATGTTCCGTTCCATCGACAGGAAGATGCGATCCGCCGGGATCTTCCGGGCCAGGGCTTCGAAGATCACGAAGCGGATCATGATCTCGGGGCCGCAGGTGAGGATCGCGGTCTTCGCGGGGTTGAGCCGCAGCCTGTAGAACAGCACGGGCACGACACCCATATTGCCGCGCCAGTCCGGGTCGCCGATGTCCACGGTGACCTCGACCTCGATGTCGTGCTCACGCCAGTCGGGATACTCCTTGGCGAAGAGCAGGTCGCCCGGCGTCCGGGCGCCGTAGAGGAGGAAGACACGGCCGTAATCCGCGCGGTGGGTGATGATGTGGCAGATCGCCGGCCGTAATGGCGCCAGCCCCACACCTCCGCAGGCGATGACGAGATCCCGGCCAGTGCAGGCGTCCATCGGCCAGGAGGAGCCGAACGGGCCGCGGATCGCGACCTGGTCGCCGACCTTCTTCCGTGCCAGGGCGCGGGTCACGTTGCCGGCGATCCGGATGGTGTGCTCGAGTACCGAGTCGCCCGGGTCGGAGCTCAGCGAGATGGCCGACTCACCGACTCCCGGCACATAGACCATGTTGAACTGGCCCGGCGCGAAGCGGAAGTTGCTCGCCCGCGCGGGATCCAGAAGCGACATCTGGTAGGTCGCGATCCCCGGCACCTCCTGGCGAATCTCGTCAATGGTAACAGGGTGCGGCTTCCAGGGGCTGACGGGAGCAAAGGCCAGGAGGTTGCTCACGGGTTGCCTCCTCGGATCGCGGCCACCTCGGCGGTCAGGTCGATCCCGACCGGGCACCACGTGATGCAGCGCCCGCAGCCCACGCAGCCCGACGAGCCGAACTGGTCGTGCCAGGTGGCGAGCTTGTGCGTCAGCCACTGGCGGTACCGGGCCGAGGTCGCCTTGCGCACGGTCCCGCTGTTCATGTACGAGTGCTCGGCCGTGAAACACGAATCCCAGCACTGGACCCGGCGAGTCGAGCCCCCAAGCAGGTCGTTGACCTCGTCCACCCGGCTGCAGAAGCAGGTCGGGCAGACCATCGTGCAGTTGCCGCAGGCCAGGCAGCGTTCGCCGACCTTCGCCCATTCATCGTGCTCGAGATTCGCGAGCAGGAGTTCCCGCAGCCCGGCCGTCTCCAGGTGTCGGCCCTTCGGCTGACCGGGTGACGGGTGCCGGCGTGCCTCCATCTGCTGCTCGGCGCGGCGAGGCACCTGCTGGGCGTCGATGACCTCCCGCGTGCTGCACGGCCGCCAGGGCGCCGCCGCGATCAGGTCGCCCCCACGCTCGGTGCCCACCTCGACCAGGAAATGCCCGCTCATCTCGGTCAGGCAGAGATCGAAGCCCGACGCCACGGCCGGGCCCGTGGCGGTGGACGTGCAGAAGCAGGTCTCCGCCGCCCGGCTGCAATTCACCGCGATGAGGAACAGACCTTGCCGCCGCTTCAGGTAGTCCGGGTTGACATAACGATCACCCAGGAAGATCCGGTCCTGGCATTGCAGGGCGTGAAGGTCGCACGCCCGCGCCCCCAGCACGGCGACCGGTGGCGGTTCATCAGACTGCATCTCGATCGCCATCCGCCCGTCCTGGTCCCGGCAGGTCAGCAGCGTGGTCTGAGGCGGGAAGACCAGTTCCTTGAGCGAGTTTGGGCCGACGACGTGGTTGAAGTACATGCCGTCGTCCCGCCGTTCGAGCCGGTACTTCCCGGCCTCCTGGACATCCGAGATCCCGATCGGCAGGTCGTCGAGCGTGCGGATTTCGCCCAGGACCACGGCCGACTCCGAGACCCTCGGGCCGACCACACGATAGCCCAGCTCCAGCAGCCGATCGATGACCGCCTGGAGGTCTGGCTTCTCGATCCGCACCGAGCATCCGATGGGCAGGCCGGAGCGCGCCATTTACGCCTCCGTCGATTCGGGGATGACCGGCAGGTCATGGCGATAGACGTCCAGCAGTTGCAGCCGGGTCGCGCTCAGCCGCTGCGACAGGGCCAGCGCGGTGCGCTTCATCAACTCGTACCCGAACCGAGGGTTGTGCTCGCAGAGGGCCAGCAGCTGCCGGGCGTCGACGACCAGCAGCGTGGTGGGTCTGAGCACCCTCGCCGTGGCGGACATCTCGCCCAGGCCGAGGAGCGGCGACCAGCCCAGCAACTCGCCCCCGCCGACGGTCTGGAGCCGCTTGCAGCCCAGGCCCGGCGTGCAGAATTCGAGCGAGACGGCGCCATCCACGATCAGGTGGAGGTTCGACTCCTTCTGGCCCTCGCGAAAGACGAGCGTGCCCGGCGCGTATCGGCGGAGGCTGGCGATCGAGGCCAGGGGCTCGAGGTAGGCGTCGGGGAAGTCGTGGAGAAAATGGATCTCCCTCAGGACGGCAAGCAATTCATCCGCCATGGCCCGGCCCCCGTGAGATCGACCGAACACCAGGCTGCACGACCCAGCTGGTGGGATCCGCTCGACGGCGAGCGACGCCGACCGGAAAAAACGAAGCCCCTGGCCGCGAGGTTCGCGGAGGGGCTGTCCTAGCGGGACGGGCCTGCCCGCCGTGAGCAGATCGTCACCTTCGACTGCTAACGCGCCGCGCGGGTCATGTCAAATCAAATCATCTCCCCTCTTTCGAAGTACGGGTAATCGGTAGAATCAACAGGCTCTACTCGCCGTGCAGGCGGCCGTCGCTGACGCTTGCGACTCTGAGGGCCCCGGCAACGATGGGTGCCGTCCGCGAAGAGCGTGGCGGGGACGAGTCAGATCCCTCTGAATTTACACAGCTTTACACCCAACGGCTGAATTCGGGGATATTATCAGATCGTGGATCTCGTCCCGACCTCTGGTACGGGTCGGCGAAGGGCAGTCCCGAGGGGAGACTCAAGATGATCTGGACATCGCCGCGGTTCCTCGCCGTCGCCCTCACCATGACGCTCACGGTGGCGCTGGCCCGCGCCCAGGGCCCCCCTGGGAGGCCGGGTGGCCCGCGAGGCCCCGGGGGTCCCGGTGGCTTCAACCTGGTCATGGCACCGACGGTGCAGAAAGAGCTCGGGCTCACCGAGAAGCAGAAAAGCCAGCTCAAGAAGCTAGAGGGCTCACAGGCCCAGCGGCGGCGAGAGGCCTTCGGCAAGGCGCGGGAGGAGCGGCCCGACCCCGAGAAGATGCGGGCCAGGATGGAGAAGGCCCAGCGCGAGCAGAGAGACGCCGTCGCGAAGGTCCTCGAGCCCAGGCAGAAATCCCGGCTGGCCGAGATCGAGTTGCAGCGGGACGGCGTCTTCGCGCTGGCCCGAAGCGAGGTCGCGGCGAAGCTGAAGCTCAACAAGGACCAATCGACCCAGATCGAGAAGATCCTCGACGAGGCGAGAGAGGCCGAGCGCAACGCGATGCCCCGCCCTCCAGATGGATTCGGGCGTCGTCGCGGAGGTAACGGGGCCCGCAACGGCGGCGATGGGCCTCCAGGTGCAGAGGGCGAAGGCGGATTTCCAGGCGACGGTCCCCCTCCCGGTGGAGGCGGATTTCCAGGCGACGGACCCCCGGGGGAAGGTGGACTCGCGGGTGGTCCTCCGGGCGAAGAAGGGGGCTTCCCCGGCGGCGGGCCTCCTCCGGGCGAGGACGGTTTCCCTGGCGGCGGGCCCCCCGATGAGGGCGGTGCCCCGCGTGGCCGGCGAGGCGGAGGAGGCCCTCCCGGATTCAACCCCGAGGAGTTCCGAGCTCGGTTCGAGAAGATGCGGCAGGAGCGGGAGCGGATCCGCTCGACCGCGACCTCGCAGGTCAACAGCGTGCTGACCCCCGATCAGCAGACCGCGTTCAAGAAGATGCAGGGCAAGCCCTTCGACCTGGCCTCGATCCAGCCAGCCTTCGGCCCGGGCCAGGGTGGCCCGAACCGGTCGGCCCGTCAGGGGCCCAACCGCAATCGGCCTCAAACCAAGTCACGACCCCGCCGCGGGGGCGACCAACGACCCGACCCGGACGCGGAGCCGCAATTCTGAGACCCTTACCCGGAGGGCCCGCAAGCGCGCTTGCGGGCCCTAAATCACCGCAGTGCGATTCTATGAAGTACCTGGCCATGGGTGGGTCGCCCGCCAGATCGTGATGATGAGGCCCGCCAGCCCGAGCAGGATCGTGCAATTCGACAGTCGGAAGACCATGCAGATGTAGTCTTGCAGCCGGAACCAGTCGTACCGACGCGGTGACTCCCAGGTAATCTCGTCGGCCACTTCGCCGCAGAGTCCGTCGGCCCTGAGCCCCAGACCGAGCCACAGGCAGAGGGGGCAAGCGAGGCCTGCAAGAACCAGCGGAACGACGCCATCGAGCCACCAGGCCGAGAGTGAAGAGACGACCCCGAGCGGAAGTCCGACGTAGCCTAATCCACCGCGTGGCAAGCCATTCTGCACTCGGGGATGCAAGGTTTCGATCTCCTGGCTGCCTACCGCCGAAGCCGTCGGTCACGCGATTCCGTGACGATTCATCGCCGATCGTTGCCGATTCGCGGTTGGGGACGCTTCTCCTTCAGCGGGCTTCCCGGATGATTTTCCCGTCGACCATGATGCGGAGGACATCGCCGGTCGCCGCGAATTCGACGTGCCTGGATCCGGGGGGGATGAGGCACTCGACGGCGCCTTCGATCAGTAGCTCGCCGTTCCGGATGACGACCGACCTCCCCTCCACGTTGAGGATGACGGAATTCCCGGAAGTGCGAAGGCCGATGTTCGTCAGCAGGTGGTCGGACGAGGCGACGACGTCCAGTCCGCCGACCTTCGTGACACAGCTTCCGATCGGCCACCCGAGCGGGCAACCGGAGGCAAGCCACCGAATGGCCGTCGCAAGGAGAAACAACGCCGCCATGACAGCGAACGTCGCTGCGATGCGACGCAGTGGGGCGGTTCCACGTTCCGTCCTCCAAGGGACGAGCCCGCGCGAGGCGGGTAGATCGATGTCCCGGGAGCCATCACCGCTCATCGGTTCCCGATGCCTCTACTCCACACTGCCAGGTCTCCCCCGCCCTGGGCCACGACGAAGAGTCCACCGGGGCCACCGAGCTTCCACGACTCGTATCCGGACGACAAAGGGACGATCTCGAGCCGCACCCCGGATTCGAACGTGACGACGAAGTCACGAGATTCGTCTCGCACCTCAGCAGAGCGGACGACGGCCCCGCCGACCTCCGCCACGCAGGCGGCCTCCGCGTCGATGGGTCCTGGCAGCCCGTAGCGGTGTCCGTGGTCCTCGCTGCTCAGCGCGATCCTGCCGTCGCGGAACAGACGCCAAGGAGAGTCCGAATGGACCTCGGCGTCATCCCCGAAGTGGAAGCGCCAGGTGCCATGACCGGCGTGCTCCACCGCCGTGAGCCTTCTGCTGGTCAGCCACGAGAGGTCGAGTTCCATTCTCGGTGCCCCCGCGAGCACATCCGCATTGCTTGACTGCGGGTAGATTTGGGCGGAGTGATCCAGCGTACGTCAGCGCGACTCGGTCGATCCGTCCTTGCGGTTCCGGTAGAGCGATGGATCAATGGCCTTGATCATGGCAGCGGGGTCGGGCTTGCCGGAGAGGAACTCGCAGATCCGTCGGGTCGCCGCGTCGGGGTCGGCGAGGACCTCGGCGTAGGGCAGGCGCAGGACGGACATGTTGGGCTGCTGGTCCAGCCAGCGGTGGAGCTTGTCGAGGTGGTTGGTGAAGGCCTTCTTGATCTCCTCGCGGGGGGCGGCCTCTCGACCGAGGCGCTGGAGCATCTTCTCCTGCGAGACGATCATCTCGTCGAGGTCACGCTGCATGAAGATGATGCGATAGCGCTCATCCTTCGGCAGGTCGAAGAGGAGCTGGGAGACCAGCTTCACCGCCTTGCCCCGAGCCTCGGGGACCCAGGAAGAATCCTCCTTGAGCTTCTTGACCCGCTCGAACTCGTAGTAGCCGCGGGGATTATCGGTGTCCGCGGTGCGGAGGTTGTCGGTGAGGACCTCGATGCCGCCGCTGGCGAGCATCTGCATCATCAGCGAGGTGCCCGAGCGAGGGAGTCCGGAAACGACGATGATCTCTTCCGCCATAAGTCGCCACACTCCCTTGAGCTGATCGCCCGCCGCGGCCCGGAGGCCGCGGCGCTCGAGGATCCCTGATCGACCTCACCACTCTCCCCGACGAGGCCCGCCGTGGCCCCGAGTCACTTGGACTTGGCGGCGGCGCTGGCCTCGGCCTTGGCCTTCTTCGTGGCGATCTTGGCAGCCTTGCGCTCGGCCTTGGCGGCCTTGGCCTCGGTGGCCGCGGCGCCGGTGGTGAACCGCTCCTTCAGCCGCACCGACTTGCCCGACCGCTCGCGCAGGTAGTAGAGCTTGGCCCGCCGGACCTTGCCCGAGCGCTTGACGACGATGTCGGCAATCCGCGGCGAGTGAAGCGGGAACTTCCGCTCGACGCCCTCGCCCTGGACGATTCGCCGGACGACGAACATCTCGCGAGTGCCGCTGCCCGAGCGGGCGATCACGACGCCGTTGTAGACCTGGATCCGCTCCTTGTCGCCTTCAAGGATGCGGACGTGGACGTCGACCGTGTCGCCGATCTCGAACTTGGGCACCGTCGGTTTCAGGCTGGCTTGTTCCACGACGGTCAGCAGGCGGTTCTGCATCGCAAGGTCCTTTCCTGGGCGGCCGGGCCGGTTCGCCGCCCGCGTTGCGCCCGACACATGGGTCATCTTCGTCAATGGCGGATTCGCGGCTCATCGCCGCCGGGCCCGCCGCCAGCGTGCGATGGCGGCATGGTCGCCGCTGAGCAGCACGTCCGGCACGGCCCTGCCCCGGAACTCCCGGGGCCGCGTGTACTGGGGATACTCAAGGCGCCCCGTCGGGGCCGAACGACTCGTCGATTGCGCTTTCCGCGTCTCCCAGGACTCCGGGAACCAGCCGAACGACGGCGTCCATCACCACCATGGCCGCGACCTCGCCCCCGGAGAGCACGAAGTCACCGATCGAGAGCAGCTCCGGTTCCAGGATCTCGATGATCCGCTCGTCGAAGCCCTCATAACGGCCGCAGAGCAGGATCAGTCGCGGCTGGGCCGCCAGGGCGATCGCCCGGTCCTGGGTCAGCCTCGGCCCCTGCGGGGACAGGGCGATCAGCCGCCCGGGCTCGTCGCAACCGGCCCGCACGGCCTCGGCAGCGGCCACCACCGGGGGTGCCATCAGCACCATTCCGGGCCCGCCGCCGAAGGGTCGGTCGTCCACCTGCTTGTGCTTGCCGGACGCCCAGTCCCGCATGTCCCAGAGCCGGATCTCGACCAGCCCCTTGTCGATCGCACGCCGGACGATGCTCTGCCCCACGAATCCGTCGAAGAGCGCCGGGAACAGGGTGAGCACGTCGATGCGGAGCGTCGGCGAGGACATGGCGGCCCGCTTCCGCTCAGGAGGTCTGCGCCGCCGGGGCCGCGGCCGCCGGGGCGGCCTCCGTCTTCGGCAATTGCCAGGGCTCGCCCGGGGCCGGCTTCTTCACGTTGTGACGCCGCAGGATCGCCGCGACCTTGTCCGACGGCTGGGCGCCGACGCCGAGCCAGTAGCGGATCCGGTCCACGTTCAGGACCGTCTGCGTCTCGGCGTTGGGGTTCATCGGGTCGTAGTGCCCGAGCTCCTCGATCGGCCGCGCATCCCGGCCCGTCCGGGAGTCCATCGCGCAGATCCGGAAGAACGGGCGGTGCCGCCTCCCGAAGGACTTCATGCGAATTCGAACCACGCTCGTTCTCCTCTCAAATTCAGACAATCAATCACGATGAACTCAGGTCTCGGTGGCAAGACGGGGCGGGGTTTCATCCCCGTCACGTCGCGTCCCCGGCCCCGGCGGCGAGAGTCTCAGGTGTCCCGGAGACGGCCAAGCCGGCGGTCGGGCGGGTCGTCCGGGGATCGGACGGACCGGGCCCAGTGCCGGGCGATGTCGGTCTAATCCGGTCGGCCACGCTCCTCGCGGCGGCGCCGACGTTCTTCCTTCTCACGCTGCTTTCGCAGCTTCTCGCGTTCCTTGGGCGAGAGCCGCTTGCCGGTGCCGACCTTCGGGGCGTAGAGCCGAGCGCCCGGGTTGCTGGCGGCGGCACGGCCCAGGCCGGTGAGCGCCTTGATCTTGTCCAGCATGCTCATCTGGGACATCGACCGGACGAGCGCGGCCATGGCGTCGAACTGCTTGACCAGGCCGGAGACGTCCGAGGGGTCCACGCCGGCCCCGGCGGCGATCCGCCGGCGGCGCGAGGTGTCGATCAGGTCGGGCCGGCTCCGCTCGGCCGGCGTCATGCTGTCGATGATGCCCTGGATCCGCTGGACCTCGCCGTCGGCGTCGAGGTTCCCGAGGTCGCCCGACATCTGGCTCAGGCCGGGGATCTTGCCCATGAGCTCGCGCATCGAGCCCATCTTCTTCATCTGGCCGATCTGCTGGCGGAAGTCGTTGAGGTCGAACTTGCCCTTGGCCAGGCGTTCCTGCTGGCGGCGGGCCTCCTCGGCGTCGACCGACTGCTGCGCCGCCTCGACCAGTCCGACGATGTCGCCCATGCCGAGCATCTGGCCGACCAGCCGCTCCGGGTCGAAGGCCTCGAGCTTGTCGAGCTTCTCCCCCTTGCCGACGAACTTCACCGGAACGCCGGTCACCTTGCGGACCGAGAGGGCGGCCCCACCCCGGGCGTCGCCGTCGAGCTTCGTCAGGATGACGCCGTCGAGCTCGAGCGCCGCGTTGAACGCCTCGGCCGAGGCCACCGCGTCCTGCCCGGTCATCGCGTCGCAGACGAAGAAGACCTGGTGGGGCTTCACCTTCTTCTCGATCTGCACGAGCTCGGCCATCAGCTCGTCGTCGACGTGGAGCCGGCCGGCGGTATCCAGGATCAGCGTGTCGCAGCCCTGCCGGTTCGCCTCGACCAGGGCGTCCTGGCAGACCTTGACCGGGTTGGACGTCGCCTCGCTGAAGACCGGCAGCCCGAGCTGCCCGCCGATCACCTTGAGCTGCTCGACGGCCGCGGGACGCTGAAGGTCGGCGGCCACCAGCATCGGCTTGCGGCCCTGGCCCGCGAGCAGTCGCGCGAGCTTGCCGCAGGTCGTCGTCTTGCCGGATCCCTGGAGTCCGCAGAGCATCAGGACGGTCGTGCCGGCCTTCTCGAAGCGGATCGAAGGGTCCACCGGCCCCATCAGCTCGACGAGCTCGTCGTGGACGATCTTGACGATCTGCTGCTCGGGGCGGATCGCCTTGACGATCTGGGTGCCCACGGCCCGCTCGGTGACGCGGTCCATGAACTCCTGGGCGACCTTGTAGTTGACGTCGGCTTCCAGGAGGGCCGTGCGGACCTCGCGCAGCCCCTCCTTCATGTTCGCCTCGGTCAGCACGCCGCTGACCCGGAAGCGTCGGAAGGCGCCGGAAAGCCGTTTCTGGAGGTCGTCAAACATGACTGCTCGGGCCTACGTCATCGGGGATCGCGAACCGACGAGTATACCGAGCCTCGTCATAGGCCGCAACGCGTTCTAGGGCAACACGAATAGAGCAGGTCCGTGCAGGGAGTTCGTGCGTCAGCCATTGGCCGACAGGAGTCGGAAAATGCATTCAGAAACAGATTCAACGGCTGGCACACAATGTTCATTTGGCCATTGTCGCCCTCCCCAGCAGCCGATCGACCTCGGACCAGAGGGCCTGCCACTCCTTGCGTTCGGCCTCGGGCAGCTTCTGGAGGGCCTCCGGGTCGCGGATACCGGCGAGGTCGGGGTCCTCCTTCCAGTGGGCGAGCACCCTCGCCGTGCCCGGCCGGGCCTGGGGACCGCCGGAGTCGAGGGATTTCGACCACTCGGCCAGGTCGGCCGCGAGCCACTGGCGGGCCTGGTCGCGGAGACTCGTCCGGGCGGCCTCGTCCGGCGGCGGGTCGTCCTTCGACTTCCCGCAGCCGGCCAGGGCGGCGGTGCAGGCGGCGTTGTAGCGGTGCCCCGCATTTCGGTCGACGGCGAGCCTCGGGTCGGCGTCCAGGGCCTCCTTTAAGAGCCGGGCCGCGGCGGCGTGGAGGCCCCTGTCGTAGCAGTGCCGACCGGCGGCCAGCCCCTCGGCCGGGTTGGCGGGCTTATCTTCCCCGCGGAGGATCCGCGGCAGGCGCCCCGCCATGGCCGCCAGTGCCTCGGCATCGGCCAGCCACTGGGCCGAGGGGTAGCGCCAGTCCGGCCGCCGCGAGCCCAGCTCGTGCCCCTTGCGGAGCTCGCTCACCGCGCCGGCGTGGTCTCCTCGCCTCCTCAGGAGCTGACCCAGGTTGCAGTGGGCCTCGGCGTGGTCCGGCTTTACTCGGATGGCGGTGCGGAATTCCTCCATCGCCTCGTCGCGCTTGCCCTGGTCACGGAGTGCGTTGCCCAGGTTGTAGTGGGCGAAGGCGAGGTCGGGCTTGAGTCGGATGGCGGTGCGGTATTCCGCGACGGCCTCGTCGTGCTTGCCCTGCTCATGGAGAGACCTACCCAGGTTGCTGTGAGCGTCGGCGAAGTCCGGCTGGAGTCGGATGACGGTGTGGTGTTCCTCCACGGCCTCGTCGAGCTTGCCCTGCTCACGCAGCGGCTGCCCAGGTTGTTGTGGGCGATGGCGTGATCCGGCCTGAGTCGGATGGCGGTGCGGAATTCCTCCATCGCCTCGTCGAGCTTGCCCTGATTACGAGTGCGTTGCCCAGGTTGCAGGGGCCTCGGCGTGGTCCGGCTTTACTCGATGGCGGTGCGGAATTCCTCCATCGCCTCGTTCGTGCGCTTGCCCTGGTCACGGAGTGCTGCCCAGGTTGTAGTGGGCGAAGGCGAGGTCGGGCTTGAGTCGGATGGCGGTGCGGTATTCCGCGACGGCCTCGTCGTGCTTGCCCTGCTCATGGAGAGACCTACCCAGGTTGCTGTGAGCGTCGGCGAAGTCCGGCTGGAGTCGGATGACGGTGTGGTGTTCCTCCACGGCCTCGTCGAGCTTGCCCTGCTCACGCAGTGCGTTGCCCAGGTTGTTGTGGGCGATGGCGTCGTCCGGCCTGAGTCGGATGGCGGTGCGGTATTCCTCCACGGCCTCGTCAAGCTTGCCCTTGTCAGCCAAGTGCGTTGGCCAGATAAGAGCGAGCGAGGGGACGCTCGGGATGGAGACGGACCTCCTCGCGGAGCGCGGCGAGGGCGGCGTCCAGCGCCTTGCCGGCCTCCTCCGCCCGCCCCCGTTCCTTGAGGGTGCTTCCGAGGCAGCCGAGATGCCGGCCGCTGCCGGGGCGGATGCGGCAGAGCTGGCGGAAGGCCTCGATCGCCTCGTCCGACTCGCCCCGTTTCTCCAGGGCGTGCGCCAGCTCGTGTGCCGTCTCGGGCCGGAGGGCCCGCGCCGCGGCGTAGTACCGGATCGCCTGGTCGGTCCGACCCAGGGCCTCCAGGACCTGGCCCAGGTGGTAGCTCAGCCAGACGTCCCCCGGGTGCCGCCGCTGGGCGGGGCAGGACGCCCTCGGCCGCCGCGGCGTCCCCCGAGGCCGAGAGCCGCCGTGCCCAGCAGATCCAGGCTCACCGCGTCGAGGTCGTCGAGCCGGGCCCCGGCCGCCAGGCCCTTCAGCCGCGGCCAGCCGGGCGGCACGGTCCGGCTGGTCCAGTGCTTTGCAGTCCCTGCCGCCAAGGGTCGGGATCGGCGGCGTTCGCGACCTCGGCGAGCCGCCCTGCTCCCGCCCGATCCCCGCGCGCGCGCCGGACGCCCGCCCATTCGTCCAGGGCGGAGACCAGGGCCGCGGCCACCGCCGGCGGCCGCTTCCGGATGGCGGCCGCCGCCTCGGCCGGCGGCAGAACCGCAAGGTCGAGGCCCGCCCCGCGGAACGCCCCGGCGTAGGCGTCGTCGGTCGCGGACCCGTCGGAGTCGTCGGCCCGGGCGCTGCGGACGTCCACCAGGCGGTCGAGCAGCTCGCGGTCGGCCTCGGCGGCCCGCTCGCCGGCCCGGGCCTCGTCCCGCAGCGCGACGAGCCGGGCCCGGTTCTCGCCGTCCAGTGGGCCCTCGGCCTGGTCGATCGCCGCCAGGGCGAGCCGCCACCGCGCCGGGTCGTCGGCGTGCTGCCGGGCCTGGTCGCGGAGCAGGCTGACCCGCACCAGCACCTGCTCGGCCGCCGCGGCCCGGGCCTGGCGCTGCTGGAGCCAGTACGTCGTCCCCAGCCCGCCGGCGGTCGTCAGGGCCAGCAGCGAGGCGGCGGCCACCGTGGTCAGCCGGCGCCGGGCCCGCTCCTCGACGCTCGCCAGCTCGGCCCTGCGGACACGCTCCTGGACGCCGGCGAGGTACGCCGTGACCCGCTCGGAGACGGCCCCCGCGTGCCGCGGCCGGTCCTCGGCCTCGGCGGCCAGGCAGTCCCGCGCCAGGGCCACCAGCTCGGCGTCGGCGCCGCAGCCGGCCAGCCGGGCGAGCGCGTCGGCCGTGTCGCCGCGGGACGCCTTGCGGATGATCTCGCCGGAGCTGCGGCCGGTGAACGCCGGGTCGCCGGTGAGGACCTCGCAGAGCATCGAGCCCAGCGCGAAGACGTCGGCCCGCTCGTCGACCCGGTCGTTCTCGCCGGCGGCCTGCTCCGGGGCCATGTAGCTGGGCGTGCCCAGCACCGAGCCGGCGTGCGACAGGTCCGCGTCCGACCCGCCGCTGCGGGCCGTGGCGATGACCGTCTCGGCGTGCGACTCCCTGCCGGCCCTCGCGTCGTCCGCCACGCCGCCGCGGGGCAGCACCTTGGCCAGCCCCCAGTCCATCACCTGCACCTCGCCGAACGAGCCCACCATCACGTTGGACGGCTTCAAATCGCGGTGGATCACCCCGCGAGCGTGGGCGTAGGCCACCGTCTGGCAGACGGCCTCAAAGATGCCCAGCAGGCGGGGCAGGTCGGCCTTCGGGTCGCCGCGCTCCTGGAGCAGCGCGGCCAGCGTGTGGCCCTTGACCAGCTTCATCGAGAAGAACGGGCGCCTGTCGGCGAAGGTGCCCAGCTCGTAGATCGGCACGATGCCTGGGTGCTGGAGCTGCCCGCCGATCTGGGCCTCCTCGACGAAACGCCGCACCATGTCGGCGTTCTCGCGGAAGTCGTCGCGGAGGACCTTGAGGGCCACGTCGCGCCCGAGGTCGGGGTCGCGGCCCTTGAGCACCGCGCCCATGCCGCCGCGGGCGATCTCCCCGTCGATGCGGTAGCGGATCGCCGCGTTGGCGGCGTCGCGATCGGGAACCCTCATCACCGGCGGCTCGGCCCCGGGGTCGGTGTCGCGCAGGAGCACCAGCGGCACCGGTCCGATCGAGCCGGCCAGCGTCTCCAGCACGCCTGGCGGACCGCTCGGCTCGACAGTCGCGCCCATGCCGCCGCGAGAGAGCGCCAGCGACGGGCCGCCGATCCCCTCCCTCAGCAGGCAGCGGGGGCAGTGGCCGAGCGGGGCGTCGGCGGGCCGTTCGGCGCCGCAGGTCGGGCAAAGGCTTGGAGCGATGGCCATCTCGGGGCTCCTCCGAGGTCTGAAGTCCGTCTTCCTGTCCGAGGGTGGCACGGGTTCGATCGAACCCGTGGATGCAAGCCGCGGCGTCTCCGCTCACGGGTTCGGTGAACCGAACCCGTGGCACCCACCAGCCGAGGATCCTGGCACGAACATCCGACTCGCCAGACTCATAACGGAAACCTCGCCCGACCTGACGCGAAGGCGACGAATTTTCTCCGACTCATCCGCCCAGCGCCGCGAAGAGATCGCGGAGTTCCTCCTCGACGGCCGTGTCGTCCGGATTCTCCAGCGTGGCGGCGACCTGCTCGCGGAGCACGTCGCGGTAGCGGCGGCGGAGCCGCTGGACGGCCGCCTGGACGGCCCCCACGGAGATCCCGAGCCGGGCCGCGATCTCCGCGTAGGGGACCGAGCGGGGCCCCGCGCTGAGGACGACCTGGAGGGCATCGAACTGTGCTGCGCGGCCGGTCTCGGCGTACTCGACGGCCAGGCGCCGCAGCACGCCGTCGAGCAGCCGCAGCGCCCAGGCCCGATCGAACAGGCGATCGGGCGACAGTCCCGGGTCGGCGGGCTCGCGGAGGTAGCGGCCCTCGGCGTCGCGGGCGTCGATCGACAGCGACGCGGCCCCGCCGCACCGCTTCGCGGCACGGTCGCGCTCCACCTGGTGGGACAGAAAGAAGCCGCAGTCCGTCCGCAGGAACGCGCGGAATCGTCCCTTGCGGCGGTCGGCGGCGGCCAGGACGCCGGCCTCCAGCAACCGGGCGAAGTAGGCCTGGGTCAGGTCGGCGGCCTCATCGGGCTGGAAACCCTTGCGGCGGATGAAGACGTAGAGCGGATACCAGTAGTCTCGGCAGAGCCCCTCCAGGGCCTGGCGGGCCTCCGAGTCGCGCGGGTCGCCGGCCGCGACGACCCGGCTCCATCGCGTCGTCGGGAACCCGGCCCTCGACGGCGGGCCGGCGGGAGGATCGGACACGGGCGACCTCGCCTGGACGGGGGAATGACAGGGGACTCAACCGGGCGACGGTCCACTCTACGGTGGGGAGGCACGGAATCCAAGATGTCCCATGCGACTGACGCGTCCAGCCGTCCCTGCCTCGCGACCGTTCGAGGTCCAACTTCAGGCGATCAGGTCCTGGCGGAGCGACTGGAGCCACGAGAACATCGGCTTCGGCGTGCCGTCGGGCCGGTGTAGCCCGGAGTGCGGATAGAGATGCGGCTGGGAATCGGCGGCCGCCATCCAGGTCACCGACCGGACGAACGGCTTGGCCAGGCCGAGGGCCAGCCAGCGCGCGCCCCAGTTGGACTGCGTCTCCTCCGCGGGGGGGCCGGGCCACTGGGCCGTCTCCACCTGAACCGAGGGATCCGCGTTCGGGTCGGGGCCGGCGGCCGAGGGGACCGCCATCGTCAGGTGTAGCGGCACGTTGAGCAGCGAGTAGAGGTCCAGCATTCTCGAGAATTCGAAGAGGTCTCGCAGGTGGCTGCCGGGGCTCGAGTACCCCGGCGCGATCTCGATGCCGATACTGGCGATGCCCAGGTCCGACCGGAGCAGGTAGTCGCAGAGGTGGAGCGGGCCGAGCTGGAAGTGGCTCGTGCTCATCCACTCGGCCCAGGGACGATCGATCCCGATGCAGATCTGGGCGGCCGGGTCGGTCTGGCGAGCCACCTGGATCGCCCGCGCCGTGATCCTGATCTGGTCCTCCTCGGAGAGCCCGAGGATCTCCTGCGAGGCCGGGCGGTGGACCACGTGCCAGATCGGGACCCTGCCGCGGTAGCGGAGCACCGCCTGGCGGACATAATCGGTGACGAATCCGCTGATGGTCTCAGCATCGCCCTCCCAGAGCCAGATCCAGTCCGGCAGCGCCGAGGGGCGGAATTCGATCAGGGGGCCGCCCTCGACTTCAAGCTGCTTGCGGCGGCACCACGCGAGCTGGCCGTCGAACAGGTCCCAGCGGTACTTCCCCTCCGACGGGGCGACCTGCCTCCAGGAGAGCCCGAGCTGGCAGGCGTTGAACGCGCTGGGCCACTGCTCGGCGCCGGGGACTTTCTCCGGCTCCTGGGTCAGCATGCAGCCGACGTGGGTCGTGAACTTGCCGGTAGCGGCCAGCCGGTTCTGGAGGATCTGGGCCAGGTATGCGTCGGTCAGGATGTCGCCCGCCCGGCTCGCGGCCTCCAGGCTGGCCTGGGCCGCCGACAGGCAGGCTTCCGGATCGTCGCCGGACATTGCCGCCTTGATGAAGGTCCCACGCGCCTCGGCAGTCGCGGACTCCAGCTCGGGGGCGATCCGCAGCCCCATCTGCACCCAGTCAGCGGTCTGGTTGCGCACGTCGTTCAGTTTGCCGCGGGCCAGCTCCAGGGCCAGCACGTAGGGCGCGGGCCGCTCGGCCAGGGTCGCCGTCCCAACGATCGGCGTGCCGTAGCCGGCGATCGGCCAGGGCACGAACAGACGCCCGCTCTCGCTGGTCTCGCGGAAGCAGACCATCATGCCGTTGCGGAACTCGATGCTCAGGCGGCCGGGCGTCCGGTCCAGCCCCGTCAGGTACGCTTTCCGCAGGCCCGGAAGCCGGCGGGCCAGGTCATTGGAGGGCAATAAGAACTTCAGGACCCCCATGCCGTTCGTTCCACCCAGGACGGCCTGCGCCGATGTCGAGGACCGGGACGCTCAGGCCTCCGGCTCGATGCCTGCCGAATCCGCGATCCGCCGCCATCCCCGTGGATCAGCTCGGTGTGAGGGGAGGGGAAGACAAGCGATCCCGCAGGCCGGCGCGGCGTCGGCATGCCCGGTCCCGACCTGCGATCCCCGGTTGGGTCACTCTTCTACCATAGCGTGTCCGCCGGATCATGGCCATAGAGCCAAATCGGCCCGCCGAAACTGATAGGATTGCCGATTTGCGGTGCGTCCCGACCGGGACCCCGGCGGGCGGCACGCTGTTCTCCGCCGAGGCCGGGCGATACTTTAGAACGCGGGGCGGGATCGGACGCGGCCGGCGCCCGCCCCCCGACGTCGCCACCCGGCCACCGGTCCTCCCGGAACCCCGAAAATGCCCAGCGTCCTGGTCGGTCCTTTCCTGCTCCGGCAACAGCCGGGCCCTTTCCGCACGATCCTGACCCAGGCGGGCTTCGAAGTGATCGACCCCGCGGGCGACTTCGCGCTCACCGAGCCTCAGCTCCGCGAGTACCTGCCGAGGATCGATGCCCTCCTGGCCGGCGGCGAGCGGATGACGCCGGAGCTCTTCGCCATGGCCCCCTGGCTCCGGGTGATCGCCCGCACCGGCGTCGGCTACGACCTGATCGACGTGGAGGCAGCCACCCGGCACAACGTGGTCCTCACAATCACGCCGGGGACCAACCAGGACAGCGTCGCCGAGCAGACCTTCGCCCTCCTGCTGGCCCTCTGCCGGAAGATCGTGGCCTACGACCGGACGATCCACGCCGGGGGCTGGGATCGCGCGCTGGTCTCGCCGGTGAGGGGCAAGTCCCTCGGGCTGGTCGGCCTCGGGCGGATCGGGCAGGCCGTCGCCCGGCGTGCGTATGCCTTCGACATGAAGATCATCGCCTTCGATCCGACCCCGAACCCGGAGTTCGAGGAGCAATACCGGATCCGCCGCCTGCCGCTGCCGGAGCTGCTGGCGGAGTCGGACATCGTCAGCCTGCATGTCCCGCTTACGGCCGACACAAGAGGTCTGGTAGACCGGGCCTTCCTCGGCCTGATGAAGCCGGGATCCTGGCTGATCAACACCTCGCGCGGGGGCCTCATCGTCGAGGCCGACCTCCGCGACAGCCTGGTCTCCGGTCACCTCGCGGGGGCGGGGCTCGACGTTCTCGGCCAGGAGCCCCCGGCACCCGAAAATCCCCTGCTCGGTCTTCCGAATGTCGTCCTCAGCCCGCACATCGCCGGCACCGACCATCAATCCATGAGCGACATGGCAGAGCTCGCCGCCCGCACGATCGTCGACCTCTACCACAACCGCTGGCCAGCCGAGTGCATCGTCAATCGCGAGCTGGAGTCGGGCTGGCGATGGTGAGGGGCGGCCGGGCGGCCGCCCCGCTCCTCAGGCCCGAGATCCCTATTCAGCGGGGATCAGACTTGGAACGACGAGCCGCAGCCGCAGGACTTCACGACGTTGGGATTGTTGAAGACGAAGCCGCGCTTCTCCAGCCCGTCGTAGAAGTCGACGACGGTGCCGTCGAGATACGGATCGAACTTCTTATCCACAGCCAGCTTCACCCCATGTACATCCGTCACCCGATCGCGCTCGCTGGTGCTGGTGTCGAAGTTCAGGCTGTACGCGAAGCCGCTGCAGCCGCCCCCCTGCACTCCGACGCGGAGGACCGTGCCCTCGGGCAGATTCTGCTCACTGATGATCTTCTTCACCTCGCCCGCGGCCTTCTCGGTCAGGGTCACGCTCATCGCTTCTTCTCCTTCTCCTGGATCGCTGGGAACTCACTCGTCACGATGCACGGAATCTCGGGACGCCGATAACGTATCATATGGCGTCGTCAAACACCTGGCCCTGGTGGCTGGCCGACCAGACGGCGCTGTGCTGCCGCAAGCGGACGACCGCCTCCGAGACGGCCGCGATCGAGAACTCGACCTCCTCGGCCGTCGTGAACCGCCCCAGGCCGAAGCGGAGGCTGGCCCGGGCCATGTCCTCGTCCAGTCCCATCGCCAGGAGCACATGGCTGGGCTCCGGGTTGGCCGAGGTGCAGGCGGCGCCCGAGCTGACCGCGATGTCGCGCATCGCCATCATCAGGGCCTCGCCGTCGACGAATCCGAAGCTCAGGTTCAGGTTTCCCGGCAGCCGTTCCACGGGATGACCGTTGAGCCGGATGGCCGGGATCCTGTCTTCAATCCCGCGGTGGAGTCGCTCTCGGAGGGCCAGGAGCCGGGCGGACTCGTCCGGACGCTCCCGAACGGCCAGCTCGGCCGCGGCCCCGAGGCCGACGATCTGCGGTACCGGCAGCGTCCCGCTCCGGAGGCCCCGCTCATGGCCGCCGCCGTCGATCAGCGGAGATAGCCGGACCTGGGGGTCGCGACGCCTCACGTAGAGGGCACCGATGCCCTTGGGACCGTAGATCTTGTGGCCGGAGAAGCTGAGGAGGTCGATCTCGTCCTCGAGGACGTCGAGCGGTACCTTGCCGACGGCCTGCGTGGCGTCGGTGTGGAACAGGATTCCCCGCTCGCGACACAGCGCGCCGATCTCGCGGATCGGGTTGAGCGACCCGACCTCGTTGTTCGCCGCCATGACCGAGACGAGGACCGTCCGATCGGTGAGCGCCCCGGCGACGGCATCGGCCGACACGCGTCCGGCCTCGTCACAAGGCACCACGGTCACCTCGAAGCCCTCCCGCTGGAGTCGCTTCATCGGGTCGAGCACGGACTTGTGCTCGGCTGCCGCGGTGACGAGATGGTTCCCCTTGCGCCTCGACGCCGCGGCGGCACCCTTGATCGCCAGGTTGTTCGCCTCGGTCGCCCCCGAGGTGAAGATGATGTCCTTCGCCTCGGCGCCGATGGCTGCGGCGACCTGCTCCCTCGCCCTGTCCACCGCCTCGCCGGCCTCCCAACCATAGCGGTGCGAGATGCTGGCCGCGTTGCCGTAGACCTCCGTGAAATAGGGCAGCATCAAGTCCAGGACCGTGGAATCGGTCCGCGTCGTCGCGTGATTGTCCAGGTAGACGGGCAGCTTGAGCACGGCAAGCCCCAAGGTCGGATTCGGGAACGTCCTGGATTTTTGCAATCTTATCCTTCGTCATTGATCTTAGGCATGCCGCCCGGCGCTTTCAACCCCGCGGGCCGGCCGCGTCCCGGCGCGGGGGATGCGAATTCGAGAATACGGGTTGTTGGGTTCGACCGGACGGGGTAAAAGCCGATTCCAGGTCGCAACCGCGACCGCAAGCCGCACCCGAGATCAGGCAGGGAGGCCTCGATGGGATACGACAGGGACCAGGCGGCCGAGGAGTTCACCCGCTGGAGCGAGAGCTACGATCGATGCATCCTTCAATGGTTGCTCTTCGGACCCTCGCACCGGGCCTTGATCCGACGAATTCGCGAGGCGGCCGGCGGCCGTCCGTTCCGGCTGCTGGATATCGGCTGCGGGACGGGGCTGTTCGCCGCCCGGCTCAGGGACGCCCTGCCCCAGGCCAAGGTGTGGGGAGTGGATCTCACTGCGGAGATGCTCACGAAGGGCGAGGTTCGCTGGCGACACCTGGAGGCCGACGTCCTGCCGGTCCAGGGTGACAGCGAGCGGTTGCCGTTCGCCTCGGGCAGCTTCGACTTCGTCACCTGCGCCAATAGCTTCCACCACTATCCGCACCAGGAGACTGCCGTCGCCGAGATGGCGCGAGTCCTGAACCCCGGCGGCCGCCTGCTAATCATCGACGGCTATCGCGACGCCCCCTGGGGCTGGTTCATCTACGATGTTTGCGTGGCGTTCCGCGAGGGGGACGTGCATCACGCGTCGTCGCGACGGTTTCGCGAACTCATGTCCCGCGCCGGATTCCAGGCGATCGCCCAGAAGGTCCACCGCGGGCCCGCCCCGTTCCTGCTGAGCGAGGGCATCGCGCCCCAGTCCTCCGCGATCATCCCCGCCCCGCACTTCCGGTTCAGCGAGGCCACGGCGACGCTGCTGGATTCCTGAGACGGGACCGCGAGCCCGCCTTCAGGCGAACAACTCCCGGCGGGCGGCCTCGGTGATCGCCAGCACGGCGGGGTGCTGGAGCCGCCGCTCCACCGAGATCGCGTAGAAGCGCTCGCGGACCTCGTCCAGGCGGCCGATCGCTTTCACACTGTACTGGCGGCAGACCTCGGCCTCGATCACCGAGGGGACAAAGCACAGGCCCTCCCCGGCCGAGCCGAACACCTTCAGCAGGGCGCTGTCGTCCACCTCACCCCGCACCTCGGGGCGCAGCCCCCGATCATCGAACCACCGATCCAGCTCCCGCCGCAGCGCCGTGGTCCGGGGGGGGAGCAAGCAAGGAGCGCCGTCCAGCGAGCCGGGGAAACCGGGACGGTGCCGCGCGGCGAGCGACTCCGTGCCCACGACCGCGACCCCGCACTCGCCCAGCAGATGATCGAATGCCCGGACGCGCAACCCGGTGCCAATGGGAGTGTCCGAAAGCACGACGTCGAGCGACCGGATCGCCAACTCGGCGATCAGGAGGTCGGTCCGGCCGTCTCGACAGCGGAACTGCACCGGATCGGGGAGTTCGAGAGCCGGCTTGATCAGGCGATAGGCCACCAGCTTGGGCAGCTGGTCGGCCACGCCGATGACGAGCTGGATCGGACGCCCCGCCGAACGGCCGCGGACTGCGTCCAGCAGCGCCTGGCCGCTGAGGAACATCTCCTCCGCGTGCCGAAACGCCACCCTCCCCACGTCGGTGAGCACCAGCCCACGGCCGACCCGCTCGAAGAGCCGCTCGCCGAGCGAGCGCTCGAGGTCCCGCAACTGGGCACTGATCGTCGGCGGCGCCACGTCCAGTCGCTTGCTCGCGGCGGCGATCGACCCTTCATGAGCCACCACCCAGAAGTAATGCAGATGATTGTAGTTCAGTGTCTCCATGATGGCCTTCCGTTAGGTTTTCTCTAATCCACAATCAATGAGATTATAGAGAACCTCCGAATTCCGGGGAGCGTAAGTTCCCTAGCCGGGCACTCGCGGCCGAACTGCTCGGGCTGCGGTGGCCGGCGGAACCCCAGAACAAGGGAGGGCATCATGGAGGTATCGATTCTCGACCGCGGCGCCGGCATCGACGAGGGAGTTCGAGACCAGATTGCGCGTCGCCTGGAGTTCGCCTTCGGCCGGTTCCGCCGACGGGTGGAGCGGGTGGTGGTGACCCTGGAGGATCTCAATGGACCTCGGGGCGGCCGCGATCAATTCTGCCGGATTGTGGCACACCTTCGACCCTCTGGGGTGCTGGTCGCCGGCCAGGCTGATTCCCACGTCGGCGCGGCCGTGGACCGGGTGGCCCAGGTCCTCTCATATCGCATCGCACGGCGACTGGGCCGCTGGCGTGGGGCGAGGACCTGAGCGCCCGGATCTCCATTTCCGCCGTCGTCTTACTCCCGAGGGATCGGGAATCGTCATCGTCGATCATCGTTTCACAACCCGGGGGCATCGGTTCGAGCGATGCCGTTCCCTCCGTGATCGAAAGGACGGACCATGGATTCCATCACGCTTCACGAGCGACTGTCCGGCCTGACCGCCATCCTTCCGGATCCCCGCACCCGCGTCGACCTGCCCCCGCCCCGCCGGGAGGCCACGGGCGAGAGCCGGAAGCTCGTCGTGGACCTCAGGAGGCTCCTCTGGCGAGGGCGGCGAGGTGCCTTCGACCTCGCCTGCTGCGGCATCGACCACCCCTTGCGGCCGGTCCGCTGACGGTCCAGCCCGGCGAGGGTGGAGCCCCGGCCCTGCCCCGCGGAGTGTCTCCCGGGAGTCAGGCTCGTCAGCCCCCGTCCCCGGCCCCCGCCTCGAACGGCCGGGCGGCCGGGGCTGTCTTCATCTGAAGCAACTCGACTCCCAGGGAGAATGCCATCGCGAAATAGACGTATCCCTTGGGGATCTTGTGGTGGAACCCCTCGGCGATCAGCAAGACGCCGATCAGCAGCAGGAAGGCCAGGGCCAGGATCTTCAGCGCGGGGTGCCGCTCGATGAAGACGACGATTGCCTTCGAAAAGATCAGCATGATCATCACCGACAACAGGACCGCGGCGACCATGATCGGGATCGGCCGCGGAAGGTCCTCGGTCATCCCCACGGCCGTGATCACGGAGTCGAGCGAGAAGACGACATCGACCAAGAGCACCTGGATCAGCACGGTGCGGAGGCTACTCACCCTCGCGACCCGGTGCGGGGCGTCGGCCGACTCAATTCGGTGATGGATCTCGTACGTCGCCTTCACGACCAGGAAAAGCCCGCCGAGCAGCAGGATCAGGTCCTTGCCCGAGAACTCGGCCTCCAGGAGTGTCAGCCAGGGCTCGTCAAGCTGCATGACGTAGCCGATGGCGAGCAGGAGCGCCAGGCGCGACACGACGGCCAGGCCGAGGCCGAGCACCCGCGCGCGGTCTCTCTGCCCCTCCGGCAGCTTCCCCGCCAGGATCGCGATGAAGATCACGTTGTCGATCCCCAGTACGACCTCCAGGGCCGTCAGGGTCAGGAGGGCAAGCAAGGCCTCCGCGGTGAGGAACGGGCTCATGGGCTGGGGATCCGGAGGAATCGGGGCGGAACAGGTCGTCCCATCATCGGGCGCGGCCCTCCCGGTCTGCTAGCCCCTCCAGGCCGCTCATGAGAAGGGCGCCGCCCGACAGGACGTCGCGGCCGCATGGCGCGGTGGCCTGTCTCTCCCGCGGTCTCCCGCCCGCAGATCGCCGACGCGGCGATTGACTCGACGGCCGGCTCAGTTAGGCTGAAGCGTTGTCCGCCCCTGTCGACGCCGCGACCACGAACCGCTGGCCGGCGTCCCCAATGCGAGGCGCGGATTCAGCGCGAGGACCCGGCAATGAAGCCCCGAGCGAACTCGATGCGACCCTGGTCATCCCTCCTGCTGGCGGCGGCCTGGCTCGCCGCCTCCCTCGACCTTTCAGCCGAGGCCGGAGACCAGGGCGGAGCCCCGCCGCAGCCTCACGGCCCGGTGCCGAGTGCCCGGCAGCTTCGATGGCATGAGCTGGAGATGTACGGGTTCATCCACTTCGGGATCAACACCTTCACGGACCGGGAGTGGGGCTACGGCGACGAGTCCCCCGCCCTGTTCGCGCCGACGGATTTCGACGCCGATCAGATCGTTGGAGCCCTCAAGGCCGGCGGTCTCAAGGGGGTGATCCTGACCGCCAAGCACCACGACGGCTTCTGCCTCTGGCCCAGCAAGTCTACCGAGCACTCGGTGAAGCACAGCCCGTGGAAGGGCGGCAAGGGAGATGTGGTGCGCGAGATCTCCGACGCTTGCCGGCGGCACGGCCTGGAATTCGGGGTCTACCTGTCACCCTGGGACCGCAATCACCCGGAATACGGCCAAGCCGGGTACGTCGCCTACTACCGCAACCAGCTCCGAGAGCTGCTGACCCAGTACGGGCCGATCTTCGAGGTCTGGTTCGACGGCGCAAACGGGGGCGACGGCTATTACGGCGGCGCTAGGACGACCCGCAAGATCGACGGCAAGACGTACTACGGCTGGGAGAAGACCTGGGACCTGGTCCGCCAGCTCCAGCCCGACGCCTGCATCTTCAGTGACATCGGCCCCGACGTGCGCTGGGTCGGCAACGAGTCGGGCGTGGCGGGCGACCCCTGCTGGTCCACCTTCTGCCCCGAAAACCACTCGCTCGGCGGCACCCCCGGCGCGATCCTCAACCGGGGAGAGCGGCCCGGCACACACTGGCTGCCTGCCGAGGTGGACGTCTCAATCCGCCCCGGCTGGTTCTACCACGCGAAGGCCGACGGCTCCGTGATGACCGTGGACCGATTGGTGAAACTCTACTTCGAGTCCGTCGGTCGTGGCTGCAACCTGATCCTCAACGTCCCTCCCGACCGCCGCGGGAGGGTCCACGAGACCGACGCTCGTGCGCTCGCCGACTGGCGACGGCGGCTCGACGCCCTCTTCGCCACCGACCTGGCGCGGGGGGCGAAGATGGTCTCGGGCGACACCCGGGCCGGCGACTCGCGATTCGCCCCGGACAGGCTCGTCGACGGCGACCGAGAGACCTACTGGAGCACCGACGACGGCAACTGTACCCCGCAGGTCGTCCTCGAGCTCCCGGACGACACCGAGTTCGACGTGGTCCGGATCCGCGAGTACCTGCCCCTGGGCCAGCGGGTCGAGCAGTTCGCGGTGGACGCCTGGGATGGCCGCGACTGGCGGGAGCTGGCCAGGGCGACCAGCATTGGCCAGCAGAGGGTCTTGCGGACCCCTCGCGTCAAGGCGTCGCGAGTCCGTCTGCGGATCCTCCGCTCTCCGGTCTGCCCCGCCCTGTCCGAGTTTAGCCTGTTCGCCAGCCCCCGGACGTGAGCCGCTTCCCGGCGGGATCCGGAAGAGCGGTTCGCCGGGACAGTCCACCGGCCACGAGAGGTCTTCAGCGCCGCCGATCCTTCCGATCACGAGGAGACTGCGACCGATGCCTTGGCACGCCCGGGTCTTGCCGGACCTACCGGTGATCGAGATTTGCTACTCGGGCATCGTGACGGCGGCCGAGCTCAAGGCTGCCCTTCAAGAAACGCTGAAGATGGCCGCCGAACACCGCATCGAACGGTGTCTGGGCGATCTCACGCGGATGGAGAGCGGGCATTCCTGTGTGGACCTGTATCAGCTCGGGGAAGAGCTCGCATCGGTTCCCGGATCACGCAACTTCAGGGAGGCCCTTGTCACCCCGTGCAGCCCGAACGCCGCGGTGGATGCGAAATTCTGGGAGACCCTCTGCTACAATCGAGGGCTGCAAGTGAGAAGTTTCCCGGACCGCGGAAGTGCCCTCGACTGGCTCATGGCCTGAAGCCGCCGCGCGCCTGTCCCGTGCAATGGCGAAGGGTCTGTCTGTCGGATCGGATCCGACCGGGCACGCCGCGAGGGAAACACATCGCGCAAGGTAGTCCCGAGCGGCCCGGGCAACGTCCCCGTGAAGGATCGCGATCCGGAAGTCCTTTCCGGACCCGTCGGGAGAGAGGAGCGGACCGGTGAGCGCCGCGAATGACGTGCTGGAACTCATCGGCGACACGCCGATGGTGAAGGTCAAGAATCTCGACACCGGCCCCTGCGAGCTGTTCCTCAAGCTCGAGAGCCATAATCCCGGGGGGTCGATCAAGGACCGTATCGCGCTGGAGATGATCGAGGCGGCCGAGCGGGACGGGCATCTCCAGCCGGGGGGTACGCTGGTGGAGGCGACCGCCGGAAACACCGGGCTGGGCCTGGCGCTGGTGGCCAGCCAGAAGGGCTACAGGCTGGCCTTGGTCATCCCCGACAAGATGAGCCAGGAGAAGATCTTCCACCTCAAGGCGCTGGGAGCCGAGGTAATCATGACCCGGTCGGACGTGGTCAAGGGCCACCCCGAGTATTACCAGGACGTCGCACGGCGGGTCGCGGAGGAGCGAGGGGGGTTCTACGTCAATCAGTTCGAGAACCCGAATAACCCCGCGGCGCACGAGCACAGCACCGGGCCGGAGATCTGGCAGCAGATGGGGCACCGGATCGACGCCGTGGTCTGCGGGGTCGGCTCGGGCGGCACGCTGACCGGGCTGGGGCGGTTCTTCCGCGGCGTCGACCCGAGGATCGAGATGGTACTGGCCGACCCCCGGGGCTCGGTCCTCGCGCCCTACGTCAACGAAGGGGTGATGATCGAGGCCGGGAGCTGGCTGGTCGAGGGCATCGGTGAGGATTTCATCCCCCGCAACTGCGACCTCTCGCTGGTCCGGAAGGCCTATTCCATCAGCGACGCCGAGAGCATCGCGACGGCCCGCGAGCTGCTGAAGCGTGAGGGACTCATCTGCGGCTCGTCCTCAGGGACGCTGATCGCAGCCGCCCTGCGGTACTGCCGCGAGCAGGAGCGGCCGAGGCGCGTTGTTAGCTTCGTCTGCGATTCCGGCAACAAGTACCTGTCCAAGATCTTCAACGAGTACTGGCTGGACGACCACGGCTTCGTACTCCGCGAGGAGACGAACGACCTCCGCGACCTCATCACCCACCCCCATACCCGCAAGAGCGCCGTGATCGTCCTGCCGACCGACACGCTCCAGGCGGCGTATCGCAAGATGAAGATGTACGACGTCTCCCAGTTGCCCGTGATGGGAGAGGACGGCAAGCTCGCGGGGATCGTCAGCGAGACGGACCTCCTGCTGGCCGTCGCCGGCGACCCAAAGGCGTTCAAGCTCCCGGTTGCGGACGCCATGGTCACGCATCTCGTGACGATCCAGTTCCAGCAGCCCGTGGAGGACCTGCTGCCGATCTTCGAGAGCAGCATGGTTGCCATCGTCATGGACGGCGACCGGTTCCTCGGCCTGATCACCCCGATCGACCTCCTTCAATACCTCAGGAAGCGGATCGCCCAAGCATGAGCAAATCGACCCACGAGAGCTGGGGTTTCGACACCCGGGCCATCCACGCCGAGCAGTCCCCCGACCCGTCCACCGGCGCGGTGATCACGCCGATCTATGCGAACAGCACCTTCGCCCAGGAGGCGCCGGGCGTCCACAAGGGCTTCGACTACGGCCGCAGCCACAACCCCACCCGCTTCGCATACGAGCGAGCGGTGGCCAACCTGGAGGGCGGCGCGGCCGGCTTCGCGTTCGCCTCGGGAATGGCCGCGAGCGCGACCGTGCTCGAGCTCCTGGAAGCCGGTTCTCACCTGGTGGCCATGGACGACCTCTACGGCGGGACCTACCGCCTGTTCGAGCGGGTCCGCAAGCACTCGATGAAGCTCGACGTCTCCTACGTCGACCTGACCGACCCGAGTCGCCTCGAAGCGGCCATCCGTCCGGACACGCGGATGATCTGGGTGGAGACGCCCACCAACCCATTGCTCAAGCTGGTGGACCTCGCCGCGGTCGGGGCGGTCGCCCGCCGTCGCGGGGTGCTCGCCGTCGCCGACAACACGTTCGCCAGCCCCTGGGTCCAGCGCCCCCTGGAGCACGGCTTCGACATCGTGGTCCACTCCGCGACCAAGTACCTTAATGGCCATTCCGACGTGATCGGCGGGATCGTGGTCGTCGGGCCGAACCCGGAGTTGAGCGAGCGGCTGAGGTTCCTCCAGAACGCCGTCGGCGCCATTGCCGGGCCGTTCGACAGCTTCCTCGCCCATCGGGGCGTCAAGACGCTGGGCCTGCGCATGGAGCGCCATTGCCGCAACGCCCTGGCCGTGGCGCGGTGGCTCGAGCAGCATCCGAAGATTGAACGCGTGATCTACCCCGGCCTGCTCAGCCACCCGCAATACGAGCTGGCCAACCGCCAGATGCACGGCTTCGGCGGCATGATCTCGGCGGTCGTTCGCGGCGGGCTGGATTCGGCGCGCTCCATGCTATCCCGCTGCCGGGTCTTCACCCTGGCGGAGAGCCTGGGCGGCATCGAGAGCCTGATCGAGCACCCCGCCATCATGACGCACGCGTCCATCCCCGCCGAGGTCCGCGCCAAGAGCGGCATCCACGACGGCCTCATCCGACTCTCCGTCGGCATCGAGGACGAAGCCGACCTGATCGCAGACCTTGAGCAGGCCCTGGCGTGAGCGGACTTCACATCCACGGCGAGCGGCCACAAGCTGAACCTCACCTGGCTGGTGTGATCTCGCACGCGGGAGCGGGCCCGGGCGGAATCATCGGGGTCCTCTGCCGGGCCGAACGGCTGCCGACCCGGTTCGTCACCAACGGGAAGTTCGGCTGCTCGCAACTGGTGCGTGTGGCCTACTTGCCGGCCGGCATCACCCTCAGCCATGCCAACGGCCTCGCGCCGGGCGATGTGGTCCGCCTGGGCATGGTGGGCGTCCTCGACGAGGTCGGCCGGCTCCAGATCCCCGCGCCCGCGACCGATCCGACTGGCGTCTGGGAGGCCTGACCGCGTACGGCCGGGTATGGCGATTTCCCTGCTCGGCCCAAACGAAGGGGAGTCGCGGATCTTCGGCGTCCCGACGGTCGCCGCCGAGGCTCATCGCCGCGACGCCGACCGTGCCAGGACGGCCCCGTACTCGGCGATGAACCCCGGCTCGCCATACCGCCGGAGGTAATCCGCATCGACGAACACGGCGAAGCTGGTGATGTGCCGGATGCCACGCGACCGGTAGGTCGCCAGGTCGGCCTCCAGCACGTCCGGCCGCCAGGGAAGCTTCACGGCGGGCCGCTTCCAGCCCGAGAACCGAGAGACGTCCAGCCAGTATTCCAGCACCTGCGCCGTCTCCGCCCCGAAGACCTCCAGGTTGGCATCCAGTGCGGAGAGCGGGTCGGGCTCGTCGCGTGCCGTCTGCTTCGCGTAGGGCAAATCGTACCGCCGGCGGATCGGGGCATATTCCAGGAAGATCCCGCGATCGGGCTTCACGGCCTTCGGAGGTTTCAAGGTATTCGTGTAGGCGAGGTGGGCCAGTCTCGCCCTCGGATCGACGGCCCGCAGTGCGCGAACAATCCGGTTTTCGATCCGCAACGCCTGCTCCGACGGCGACAGGCCCTTGCAGTTCCGGCAGCAGCACCAGGGCTGACCATCGTCGCCCCAGTAGAAATAGCGCCCGGTGGTCGGCCGCAGCACCCGGGCGATGGAGACGGCGTTCTCGGCGATCACCCCCAGGGCCCGTTCGGAGTGGGCACAGCAGTTGGCGTCGGGATTGCGGTCGCCGTTCTGGTCAAGCCGGAAGAATTCGGGGTTCTTCTCAAACAGGGCGCGAGGCAGCAGCTCCCTCATGGCGTGCAGCTCGTACTCGACCTCGAGTTCGAGCCTGCCGCACGCTTCGAGGAATCGCCGGCCGGTGTCGGACTCGATCCAGGAGATGACCGCGCGGGGCGAATTCTGATGATGGATCCCGATCGTCGTGAGCCCCGCCCTCGCCGCACGCTCGGGCCAGTCGCCGGGCGACAGGTCCTCGGGCGCGAGCACAACGCCGCGGGTCGCCAGGCCGGGCGATTTGGCCTCCTCCACTCGCGGGAGCGGCCCGGGGACGACCGCGACGAGGTTCGCGATCAGGAATGAGCGACGGTCGAGCATGGCGTTGCCCCGGACTCCCGATGAGAATCGAGCCACGGACAGCGCGCCCATGATATCCGGAGAGTCGGGCGCCGGAAGGAATCAACCGGGAGGATTGACGATGCAGCGGCGGGGCCTGGGCAGCAGCGGGATCGAGGTGTCGGCGATCGGGCTGGGGTGCTGGGGGATGTCCGGCTCTTACGGGCCCGCTAACGAGGAGGAGTCGGCGGCGACCCTGCACCGGGCTCTCGATCTCGGAATCAACCTGATCGACACCGCCGACTCCTATGGCGACGGCCATAACGAATCGCTGATCGGCAGGGCACTCCAGGGGCGTCGGTCGGAGTACGTCCTGGCGAGCAAGATGGGCTGGGTGAAGCGGACCGGGCCTGGCTGGAAGGAACTGATCGGGGTCGACGGCCGCCCCGAGCGGATCCGGGCCGCCTGCGAGGCCAGCCTGGCGAGGCTGCGCACCGACGTGATCGACCTCTATTACCTTCATCGCTTGGATCCGGACGTTCCCGTGGAGGATTCGGTCGGGGCGATGTCGGAACTGGTCACCGGCGGGAAGATTCGTGCCCTTGGGCTATCCGAGGTCTCGTCGGCGACGCTCCGCAGGGCGAACACGATCCACCCCATCGCGGCCCTGCAGTCGGAGTACTCGCTCTGGACCAGAGAGCCCGAGTCGTCCGTGATGCCCGTCTGCCGGGAGCTGGGCGTCGCCTTCGTTCCCTTCAGCCCGCTGGGCCGCGGGTTCCTGACCGGGACCGTGACGGCCCGCGAGCGGATCGGGGAGGGAGACTGGCGGTCCAACAACCCGCGATTCACCGAGGAGAACCTCGCCCGCAACCTTGCCCTGCTGCGGCCGATCGAGGAGATCGCCCGGGCGCATGGTGTCCGCCCGGCGCAGGTCGCGCTGGCGTGGGTGCTGTCGCGTGGCGAGCAGGTGATCCCGATCCCCGGCATGAAGCGTCGCTTGCACCTGGACGAGAACGTGGCGGCGACGGGGATCGAACTGACCCCGGATGACCTGGCCCGCCTCGATGCTACCTTTCCTGTCGGTGCCGCCGCCGGAGAGCGGTACACCCCGGATGTCGCCCGCTGGGCGGGCAGATGAAGTCGAGAGATGGGTGAGGTGAGCGAATCGGCTCACCCGTGCCGGCCCGGCCCCGGTGGGGTCGAGCAACCGGACCGGCAACGGGTGCCCCAGATCGGCGGTCGGTCTCAGAACCGGCCGCCGCGAGGGCGGCCGAAGCCGCGACCGGGTCCGGGCCCGCGGACGCCGCCGGGGCCTTGCAGGATCAGGTCGAGGTTCGAGGACTGGCCTGGCCCGTGCCCGTCGCTCGTGCCGATCCCGAGGCGTGTCAGGTCGGCCTGGATGGCCGCGCGATCATCGGCCAGGGTCTGGAGCTCCGTGGAATCAACGTTCAGGCCGCGGGCGACGGTCACGAAGTCGTTGTACGCCGTGTTCACCAGGGCCGTCTGGTCGCTGGTGAGCGCGGCACCGTCCGTCCCGGAGAACGCCGCGGTGAACGCCGTCTGGATCGTGCTCGCGTTCTGGTCGTACGTGCCGTTCGCCAGGTTCGTCAGGAGCGTGTCGGCCACGGTCTGGAGCGCGGCCTTGTCAACGACCACGCCAGCATCGCGAAGCGCCCGGAAGTCGTTGTTCAGAGCCTGGCGTTGCGCGTCGGTCACGGCCGATCCGGAGTACACGGCCCGGATATCGGTCTGAAGCTTCTCGAGGTCAGCGGTGAGCTGGGCGTCCTGGGTGATCCCTCCTGCGCAGTTTCCGAGGGCCGTGGTAGCGGCGGTCGTCCCGGTGGTGTTCGCAGTCGAGGTTTCGGCCGCGGTGGTCGTCCTCGTGCCGCCATGATTGGCCCCCGGGCCCCGGGCGTGGCGGATGAAGGCCAGGCGAGATCCGAACGCCTGGGCGCCCACGCCGAACCGGGACAGGACGACACGGTCCTCCAGTCCGGTCAGGGTCGGGATTACCCGGCGATCACGACGCCGGTCCGTCGCGAGGATGGCCGGAAGGACGCGAGTCAACACGGTTCTCAGTCGAGGCATGATGCTCCTCCTCTCAAGGTACAATCCGACAGTCGCTCCGGACCCGACGTGAGGCATCGTCCGAGGAGACGGCCCTGCGATCAGCGGCTTATGTGGTCACCTGAAACGGGATACGAGAGAGACCGGTCGGGGCCCTGGCGTCGAGCCGGGTGTGGGATTGATCTCGCTCTGCACTGGGATCCGTCCCGCGCGGCCGGGGCCCGACCAGCATTCCCCCTCGCACGATGGGAGCAGCGGACCGTGGCAACCCCGCGCGGGACGCCTCCGACATCCTCGCTGTCCCATGGGAGTAATCTCATCGGGCACGGAAAAGCGCGCGCGGCTTCCCTCCGGATCGGCGTCATCGGTCCGCGAGCACGCCTCGAAGTGGCCGTCTGCAGAGATGCAAACGGATCCTGCAAAAGGACTTGGAGAAATCGTTGCCTCGTGGCAACGGGCCGGGCTTTCCCCGCGACAACGTCCATCCCACCCGGAGTACGATGGTCCGCCCATCGGCACCTCGGGATCATCCGACGGGAATCGCGCGTCGCTTCAAGCCGGCGTCATCCGGGACCTTTCGCCCGAACGTGGCCGTCCGGGTCGAAGTGCACCGGAAGGATCCCCGGACGTTCCTGCCAGGGCGCCCCGGGGTCGCTGCCGAAGAAGGTGGACCACCAGGAGCCGTCAGGGCCGCGGAAGAAGACATTGTGACCGCCGTGAGGGATCGCCTCGTAGCGCGGCCCGTAGGGGCCGAGCAACGTCGCCGATTCGGCAATCAGGCAACTGCAGCGGCCGTCGATGATCTCGGCGCAGGAGAGGTAGTAGCGGCCGTTGACCTTGAAGAGTGTCGCGCCCTCGTAGCCCACGTGATCGAAGGACCCCTTGCCGAAAATCCCGGCGCAGAGGCCGGAATGGTGCCTCGGGTCAGGGTCAGCGGTCGAGGTCCTGAGCCAGTGGTGGGGCTCGGCCAGGCCGCACATGTCCGGTTTCATCCGGGCGATCTTGCCGCTGTGCCACACGAAGTAGACCGTGCCGTCGTCGTCCTGGAAGAGCGAGGCGTCGATCTCGTCGCCCATCCGCGATCCTGGCTGGACGTCCTGGTAGGGCCCCTCGGGCCGGCCGGTCGAGCTCCGCAGGAGGCCGCAGCCCGAGGTCCTCGCGGTGCCGTCCCAGCCGGGGAGGCTGTACGTGAGCCAGAAAGTCCCCTTCAGGTGGTGGATCTCCGGGGCCCAGAGTGGTTTTCGGGCCTTCTTGTAAGGCTCGTGCCAGGGGCTCGTGCCGTAACGCCAGACGAATCCGAGCGACTCCCATCTCTTCAGATCGCTCGACTTCCAAACGCGAATCCCCTCGTTGTAGGCCCAGAAGGGCTCGCTCGTGCCGGTGAGATACCACGTGCCGTCGGGTCCGCGGGTGATCGACGTGTCCCGCAATGGGGTCTCCATCAGCCGTCGCAGGCCAGGGAGCGGAGCTTCTCTGGCAGGCTCATCGGCCAACGGCAGTCTCACGAGCAGGGCGCCGGGAATCACGATTGACCCGAGGATCATGACGAGGACGGTTGGTTGTCTCGGGCTCATGCCGGAATTCCTTTTGGCCAGGAGTCTAAACGCCGCAGGCGCCGCGTTGGAGGCAAAGCCAGGTGTTGTCCGGTAGGATGAGCGGGCCGGGGAGGAACCTCCAGCGAGAACCGGAGCCGACGATGAATCGAGAGCAATGCACAGAGGCCATCCTGAACGCCAAGCAGGCGAAGGGGATCTCCTGGCAGCAGATTGCCGATGCGGTGGGGCGTCACGTCGTCTGGACGACCTCCGCGCTGCTCGGGCAGGCAACGATGGAAGAGGCCGAGGCCAACCGGGCCGCCGAGCTGCTCGGACTCGGCCCGGACGTCGCCCAGGCGCTCCAGCAGTTCGCGTCCAAGGGATCGCTGGAGGTCAACCCGCCGACCGACCCCTTGATCTACCGCTTCCACGAGATTGTCCAGGTTTACGGCACGACGCTCAAGGCCGTCATCCACGAGCAGTTCGGCGACGGGATCATGAGCGCGATCGACTTCACCATGGACGTCCAGCGCGTCCCCGACCCGAAGGGGGACCGGGTCCGGGTCACGATGGAGGGCAAGTTCCTGCCCTACAAGAAGTGGTGAACAGACGGACCGCAGTCTACGAAACGCACGTCGCGACGACGCCGGCTGCGGGCAGTCGCGTCGCGGGCCGGTCGCCCGGGGGGACCGGCCCGCGGCGCTTCCGTTCAGAACAGTGTATAGATGAACGGCGCGGCGGCGGTGCTCGACAGGAAGATCAGCACGCCGAGCAGGAGCATGACGATGACGATCGGGGCCAGCCACCACTTCTTGTTCTGCTTGAGGAATAGCCAGAACTCGCCCAGGAGGCTCTCGCCCTGGTCTTCGGCGGCCGCCTTCTCGAATTCGCTCCTGATCTTCGGGGATGTCTCGCTCATGGACGCTTCCGCATGGGGGATAAGGGCAGGAATGGTTCTTCGACGGTTCGCAATGGAGACTCTATCTTAGCGACTCGGCGCGGGGCGGACGCAACCGCCACTCCGTCCCGCGGCCCAACGTTAGAACTGCTTGAAATAGCGTCGCGGGTCGGAGGGCGTTGCCTTGGGCGACCAGTACGAATCGAGAGCCGGCTGACGCGTTCGGTGGAGTGCGTCTCGGCCGATAATCCGGAACAGCAGGCCGAGGGGCGTGAACAGCCCGTAGAAGATCAGCCCGACGATGACCTGCGAGATGGTCCAGCCGATCGGGAAGGCGAGGACCATCCAGGCGACGTAGACCGGCTTCAGGAGCCTGGGCCAGACCAGCCCCAGCGGCCCGAGCAGCAGCGCCGCGGCCGCGAGCGCGGTCGCCAGGGTGTGATGCCCCCGGCCGAACCACTCCCAGGCCGCCAGCGCACCGAAGCATGCGATCCAGAGACCGGCGAA
>JAXMBE010000048.1:0-65404 GCA_046349995.1 Isosphaeraceae bacterium | reverse complement strand
CCGTTGGTGCCGTCGATCTTGCCGAGGATCCAGAGCGTCCGGAGCCGGACCGACTTGTCCTGTTCGGCCATCGACGCGCCCACGGCCGTCGTCACGGCCAAGACCAGGAGCGATTGCACCAGGCGAACCATCTGCCGTCGAGGAGTCATCAGAGCCCCCTGTTGCTCGCGCGTTGCTGGAGGATCCGCCCGGCACACGTCGCCCGCAGCGAACATGAATACGAGCCGCGTTCCGAGCGCATTCGCTCATCGAGACATCCCACGAACCAGGCGCGCCGGTCATCGGTGACCGGGATCGGGCGATGGCCGGGCGCGGCCGTGTTTCACCCTGGCGGGCAGGAAGGCGCGCCTCTGGGTAGGAAGGCACGTCTCCTCGATCCTATCCCTGGCGGAGGGGGAAAGCCACCTCCTAGTCGCCGCCCGAGATGAGCGGGGCCCGCAACGACGCGGCGCGCCGGAGCCGGGCTCATGCCGACAAGCTCGGGGGCTTCCCCGCCGCCTCAAGTAGCCGCTTCATGCAGCCGGCCAGCTCCCGAGAGACCGACAGCCGATGCTCCGGCCCGTGCTCACGGAGCCCCTCGACCTTCGTGTCGATAAATCCGGCAAGGTCCTGGACGACCTCGACCTCGCCTCGAGGATGTGAGGCACCGCGAGATCTTCGAGGTAGCCGCCCGGCCAGCCCAGCCCGCAGGCCTTCTTATCCAGACGATGAGCTTGCGAGCGATCCTCGGACCGGAGTGCTGGGAAGGCTCTCAGTGCGCCTCGGTCACAAATGGACGGGTGGAGAGCCCCGGGGGTAAACAGAAAGGAACATGCCTCGGCCAACGAGGGCTCGTGCCCGCGGAGCGAATCCCGACCCCGGGGCTGCCCGACGGGCGAGGATGTGCCGCGAGGCCCCTCGGGAGCAGCGGGAGGCGGCGAAGGGGTGTCCCTCGCTCCCCGCCGTCGGGCTTCGAATAGGAAGCGGCGCCGGGCGCCCGCGCCCAGGAGCTTGTGGGACGGTCGCCCTGATCGGCACGGATTACCGGCCGCCGAGTGACATTGCGGCCGCGACGTGGAGGAGTGCCGATGGCCGCGACGGTCCGAGGTTCGTCCGCACCATCGAGACGGCCCGTGTCTCGATCAATTGAGTGGATCGGGGTCGGTGCGGGGTAGGGGAGGGGAGCGGCACGCGGCCGGAGCCTCGCAGAGGTGCGACGCGATGAGGCCGCGAGGAGGTGGAGTTGCAGGGCCGCCGGCTGCTCATGGCTCCGGGAGTCGTCGAGATCGGCTTTGTCGAAAACTCCCGGAGACCTCCATGCGTCCCCCATATCGAAGGGGCGAACGAGAATCCTCTCCCCGGTTTCGTGGTGGAGCCGGAGGGGGTCCGATAGCCTCGGCGGACTTAACGCCCGAGGTTATCGACGGAGCAGATGCGACCCGTCTCGAGGGCTCCCGAGATCGGGCCGCCCCGGCGCCAGCGAAGACGTGAACCGGAGGAGGCGGTGCCGGCCCCTCGGCCGCTGATGGCGCGGGCCGATCGCCCCTGCGGGCAAGGGAGGTGCGCCCGAGCACTTCGGCCGTCGACCGATTCTATTCACATTTGCTTAGTTGGCAGATAGCCGCAAATAGCATGCAAGGAGTTGTCCTTGTAGTGAGCCAATAATCCAAGGAAGGATCGTTGAATCTAAAATCGAAAAGATGAGCACCGCTATCGTCTTGATTTCTCGGGCATGGCTTCTAGACTACCCAGACCTCCATGCGGCCGGTCGGCAGGCAGCCGTCCGTCCGGCCCGACGCAGGATATTAATTAAAATATCTAAATATCAATTGCTTCTCCAGTGCACTCTTGCCGGGGTTCATCCGGGGCTCATGCAGCCGCAGGGCGGATTCTCAGCCTTTTCTTGCAACGCGGTCATTTAAGGCTTGCTTTTGTAGGAAACCGGTCGGAGGATGAAGCGGACGTGGACCGTGTGCATTAGTCCCGAGCACCAGCTGCGGAGGCTCCCTTTAAACTGCAACGACATCTTGCATTGGCATCAATGATCCGAGCGACGTCTCGGGACGGTCGGCACCGAATTGCGGCACCGGCAGCCACGGTGGCACAGATCTTAACCTACGGCATCAAGAGCATTTGCATCGAAACGACGATCATCGCAGCTCGTCACCGATCGGTCGACGATCGCCGACCTGAAGACCCTGAAGGTGGGGTGCTCGCGGACTTCCTCGTGGCCCGGGGTGGGGCAAGGCGGGGGAGGGGCTGCGACGGCCCAAGATGGAGGTGCTCGGCGGGTTGAGTCCTTTATTCGGACGTTCCCGCCTATTCAAGTCCAATTTGCACAACTCACGGACACGAACTATTTGTTCTGTGGAGGGAGCTGCTCCCTCACGCCTGACGGCCAGCATCACCCGCCCTCACGCATAGATGCATAACTAAATGATGTAAGACATGATACTTGACATCGTACTCCGATGTCCATGTTCTTCGTCCGCGCCCAACGAACGAACCATCGACTCCTTGCATCGAGGACCACGAACATGCTGCGCGCACGACGAGCCGACAGGCTCACTCAGCCTCGATCGAAGTCCCGCAGGGCCGCGCAATTCGCCCCGGAACGCCTCGAGGCCCGGAGCCTGCTGAGCCTGGTCGCCGCCTACGGCTTCAACGAGGGGAGCGGCACGACGCTCACCGACCTCTCGGGCAAAGGGAATCACGGGACCCTTGCCAATGCCTCATGGACCTCGTCCGGGAAGTACGGCCGGGCGCTCTCGTTCAACGGGACGAGCAGCTGGGTCACGATCAACGACAGTCCCTCCCTCGACCTCACAAGCGGCATGACCGTCGAGGCCTGGGTCAAGCCGTCGACGACGTCCGGTTGGCGTTCCATCATCACCAAGGAGAGGCCCGGCGGGCTCTCCTATGCGCTCTACGGCTCGGACGGCAACTCCAGGCCCGGAGCCTACGTGAACACCGGCGGCAGCGACCGGAATGCGACCGGACCGTCGAAGCTCTCAACCACCGCGTGGACCCATCTCGCGATGACCTACGACGGCTCGACGCTGAGGCTCTACGTCAACGCGACCCTCAAGACGAGCACGGCCGTCACCGGGTCCATCGCGACCTCGGCGAACCCCCTGCGGATCGGAGGCAACTCGGTCTGGGGAGAGTACTTCAGGGGGAGCATCGACGAGGTCCGGATCTACGACGTCGCACTGAGCCAATCCTCGATCCAGATCGACATGAACACGGCGGTGACGACAACCGGCGATTCCACCCCCCCCAGCGTCCTCGACCAGAAGCCCGGCGACAAGGCCACGGGAGTCGCTACCACCGAGCCATGCGTCGCGACCTTCAGCGAGTCGATCCAGCCGAGTTCGATCAACTATGTACTGAGGAACGCCGCCGGAGTTGCGATCCCCGCCCAGGTGACCTATGACGACGCGTCCCGCAAGGTGACCCTGAAGGCGAACGCGAACCTCGCCGCTTCCACCAGCTACACCGCCACGATCAGCGGCGTGAAGGACCTGGCCGGCAACGTCATGACCATGCCGGCATCGCAGACCTTCACCACCGCCGCGGCCGACACGACGCCACCAGCGGTCACCGCGCGGACTCCGGCCCCGAATGCGACGAGCGTGCCCGTCGGGTCCCCGATCACCGCCACCTTCAGCGAATCGGTCCTACCCGGGACGATCTCGTTCGTCCTGGTGGACGGCAATAACAATCCGATCGCGTCGACGGTGAGCTACACCGACGCAAATCGCGTCGCCACGCTGACACCCACCTCGTCCCTGGCCTACTCGTCGACCTACACCGCCCGATTGAGCGGCGCGGCCGACCAGGCCGGGAATTCGTTGAGCCCCACATCCTGGTCCTTCAGCACGGCGCAGGCGCAGGCGACCGCAGGCGTGACCTATTACGTCTCTCCGAGTTCCACGTCCGGAACCGGGACATCTTCCAGTCCGTACGGCCTCCGCGACCTCATCCAGTCGAACGGGAGTAAAGGGCTCGCGTTAATGAATCTGAGGCCCGGAGACACGCTCACGTTCCTCGCCGGAGACTACCACTTCAACGGGACGTCCGGCGGCGATTCCTATCAGACGCAGCTCCTGAGCCCCGCCGTCTCGGGGACGGCCTCGCGGCCGATCACGCTGCAGGCCCAGCCGGGCGCGACGGTCAACCTCTTCGAGGACTCGGGCCAGCAGCCGATCCTCGGCACCAGCTCCCCGCGGCTGGACTACGTCCGCTTCGTCGGCCTCCGCGTCCAGGCCGTGCCGACCCGGTCGATCTCCATCTCCGGCGCCGGCAACGAGGTCGCCTACTGCCAGGTCGTCGGCGCCTACCTGGCCAGCGGCGACAACCACGACGGCATCCGGATCGAGGGGGCCGACGGGGCCTGGGTCCACCACAACGAGGTCCGCGGCGTCACCGGCACGAGCATCAACAGCGCCGGGATCAAGGTCTACACCTCCGGCAACCTGGTGGTCGAGGACAACTACATCCACGACAACACCACCGGGGTCTACGACAAGGACAGCGGGCTGCACAACACCTACCGGCGGAACTGGGTCACGGCCAACGACACGCAGTTCCTCGGCTCCAACCAGGGGAGCGTGGCCGACTACCTCATCTACGACAACGTCCTCGACGGCCCCATCAACCTCGTCGCAGACTCGGCCGCTCAGGAACGTGGGACGCAGATCTACAACAACCTGATCCGGACCAGTTCGAGCGACAATGGCAAGATCGCCTCCACCATCGCGGCGGGGGCGGCGGCCTACCAGACCCAGCTGTGGAACAACGTGACGGTCGCCCGCAACGCCGAGTCGACGTGGGCCTATCGGACCTACGTCCCCTTCACCACGAGCGGATCGAACACTCCGTTAACATACATGGACTATAACGTTTACGTGGGGACCCCGAGTTACTACTTCGCATCCGTGACGAAGACCCGCTCGGACATGGCGCAGAGCGGCTTCGAGTCGCGCGCCTCCACGACCACCGATCCGCTGACCATCTTCCAGGATCAGACGTCCTACGTACTCCGGACCCAGTGGACCACCGCGGGCCGATACGGAGACCCGGTCGGCCCTCGGTTCCCGGTGGCGCAGATCATCAGTACAGCCCGGTACGGCCCCGCGGCGCGAGGAGCGACCACGACCGCCGTCGCACGGGCAGCGAGTCAGACGGCCTTGACCGTCGATAGGGCGGCCGCGAGCGCCGGAGTCGGCGCACCGGCTTCCAGCCTTTCGTGGCAACAGGTCGGCGCCGTCGTGCCCGCAGAGACGATGATCGACGCTGCGATCGCCGCCGCCTATCAGATGTCCCTGGTACCCATGACCAAGAGCGGCGCCGTGCTCCGCCGCGGCTCGACGCTCTCCCGCGGGAGGGTCGGCGGCGATCCGGTCGGCACCTCGTAACCGCCGGCATCGCCGACAGGCCCGAAACCTACTCTCACGCCGACCCGGATGGCATGAGCAGGCCCACCGCCGCGCCAAGGTCGTAGGCTACTCCGCCGACCTCCTCGCGCCCGAGTCGGCTCGGGCCGGGGGCGTCGGTCCGCGGTCGCATCCCAGTCGCGGCAGGCAACCCGCACTCGGGGAAGCCCCGGCTCGATCCATCGCCCTCGCGGGCGGTCGGGCACGGTTCGCCGAGGCATGCTCCTTCAGCCGGGGAACCTCGGGCATCAATCCCGCGGGACCATCGTCGATCGTGCCTTAAGACCGCCCCGTCCTTGCTCGGGGGGAAGTTGACTTCTCTTATCCCCCAGCTGACCCGACTGGGCCATCCGGATCTTGTCCCCCTCCGTCCGAAGAGCCTGCCCTCTCACGGCCGGGACTCCGCCACGGCCGGAGGTAAGGGTTCATGGGACTCCGGCTACCGCGTCCTCCGAGTAACCGGGAGGGGCGCCCACGGCCGGTTCCTTGCCGATCCACTCGAGCCGGTAGTCGAGCGCCTCGAGTACACTCCCTGGCCATCCATCCTCGGCGGCCTTGACGAGGTTGTACATCTCGCGAGCGGTCACGTAATGATAGCGAAAGGCCGGATCCCGGGAGGCACGATCCGCGAGGTCCTGATGGAACCGGACCATCGGCTCATCGAGCACCGCCTTGCGGCCGTGCTCGTACGCCCCGTGCGCATGGAGTTTCACGAAGAACCAGTCCGGGCGGCGAGGGACCTGGACCCTCGCCCTCAGCCACGAATCCAGGCGGTCGATGTGAGGGAACTGCCCCGACTGGAGGCATGCGTTCTCGGTCTTCGGGACCGCTCCCCAGCGTCCGCGACGCCAGTCGAGGACCAACGGGCCCTGGATCAGCATCAGCCCGCGAGCAGGGGGCTGGCCGCGGCCGACGTCAATCCCCCGCTCGTGCGATCGCGGCCGCTCCGGGTCGTCGACGGCGTAGTAGATGCTGTTGATCTTGCGCGGCTGGGTCCGCGAAGGGGCCGAGGGGAACGTGAAATCGGCGTAGCAACCGGTCTCTCGCAGCACGTCGATCTCGTCGTTGACGCCGCACCAGCGGCCGTCGGGCCGCGAATTGTCGAGGGCCCAGTTGCCGTGGACGAAGCCATACGCGACCCGCCCGGTCTGCCGGTCCCGGGCGAGCATGCCGTGGCGCAAGGAGAATGTCCGGACTGCGGACTCGAGCGTCGCGCGGAGGTTTTCGCTGCAATCGTTGTCGTGGTGGAGATGGATCTCCACTTCGCCGTATCCGGACCGGCAAAGCTCCCCGAGGAGTTCGACCTGCGGCTCATCGTACTCCTCGATGGGGAAGAAGAACGTGTGGCGGGGCGGTCGTCCGTCACTATCCCGGAATTGCCCGAAGAGAGCGGGATACTCACGCCGCCAGCGATCCACCCTGGCCAGTGCGGCCTCCGGCGTGACGCCCCCGCTTGCGGGTTCGAAATGGTCCGCAATGCAGATGATCACGTCGATCGGCTCACCGGGCGCGGGAGGCTTCCGGGGGCCGCTGAGCAGGTAGGGCAGCAGCCAGAGGTCCATCCCGCGGCGCCGCAGGATCGCGCCGAGCAGGACGAGGACGACCAGCGTGAAAGGGATGAGCAGCCAGGCGATCATCGATCTGGGGCGGAGGGATCTCCGGTCCTTTCGTCTCGAGACAATGCCGATCAACACGGGCCGAATTGACATCACCTCGGCGGCACCCGGTCCGCCTCGGCCGGTCTACTCGCCGGTCATATCGGCGACCGACCCGACCGGCGAACGGTCATCCCCGAAAGGTCTTCGACCCCCTCAGCGCCTCTCGGAGGAGTTGCCCAGCGTGATGCTCATGAACGTGGTCGAACACCCTCCGATCCGCTACCCTCTCAGGATACCACAGGTCGACGAAGCGTCGCGGGACGGGCTCCGCGACGACGTGCGTTCGGAGGCGGGCCGACTTCCCACCCGACGGCCTCGGTCCGGGAGAGTTTCCTGGACCTCCAAGCCCAGGGTGCCGGGCCCTCACCGATCCCTCGCGACCCCCGGGGCCAGGGTCTCCATCATCTTCCGGAAGCCCTCACGATAGCAGGCTTCCGAGAAGTGCTCGAAGATCCGGTCGTGCCCGGAGTCGGCGAGTCGCCGGGCCAGCTCGGGGTCGGTCAACAGCGATTCCATCCTCGACGCGAGGGCTCCTGCGTCGTCGGGGGGCACGAGCAGGCCGTGCTCCTCGTCTCGGATCAGGTAGGGGATCCCGTTAACCCCCGTGGCGATCACGGGCTTCCTCGCCGCCATTGCCTCGATCAAGACCCGCGGGACGCCCTCCGCGCGCGACGGCAGGACGAAGAATTCGCAGCCGTTGAGCAGCTCCATCGCCTTCTCGTGAGGTTGGCCGGGCAGGAAGCTGATCCTTGGGTGATCTCCCGCCAGCCTCCGCCAGGGCGCGAGGTCCGGGCAGTGGCCCACGATCTTGAGGGACAGGTCGGGATGCCGGTCGCCGATCGCCCGGAAGGCCTCGATGAGCACATCGACGCCCTTGCGTTCGAAGGGGTGGCCGATGAACAGGGCGTAGCGGCCATCCCGATCCCGGCCGCCACGGGACCCGGGATCGATGATCGACACGGGGACGAGGTCGGGGAAGACGAAGGTCGGTGGGTACTTCGCCCGCGGCAACTCGTCGAGCTGGGTGGGGTAATAGAGCCGGAGGCCGTCGGCGCCGCGGAGGAGTCGAGGGACGTAGAGGCGGGCCACCCGGGACTTCACGCGATTGACCCAGCCGGCCTCGAAGGCGTGGCCTCCCGTCGGCGGACCGGGGACCTCGATCACCAGCCTGGCGCCCGTCAGGAGCCGGAGGAGCCAGCCCACCAGCGCGAACGAGAAGGGCCCGTAGGTGACCATCGCGTCGTAGCCGTTCCGCATCCGGGAGAGCTGCAGGCCCTTGCGGAGCAGGTAACCCATCACCCAGATCATCCTCAGGGGGCGGGGGATCTCGTCGCTGAAGGTCGCGTGATAGCGGAACGAGCCCAGGTGGTCGTAGACCTCGGTCGGCGACCGCCCCTGGAGGTCCTTCCGATAGCCCCAGTGCTTGGTGATCCAGTCTCCCTCGCAGTCTTCCGAGATGTGGACCTGAAGGCACTTCCTCGGGTCCCGGCGAGGGGGCATCGGCCCGGGACCGATGAACAGCACCTTGTATTTCCGGCCGGCCCGGACACGTCCGGCCTGCTGTCGCGGGGTCTCGCTCTGCGTGGCTGTGGTACTCAATTCTCGCTCGCTTCCGGGGACTGGAGGTCCGGACGGTTGGGGGTCGCCCGGGATTCCTCGATTCCGATCTCGACCTTGGCGCCGACTCGCGGGGCTACCGGACCGTCGACCAGGTGACCTTGCGCTCGCCCCCGAGGTACTGGATCAGCCCCCAGAGGGCGGCGAGGTTCGAGACCGCGAAGTAGAACGGCAGATGGAGCAGGGGCACGCGGATCCTCAACCGGAGGCTGAGCCAGCCCAGGAACGCCGCGACGTACACGGAGAGCTGGGCGGCGAAGAGCCAGCCGTAGAGCCAGGCCCACGGGGATTCGGAGCGGGAAAGCGCCAGACTGAGGAAGAAGGTCCCGACCAGGAACTCGGGTACGAGGTAGCGGAGGACCTTGTGGCTCAGGAGCTGGAGCGAGAAGAAGCCGTAGCGGAAGGGGTTGAGCATCCGGGCCTCCCGCACGAGCCCGTGGATGCTCCGGATCGCGATCCGGGCCCGCATGTCGAACTCCTTCGACACCGACTCGTGGGCGATCTCCTCCGTCTCGAGGCCGGGGCAGGTGACGGAGACGTGCCCCTTCGCATAGACCTTGCTGGCGATCAGGAAATCGCTGATCAAGTCGGGATCGATGTTCTCGTAGAGCTCGCGACGGACCGCGTAGAGGCAGCCGGTCACCCCGATCAGGGAGTTGACCCGGGCCTCCAGCTCCTTGATCTTTCCCTCGTAGCTGCGATAGATGCTCCCGCCGAGCCCGACGACGGTCCCCCCTTGCGAGACCGACCTGTGCGGGGCATCGATGCAGCCTACCTGCGGATCGGCGAACCCCCTGACGAGCAGCCGGATCGTGTCGGGCTTCAGGATCGTGGTCGCGTCGGTGAAGACGAGGATGTCGCCCTTCGCGTGCGAGACCGCCAGGTTCTGGGCGGCGGTCTTCCCCCAGCGCTGCGGCGATGCGACAAGCTTGACCCCGCGATCGCGGAACTGCCCGACGATCTCGTGTGTCGAGTCGGTCGAGCAGTCCGAGGCGACGATGACCTCGAGCCGGTCACTCGGGTAATCCTGATCGAGGGTGTTGTTCAGCTTGCGCGCGATGTGCTTCTCCTCATTGAAGGCCGCGATGATGACGGACACGGGAGGCTCGATCGGCGCGACGACTCGGCGCCGTCCGAACAGCGGCGCGATCAGCGCAAGCAGAATCGGGTATCCCGCGTAGGTCCAGAAAATGGCCCCCACGAGGCCCCAGAACACAATGCTCATGATCAACTCCACCATGGCAGGAAAACCTCGAAGTCGGCCGGGCGTCGGCAGGTGAGGGGAGTCGCGGAGGGGACGCAGGTGCTCGTCCTTGAGGCTTCGACTCGCGTGTCATCGACCCCAGTGGCCTCGCAATCGCATCGGGGAATGCTCGGCATGGACGGGCTCGCTCAGCCCAATTGACGCGCCGCCGTCGGCACGGGTTGAGGCCCGGCGGGACGGCTCCGGCCCATCCCGCCGGCGAGCTCCTCGAAGAGCGTCTGGTAATTCAACGCCTGGGCCCTGAAGGTGAAGTCCCGGGCGATCCGTTCCCTCCCGCGAAGGCCCATCTGCCTGCGATCCTCGTCCCGCCGCAGCATGTCGAGGATGCGATCCGCGAGGGCGGCCGGACTGCCGGGGGGAACCAGAAAGCCGTCGACGCCGTCGGTCACCGCCTCTGGCGTCCCGCCGACGGAGGTGGCCACGACGGGTACCCCTGCCGCGTAGGATTCGAGGACCACGTTGGGCAATCCCTCCGTGAAGGAAGGAAGGACGGAGAGGTCCCAGTGCGGGAGGTAGCGATCCAGGTCATTGCGGAAGCCGGCGAGCACGAATCGGCCCCCGAGACCGGCCTCCTCAATCTTCCGCCAAATCGCCTCGCGCAGGGGGCCGTCCCCGAAATGGACGAAGCCGACCCCGGGGTCGGATCGGGCGACGATCGCCGCGGCCTCGACCAGCACCCCGAACCCCTTCTCCGGGCTCAGGCGGCCGGCCGCGCCGATGATTCTCGTGGGCCGCCGGGCGAACATCGCCTCCAGCGACTCCCGGTCCGCCGGGTCAGGAGGTCCGAATCGCTCGGCGTGGACCGCGTCGCGGATCACGGCGATCCTCCCGGGATCGACTCCCACGCGGCGCACCTTCTCGGACTGGGCCCCGGAGACGCAGACGACCCGGTCCATCCGCCTCAGACACAGGCGATCCAACCGCTGATACATGCGGACCCTGAACGTGGCGGAGGTCCAGCCCTGCGCCACGCCGACGACCGGGATCCCGACCCGCCGCGCGGCCAGGACTCCGACCAGGTCGCCCTTGTAGCCATAGCAGCAGAGGAGATCCGCCGACATCCGACGGAGCTGCGCCGCGACCTCGCGAACCAGCGCGGGGAGGTGCCTGGCCCGGTCCGTCAGCTCGATCCCGACGAGCCCTTCCTTCCGCACCCGTCCGAGCAAGGACGAGCACCGCCCTCCCTCGGAGAAGAGCAGGAACCGATACTCGAAGGGCGGCGACAGGGCGCCGGCGAGCCCAAGCATCTGCCGTTCCGGCCCACCGACGAACGAGGACGATCTCAGTCCGGCGATGATCACGGGCAGGACGCCTCCTGGGGGAGAAGCTGCGGGGCCCCGGCGCAGTCCAACCAGATGGACTCGAGCTTTTCGGAGAGGGCGCTCCAGTCGTACCGATCGAGCACGAAGTCGCGGCCACGCCGGGCCATTTCCTGAGCCCCGGCCGGGTCGCGGATGCACCCGAGGAGTTCGCGCGTCATGGAATCCGCCTCGTCCGCCGCGATGTAATGGAGGCCCGGGTCCAGGTCCAACCCCTCGGCGCCGACCCGCGACGCCACCACGGGCAGCCCGCACGCGAGTGCCTCGAGGATCTTGATCCGCGACCCGCCCCCGATCCGGAGCGGGACGGCCATCACGCCACTGCGTGCGAGGAAGGGGCGCACGTCGGGCACGTCGGCGTGGAGCTCGACGCCGTCGAGACGCTTCACGCGGCGGATGAGCTTCTCGGAGGGCCTGCGGCCGACGATGCAGAGCCGCGCCGAGGGCTCCTCCGACCGGACGCCCGGGAAGATCCGATCGAGCAGCAGCCCGATCGCGTCCAGGTTCGGACGCCAGTCCAGGGCCCCCAGGAACAGGATCTGCCGCGGATCGCGCTCGCCGCGCACCGATTCGAAGAGGGACCGGTCGATACCGTTGTCGACCACCGAGACCTCGTCCCTGCCGAAGTCTTCCCGGATCAGCCTGGCATCCTCGCCGCTGACGGCGATCAGCCTGGTCGCCTTCGCGAAGGCTCGCCGCTCGAAGGCCCTGAACTTGGTCCACTGGTGCTTGATGTACCAGCGCCTGATCGGCTGCGTCTCGAGCTCGAAGTACCGCTGCCAGATCAGCGATTCCACATTGTGGGCGACCATGACCTTGGGTGCGGCCGGCAGGTCGGCCATCGCGTCCAGCAGGATGGTCGATTCGAGCTGCCAGACGTCGGTGCGGTTCCGGCGGGCGAAGGACCGGACCGCCTCGCGGAGCGCCGGGCTGCTGTGGGTCGCGACCGAGTAAGGCAGCGGCGAGGCCAGGTTGGCCGCGAGCCGCGCGTAGAACATCGGCCCCGACTTCTTCGGCACCACCCGATTCACCAGCACTGTACGGATGCCGTGGTCGTCCAGGAACCGGACCGCCTCGGTCGACTCGTCGTTGGAATGCGCGATGAAGGTGATGCGATGACGCTTCGCCAGGGGCAAGACCAGGTTCAGCGTGCGGATCCGGTTGCCCACGTTCGGCGGGTAGGGTAACTGCGAGGCGACGATCACGACATCCAGATGGCGACCCATGGGCGAAGATTCCTCGAGATTCATGACGACAGGGCTGCTGAGGCGGCGGGGAGGCGACGGCCCGGGATCAGCTCATGACCGGGCATCTCGACCCCGCGTGTAGATCGTTCGATAGTCATCCATCATCCGCTGGACGCTGAAGTCACGCTCCACGCGACTGCGGCCGGCCTGCCCCATCCGGCAGGCCGCCTCCGGGTCTCTCCGCAGCCGCAAGAGCGCGCCGGCCAGTGCTTCCGGATCGGCCGGCGGCACCAGCAACCCCGTCTCTCCCTCGACGACAATCTCGGGCGAGCCGCCTACGCGCGTGGCCACCGTCGGCAGGCCGCTGGCCATGGCCTCCAGCAACGTCAGCGAGATCCCCTCCGAGCGCGAAGGGAGCACGAAGATTGAGCCCCGCATCATCACGGAGCGCACATCCCGGGTTTCGCCCAACAGGGTCACGATCTCATCCACGCCGAGCTCGCGAACCAGGAGGTCCAGTTCCCCGCGGCGGGGCCCGCCGCCGGCGACCTGGATGCGAAGCCCCGGGTCGCTCCTCCGGGCGATCGCGGCGGCCCGGACGAGATTGGCGATGTCCTTCTCGGGACTCAGCCTGGCCACCGCGACGACCGGTCCGCCGGGGTTCGGGCCCGAGTACGAGAAACGCTGCGTGTCGATGCCGTTCAGGATGGTCTCGATTCGCCGGGGCGCGATCCCGTCGGCCATGCTCAACGCCGCGACGTCGGCCGAGACGCAGACGAATCGGTCGACGAGCCGGGAGAGGTGTCGGACGACGGCCCTTTGGCGCCCCGTCGAGCGGACGTCGCGGCCGTGCCGCGTGTGCACGATGAGCTTCACCGCGGCCAGCCTCGCGGCCGGTGCCGCGTAGATCAGCGAACGCTGGTCGTGAGTATGGACGACGTCCGGTCGAATCCGCCGGAAGAGCCGGACCAGGTCCCAGACCAACCTCGGCCTCAGGCCGACCGGCACCCCCAGCGCGACCACCCTCGCACCGCAGGCCTCGACCTCGCCGGCGAGGGCCCCTCGGTGCCCCAGGGACACCACGGTGAAGCTCAACTGGCTCACCTCGGCGTGCCGCGCCATCTCGTTGAGCAGCCTCTCCTGACCACCGACGTCGAGCCCAAAGGTGACGTGAACGACGCCGATCTCGGGTCCTTGCCGCGGTTCGTCGGGGGGCCCCTCGGACGAGTCCGGGTCCGGTTCATCCTCCCCGCCGCTGCCTCGCGCGAGGACTCCCCGACCCGGTGGCCGGGCTTCATGCCGTTCGCGGCTCGCCGTGGGGCAGATCGGATCGTTATGAGTGTTCATTTTATCTTGGATCACGCGGATCGAGAGAAGACCATCGGGAGCGAGAGCATGGCCCTGAATCGGTCGAGGTTGATGTTGCTCTCGACCGGCACGCGCGGGATGTCGTAGTCGTCCCAGTCCTCGAACTGGCGGAAGCCCCCGTGGAATGTGAATGCATGGCGGACGTTGGCCAGCCGGAGACACTGGCGGGTCTCGTCGTTGAACGCTCCGTCTCTCCCGACGGGATAGCTGAAGTCGAGCATCGGCTGTCCGAGCTCGGCCGCGAGCCTTTCACCACACCGGGAGATCTCCCGCCATTGCCCCTCACGGGGCATCCGAGCAAGGACAGGGTGGGTCACCGTGTGCCCACCGATCGTCATCCCGGCGGATCTCATCTCTCGTACCATGTCCCAGGTCATCCAGGTCTCACTGGCCATGGATCGGGGGCACCGTCCGGTGCCGGTGGATTCCCCAACCACATCCAGGAAGCCTTCCGAGCATTTGCTGGGCGTCCTGAAGTACGCACGGAGGAGCGTCCGGATCGCACCGGCTCGATCGGGTCCATCAAAGGCGACCGGTTCGGGGATCCACGGCCTGACGTCGATGCCGGCTCGGTCGCTCGTGCGGATCATCCAGGCGATCTCGTCCCACCAGGACACACGGGGGTCGTCCAGGAAACCCGTGCTCACGAAGAAGGTCGCCTTGACGCCGTGCCGCCTGAGGATCGGGAATGCCGCGTGGTAATTGTCGGCGTAGCCGTCATCGAACGTGATGAGCGCGGCGCGTCCCCTGCCTTTGTGGACGAGCTCGGGCAGGTCGTCTGGGCTGACGACGTCATAGTTCGCCTTGAGGCAGCGAACCTGGGCGTCGAAGCCCTCGGGATCGGCACTCCAGAGCTCCCGGTCGAACAGTGAACTTGCGCCCTGGCCGATCCGGTGATAGTTGAGCGTCAAGACGCCCGACCATCTCACCAACTTGCGGCAGACGTGATGCATGCCGCTCCTGGCCATGAGCCCGGCGAGGAGATCCTTCTTGCCTTTCATGAGTCTGATTCGCCTGTCTGAGCGTCTGCCGTTCGACTCCGCCCGGTCATCATCCTCCGGCCCACGTTCCGCGCCAGCCGGCCCGTCCAGTAGACGCCCGTCCGGATCGTGGGCCGCCAGACGTGGAGATTGAAGAGGCGGGTCTTTACTGTGGAGAGCCTGTCCTTATAGAGCGAAGACCCGCGCAGGAAGTCATACTGGGTAATACCGCATTCGGCCAGCCGTCGCATCAGGAGGAGGTTGGCGAGATTCCCCGGACTGCTCAAGGGGATGGAGGAGTCCCTCCTCACGCCGGACTGGTAGAAGTGGAACTTCGATCCCGACCTGAACCCATAGATGACGGCGACCGGTTCGCCCTGGTACTGGAGCCGCGCCAGGACGGCATGCCCCGCCGGCACCCACTCGCGGGCAAGGGCCCTGTGGAATTCGACGAACCGGTGAGACGCGAAACACCCCGGTTCGCCCTGCGCCACCCATCGTTCCTGGTGGAGCCTGACCAGGTCGTCGAAGAAGCCCGCAACCGTTCCCTCCTCGGCGAGTGCAAACACCGCACCGAACCTCTCCGTCTCGCGCAGGAGACGGCGTGCCCACTGGCGGGTATGTCCGGAGAGACGCCTCAGATAGGCTTCGAAGCCCCCGTCCAGGTCCGCGATCGGACAGACGCCCTGCTCGACGATCCGAGAGACCCCCAGCTTGGCCGTGACCGCCCCGGGGCGAACCAGCGGGGAGTGCTCCGAGATATTGACCAGTTCCAGGTGGTCCCAGCCTCCTCGCCGCAGCAGGGACCGGAGGGCATCCAGACAAGGCTCCTCCTCACCGGGCAGGCAGAGCACCCCGAGGTAATCCGGGCACGTCTCCTCATGACGGTCTTCGCCCGTCGACAGGAAGCGGATGCGGCGGACGCCGAGCGCCGGACCGCGGGGCGCGCCCTCGTATAATGGTATGACCCCTACAAGGCGATCGCCGCGGCGGACGAGGCAGATCCGCAGTCCGCGGCCGGGCGCGCCATAGCTAGGTCCATAGACCTTCCACCAGTGACGCAACCAGCCGAATCGCAAGAACGGGGAGGCATCAGGGCTCTGCTCGAAGAGAGAGTCCCATTCGGGCTCGAGTCCCTGCCACCGCGATTCGTTGTCAACGACCTGGACCTGGTAGGTCGGATCCGACACGCCCGCCTCTGCCCTGACCCAGCCGCGATCTAGAATTGTCATCTCTCTTGCTTCCTCGAGGACCGACCGCGGGACCGCGACAGCGATTGTTCGCCACCTCGGTCGGGCGACGAGACGGCCGATCGGATGGTGGACCGATCACCCGACGGTGAAGGGCGGATCGAGACGGTCACGCGTCTCTCGCGTCCGGAGGACCGTCGTGGTGGAGGTCGATGCGGGGGACATCGTCAGGGGATGGACTCGGCCGGCATAGGCACCAGGAGGCGGTCGGACGGCGGGCGAGCCGTACCGTCCAGGCCGGAATCGAGCACGCGGGCGAGGTCGGCGGCCAGGGCCTCCCTCGTGAACCGGCCGCGATCGCCGGCCGCCGGAGGCTCATCGGCCCGGAGCCTCAGCTCACCGATCAGATCGGCGAGCGCCCGTCCGATCGCGGTCGGGTCGAGGGGCGGTGCGACGCGGTGCATGGCGCCGCTCTCCCTCAGGATCGTCGCGGTATCACTCCCCGGTTCCGCCAGGGCCAGGATCGGCCGGCCCGCGCCGATGTACTCGAACAGCTTGGCGGGAACTCCCGCGCGGCGGCCAGGGGTATCGAGCAGCAGCAGGACGTCCGCCCTGGTCATTTCCTCGATTGCCCGCGAGTAAGGAAGCTGGCCGACGAACTCGACCAGGTGACCAAGCCCCCGGGCGGCGGCCAGTTCGCGGAACTGTCGGCCGGTGTCTCCCTCGCGGCCGATGAATCGGAGCCGGATCGACTTCTCTCCCGACCGGCCGCCGGGGGCCAACGAACCGATCGCCTCGAGCAGCGGCCTCGGATCACGGTTCGCGTAGATCTCTCCCGTGTGGACGATCTCCAGCGTCGGGCCGGCGCCCGCTCGCGCCGGAGCCTCGAGGAAGGCCTCCGCGTCGTAGCCGTTGGTGATCGACCGCATCTTGCGCCGGTGCTCGGGATGCGCCCCGGCCAGGAGCTCCAGCGCCCCCGGGCTATTCGCGACGATCAGGTCGGCCTCGCGCATCACGGAGACCTCGGCCCGTCTTTCCCACCCCCGATAGCTTGTCGCGAGGCACGTGGGGTCGCCCGTATTCCACGGGTCGCGGAAATCGGCGGCCCAGAGCAGGTCCTCGCGGCGACGCAGCCACATCCCGAGCAGATGCACGGCGTGTGGCGGCCCAGAGGTTAACACGGCGTCCACATTCTCCCTGCGGATCACCCGGCGGATCGCCGCCCAGGCGAAGGGGAGCCACATCTCCAGCATGGCGACCTTGCGCACCGGCTTCCAGAACAGCCCTTCGGGGTAGCGGACGTGGTGGATCCGTGTGCCGGGCGGGACCCTCGCGAGGAGTCCCTCGTCGGTGGGCTCCCAGGGGAGCCGCGGCGGCGCCACGACGCTCGTCTCCCACCCGAACTTCGGGAGGTGCCTGACGAACCCCAGCAGCCGGAACGATCCGCTCGCCGCCGACGGCGGGAAGTGGTACGAGACGATGAGGAGCTTTCGCAGGGCCATGTTGTCACGGCTTCCGGATGAGGGCCGAGGGATCACGGGTCAGGACATCGACGATACGCGAGGCGGCCTTCCCATCCCACAGGTCGGGCACCCTCCTGGGGCTCGCCCCCGCGGCCAGCGTCCCGAGCGCCGCGACGACGATCCTCTCGGGCTCCAGGCCGACCAGCGTGTTGGTCCCCTGGTCGATCGTGATCGGCCGCTCGGTGTTCTCGCGGAGGGTCAGGCACGGCACGCCGAGCACCGTGGTCTCCTCCTGGATCCCGCCCGAGTCGGTGAGGACCAGCCGGGCCCGGGAGAGCAGCCTCATGAAGTCGAGATACCCCAGCGGCTCGGTGAGGATCAGCCCGGGCAGCCGACTGAGGTCGCGACTCTCCAGGGCCTTGCGGGTCCGCGGATGGACCGGGAAGACGATCGGCAGTTCGGACTGGAGCCGGCCGATCGCCCGCAGGACGCCGTCGAGCACCCGCCCGTCGTCCACGTTGGCGGGACGGTGGAGGGTCAGCACGCCATAGCGCTTGCCGGTCAGCCCGAGCTCGTCGAGGATCGACGACCGCTCGCTCAGCTCCCGGCAGGCCAGAAGGGTGTCGATCATGAGGTTGCCGACCAGGAAGATTCGGTCCTGGGCGGCCCCCTCGCGGGCCAGATTCGCCACGCCGCTGGGCTCCGTCACGAAGAGCCAGTGGCTGATCGAGTCGGTGAGGATCCGGTTGATCTCCTCCGGCATGGTGCGGTCGAAGCTCCGGAGTCCGGCCTCGACGTGGGCCACCGGCACCCCCTCCTTGACGGCGGTCAGGGCGCAGGCGAGAGTGGAATTGACGTCGCCCACGACGACGACCGCGTCGGGCCGCTGCTCCAGCAGGACGGGCTCGAATCGCCTCATCACCTCGGCCGTCTGGGCCGCGTGGCTCCCCGAGCCCACCCCGAGGTCGATATCCGGCTGGGGGATCTTCAGCTCCTCGAAGAAGAGGCGAGACATCCGCTGGTCGTAGTGCTGCCCGGTATGCACGAGGAAGGCATCGACATGGTCCCGCTTCGAGATCTCCCACATGATCGGGGCGACCTTCATGAAGTTCGGGCGTGCACCGGCGACGATCGTCAGCTTCATCGGGCGTGTTCCTTGGAGGGCGTCGGGCTGCGCGGTCCCCAGCGCGGGGGCATCAGCGCCTCAGTATTTGACCGTTAACTTGATGTAGCCGTACATGAGGACCAGGAATCCGAGGCTCGACAGGGCCCATCGGAGGAGGAGGGCCCCGCCGAGCGACTCGCCGGGGGGCGGACGATCCGCGTCGGAGAGCTGGACGTGGCAGGCGCCGATCCCGAGCACGACGTAGGTCGACATGATGTAAGTGAAGTTCACCGTCATCGCCGTGATCGCATACGCCGCCAGCAGGGCCGTGACGTAGGGCCGCATCCGCGTCAGCGTCGCGTCCTGATTGCGGGCCGGACGATGCTGGAGCTTGTAGAGCCGACCGAGCAGATGAGCGAATGCCGAGAAGAAGGCGGTGCCGCCGAGGAACCCCAGATCCGAATAGGCCTGGATGAATGAATTGTGGATATCCTTGTCATCAAGGTAACTCGACGATCGGCTCGGCCCGACTCCCAGGAAGGGTGAGCCCTTGAACAGCTCGAGTGCGTTGGACCAGAGCTGAATCCGCTTCAGCCCCGTGTTCTCGATGTCGCCGACGTTGAAATCCGTCTGGCGGCCGCCGACGAACCCGACGACGAGCGGGATCGCCAGGGCGCCCGCGATGAGGCCCTTCCGGAGGCCGAAGCGCGAGACCAGGAGCACCGCCAGGCCGCCCAACGCCCCGGCCAGGCCCCCGCGAGACCCCGTCAGCCTCAGGGCCAGGGCGAACATCGCAAGGGGCCCCATCCAGAAGAGCTTCCGGACCACGCCCCGCGATCCGGCGATCGCCTGGAGGCTCAGTATGATCCCCATGTCGATCAGGAGAGAGATGTCGTTGGGGTCGCCGAAGAGGCCCGTGCCCCGGAGCCGCGGGGCGTCGCTCCACACCTGCTCCCCCGTCGCCGGATCAATGCCCAGCGGCATGAACGCGGGGAGGTCGATGATCTTGTAGTACTGCAGGACGGCGAGCCCCGTCTGGATGGTGAGGAAGTACAGGATCGCGGTCAGGTAGGTCTTCAGCCGCCCGGGAGACCTGACAAGTCCGATCAGCAGCAAGTAGAGCAGGACGACCTTCGAGAATTCGAAGGCCCCCGTGATGATCGGGTCGAACTGCAGGTTGGCCAGGCAGGAGAGAATCTGGACGGGCAGCAGCGCGAGGACACACGCCGTGACCGGTCGCCTCCTGAGCGAATCGCCCGCGAGCTGGGCCGGGATCACGCCGATCGAGGCCGCGAGGCAGGCGATGATCGACAGCAGGAAGAGCTGCGCGGACTCCAGATCCCTGATGAAGTCCGTCGGCCTGACGAAGAGCAGGCCCGTCACTACGATGAGCAGGAAGAAGTTCATTAACTCGCCGAAGGGATCGGGGACTGGTATCCGCGAACACCGGGGCGTCGGGTGACCCGCGAGACCCGGCCGAGATTGTCCGGCAACCGCCGACGTGGAACCGCAGGGTCACGGACTGGTAGCAGGATTCAGCCCGCCCCCGGGCCGCCGGAGTTCCCGGCACGATCGAGGGCCGTCCGCAGGTAATAAGCCGCCAGTTGGTCCCGGTGGAGGTATCGATCGAAGAACTCCCGGGCGTTCGAGGTGATCCGGTCACGCTCGCCCTCGTGATCCAGGTAGTGCTGACAGAGCGAGACCAGATCCGACAGGTCCGGCTTGCAGTGCACCAGGTGCTCTCGATCGACGAGGGGCACGTGCATCGCCGTCCGGTGGGGCGGCCCGATGATGCACGCCCCGACGGCAAGATAGTCGGTCAGACGGAAGCAGAAGTCCCCGTTCCCGGGCAGGTCGATGCAAATCCTGGAGCGGGCGACCTCCCGTAGCGATTGCCCGTGCCGGACGATCCGCGTGCTCCCGGTGAAGCCGAACGTCGACTGCGCGCCGAGCATCGCGACCGCCCTGGCTCGCGTTTCTGAGGCGAACTGCATCCCGAATCGGCCGTAGACATCCGTGGTCGGCGCGGCCTGGTCCTTGATCACTCGCAACCTGCGCAGGTAACGGTACAGGGGCTTCGAGTAATTGACATACCCCCCCGGGACGATCCGGGCGTCGCCGTACCCCTCGCGTCGATACTGCATCTTGAAGTAGACGAGCGACCGATCGAGTGCCTCGGCGTGGACCTCGTCGAGGTAATCGGAATAGTCGAGGACGACATCATGAGTCCCGGCGGGGCTCGCGAGCTGGATCAGGACGATCCGCTCGTAAGTCTGAGGCAGCGCGACCCGACGGACCGGGAGCAGGCGCTGGAATCCCGCGAGCAGGTTCCGAACCCAACCTGACGCCTTCTCCCACTGGTACGTCGTCGGCCAGTGCAGGCAGGCGCCGCGGAGCTCGTCGCTCGAGATCCTCCAGGTCGGTTCAACCGGGGGGACATGCGCGGGAGAGAGCTGCCACGTCCAGTCCGAGGTCAGTTCGCGCAGGGATTGGAAGTCCCTCAGGTTTCGCTTGACTCGCCGGAGCAGGTGGTTCATGAGGATCACCGGATGGGCCGGCTGTTTGGAGACCCGTCTACGCGTCGGAACGCCGATAGGCGCGCAGGTTCCCGGCCCCGGAGCCCTCCGGCCCGGGGCGCGGCCAATCCGCCGGTGCGCACGAGGTGGGGAACGAGGTGATTCTCTGCTTCCGCCCGAACAATCTCGTCGGCTCCGCGGCGCGGGCTCGGCGGCCCGATCCGTGCCGACGATCGACACATCCGGAGCACTCGGCCGGATCCGGGATCGACCGCCCCGCCCTCCGACATTGATCAGTCGGCCGAGACGGTGGAAAGGGCGAAGCGACGGTCCGCGCTCATGGCCGGGCAACCGTAGCGGCGTGCGTCGAGGATCCTCGCAATCGGGACCCGCGGCCCCAGAGTATCCCGATCGCTCCCAGCCCTCCTCCACCGCGGCCTGAGCGCGAAGGTCCTCAGGTCACTGAAGATGGCCGATGGATCCGGCACTGCCGAGGAATGGAGTTCGTAGCCGTCGCGTCGGACCCGATGCAGGTCGCACTCCTCGCCGCCGAAGCGGTATCCCGGCGTCCCAACGTAGAGATTGTGATCCATGTAAGCGAGCGCCGACGTCGCCCGATCGGCGCTGAGCGGCGTGTACGTCCGGTACGCCCAGATCGATCCGCTCGGCGCGATCACTATGTTGTTCCAGATGGCGGTCTGGTGGATCTTCGAGCCGGGTCCGATCACCGAGGCGAGCTTCCCGTTGTCGATCGTGTTCGTCCGGATCAGGTTGTTGTGGATCTGCGTCCCACGTTCCTGAGCGGCCGAGTCTGCGACGAGGTTGATGGGGCCGTCGAGGACGTTGTCGTAGATGAGGTAGTCGGCCACGCTCCCCTGGTTGGAGCCGAGGAACTGGGTGTCGTTGGCCGTGACCCAGTTCCTCCGGTAGGTGTTGTGCAGCCCGCTGTCCTTGTCGTAGACCCCGGTGGTGTTGTCGTGGATGTAGTTGTCCTCGACCACCAGGTTGCCGGAGGTGTAGACCTTGATCCCGGCGCTGTTGATGCTCGTGCCGGTGACGCCGCGGACCTCGTTGTGGTGGACCCAGGCCCCGTCGGCCCCCTCGATCCGGATGCCGTCGTGGTTGTCGCCGCTGGCCAGGTAGGCGCCGACGACCTGGCAGTAGGCGACCTCGTTGCCGGCGCCGGAGATGGAGATCGACCGGGTCGGCACGGCCTGGACGCGGAGGCCGACGAAGCGGACGTAGTCCAGCCGCGGGGAGCTGGTGCCGAGGATCGGCTGCTGGCCCGAGTCCTCGAAGAGGTTGACCGTCGCGCCCGGCTGGGCCTGCAGCGTGATCGGCCGCGAGGCCGTCCCCGAGACGGCGGGGCTCAGGAGCTGCGTCTGATAGGAATCGCCGCCGGACGTCCCATTGAAGTGGTAGTCCCCGGCGAGGAAATAGAGGGTATCCCCCGGCCGAAGGGAGCTCAGGGCACGCCCCTGCCCGTGGCCACCGTCGCGCAGATCCGGGAGGCCGAATGGATCATCGATGGTCCCCGTTCCCGACATTCGCTTCGGCTGGACGAAAAAGCTCCTGCCGGCCTGTCCCTTGCCTGAGGACGTACTCGCCGGTCCGAAACGCGGCCTGGATGAAGGGGTAAGCAGAGCCTTCCGCAGTATTCCCTGCGAATCGGAAGCAACGAGTGGTCCAGGAGGAACATCCTGGCCGAGCTGGCGCGCTCTCGGGCGACTCCCGCGAACCGGGTCGCCGTCCCCGGCATGCGCGCCCGAAAGCAAGCCGACACAAATGCAGGCGCAAGACGTTAAGAAGCTTTTCATCGGACGAATGATCCTGTTGCCGAATCGACCCGGCCACCCGGACTGAAGGCCGACTTTCCATCCGTGCGAGCCGAACCCAGAGCGGGGTGGAGCTCCTCCGGACCTGCGCGGCCGGCCCTTCAGGTCGCCTACGAACCGGATGCCATCGGCCTTGGAGCACGAAAGACGGCCAGCGTCTGATCCAGCATGGATTGGAGCGAGAACTGGGACTCTGCCCTTCGCCTGGCCCTCTCCCCCAAGGCGGCCCGGAGGGCGCCGTCGGCAATCAACCGTTCCAGGGCCGCGGCGAAGGCCCGGGGGTCTCCCTTACAGACCACCAGCGCCTCAACCTGATCTTCGACCATTTCGGGGATGCCGCCGACCCCGGTGACGACCGAGGGCAGGCCCGACGCCATGGCTTCCAGCAACGCATAGGGGATCCCCTCGCTATCGGAACTCATCGCAAAGACATCGAGCCTTGACAGGAAGTCCTGGATGGAGCTCTGATAGCCGACGAGCTCGGCCCGGCCTTCCAGTCCGAGGTCGCCGATCAGCCGCCTCAGATCCGGCTCGAGCGCCCCGGCGCCGGCGATCAGCAGGCGAATGGGCGATCGGCGATCGATCAACGAGACGGCATGGAGCAGGATATCCAGCCGCTTCACTTCGCTCAGCAGCCCGATGGCCCCGATGGTCAGGGGCTGCCCCTGTCCCGGCTCCGCGCGTCGCCGATAGGCAGGGAGGTCGATGCCATTGTAGATGCGATGAATCTTCCCCGGGTCCTGCCTCAGGGGCTTGACGAGCTCCTCCCGGAGGCTCTCATTGATGCAGATGATGTCGGTCAGCGTCGCCAGGCAGAACCGGTTGCGCCTGTGCTCTCGCCAGTACCATCGAAGCAACTGCTCTCGGTGATAGGCGTCCGGGTCCTCCGCCACCGGGAGATGGAGGGTCATGACCCGGCGCCCGATCCGGGCCATTCTCGCGGCGAGGATGGCAGGGGCCATCGTGCGAGGGAACCCGTTGAAGTGGACGGCCCCGTAGCCCCGGTGCCGGAGGAGCTTCCGCATCTCCAGGAAGATGCTCAGGTCGCCGCCGCCGATGAGAGGGAGGTGATGAACGCCGACGCCTTGATCGGCGAACCATCGCTCCAGATCCGTCACGTCAGCACGGCGATCGATCGCCGCATCCACGCCGAAGCCGTTCTCGAGCAGCTTGCCAATGAGCGTCTTGAGGTACTTCTGCGCCCCTCCCCAACTGCTGTTGGGCTTCGCAATCGTCAACACGGTACTCGGCGAACGCGAAGGTCTTTGGTTGCCCATCGACTCGACGCAAGCTGAATCAGCAAGTCGTACCATATCTCGTTCCCAGGCTCCGCTCCGCACTCCAGAGGCTCGGTGGCCGATCAGGTCTTCTGATCACTGCACGTGCCAGCCCCACCAGGGATCCTACTGCTCGCCGCCCGCCGGGATCCCAGGAGACAGTACCTGTAGGAGATGCTCGCCCTGACATGCTCTGCCTCGTGACCCGGATTGACTGCTGCGAGACATGGTGAGGACAGCGACAAACGCCTGCTGTAATGGCCCCAAGAGGTTGCTCGCGAGGGGACGCGAACCAGTCCGCTCTGCAAGCCTCGAGGGGAATCACCACATGCCGATTATTCGACGCTGCTATTGCGTTTAACATCCCGCATCTCGGTTCTTTCCTCGGTTCTTCATACCTTCACACCCTCGAGCGATTGTTTGAGACCCCTGGCCAGCCGAAAGGCTCTCTCAGGAAGGCAATTGGCTACCATCAGACACCAGGTGTATCGGTCCCAAGGGCGGTATCGAAGGGCGTTCAGCAACCGATTCCTCGCGAGTCTCTGATTGTTCACGTCATGGGCTCTGTAGCCCAGTTCGTAATGAAGTTCGAAGAGTCGGTCGGCGATTGCGCGCTTCCCGATACGACCCTCCAGAGAAGGATCGGACATGACGGCCTTCCTGATCACATACAGCTCGTTCTCTCTGATCGCCCCGCAATCGTTCGTCGCGTTCGAAGAGTGCCTTCGGTAGTAAGTGAGCGGGGACTCCAAGTAGCCGAACTTATGATGGCGGGACAGACGGAGCCAGAGATCATAATCTTCGGTGGATGGTCGTCGTATCGTCTCGTCAAATCCGCCGGCGTCCTCTAGCGTCCGCTTGTACACCATAACTGTGGACATGATGATGATATTGTTCCTGAAGAGTCTCCCGTAATAGTCGCCGGAGGCGATGCGGCCGTCTTGCAGCGTCTCGGCACTCAGTACCCGGGGTGGGCCAAGCTCGTCGAGGTCGGAGTCGAATTCGCGGTAGGCGGTGTGGATCAGCCGGGCGTCCGGATTCTGCCGAGCGAACGAGAGCTGTCTCTCGAGCTTGTCCGTCGTCCAAACATCGTCCGCATCGAGGAACGCGATCAGTTCACCTCTTGCCTCGACGATGCCCCGATTCCGAGCGACGGCCGGACCGCTGTTCACTTGGCGGAAGTACCGTACGCTGTCTCCATATTCTCCAATCACGTCGCAGATATTATCAGTTGATCCATCATCGATCACTATAATCTCGGATGGTGGAACCGATTGACTCAATGCACTCCCAACCGCCTCTCGCAAGTAGTCGGCCGAGTTGAACGCGGGGATAATCACGCTGACGCTAGGGTCGCGATGTCATGAGTCGTCACCAAACCGGAGAGGTGGATCTGCCTATGTCCGAATTACATAAGTTCCCGCGTGGTCATCCACCGCGATCGATGGCCCCGGCCGAGGGAGGGAGTGATGCTAGGCCTCCCCGGGAACACCGCGACCACGCACGTAAGAACGACAGCGACTCATGGCGCGCCAAAGCGGCAACGCGACCCCCCTGGCTCGCGATCCGATCGCGATCTTGAACCGGGTTCGAAGAAAAGGGGGCCATGAGGAGATCGCCGGACTCGACTGAAGTGCCAGCGACAGGTACTTCCTGGCAGATTCGGCTCGGTCCTGGTCTATCTCAGCGCTTGCATCCCAGACGGCGTTCTCCGCGAGGCGGCGAAACACGAGGTCCCTCATCGTGTCGTTTCGGACCGAAGGATCCAGGTACTTATCAAACAATGTTCTATATACCTGATAAGATTGTTCATAATCTCTGAGTCCACGAAAGTGTTTATTCTGAGGATCTCCCTCGGAATGCATGTTGCCACCATGGAGGCGGTAGTATGCCTGATACTCGTCGATGTATCCCACGTCCCCGCGGCTTGCAAGACGGAACCACATGTCATGGTCGGCCCACTGGGGCAAATCAGCACGGTATCCACCCAGCTGCTTCTGGAGTTTCGTCCTGACCAGAACCTCCGGGCACGTGATCGTGAATCCCCGACTGCACACACGTTCGATCCACTCGCTCCCAGGCGTGCACTGCGTCCGGTTATCCAGGGAACGGTCCTGGAAGAATGGCCGAGGTTCCTCAACGGACCAGCGTATTACTTTCCCATAAACGAATCCAGCTTCTGAGTGGGCGTCCAAGAACTGACTGGCTCGGGCCAACGACCCACCGGTCAGCAGGTCGTCGGCCGAAAGCAACGCCACGTAATCACCCGTCGCCCATTCCAATCCTTCGTTATAGGTCGCGATGTGCCCGCGATTCACGGCGTGACGACGATACTCGACCCGGCGATCCTCCGAGGCCAGGGCCGCCGCAACCTCGGGGGTTTCGTCACTCGAGGAGTCGTCGATGATCAGGACGCGCAGGTCGACAGGTTGAGCGAGCACGCTCTCGACGCACTCTCGGAGGAACCGGGCGTAGTTGTAACACGGAACAAACACGTCGACGCGACTCATGACCAGCCCTTGGAATGATGAACGGAGCCGGGGCCTCATGCTGATGGGGCTCGGCTCTGTCGGGAAGCGACGGCACGGAAGATAACCGGTGACCTGAGGATCAGGGCGTGGATGAGTATCCCGGCCGGGTGGGGCGGTGAGGCCGAAAGGCCGACAGACCGAGGCTGTCATGGCACGATGAGCGGGCTTCCAGGAATCTCGCCCTCCCCACGCTCGTCGCGCCGCCTGGCCCGGTCCCCATCCGCAGGAGGACCCGACTCAGAATGGACACACACCGACCGGTGCGGAGCCGCGGCGGACGCACCAACCAGGGATCCGGCCTGGTCAGCGCCCTTCGCATGAGAGTTCGTAGCTCTCTGCGTACGGAGAGGGGAGCTCCACCGGCTTATCCGACCAGGACCACCGCGCGTCTGCCGTCGTGAGGCCGCGCGTGCGCGGCCAGGGATAGTGGTCGATCCCGGTCTCGCGGACTCGGAGCACCGTGAAATCGAGCGCACGCTGCACGAAATCAGCCGTGGCCCCATTCTGGTGGTGGACGCCCAGGTCGATGGTGTACTCGCGCGGCAGCAGCGCGTTCTCTACATCCGCGATCACCTCGTATCGGCCGCGCCTCAGGAACAGCGGGCCCTGGTGCATCGTGGTGCTGTAGGTCACGTGGGTCCCGTCGATCGTGCTGATGCTGACCTCGAAGTGCCCGTCGGGAATGTCCCTGAGGATGTCGCAGACGAAGGTCACCCGAAAGTGCTGCCCCAGGTAGAGCTGGGTCGTCTCCTTGCCGTCCGGGTCCCGGAGGCTGACGGAGAGAAGACGAGCCTCATCGCGCACGTCCTGGTGACGCGGCGTATCCGCAGGAATCACGCCGTTCCTCCTGAACGTGCCCTCCCCCTTCATGTAGCGGTCGACGGTGCGGTCGACCTCGCCGTCCATCGCGATTCGCCCTCCCTCCATGAGGATGGCCCGGGAGCAGAGGGACTTGATCGCCGGCATGCTATGGCTGACGAACAGGACCGTCCGGCCGTCCCGGCTGACCTGACTCATCTTCCCCAGGCACTTCTTCTGGAAGGCTGCGTCGCCCACCGCGAGCACCTCGTCGACGATGAGGATCTCGGGTTCCAGGTGCGCGGCCACGGAGAAGGCCAGCCGCATGTACATCCCGCTGGAGTATCGCTTGACGGGAGTATCCAGGAACCGCTCGATCTCGGCGAAGGCGACGATCTCGTCGAGTTTCCGCGTGGCCTCGCGACGCGACATCCCCAGGATCGCCGCGTTGAGGAAGACGTTCTCTCGCCCCGTGAGCTCGGGATGGAAGCCCGTCCCGACCTCCAGCAGGCTCCCCACCCGCCCCAGCAGGGTGACCCGGCCCTCGGAGGGCTCGACGATCCTGCTCAGGACCTTGAGCAGGGTCGACTTGCCCGCGCCGTTGCGGCCGATCACGCCGACGACCTCCCCGGCATTGACGTCGAAGGAGACGTCGTCCAGCGCACGGAACACGCCGGGTCGGCCCCGCCCATCGGGGGACCCCGACGGCCCTCGCGAGCCCCGGGCCGACGCCACGGCCGTCCGCCAGCATGCCGACATGCCCTTCATGATCAACTCGCGAAATGTCCCGTATCCGCGGTCCACATCGGTGTTGATGCGATAGGTCTTCGAGAGGCCGCTAACCTGGATGATAGGCTCGGTCATGTTGATGCACAGGTCCGATCTTGAGGATGGGCGGGTGAGGTTTCCGGCTCGACGACCGCCCGGTGACGCCCCCGGGGAGGAGCCTCACTCGGGCTCCGAGAGCATAACCAGGCCCGTCGCCCCGGCCTTCTTGACACCCTGCGCGGCGAGCCGTTGGGTCGGCTGCGGCTTCCCGACGATGACGGGCGCGGCGGCCCGGCTCGTCTTCTCGCGGGCGTTCCACCAGGCAGGGGGCGAGGCCGGCTTTATGGTCTGGCCCGCGGTCGGCCCGACGAGGAGGACGGCACGATCCGGGAGGACGGACGTCCCGAGGATATGGGGGCGGATCACGACCGGGGCATTCACGGACACGGACGCGGGAGACTCGCCCCGGTTCGGGTCCACGGACATCGTGTCCGCCTGCCGCGCACGGCCGGGGCCGGACGACGTCGGGAGCTGGGGCCCCACCGCGGGCGTGGTCGCAGGCGCCACGCCCTCAGCGGGCAGCACGCTCACGGAGCCGGCCGTCGCCGCGCCGGAGGAGTCCGACGAGATGCTCGCCGTCGCCACGCTGAGAGTCTTCGCGGCGGCGGGCTTGGCGATCGTTGTCAGCGAGAACTCGATCCCAACCGGCATCATCAGCGTGCTGGCGGTGAGCAACACCGTGCGATAGGTCAGGTAGCGTCCGGAGCTCGGGATCCCTCCTCCATTACCCACCGGGGCCCACTCGCTCCAGGTCGTATCCACGGTCGGCGTTTTGCCGGTCCGCACCTCGACGACTCGCACCGAGTCGACCGGCTGACTCCCCGTCCAGGCCAGCGAACCCCAGAGTGCCCCACGGCCCGCGTCCAGGACGCCCGAACTGACGCGCTCCCCGCTCTGCGCAAGGGACTTTGCCTGGAACGTCTCAAGCGTGCTCGGCGGGGCAGCCACACCCGGCTGGTTCGTCGTGACGTGCACCTCGAATGGGACCGGACTCCGGTCCTTGCCCTTCACCTTGAGCTTGATGCTGTACTGGAGGTAGCGATCCTTGGTACTCGGGAGCGCCTGGCCGTCATCGACGGAGGTCCACTTGGACCAGGATTTACTGGGATTCGGCGTGTTGCCGGTGCGTACCTTGACGTCCATCTTCTCGCGCTGATCCAGGACCGCATCGTAGTAGATCGTCCCCCAGGCCCCCTTGGGCCCCGCGTCGAGGATCGCCGAGTCGAAGGAGTTGTTCTTCTTGTCCACCGCACCCGACGACGAGAGGACGCCGACGGCAACGGGGAGCTGGGCCGAGACCGCCTGCACCGAGGCCGTGCCTCCGCTCCTCGCTGCGAACGGCGAGGCGAGTGAGAGGCTGAATGCCGTTGCGGATCCGGTGGCCGCCGCACTCGCCGCCGTCGCGCTGAAGACGACGTCGACCCAGTAGTTCGTCGAGTTGTAGGAGCCGGTCGGGAAGGTCCCGGACGGCCCGTAGGCGTAGAGCCCGTTGCCGCCGCTGACCCCGTCGGCCAGGGCGTGCAGCGGCCCGCTGTCCACGCCGGCGATCGCAAAGTAGCGCGGGTCGTAGGAGTAGCCGCCCGAGGGCGCGTGGTACGAGGCGACGTAGACGGTGTTGGCGGCGATCGCCACCGGTGTGGCGAAGCTCACCTGCTGCCAGCCGCTGGCCGTCTCGCCGCTGAAGGTCGCCGTCGCCAGCAGGTTGCCGCCGGAATCCCAGAGGCGGCCGACGTGCGTGCCCGTGTTGCCCGGCCCCTTGTAGAAGCGGATCCCGGTGATCGTCCCGGCCACGTCGCTGCGGAACTTCACACCCAGCTCCACCGCCGAGGTGTCGCTCGACGAGGCCACCGACGGCACCGCCGCGCTCGGCCAGAGCGTGTTGTAGCTGCCGGTCGTGAACGACCACGACACGGGTTCGGCCATCTCGTTACCCGCGGCGTCCCGTGCCCCGCTGATCGTCGCGGTGAAGGTCGTCCCCTGGGCGAGCGAGATGTGGGGATCCAGGGTCACGGTCCTCGTCGCGGCGTCGTAACTCAGGGTCACAGAGACGGGGACGTTGTTCGAATCGACCAGGGTGAAGGCGATGCTCTCCGGGAGGACGTTCTGGTTGAACGTCGCGCTGACGACGGCGGCGACGCTGAGGTTGCCCGCGCCGTTCGGCGGGCTCGTCGTCAGCACGGTGGGCACCTGGTTGGCGCTGGAGGTGACGAATTCCCAGGAAGCCGTCGCGGCGATCGGATTGCCCGCGAGATCCTGGGCGCCCGTGACCTCGGCCGTGTATCTCGTCGACGCCGCCAGCGGGGAGCTCGGGGTCAGAGTCGCCGTGTAGGTGAGGCTGTCGTACGTCATGGAGGCGGGGATCAGGTTCTCCGCGACGTCCTCGAGGAAGAAGTTGATCGTCGCCGGATTGACCGGCTCGCTGAAGGTCACGGAGATCGCCGTGCCGAGGGCCACGGCGGACTCGCCCGAGGCCGGGGTCGTCGAGACGACGGAGGGGCCGACCGAATCCGTCACGGTTGTGAAGCTCCAGCTCGCGGGGACCATGGCGATCCCCGCGAGATCCAGCGCTCCGTTGACTGTCGCGGTGTAGGTCGTCGAGGCGGCGAGCGGGGCGAGCGGGGTCAGGGTCGCGACGAAGGTCGACGAGTTGTAGGCGAGGCTCGCCGGGATCAGGTTGTTGTTCCCGTCCCTGAGCTCGAACGAGACCGTCTCGGGCCGGACGGGTTCGTTGAACGTTGCGGTAACGGGGCTGCCCGCGCCGACCCCCGTCGCGCCGGGCGCGGGGCTCCGAGCCGTCAGGGAGGGAGGCACGTTGGGCAGGGTATTGCTGAAGACCACGTCCACCCAGTAGTTGGTCGCGTTGAACGAGCTGTTCGGGAAGGCGCCGGTCGTGGTGTAGCGGTAGACGCCGTTGCCGCCGGAAGACGCGCTCGAGAGGCCGCGGAGCACCCCCACGCCGACCGTCGAGCTGAAGGCCTGCGCGTCCGCCGGGTAGCGTCCGGCCGGGGCGAGATAGGAGATGACATACGTCGTGTTGGCCGCGATGGGCACGGGCGTGGCGAAGCTGGCCTGCTGCCAGCCCGCCGAGGTCTCTCCGGTGAAGGTCGTCGTGGCGAGCAGGCTGCCGGTCGCGCTCCAGAGATGTCCGATGTGCGTGCCGGTGTTGCTCGGCCCCTTGTAGAACCGGACCCCGGTCACGTAACCGGCCACGCTGCTCTGGAATTTCATCCCCAGCTCGACGGAGGCGGTGTCGCTCACCGACGCCACGCCGGGCACGGCCGTCGCCGGGAAGACCGTGGCGTTGGTGATCGTCGACACGGTCCGGAACGACCAGGAGTAGGGTGCGGGCAGGGGGTTCCCCGCCTGGTCGGTCACCCCGGACAGCCTGGCCGTGTAGGTCGTGTCCGGGAGGAGCTGCGTACCGACGGCGAACGTCACGACCCGGCCGGAGGCGTCGAGGCTGATCGCCCCCGGATAGGCGACCCCATTGGGATCCGAGAGGGAGAGCGAGAGCGAACCGACGTCGATCGGCTCGCTCAACGTGACCGTCAGCGAGGTCCCCGACGTCGGGACGCCGGTCCCCCCCGGCGCGGGGGCCTGTGACGCGACCGACGGGGCGGTGTTGTCGACGACCACCGTCTCGCTCGTGGTCGCCTGATTGCCCGCGGCGTCGTAGGCGATGGCCGTCAGGGTGTAGGTGCCGTCGGCCACCGTCCTCGTGTCCCACGACATCCGGTAAGGCGCGGTCGTGATCCGGGGACCGAAGTTGGACCCGTTGAGCAGGAACTGGACGCCCGTGACGCCGAGGCTGTCCGAGGCCACGGCCCAGGGGATCACCGTCCCGCCGGTCCGCGTGCCGTCGGGCGGGTTCTTGATCGAGAGGGTCGGCGGCGAGGCATCCGGCGGGTTCGCGACCGTGACCGTCTCGGCCGCGGTCGTCGTGGTGTTACCCGCCCGGTCCATGATCCTGGCCGAGACGACGTAGGAGCCGTTGCCGAAGGCCCTCGAATCCCAGGTGAGCGAGTAGGGCGACGACGTCACGGGCGAGCCCAAAGGCTGCCCGTTGACCAGGAACTGGACCGAGGCGACCTGGACGTTGTCGGATGCGGCCGCGGTCAGGGTCGCAACGCCCGCGAGCGAGGAGCCGCCGGCCGGGCTGACGATGGACCCCGCCGGGGGCGTGGCATCGAGGACGTTCGAGCCCACCGGGGTGTTCATGTCGCTGGTGATCTCGCCGAGGCTCAGGGGCCGGTTGAAGACCCGGACCTCGTCGATCAGCCCGTTGAAGTACTCGCCCCAAATGGAGTTGCCGCCGATCCGCAGCGCCCCGGTGGAGGAGATCAGGTTCCCCCCGACGGTCGTGCTGCGCACTAGGTTGCCGTTGAGGTAGAACCTCGCGACGTTCCCGTCGTAGGTCCCCGCCAGGAAGCTCCACGAGTCGACCGGCAAAGTGCTCGATCCACGGGCCGAGTAGTCCGTCCCGTTCCGGTTGACGACCGCCGCCGGGGGGGACGGGGCGTTCGGTCCCGTCCCCACCGTGCTCCCGTACAGGGCATAGGCCAGGCCACCGGTCCGCTCCTTCATCACCACGGTGGACCAGTTGGAGGTCGCCGCGGCGGGCTTGACCCAGGCCTCCAGCGTCATCCCCGAGGACAGGTTCAGCGAGCCGACGTTACTGATGGTCACCCAGCTATCGACCCCGTTGAACGCGAGGGCGCCCCCGCTGATTCCGGCGGCCCACGAGGCCCTGCTGATCGTGCCGTTGTTGCCGTTGCCCGAGAGGTCGGTCAGGGTGGTGCCCAAGCCTTCGTTGAATCCGTACGCGCCCACCAGGCCGGTCGTGCTCGCGGGCGGGAGGGTGGCGGTGACCGTCGCCCCCGATCCGGGGATCTCGATGTTGCCGCTGTCGTCGACGGCCCGCGACAGGATCGTCATCGGCCCAAGCCCGGTGACGTTCCAGGTGTAGGACCAGTTCTCCAGGCCGGTGGCCGGGTGCCACGTCTTGCCCCCGTCTGTCGAGATCTCGATGCCGGCGACCACGCCCCCAAGGTCGGAGGCGGTCCCGCTGATAGTGAGCGTCGTGCCCGCCGTGACCGCCCCGCCGTTGATCGGAGCCGCGACGATCGAGTTCGGACGGGTCACGTCGGTCGACGGAGTCGCACGGACCAGCCCGGCCTGGAGGCTCTGCGGCTGGGCGTACATGTCGGCGAGCAGGTTGATCGTCGCCTGCTGGATCGCCGGATCGGCCGTCGCCCCATACCCGCCCAGGTGCAGGTTCGACAGCCCCCACGACCACTGGACCGTCCCGGCCCCGAAGACCAGGGCGCCGCTCGAGGCCCGGTAGAGCGTCAGGGTGTGCGTGCTCGTGCCCGGACCGACGAGGGTCCCCGTCGCGTCCAGCACGTGGTTCGGGGAGTTGAACGTGGTCGACGACATCCGCATCAGGCCGGCGGGCCGGGAGCCGTTGTCCACGTCTTCATCGGTCTCGTAGCCCACGACGTACTGGCCCAGACTCGTCGTCTGGCCCGGCGCCAGCGAGGCGACCGACGTGTTCCGCCAGAAGCGCAGGTCCGAGTAATCCGAGGGGACGTTCAGCGGGATCCCCAGGTCGTTGCTCGTCCGATCGTTCATGTACAGCGTCCCGGTGAGGGCGTTCTCGGGACGCCCCCCGTCGGACGGGGAGCCGAAGGCGGGGTCGCGCCAGGTGCCCGTCGAGATCCCCGGGCTGAGGGGATCGATCGGCTGCCCGACCCAGGACTCCTTGTAGCAGACGAGCGAGCGATAGGGCGTGCTCGACGTATCGATGCTGCTGGACCAACGCGTCTTCCAGTAGACCTCGTTGCCGCTCATGAAGGCGAGATTGACGCCAGCCCCTAGTGCCGCCTCCACGTTCGCGCGCTGCTGGCCCGACCAGTACTCGTCGTGGCCGACGGACATGAAGACGCGATGATTCTGGATCAGGCTGCCGTAGCGGTCGGAGTCGACGTTGGTGAAGTAGCTGACGTCGTAACCGTTCTGTTCCAGCCAGGCGATCATCGGCAGCTCCGCGTGGAGCGGAGAATTGAAAGTCCCGTATCCGCCGACCTTGCCGCCGATCAGCATCGGGCGGTTGTAGCTCACCGCGAATGAGCGTCCGGCACCCCGCCCGGTGCTCCCCGAGTAATTGCCGTAGTAGAGGTTGGTCCCGCCCCAGTAATTATAGGTCTGCCAGGTCGCGTCGGACGTCTGCATGAGGATGTCGGAGTGGCCCTCGTCGGCCCTGACGACGAAGAACACCATGCTCCTGCCGCCGGTGTCCTCGCGCACGAGGTTCGCGGCGTAGAGGCCGGAGGTGGCCGTCGCCGGCACCGCCCAGGTCGCCGTGACCGACCAGTTGCCCGCGTCGATCATGCCGGTGAGCGGGTCGACCAGCGCGGCGGGCTGGGCGACCGCCTGGGTCTGGGAGGACGGGATCGTGGTGACCAGGCGGGCCCCATTCCCGCCGTAATAGCCCAGCCGGTAGACGTCGATGTGATAGGGCGCCAGTGCCGTGTTGTTGATCTTGAAGCTCAGGGTCTGGCCGTGGTTGACGCTGATGTCCGTGGTGAAGCCCTGGAGCGTCGGGTCGCCGTCGCCCGTGACGAGCCACTGGCTCTGGGGAGTCCCCGGCAGGAGGTTCTCGGCCACGATCGGGTTGACCGCCGGCAGGGCCCGCTCGTCAAGGATCTCGAGATAAGGGGCAATTCGATGCCTGCGCGAGGGGACCGGTCGCCGGCGTGTCTGAGACCTAAGCTTCGCCATGATGTTTGGACTCCGGCCGCGGTGCTTCTATATAAAGTGAACGACGGTGGTATGAGTGGAAAGCGGTCGTGACGAGGACGGGGAGTCGCGGGGGAAGAGCCCCGGCCGGGTGGCCGGCGTCCCGCCGCGGTCGCAGCGAGGTCGGATCGCCGCGGGGCCGCCCCTCGGCCCTGGGGGGTGTTCACTCCATGTCGGAGGAGCGCCGCCCGGTGCTCCGCGGCCGACGCCCGCTGATCTACGGGGCGGGATGGCCGAGCTCCCGAAGGATTCGCTCGAGGCGCTCGATCCGGGAGAGCAGGTCCGACGTCCGCAAGCCGAGCGTCTCGCGGACCGAGCCGATGACGGTGGCGGCCGGCTCGCGGGCCCCTTCGACCCGCTGGACCTCGTGGAGCCTCACGACGCCCTCCCCCGCGAGGACATCGACGAACCCGTCCATGCGCGAGACGGCGACGACTCGCCCGGGGACACGCCCGACGTAGGCGGGCGCGGGCTCGAGGCACTCGGCCTTCCAGACCGCCAGGCGCCTCCCGTCGAGATGCGTGAAGGCGCCGGGGAACGGCGGGGCGAGCGCCCGGATCAGGTCGTGGATCTGGCGGGCCGACCGGGACCAGTCGATCTCGCCGTCCTCGGGATTGCGCGAGCAGCAATAAGTGGCCTCCGCCTCCCGCTGCTCCGCGCCGGGATCCCCCTCGATGTAAGCCCGGACGGCCGCCCCGAGCCGCTCCCGCTGGATCCGATTGAGCTCGAGGTAGAGATCTGCGACGGTTTGATCGTCATGGATCGGGATCAGTTGCTGGAAGAGGATGTTGCCCGCGTCGAGCCCGGGGACGATCGTGTGGATCGTGATCCCGGCGGCCCGCTCGCCGTTGATGACCGCCCAGTTGACGTTGGCGCGACCGCGGTACCGGGGCAGGGGCGAATAGTGGACGTTGACGAACCTGCGGCGGCCCAGGATGGCCTCGGGCAGCACGCGGTCGTAGGACGAGACGACCACGCAGTCGGGCTCCAGCTCGCCGATCTGCCTCTCGAGCGACCTCAGCGTCGGCCTGGGGTGGACCGGGATGCCAAGGCGCCTGGCAAGGGCCGCCACCGGGTCGTGGCCGTCGTCGGCCGGACACTCGCGGGCCAGGCCGACGACGCGGAACCCCTCGCCGAGCGCCTCCAGGGCGCTCAGCGATGTCGGCCCGCAGCCGATCAGGTAGACCCGGTACGGGGAGGATGGGGCGTCAGAGCTCATCGACGTACTCCCAGCCCGCCCTGTCCCCCGAGCGTGCCCGGACCAGGGCCTCCCCCACCTTCAGGCCGCCCGACTGGAGGCGGACGATCGGCTCCGGCCCGACGCCCGAGGGGAGGATCCCCATGTGGCCCGGCGAGGGCGGTCGCTCGGGCCAGCAGGGCACCCCCGCCCGGCCGAACGCCTCCCGGTCGACGTCCCCCCAGAACTGGGCCAGAACCGCTCCGGGCCAGCGGGCGGCGATCCGGCCTGCCTCCGGCACGCCGAGCGGACGGCCGCGGCCCGGGTGCGCGGCCAGGAGGATCGCGTCGAGCCGAGGGAACGACACGTCATCCCGGGCCTGATCCAGCCCCCCGACCACCGTCACCTTCGCCCCGGCCCCGGCCAATCCGCGCTCGATGAACGGGGCGAAGGGATTGTCGCAGACCAGGAGGATCTCGCTCCCGTGGACCTCGACGCCCGCGTCCAGCAGCAGCTTCACCGCCATGATGCCGAGGTAGGAGAAGACATCGACGTTCCGGTGCCGTTCGTTGGTGCCCGCGACGGCGATCCCGCGGCGGCGGCAGGCCGCCAGATCGACGTCCGAGGCCCGATATTCCCAGGCCTCGTACATGAGCGGCACCACGGCGCACTGCCTCAGCTCGGCGATCATCGCGGCATCGATCGGCCGGACATGGCCGCTGTTGGTGACGATGTCCGCGGCCTGAATCATACCGGGGGTCAGCTCGGTGACGACCTCGATCCGATCCGCGACGCCCGCCGACCAGGCCAGCTCCATCGTCGCCGCGCGGACGTCACCCGCGCTGCCGTGGCGGGTCGTCCGCGTCACCGCGTAGACCCGTCTCGCCCCGGCCATGGCCGCCAGCAGGGGGGTCACGACGTAGGCCCCCGAGGCGGCCTCCGTCAGGACGACCAGGCCGCGGAGATCGAGTCGGCAGCGCTCGATGGCGGAGCCCATGAGCTGGATCAACCGCGGGCCGTTGAATCCGGGTAGCAAGCCGCCCCCCATCGCTTCGAACCTCGATCGATTCCGACCGGTCGATTCAAGCATGCCGGTTCGCCGAGAGATCCGTCAGGCACTCGATCACGAAGCCCTGCTCGTCCTCGCCCAGGCCGTCGTAGAGCGGCAACAGGATCACCGAATCCCGGGCCGACTCCGAGTGCGGCAGCCGCGGCCCCCCGGGCGCCGCGTAGGCCGGCTCCTGATGAGCGTTCATGATCCCGCGGCGGGTGCTGACGCCGCGCTCCAGCAGCGCCTGCATCAACGCATCGCGGCCGATCGGGAATTCGGGCGTGACGCGAACCGGGTAGGACTGGAAGTTCGGCCGGGCCCAATCCGGGACGAATGGCGTCACCAGCCCCCCGACCGATCGCAGCCCATGCTCGTATCGCTCGGCCAGCGCCGTGCGGCGGGCCAGGATCGACGGCAGGCGTCCAAGCTGCACGCGGCCCACCGAGGCCTGGATGTCGGTCATCCGGTAGTTGAAACCGACCTGGAGATACTCCTCGAACTGCACGGTGCTGGCGGCGTGGCGGACCGTGTCGGGGATGCTCATGGCGTGCTGGCGGAGCAGCCGGAACTGGGCGTCGAGTTCCTTGCTACCGGTGGTGATCATCCCCCCGTCGCCCGTCGTGATGATCTTCCTGGGGTGGAACGAGAAGCACGCGACCACGCCGTGCGGCCGCCCGATCCGCTCCCAGCGGTCGCCGACCCGGATCTCGCTGCCGGACGCGCAGGCGGCGTCCTCGATCACCGGCAGGTCGTGGCGCTCGGCGACCTCCAGGACCCGGGGCAGGTCGCAGGGCAGGCCCATCTGGTGCACCGGCATGATCGCCCTGGTCCGCGGGGTGATGGCCGCTTCCAGCAGCGCCGGGTCGAGGTTGAACGTCCGGGGGTCGATGTCGACGAACACGGGCGTCGCCCCGCAGTGGCGGATCGCGTTGGCCGTGGCGATGAACGAGTGGCTGACGGTGATCACCTCGTCGCCGGGCCCCACGCCCAGCACCTTGAGCGCCAGGTGCAGCGCGGTGGTGCAGTTCGAGACGGCGCAGGCGTGTCGGGCGCCGACGCGTTCGGCGAACTCCCGTTCGAAGGCGGCCACCTCCGGCCCCTGGGTGATCCAGCCCGAGAGGATGGCGCGCCGGGCGGCGTCGGCCTCCCGCTCGCCGAGGGTGGGACGCGCGATCGGGATCTTGCGAAGGAGGGCGGTCATGACGCGAGTACCTCCGGCTCGATCATCACGGACCGCCGCCATTCGGCCAGCCGGGCGAGGCCCTCATCCAGGGGGACCCGGGCGAGGAACCCGATCTCGTCGCGTGCCCGGGAAACGTCGGCGAGCCGGCGCGGCACCGGGTTGACCTTGCGGGCGGGGTGGAATTCGGGGGCCAGGTGCTCGGCGCCGGAGATCCGGGCCATCGCCTGCCAGAGCTCCAGCAGCGAAGTCTCGCGGCCGGTCGCCACGTTGTACACGTCGTCCTCGCGGTCCGACGTCATGGCCAGCAGGTTCGCCCGGGCCACGTCCTCCACATAAACGAAGTCCATGGTGGCCGAGCCGTCGCCGTGGATCTGGGGGCCGACGCCCCGGTCGATGCAGTCCAGCCAGCGGATGAAGACCTCGGTGTAGGCCCCGGTGACATCCATCCGCGGGCCGTAGACGTTGAAGTAGCGCAGGCCCACGCTCGCCAGGCCGTGCATGTCGCGGAAATGCCGCGCGATGCCCTCGTCCATCAGCTTCGCCGCGCCGTAGATGGTGCGGTTGTTGTACGGATGGTGGCGTTCGTCGGTGGGGAAGACATCGGCCCCGCCGTAGACCGAGGCTGAGGAGGCGTAGACCACCTTCTTGACCCCCGCCGCCGCCGCCGCCTCGAACACGTTGAGCGTGCCGCCCGCGAGGACGTCGAGGCACTCCCTCGGCTGCTCGGCGCAAAGGGTGATCCGGATGGCCGCCTGATGGAACACGTAATCGCAGCCGTCGACGATGCTCGCGACGGCGGAGCGGTCGCGAACGTCGCCCTTGAGGAAGACGAGGGGCACGTCGGGCCGCATCGCGGGGAGGTTGCGGAGACGCCCCCGGACGAGGTTGTCCAGGACCCGGATCTCGCCGACCCCCTCCTCGGCGAGCAGGTCAACGATGTGCGACCCGATCAGGCCGGCGCCGCCGGTCACCAGGACCACCGATCCGCGCAAACTCTGGTTCATAATTCCTTCCGTCGGGTCGTCTAGAGGATCTCGCCCAGGGCCGCGATGACGCGATCCTGCTGCTGGTCGGTCATCTCCGGGAACAGGGGCAGGCTCAGGCAGTCCCTGGCCACCCGCTCGGAGATCGGGAAGTCCCCGGGCATGTGCTCGAGCTCGGCGTAGGCCTCCTGGAGGTGCACCGGCACCGGGTAGTGCAGGCCGGTGTGGATCCCCCTGGCCTCGAGCTCACGGCGGATGCGGTCCCGGTGGGGATGGAGCACGACGAACAGGTGCCAGACATGCCGCCGCCCCGGTGCCTCCACGGGGAGCTTCAGGGGGAGGCAGGAGAGCCGCTCGCGATACCGGTCGGCCAGCCTGCGGCGGGCCTCCGTCCAGCCCTCGAGGTGCCGGAGCTTGACCCCCAGCACGGCCCCCTGGAACGCGTCCATCCGGTAATTGAAGCCAAGTTCGCTGTGGTGGTAGCGGCGGCTCTGGGCGTGGTCGCGGAGGCTCCGCAGCCGCCTCGCGGTCTCCTCGTCATCGGTCGTGACCGCGCCGGCCTCGCCGTACGCCCCGAGGTTCTTCCCCGGATAGAAGCTGAAGCAGCCGCACAGCCCCATCGTGCCCGCGCCCCGCTCGCCGTAGCGGGCGCCGTGCGCCTGGGCCGCGTCCTCGATGACCGGGATCCCGCGGCGATCGGCGATCTCAAGCAGCGGGCCCATGTCCGCGGGCTGCCCGTAGAGGTGGACCGGGAGGATCGCGCGGGTCCTGCGGGTAATCCTCCGCTCCAGCTGCCGCAGGTCCATCGTGTAGGTGACCGGGTCGACGTCGACGAACACCGGCCTGGCCCCGACGTAGCTGATGGCCCAGGTCGTCGCCACGAAGGTCATGGGGACGGTGATGACCTCGTCCCCGGGCCGCACCCCCGCGCAGATGAGGGCCAGGTGGAGGGCCGAGGTCCCGGAGTTGACCCCCACGCAGTACCGGGAGCCGACGTGGTCGGCGAACGCGCGCTCGAAGGCCTCGACCCGGGGCCCGAGGACATAGGCCGAGCTGCCGGCGACCTCCCGCAGCGCGGCGAGCACCTCGGCCTCGATCGACCGGTACTGCGCCTGGAGGTCCAGGAACGGGACCGGGGCCTCGCCCTGCAGCGGCGGCTCGATCACCCGGGGGATGCCTGCGGCGATTGTCGTCATCATTCAGCTCCAAGGGGATCACGGGTTCGAGTCAGGCGCGCGGGGACCCCCGCGACGACGGCGTTCGGGGGCACGTCGCGGGTGACGACCGCCCCGGCGCCCACGAGGGCGCCGGCGCCGATCGTCACCCCGCCGAGGATGACGGCGCCGCTGCCGATGGAGGCCCCGCGGGCGACCCTCGTCGTCACGACCTCCCAGTCGGCCTCGGTCTGGGGCCTGCCCCCGGCCGTCGCGCGGGGGTCGAGGTCGTTGATGAACATGACGCCGTGGCCGACGAAGACCTCGTCCTCCAGGGTGACCCCCTCGCAGATGAAGGTGTGGCTCTGGACCTTGCAGCGGGCGCCGATCGAGACGTTCTTCTGGACCTCGACGAAGCTCCCGATGCGGGTCTCGTCGCCGACGGAGCAGCCGTAGAGATTAACGAAGCAATGCATGATCACGCCGCGTCCCAGCCGGACGTCCGGCGAGATCCTGATCCCGCTGCCCGGGTCGCTGCGCTCGTGTGTCGCCGGCATTGCCGAGACCTCCATTGGAGAGGACCACCCGGCCCCCCTGGGCCCGGATGCTGCGATTCGCCGCCTCGAGCATGCGGATCACGCGCAGGCCGAGCCGGCCGTCGGAGAGGGGCGTCTTGCCGTCGCGGATGCAGCCCGCGAAATGGCCGACGACGCCCTGCAGGGCCTCGCCGGGCTCGATGTAGGGGCTCCAGATGTCGCCCGAGCGATAGCTGATCAGCAGCTTCCTCCGCTCGTCGGCACCCTCGCCCAGCTCGATGCCGCGGTCGTAGACCTTGACCGGCTCGGTCGCGCTCATCTCGTTGAACACCAGGCTCTTCCGCGACCCGGCGAAGATCATCTGGCGGATCTTCACCGGCGAGAGCCAGTTCACGTGGAAGTTGGCCATCAGCCGGTCGCCGTAGTCGACGTTGACGTAGGCGACGTCCTCGACCTCGTGCGCCGCGTGGGCGCAGCCCCAGGCCGAGATGCTCCGCGCCTCGCCCCCCAGGATGTAGTCGACGATCGACAGGTCGTGCGGCGCCAGGTCCCAGATCACGTTGGTGTCGTGCTGGAAGAGGCCCAGGTTGATGCGGATGCTGTCCACGTAGTACAGCTCCCCGAGTGCCCCCTCATCGATCAGCTCCTTGATCCGTCGCACCGCGTTGCTGAAGAGGTAGGTGTGATCCACCATCAGCACCAGCCCGAGCCGCTCGGCCTGCGCGACCAGGGCCTGGGCCTCGCGCACGCTGCCGGCCAGGGGCTTCTCCACGAGCACGTGCAGGCCCGCGTCGAGGCAGCGCGTGGCCAGCTCGTAGTGGGTCGACACCGGCGTGGCGATCGCCACGGCGTCCAGCGGCAGCTCCAGCAACTCATCCAGCGAGCCCACGCCCCGGACCTGGCCGAGATTCCGTGAGACCGCCTCGATCCGCTGCGGGTTCGAGTCGCAGACCGCCGCGACCTCGGTCAGGGGGCAGGCCATGAAGTTGCGGATCAGGTTGGGCCCCCAGTACCCGGCCCCGACGACGGCAATCTTGAGCTTGTCCATGGAACTCCCGATCAGATGATGTCCGCGAAACCTCGCTCGACGCGACGGAAGTAAACCGTCCCGGCGAGGAACAGGAGCACGGCCACGGCGAACGACACCCCGAGCGAGTAGGCGTCGATCTTCCCCCCCAGGACGCACGACCGGAAATTGCTGATCAACCCGTAGGCCGGGTTGAGCGGCAGGAACGTCCGCCAGGCCGACTGGGCGATCCGGTCGGACTGCATGTAGATCGCCGGGGTGCAGAACATCCAGAGCTGCATCGTGAACGGGATCACGTACCGGAAATCGCGGTAGGAGACGTTCAGCGCCGCCAGCAACGACCCGACGCCCATCGCGGCCAGGGTCAGCCCGGCGACGAGGAAGGGGGCCAGCACGATGGTCTCCGGGGGCGCGACCCCGAAATAGGCCATCAGCACCACGAGCAGCCCGGAGCCCACCAGGAGGTCCAGCAGGCCGGCCGCCACCGCCGAGATCGGGATGATGAGGCGGGGGAAGTAGATCTTGGTGATCAGCCGCTCGTTGCCGATGACGCTCATCCCCGCGCCGCTGATCGCGTTCGCGAAGAACATCCAGGGGAGCAGGCCCGCGAACGCGAAGATCGGGTAGGGCAGCGAGCCGGAGGAGATCCCGGCCATGCGCCCGAAGAAGATGCTGAAGACGATCATCATCATCAGCGGCTGCAGGATCGCCCAGGCCGCCCCGAGCGCCGTCTGCTTGTACCGCACCTGGATGTCGCGCCAGGTCAGCAGCAGGAGCAGCTCGCGGTACTTCCACAGCTCCCGCAGGTCGATCGGCTGCCACCCCGGCCGGGCCACCAGCACCGTCCTCGGGCGTGGCGGGGCCTTCGGGTCGGACAGCGCGAAGGGCGGATCCATCACGATTCGTGCGTCGCTCATCTTCGTGATCCGTCGTCCTTTCCTCGGTTGGCGTCGCTCACCGGACGGCCGCCGCCCCCGAAGCCGGGGAGGGGATCAGGGGGTGCACCGGATCTCTCCCGAGTTCCAGCGCCGCCGGCTGGACGGCCACCGGGATCGCCGCGAAGCCCGAAGGCCGCTCGGCGCAGGTGCACTCCAGGTCCCTGACCGCGGGCAGCCCGAGCAACCACCGCAGCGCCGGGAAGGGGACGCCGACCAGCCGCAGGGGGGTGACGAGCATGATGGAGAGGTCCAGCCCCACGCTCAGGTTCTGGATGTAGTGCAGGTCGCAGATCAGCTTGGCGGCGACGCTGGAGAGCTCGGTATCCGGCCCCAGCTGGATCTGCGCCAGCCCCGTGATCCCCGGCGGCACCGCCAGCCGTTCGCGATAGTGCGGCAGGGCCTTCTGGAGCTGGGCCACGAAGGGGGGCCGCTCCGGCCGGGGGCCGACGAGGCTCATCTCGCCCCGCAGGACATTGATGAGCTGCGGCAGCTCATCGACGTGCGACTTCCGCAGGAACCGGCCCACGAGGGTCACCCGGGGGTCGCCGGGCCCCGACCACTGCGGGCCGGACCGCTTCTCGCAGTCGTGGATCATCGACCGGATCTTGAACATGCGGAAGACCGCCCCGTCGAGCCCGACCCGCGACTGCGCGTAGATCACAGGCCCGGCCGAGGTCAACCGGACGAGGAGCATGGCCAGTAGCATCACGGGGCTGGTGACCACGAGGATGGCGAGGGCCAGCGTCTTATCGAGCAGCGACTTGGAGACGGTGTACCGGGAGCACCCCGGTCTCTCCGAGGCTTCACACCACGTCGTGTGGAGCGGGCTGTCGCAGCGGTGGGGGATCCGTGCCAAGTTCATTTTGGCGTCTCTTCTGGAGGAACTTATCCAGTCGTCGGGACAGTCCGACGAACGTCCAAGCGTGTCGCTCGATTGCCGCCGGCCCGGGGCCATCGGCCCCGGCCGGTCCACGCCCGTGGGGGGTTCGGCGTGAAGGGGTTGACGCTCGGCCCCGCCGCATCGGGAGCGGGAGTGCCCCGTCCCGGGGGCCGGATCGAGTGAAGATGCGGGCGCGTCCCCGCTGCTACGCGCCCGATTCCCCATGGAGGTAGGGATAGGTGCGATAGCCGTAGAACGTCTGGTGGACGCCGGAGATCACCGCGCCCAGCACTCGGACCCCCAGCCCGGTCAGCCGTTCGTAGGCGGCCTGGACCGGCGGGACCTGGCTCACATCCCGAAGGACGCTGAAGATGACGGCGTCCACATGCTGGCTCACGATCAGCGAATCGGTCGCCAGCAGCAGTGGTGCGGAGTCGACGACGATGAAATCATACCGCTCGCGGAGGCGGGCGAAGAGGTCGCGGACATGGTTGCGCGCGAGCAGCTCGGTCGTCGCCGCGTCGCAGCAACCGGCCGGGATGACGGTCAAGGAAGCGACCGGGGATTCCCAGGCGGCCTCCTCCAGGGTCGCTTCCGCCCGGAGGACCTCGCCGACCCCGGGAGCCAGGGGGGCGCTGAAGGCCTTGTGGACCGATGGCTGCCGCAAGTCGCAGTCGATCAGCAGCGTGCGCCGGCCGGCCCGGGCCATGCTCGCCGCCAGCTGGCAAGAGAGCGATGTCTTCCCCTCCCCCTTGAGGGCGCTCGCGACCATGACGACCCGGAGGTCGCCGCGCCGCGAGGCGTTCAGGAGGGTCGTGCGGATCGCGTCGATCGAGTCCGTCATCAGCCTTTCGCGGACCAGGTCGCCCCTCGCACGGCCGCCGGCCGGTTTCACGGGGAGCGAGCCAACCAGCTTCAGGCCCAGGCCCCGGACGACCTCGTTCGCCGTCGCGATCCGCCGCGCACGGTATTCCCAGAACGACAGCAGCCCCAGGTAACCGAACAGGACCCCGGCGGCCGCCCCCGCCGCGAGCTGCTTGCGCCGTGACGGGGCGACGAGCGAGGGGGCCCTGGCCCGCTCGATCAGGCGCGTCCGCGGGGGCGCCTTGAGTTCTACGCTCATGGACTGGACCTCCGTGCCGACGGTCCGGGCCGTCTCCGTGGCGAGGGTGATCTCATCCTCCAGCCAGTGGAAGTCCATGGATCTCGTGTTCAGCCTGCTCATCTCCTGGTCGAGCACGGCGACCTCATCCCGCAGCAGCCTCTCCTGCTCCCGGAGGATCTCGACGTACTGCCGCGCCTCGGCGACCTGGGGGCTGACCGCGGGCTTGCCGGGGGCCGCCCCTTTCGAGCGATCCTGCTGGAGGGATTTGAGGCGCTGGTTCATGTCCTTCTTCAGCAGTGCGATCTCTTGATTCAGGCTGTAAATCGCCGGATCGTTCGCCTTCCTGGCCGTCCGCTTCATGGCCTGGACTTCCCGGTCCAGCGTCGCCAGCCGATCCTGAATTTCCCGAAGCTCCGGGTCCGTTTCCAGCAATTGCCGGACGCCGTCCGACTCGGACTCCGGGCCCGACTCCGGCGCCCCTTCGCGGCGCGCCTCGAGGATCCGCAGCCGGGCCTGGGCGTGCCGGAGGTCGCTGCCTAACCTCAGGAGTTCCTGCCTGGCCTGGCCGAGGTGCTGGATCAGCAACTGCTGCCGGATGGCCGCATTCTGCTGATTGCTCGCCCCCACGGATTCCGCGGCGTTCTTGTATTCCTGACGCTTCTTGCTCAGGCCCTTCTGCAGGTCCTCGAACAGGGTCTTCAGCCGTTCGAGACGCGCCTTCCGCTCGCCGGCCTCCTGGTCGACGATCTCGTTCATGTAGGCGTCGGTCACGGCGTTGACCAGCAGTTCGATGTCCGTCGGCGGGTAGGCGCCGGCCATCGAGATCTTGAGGATCTCGGACCCACGGGGGAAATCCACCTTGATCTCGTTGCTCAACCAGTTGATCGGATCGTTCTGCCCCAGGACCGAGGGGAGCGTCGCCACCTTCCCCTGCCGGAGCGCCGCCTCGATCACCTTGCGGCTCTTGGCCAGGGTGACCTGCGTCTCCTGATAGGTCGCGTAGACGACACTGGTCTCCCGGGTCTCGAAGATCTCCTTCGGACGGCTCGCGGCGACGAAGACCAGGGCGCTGGTGGTGTACTTGGTCGGGGGGAACAGGAAGTAGACCAGCGCGGCGGCCAGCAGCGAGCAGCACACCCCGCCGACGACGGCCAACTTCCAGCGGCGACGCAGGGCGTGGAGCAGGCCGGCCAGGTCCGGCCCGTCCGGGTGCGGCAGAGCCGGTTCGGCGACCTGCTGGTCGCGCAGGCCGGCGGAGCCCTGGATGACGCCCGCGACGTCGCCGGGGGCGCCGTAGGCCAGAGCGGGCGAGACATCCGTCCTCGCGCTCAGCTCGGTGTGGCGAGGCGGAAAGACCTCGATCGGGGACAGATTATCAAATTCAAACGGCTTCATGTCCGCAGTGAACCTGCTTCCCTCGGAGGACATTCCAGACACGGCAGACGTCCAGTCGCTCCCGACTTCCGGCCCCGGCGATGGGCCGCCAGGATTGACACCGGGCAACCTCTCCGCGGCCGTTTCCGTCTCGGCAGAACGTCCGCGTCACGGCACCGCTGCCTGCGTTGCGCACGGACGCGGTCGTGGTTCGTGGGTACCGGCGGCGCCGGTGGCGGGCTCGTCGAAGCGGATCCTCGAGCAAGTGTCCCGAATGCGTCAAATGGCCCGCCGGGGGCACCGTGGTGATCGATCTTGGCAGGCCAGACGCAGGAACCGACCTTCGAGATCAGCAACCCAGCGATTTGCGCAGACTTCGTCCCCGTGGGTTGCAGGACCCATCTCCTCTTCGCGGATACCGGAGCCTTGTGGTGTCCTGATACATGGTCGCATGAGCGATTCCATCAGGGACACCACACTCGCTCTCCCCTGCAAGGTACGACTCCCATAATTAAAAGTCAAGCTTTTATCTCGTAGGGGTAGTTTCGCCATTGCTACGCTTTAAATCGTAAACGTTATGTAAGCCCTAGACAGCCTAAGAAAGACCAAAGCTTTTTAATGAAACATAGTAAGGCTCGTGCCACGCTGTCGTGTAGGACTGCAAGCATTATATGCGTGTTCGGAGACGCCGATTCTCGGCGCGCATCGCATAACGTTGCGTCTTGGCATCATGAGCGTCGCGTCGAATTTGCACGCGATAGATCTGGTGATCCGAGCGCACGTGGGTGAGATGCGAAAGATCAGGGAACCTCACCGCTCGATTAGGCTCCAGGAGCCAGGGCAGTTCGATGGGTGAAAAACGAAAGTGCTATCTTCTCCGAAGGCAGGATGGAGAATCGTGTGAACGATCTTTCTCAGCAGACCGGGGTGTGGACGCTTGGCGACGACTGCGTCGGTGCACGGGGCGCCCAGTCCTTGTTTCGCCTCATCAACATCGCGCCGGATCCGGGCACGCAACTGTAGTCAGAAACCCACATTGCCAAGGCACCCTTCTTGCATCGGGGAGGGAGGCGAAGGCGTTTCCCGATATCAACGCGAGCTTCGACGGGCGCTTCGAGCGGACCCCGGCCGGTGGGATGATCGCGGCGATCGGAGTGATGATGTCAGGCGACACCAATTCTGACCCCCTTCGACCTATACTGAAGCCCACTCCTGAAGTGCTCTTGGATTATCGGTTCTTGCCGCCCTTCTCTGACCGTTTCTCTGGCACTACCTCCGGTTCTTCATGAGGGTTTGCCGGGTCGACGCCGGCCAAGTTCGATCGGATCAACCCGCTCGTCCGCTTCTCACGTAGGCGGTAACTCTCTCCCGTGATCAAGAGCGCGTGGCTGTGATGAAGTCACCGATCAAGGATCGCTGTCGCCAGGACTTCATCGCCGGAGACGAGTCCGCGTTCCGAGACCCACTGGTTCGTCGTGACCAGCAGGCTCCCCTCCTCGTATCGGCGGTTCACCAACTGGAAGAACAGGCGGGCCGCTCGCCGCTCGAAGGGCAGGTAGCCCGACTCGTCGATGATCGGCAAGCGAGGCTTGCAGGACTCGGTCAACTCGCCCGAGAGTCCTCCCTCTGCTTCGGCCTTCCCCAGGTGTTGCGCGCGGCCAGGATGTGAGCCATCCTCGCAGAGCCGGTTGAGCCACTCCGCGATTCGCTGATCGCGGCTTCGGCTCTCCCTTCTCCCTTCCGGTCTGCTTGTGGCACCTCTGCCCCGGGCCGAGTACGTTGCCTGGGGCGTGCCGCTCGATCGCTGACGACAGGTTCGTTCTCGTCGGCGCAACAAGCTGGCGGCGAGGAGCATCACCTCCCCGCCGCCTGACCGCCCGGGAGCAGTCCCTCCCGTGGGCCAGGCTCAGTCTCCACCCCCACCGCCCGTGGGTCAACCGCTGGCCATGTCGCCTGGCGCGGGGCGTTGGCACCCCGGCTGCCGCCGCTGCCTGCTCAAGGGCTGCGAGCGCTGGTTCCTGCCCCGGCGGCCCCAGGCACGGTACTGCGGCACCGCCTGCCGGCACGCCGCCCGCCGCTGGCGGCGGTGGCACGCCGCGCAACGCTACCGGGCCACCACCCACGGTAAAGCACGCCGCCGTGATCAGTCCCGACGCTACCGCCGCCGCCGGCAGCAGCAACGGACCCGTCCCGATCCCGAGTCGCCACCCACGACCCCGACGACCGGCGAGGGCCAGCGCCCAGCCGGGATTCTCAAAGAATCCCCGGGAATGCCCTGCGACCGCCCGGGCTGTTACGCCACGTTCCTTCCCGCGCCGCGTTCCCCGCACCAGCACTTCTGTTCCGGCCACTGCCGCCGGGCCTTGCGTCGCGTCCAGCAGCGCGAGTCCCGGCTGCGGCTGCGCGCCTCCCTGGCAGCCGTCCGCGACACCGCCGTCATCGCGGGCCACCGGCCGCCGGCCCGTTCATGTCGTCACGTATTGAGGATGCCTCGTCCTGAGGACTACCGTTTCCTTGCCCCGAAGACCGAGGGGGAGCGGGCGGGTCGGCAGGTCCGGTCCCCCATTCCCTCTCTCGGAATCCGGGCCGTCCCGGCGAGGCCCTCCATGGCGGACTGGCAGGCGCACGAGGTCGAACTCCTGGCTACGGCTGACCTGGGCGAGCGGTACCGCCGCTATCGCCTCCCCGACCCCGACGCCGAGGCCGCCATGACCGGCTCGGTGCGGCGGTACGGGCAACTGACGCCCCTGCTCGTCTGCCTCCGCGAGGAGACGTTCGAGGTCCTCGACGGGTTCAAGCGCCTGGCCGCCGCACGGGCGCTGGGCATCGGGGCCGTCGCCGCGCGCCGGCTGGAGGCCGACGAGCGCACGGCCAAGGCCGCGATCTACGGCCTGAACCAGACCGGCCGGCGGACCCAGGAGTGGGAGGACGCCTGGATCGTGCACGCCCTGGTCCGCGAGGACGGCCTGAGTCAGGTCGAGGTGGCCGAGCTGCTGGGCCGGCATAAGAGCTGGGTCTGCCGCTGGCTGGCGCTGGTGGAGAAGCTGGCCGTGGAGGTCCGCGACGACCTCCGGCTGGGCCTGCTCTCGGCCACCGCCGCGCGGTCGCTGGTGCGGTTGCCGGCCGGCAACCAGCCGGAGGTGGCGGCGGCGGTCCACCGCGAGGAGCTGACGGCCGTCGAGCTGGAGGGGGTGGTCGGACTGCTCTGCGCCGCGCCGGGGCGGGCGCAGCAGGAGTCCATCCTGGCCGAGCCCCGACAGGCGTTGCGGCAGGCGCGGTCCGAGACCGGCTGGGCCTGGGACCCGCGGCTCAGCCGGTCGGGCAACCGCATCGCGCGGCGGCTGGCCGATGTGCTGGAGGGCCTGGGCCGGCTGGAGAACTGACTGCGGAGCCAGGGCCGTGCCGGGTTGACCCCGTGCGACGTCCTGGCGCTGACGCCGGCATTCGTCCGGCTCGCCCGCGACGCGCACGGCGTGGCCGCGCTGGCCGACGACTTCCTCGGGGAGCTGCACGCCCATGACCGAGCTGACGCGCAATGAGATCGTCCGCCGCTGGCGGGCCGGCGCCTCGATGCGGCGGATCGCTCGTGAGCTGGGGCTGGCGCGGAACACCGTGAGCCGGGCGCTGAGGCAGGTCGAGGCACGTCGCGCCGGCGACGGCTAGGGCCCCGAGCGGCGGCCGTGCCTGCTCGACCCGTACGAGCCGGTGATCGCCGAACTGCTGGCCCGTTACCCCGACCTGAACGCCCGACGGCTCCTGGAGGAGCTGCGGCAGCGGGGCTTCACCGGCAGCTACACGGTGGTCCGCCTCCGGCTCCGCGAGCTGCGTCCACGTCCCGCGCCGACCCCGGTGATCCGCTTCGAGACCGCCCCGGCGGCGCAAGCGCAGATGGACTACTCCCCCTTCGACATCGACTTCACCGGCGAGGGCCGCCGCCGGGTGTACGCCTTCAGCCACGTGCTGGGCTACTCGCGCCGACAGTACCTCCGCTTCGTCGGGTCCCAGGACTTCACCACCACGGTGCGCGAGCACGTCCGCGCCTTCGAGCACCTGGGCGGGGTGGCGGCGACGTGCCTCTACGACAACATGAAGGTCGTCGTCAGCGGCCATGAGGACGGCGTGCCGGTGTACAACCCGCGGTTCCTGGCGTTCGCCACCCACTACGGCTTCCGCCCCGTGGCGTGCCGGCCGCGGAGGCCGCAGACCAAGGGGAAGGTGGAGCGACCCTTTGGATATGTCGAAACGAGCCTGTTGAATGGTCGCACCTTCGCCACGCTGAATCACCTCGACGAGACCGCGCTGTGGTGGCTGGCCCAGATCGCCGACGTGCGCGTCCTGCGGGAGTGGGACGAGACGCCCCTGCAACGGTACGAGCAGGAGCGCCCGTTGTTGATCCCGCTGCCGGCCCAGCCGTACGACATCTGGCCCGTGATCTACCGCACGGTCAACGCCGAGGGCCTGGTCAGCTATCGCCGGAACGGCTACTCGGCGCCGTGGCGTTACATCGGGTGCATCGTGCCGGTGCGGGTGACCGAGACCGAGGTGATCGTCTACAGCCCGGCCGTCGAGGAGGTCGCCCGGCACGCACTCCTGCCGCCCACGGCCACCGGCCGGCGGAGTGTCCTGAAGGAGCACCGGCCCACCGAGGATGCTCGGCAGCGCCAGGCCGAACTGGTGGAGCGGTTCGCGGACCTCGGGGCGACGGGGGCACGATTCCTGGAAGGGTTGCTCCGCGCGCAGCGTTACGGCAGGGACCAGGCGCGGCGGGTGCTGGCGCTTCTGGGGACGTACGCCCGGCAGGACGTGATCGCCGCACTGGAGCGGGCGGCCCGCTACGGCGCGTACTCGCACGCGGCGGTGGAGCGGATCCTCTCGGCCCGGGCGCAGCCCCGAAGCGTCCTGGAGACACTGGCCGAAGACGGACGAAAGCACCTGCCCCCCTGGGCGGACGACGAGCCGGTCCGTCCCCGACCCACCTCGGCTTACCAACACCTCGGCGAAGTGGAGCCACCCGACCATGGCCAAGAGCACCCGCCGGCCGGCGACCCCGGCGGCGACCTCCCCGGACCGGCGACAGCAGATCCTTGACGACTTCCAGGCACTGCGGATCCCCCTGCGGCCCGAGCAGCTCGACACCGCGTTGGCGCGCGCCGAACGCGAGGGCCACACGCACCTGGACTTCCTGCGGGCGCTGATGGGCGAGCAGGCCGATCACCGCCGCGAGCGGAGCGCCGCCCACCGGATCCACGAGGCGCACTTCCGCGACGGCAAGACTCTGGCCGACTTCGACTGGCAGTTCAACGCCGCGGCCATCGACCGGACGCGGATCGAGACCCTGGCCACGTGCGAATTCATCGGCCGCCGGGAGAACCTCGTGCTGGTGGGCCAGAGCGGGGTCGGGAAGAGTCACATCATCCAGTCGATCGGCCAGCGTGCGTGCGTCCTGGGATATCGAGTCCGATACACCACCAGCGCCGACGTGCTCGCTCACCTGGCGGCCTCGCTGGCGGACCAGACGCTGCCTCGGCGGCTCCGCGAGTACGCGCGGGTCGACCTGTTGATCCTCGACGAGTTCGGCTTCGACCGGATCGAGCGGGCTGAGGCGCACCAGGCGGCGAGCCTGCTGTACAAGCTGATCGACGCGCGGAGCCCGAACCGCTCGACGGCGCTGGTGACGAACATCGACTTCGAGGCGTGGGCCGACTATCTGGGGGACCCGCCGCTGGCGATGGCGTTCCTGGACCGGATCGTGGACGGGGCGATCATCGTGAAGATCAACGGCAAGTCCTACCGGGCACACCGTGCGTTGCCGGCCTCGCCGGGCTCCGGGGATCAGCCCAGAGGGGGGTCTCGGAAGGGCAAGGGCAGCTGAAGCGATCGCCCGAGCGAACATCCGCTAACGGCCCGGCCTGGGAGGGCAGACCTTCCAGCCCGGGGCCGCGATTGTTTTCATCGTCCGGGTGAATTCATCGTGCGCAACGACCTCCTCGTCGTTACACACGGCAACGAAGCGGGCGGGTCAGTCTGCAGGCGAGAATGGCTCAGCTTCAGGCTGCGACCAACATCGGCAGGGCAGGGATTAAAAAGCCGCTGACCGTCCCGGATTATGGGGGGGAGTCGACCGGTAGCCGCCGAGGGAGGCGGAGATCAGTAGGTTCTGGAGCCAGTCGTCGTGGTAGCGGTGGCGGTTGAGGCGTTCGGCGGGGCCTCGCCAGCCCTCGTGGGCCCGCGCGACCGCCGGATGCCAGGGGGCGAAGTTCGCCAGCAGGGCCCAGGCCCGGCAGTGGAGCCGGCAGGCGGCGGGCGAGCCGTGCAGGTGCTGGCCGCGGTCGAAGTAGCGGTTCATCCCGCGCATCATCCGGTCGAGCATGTTGCTCGTGCGATGGCCGCCGGGGTGCGCGTACGCCAGGGCGTATTCCTTCGATCGGCCGCACAGCTTCTCGACCTGCTCCCGCAGCCACGCCGACATCTCCCGTCGTCGGGCCCATTCGCGGAGCCGCCGCAGCCGCTGCGCGAAGGCCCGGCGGGAGGCCGCGTGGTACGACTCCCAGGCCAGCTCCGACAGCTCCCGGAACGACTCGCCGAGCTTGCCCCGGCTCCGGATGTTCAGCCAGCCGTGCAGGAAGCAGCGGAGCCGCACCACCAGCGGGAACAGCGCCAGCCACGCCCGATGCGTCGAGGCCCAGCCGTCGACGCTCACGGTTCGCGGCGCGTACTTCGGCTCGACGTCGCGGGCCTCGGCCTTGAAGATGCCGTAGGCGGCCGTCAGCTCGGCGGCCCCGGCCGAGGCGGCCGGCTCGGCCCCCAGGACGCAGCCCTCGCCGACGGTGGTGGCGACGTAGACCTTCTCGCCGTCGATCGTCTGGTGGTGCTCGTCGGCCAGGAGGCGGGCCGGGATCTCGGCCCGCCTGATGGTCGTCCCCGCGACGCTGGACCGCCCCAGGCCGCACGTCAGCCGATACCAGTACATCGAGTTATGGCCGAAGACGCGGGCCAGCGCCCAGGACGGGACTCCGAAGGTCCGAAGGAACAGGGGGCCCTCGACGTCCGCGACGCGGGCCGTCATGTAGGGCATGAGGAACGAGGGCCGGACGCTGTAGGCGGCGCCATCCCGCAAGCGGATGCGCCGGATCGGCGTCCCCCGCTTGGCCGAGGTCCGGTCATCCTTCAGCTCGTACCCGCGGTCGAAGCCGGGCGGGAACAGCTCGGGGGCCGCTCGGAAGCCCTCGTCGAGCAGCCGCCGGAATGCGGCCGGATCGTCGACGGCGAGCGTGTAGGCATCTTCCGAGATGGGCGAGCAGATGGTACGGTGCGCCCGCGAGGACCGCGCCACGGTCCCGTCGGCCATGATCCACCTCCTTCCGTGCACCGTGGATCATGGCCGTTTCGTCAGATCATGTCAGCAGGCGGGCACGTCCCCCCAAAATCCGTGACGGTCAGAAAAAAACAGGGGATCACGGGCGAGAGTTGCCGGATAGACTGCTAGCGGGCGACCGTGTGACGGCCGCCGGGGCTACCTTCGCCATGAACGCCGCCGAGTGTCGCTTGCGGATCCTACACATGTCTCGCCCTCGATGAGTTACCCTCAAGGATAACTTACCGAGCGGTCCGAGTCCCGGGGTCCATTACAGGCGTCAGCGGAGCAGCGCCAGTAGATTTCCACCTGAAATTTTGGCTACATCGTCCTCGCTCAGGAACGGCATCTTGTTGACGATGTCGATCGTCTGCGGGAAGGAGACCCAATCGAGGCACGGGCTAAAGTCGGAAGCCCACAGCAAACGGTCGCAGGAGAAGGCCTCGACCAGTTGCTCCACATACGGCCAGGCAGCTTGGTGCGGGAAGTCGTGTCCCGGCGAGGTCAGCGCGTAGAAACCACTGAGCTTCACGCGGACACCCGGATAGATTGAGAGATCGGTGACCTGCTGCATCGCATAGCTGGCCTGCTCTCTAGATGGCGGTGAAGCGACCGCAGGGGGCAGGCCCAGGTGAGAAATCAGCAAGCGCAAACGGGGAAACTGCTCCAGGATGGGTTGCCAGGCGGCCCATGCAGCCCCTTGCGAATTCACGCTGAGGACCCAATCCCGCTCTTCGAGCCAGCGCCAGAGGCCGACCGGTAACTGCGAGAGTCGCTGGGAGTCGTCGCCGAAGACGTACATGCTGACGCCGACAAACCCCCGCTCTGGCAGGAGTTCCACGTCCCGGTCCGCGCCAGCATTATCGAGGGCCAAATAGGCCAGCGGACGGGCCCAGTCGAACCTCGAACGCTGTTCCAGGATGTGTGAGTTGTTATCAATACACCAGTCCTCCGCGCCGTATCCCACGACCAAGGCGGCCGCTACATCGTGCTCCCGCGCTAAGGAGTCGTAACACGCGGACTCGTCGATGGAGACGCCTGGCCTTGAAGCGAATGATCCGCCTCGGTAACCGCCCGCGAACAAATGAATGTGGGCGTCGGCGCGCATCGGCATCGAACCTCCCCTGGCCGGGGTCACTCACCGTGAACCCATTGGCCGATCCTGGCCGACTGTAACGCCGCCTCGACCGTACGTAAGGCCTCATAGCCATCCTGAATGGTGCTGATTTCCGGCTGCGTCCGAGATTGAATGCAGCGAATCATGTATTCGAAGGCTGAGCGAAGGGCGCCAAACTCCATGCCGTAAACGCTAAATTCGTACTGCTGATTGATCAATTGATATCCCTGTGAGCTCACGAATGTAAATCCGAGAGTCGGCAGGGCGATTTCGAAGGTGCCTTTCTCGAAATCGAGGGTGCATCGATCATTCTCCGTCAGCGAACCTTGAGTAGGCAGCAGCCATCCGCCCTCGATGGAGCTCGTCACCCCGTTGCGGTATTCGATTAGGATGTTCATGCCGTCGACCTGCCCTCCGGAGAAGCAGGTCTCCATTGCACACACTCTCTTATATCGATCCTGGGCAAATGAATTGCTAAGTTCAATTTCATGGCATAATAGACAATAAGCGGGGTGGACGCGCCCATAGATCGCTTTCTCGGCCTGCGTCCTCTTGTCGCGGAAGCTCATGTGGCGCAGCCGGCCCAACTCGTTCCGTCGCGCGAAGACGTGCGCCAGACGCGACTCGAACCTCAAGCAATGCCCGCTCATGGCGATGACTGAACTGGATAAGTCCAGCATATGCCTGGCTTCGGCAAGTGACGTGGCCAATGGTTTTTCCACATAAATGGCCTTCTTCTTTTCGGCCAGGAGCTTGAACGATTCGTAGTGGGCGTTTTCAGGGGTGGCGATCGAGACCAGGTCAATCGTCGGATCGGAGGCCAGCTCGTCCAGGCTTTGATAACAAGTGCCGCCGTAGCGACGGCACAGATCCTCACCGCGATCGCGCTCCAATGTATAGACGCCGGCGACTTCCACCTGGTGCATGGCGAAGAACGTCTTCAGGTGGCATTCGCCGAATGCGCCGCCTCCAACGACGGCGGCCCGGATCGGTCGCGTGGCGGTCATCGCGGTCCTCAGGACTCGACGCGGGTTTCCGGGACTTCGCCCCCGAGGGCGCAACGATGAGCGGTACGGTGGCCCCCGGCTGATCGCTGGGAGGGTCCGGGATCTTCACACCCTTTTCGACGCCTTGCAGAGTGGTACAAGTTGACATCCTTGCCTGGTTGGCTATGGGCTGGTGGCGGCTTGCTGGATGAGGAGGCTCGCACAGCCGAACGTCGCGATCGAGGCGGTGAGTATCCCCAGTCCGGCGGCCAGGCCGTAGAGGGCCCTCCCCTGCCAATCGCCGTAGGCGCATTCCACCAGGGCGGCGGCAATATTGCAGCTCGCCAAGCAGATGGGCCAGGCCAGGACTGGGCCGTACGACTGCATCCAAGGCAGGGCCCAGCCGTAGAGCGTATTGCCCCCCATCCACAGCGCGGCGATCAGGCAGGTGAAGGCCATGCAGTGCAGGCCGCGCGGCCCGACGAATTGCAGGTACGATCGGTTCTTCGTCCACACGGACCCACAGTACAGGGCGGTGCTGACAAACGTGCCCGCGAAGAACGGTACGTAGACGGCAAAGCTCACGAACACTTCGGAACCACCATGGTCCCGGGCCACCTGCATCAGGCCGTCGCCAAACGCAAGTCCCAGGTTGACCAAGGGCATGAGCAATCCGGCCGCGACGCTCAAGGCGATTCCTTCAAGCGCGATTCGGCGGTGGGTGTGGCGGTCGTTCGAATGTCTGCTCATGTAGGCCGACGGCTCCTCCCGGAGCGAGCCCGCCCAGGCACAAACTGCAACCCCGATGACGGAAAGCACAGACCCGGCGATCAGCGACGCGCCAATCCGCCCCTCCAGGGCTTCGCGATGCTGGACGATCAACGGTATGAACGACCCGGCGATCAGCGAGATCCCGTTGCACAACGCATTGACCAGGGTCGTCCCCACTCGCGCCAGGCCCAGCCCGAACAGGACGCCTGAGCTTCCCGAGAGCAGACCCACCCCCAGCATGATCAAGCCTTGTTGCAGGCCGATCTCTCGAAACACCTCGAAGGCCGAAGGGATGGTCAGCCAGGCAATCAGCGGAGTCAACACGAGGCACGCCCAGAAATTCCAGGCGAACCAGGCGTTCTCCCACGCAAATGCCTTCACGTAACGCATGGGAGTGAAGCAGATCCCGAACAGGGTCCCGCTCAGCACCGCCAATAGGATCCCAATGGCCATGCGGACCAATCCTCGTAGCGAACCTCGGGGGCGGCTCTTCGAATGAGCCAGGATGGATGGCGTCTGGACAGACAGAACAAGGGAAGTGCCTGACCCCGCCTTGACCCCGTCTTGTTTGGCCCCGTCCTGTCAGGGCTTCGTGGATACATCTCCGAATCGGCGCAACAACCAGCGACAGTTGATCACTTTCTCCACAAGGTCCAGCGGCAAGTAGAAGTACTGGCAGGAGGGCTCAAATCCGATCCGCGAATCCTGTCGCGTGAGGGTAAAGAGCTGGCGGGCCAAATCGATTTCGGATTCCAGCACTCTGGTGATCATCTCCCGCGAGCGCCGGCGCTCGTCGAGCGACGTCGACGAGCTCGCCAGTGCGTCTCGGTCGGCAACGAACCGCGTTTGGTTGGCGACGGATTGGAAGGTGATCGCCGCCGCTTTCGCGTAGCGCAGGTCGGCCTGGACTTCACCGCGCCGATCGGTCGGCGCCTTGTCCACTGCATGTTGCAACTCGGCGATGCCCGGCCGCCACATCTCGGTCATCTTCTCAAATTGGGCCGCGAACACTTCCGCCGGATAGGGACCGCGCCAACCGTCCAGATCATCATAGGGGATGCCCCACATGGTCGCTCGATAGTGAGTCTTCACTGGATAGAGCGCGTTGGCCGGGCCAATCTGAACCGGTGAGGTATAGACCACGGAGATGTGGAACGGATACTCCCGATAGGCATTGCTGAACATCTTCCAGGCCTTGCGGGCATGAGGGGCACCCTCGAGGCCGAATCGCTGTTGCGCCAGTTCATCCAACACGGTATCGACGTCCGGAGCAGGCGCACGATTCATGCGCTGGGCAAGCTGGAAGTTGGGCGAGGGATGCCCGCCCATCGTCCATCCGATGAGCATGCCGCTCAACTGGGTCGAGGCCAGGTTGCGGCAGTGCTCGGCCACCAGGTCCATCACGGGCAGGTATGGCAGACTGGCCAATTCACAGGTGTTGTTGAACTGGATCTCGGCCGCCGTCTTCAGCCCACGCTGCTTGGCGGCTGCCCAATGCGTCAGCGCGCGCGGCCCGGGCCCGACAGCGGAGATGGAGTATTCGCCGACGTTGGATTTCGTCCCGCCGCGCTCGATCGGCATGCTCCACTCGCTGACGGACATGAGCCACGTCGATTTGGGCAATCGCGCGATGATCTCCCGAGCATCGCCGTGCCCCCTCCACCCCCAGTCCGACAAGATGACGTTGGCCCGGGAGTTTGTCCGGTGTACCCCATCTTCGATCACGGCGGCCACTTCGGCGATGATATCGGCGTCGGTGCGGTCCTTGCACTGCTTGCAGGTGCGCCAGTTGCCGTGCGTGGCGCAGTTGGTCAGGTTTTCTGAGGCCGTGATCGCGTAGACCCCACCCAGGTCGGGGACTTGCTGGAACACGTAGGCGAGGGTATCGGCCATCCATCGGCGCACGACGGGGTGCGAGGTGCACATGGCCGTGAACTCATCCTCACGGACGCCGGCCATCTCGGGGCGCCCATCGAAGAACGCGTTGGGCATCGCCCGCGGCTCGTTCATGTAAAGATATACGGCAATGCCGAATTTTTTGGCCCGCTGGACCAGGCCCCGCAAACGAGCCAGACGCTTTTCGTGATCGACGCCGAATTCCGGGAACGCTGCCCCGCCCGGAGCCAGGTCTCGCAACACCGCGTGCAGCCAGACGCCGTTGACCCCCACCGCGGAGAGCCGTTGCAGGAACCCATCGGGATAGGGATCAAGTTCGGGATTGATCAGCGGATCGCCGTACACGGCGAGGTAGGAATAGACAAACCGCAAGGAAACCGGCTGTCCTTCGCCCGGCCGGGGCGGGGAAGAGTAAGCCAGCGGGCTGCTGAGCGTTCGCACGAACTCGAACCGCGGCTCGGCCGGACGGCGAAGCTCATCCCCGAAGGTCTCCTCGACCACTCGACGAATCTCGGCGGCCCGTGCTCGTGACGCGTCATCCGGCGGCTGGTAGCGGATCGGCTCGCACTGCGGTTTCAACGAGCCTAGCTTGATGTAAAGAAAGTCGTCCTCGCGGAGCGCAAAGGCGAGTTGTGCCGGAGTCATCTCGACCAGCTCCAGCAATTGGTCGTAGGGCAACAAGTGCCAATTCCGCCTGATGAGGGTAATGTAGCCGCGTTCCTTCTGTTCGGGCGGCACGATGGCGTCGCGCGGCAGGCCGAGCGATTCGGCGATTGCCGTCACCTGTTCGACCGAAGCGCGGAGGACCTTGGCCAGCTTGGCCGGCTCAACCGCGTTCCAGTTTCGCCATACGAACTCATGAACACGGTCAGGAAAGTGTCCGCCTACAATCGCTGGCGGGGCACTTCCTCGCGGCAAGACCGTATCGCCCGTGAATCCGGTGCCCGACCAGCCGAAGACGGCAACGCACACCCACACGATCTGGAACGAAAGCTTTGACATATGCTCTTTCCCGTGTGTGAACACCACGAGTGCGCGGGCCGGCCGCCAGAGAGCGCCGATCGTAGTCCGCGTTTCTTCCGCTTGTCAACTGACTGCGGCCCCTCCGGGGGCAGTCGGGCGGTTCCCGGAAATCCCACGCGGCCGGTGGACATTAAGAAGCCCAAGGATGCTCTCCCTACAGCCGTTGGGCTGGATCGGCCGGCACGATGAGCTGCTCTTTCAGAAGCTGGGCCTGAGGCCTCAGTTTGCCCCGTCGGTGGACGAGGAACAGATAGTCTGGAGGGAAGAGGTGCTCGGCCGTCAGTCTTACGACCCCCGGCCCAGGCCTCCATTCCCTGACCACTGCTGTCAGGCCGACGCCGACCTTGCGCCTCACGTATTCTTCGATCGCCTGGATCAGGCTGACCTCCATCGCCACCTGGACACGGTCGAGCAGCCCGGCTACGCGGAACACGTCATCGCACCGCTGTCGCCAGAGGAAGTCCGGCGAGGGCAGGATCAGGGGATAGGAGGCGATGTCCGCGAGCGTGGACTGCGGCAGCCGGGTCAGCGGGTGGCGGACGGGCACGAGCAGGCCCGCCGGACGCTCGCGCAGGGCGGTCATCTCCAGCGACGGCCGCTTAATCCGGCCGATAATGCTGCCGGTGACCACCGCCAGGTCGGCGGCGCCCGAGAGCAACTCCTTCTCCGTCTGCTCCAACGACACGCCCAGCGACACGCGGATTCGCGTCGTAGGGTGCCGTCTCTTGAGCTCGGCGATGGGGCCGGCGAGTTCGCCGGCGGCCGAGCTTGGGGTGGCGATGACGCTCAGCTCCCGGGGGAGTTCCCCTCGCAACCGGCGGAAGGAGTCCTCGAGCGAGTCCACCGAGCGGAGCACGTCCGAGATCAGGTCGAACAGGGCTTGCCCGTCCTCGGTGGGGCCCCAAGTTCGCCCTTGACGCTGCAAGAGGCTGACGCCAAGCCGCCGTTCCAGCGCTCGGACTTGCTGCCAGACCCCCGAATGAGAAAGGTCCATGGCCCGCGCTGTATCGGCGAACGACTTCTGCTGCAAGAACTCGCAGAAGATCCGCAACTGGGTCAGGTTGAGTTCCTTGAAGCGGTGGATGTCGTCGGTCATGGGCGGCACGGAAGTTTAAGGTCTTGGAAATTGACCGTTTCAAGATCTTAACGAATTTGAGACTTGCTCGCACCCGCTCGAAGTGGAAAGCTCCCCAGTGGGAGTCGGCGACACCGGCATGTACCGCACCGAGTCGGACTTGCCGAAGTCTCTGGCGATCCTCAGCCATGGGAAGATTTGCGTACGGAGGGTTAGCCATGTCCCTGTTACGCGTCTCGACGGCTCGCCGCGGCTTTACACTCATCGAGCTGTTGGTGGTGATCGCAATCATAGCCGTCCTCATCTCGCTCTTGCTCCCGGCCGTCCAGTCGGCCCGGGAGGCCGCGCGGCGCACGCAATGCGTCAATAACCTGAAGCAGATCGGCGTGGCGCTCCACAACTACCACGACGTCAATCTGACGTTCCCGTTGGGGGGCTCCAACAGGAATGACAGCAACGCCGTCAACGACAATTGCCTCCCCTGGCGGGCTATGATCCTCCCGCAAATGGAAGGGGGCAATATGTTCAACAACTTCAACTTGCACCTCAATCCTACCAGCCCGGCCAACACCTACGATCGGGGGGCCTGGTATACGATCTGGGTGACCGTACCCAGCTCCTGGCTCTGCCCCTCCGACGGGAAGAACGGCGAGGGGTTGCTGCCCCTGGGGAACTACACGTCCGGCCTGACGGGGCAATTCACCCAGGCGGACGGCTATACCCCCATCGACCCCAAGACTGGCCAGCCGACGCCGGTCGTGGCCGTGACGAATTACGTCGGCAGTTGGGGCGACAACTACGCGGGCGGGCCGCTCAATGGCGGACTGCCGTGGGAGACCTATCCCGGCGACAACCTGGCGCCCGGCCAGCCTCGGATCGGTCACTTCGGCTACTGGGGTACTCCGATCGGCCCCCCGCCGAACTGGGCCAGGGGCGGCGGGTCGCTGCGCGGGATCTTCGACTACGGCTACTCCCAGATCGTGTCGATCAACGGCATCTCCGACGGGACCAGCAACACCATCTGCGTCGGCGAGTCGCTGCCGGAGAAGCGGGCCAACCTCTCCTTCTACATCAATAACGGGGCGACCGCCGGCACCACCGTCCCGATCAACCTCGATTCGAACGCGATCGCCCCGGGCGCCCCCGGCTGCGCCCAACCTAACTACTGGGAGTGCTGCAACGCGCCGGGATGCCGGTTCAGCGCCGGGGCCGTGGGTTTCAAGAGCCGCCATGCCGGCGGCGCCAACTTCCTGTTCTGCGACGGCTCGGTGAAGTTCCTCAAGGCCAGCATCTCGATGCCCACTTACTGTGCCCTGGGGAGCCGTGCCGGGGGCGAAGTCGTCAGCTCCGACGCCTACTGATCGATTCTGGGGGCCTCGCGACCTCGCGGGAGATGAGGTATCCGATGATCCGCGAATATCCACTCGTGGGGATATCTGAACGATTGAGGCGGGGGTCTCTGATCATGGCCGCGGGGCTGTCGCTGGCCTCGGGCTGCGGGGATGATGAGGGTATCGGCCGGCGGTACCGGGTCGACGGCACCGTCACCTACAACAGCAAGCCGCTGGAGAAGGGGACCATCAACTTCCAGGCCGTCGAACCCGGGGGACGATCGGCCGGCGGTGAGATTCAGGAGGGTGCATATCGCCTGACGACCCAGGGCTCTAGGCGACGGGCGCCTTGCCCGGGAAGTATCGCGGGTCGGTCACCGCCAGGGAGGTCGACATGTCCAAAGTCGAGGCGACGTCGAAGAAGCAAGGTGGACCTTGCCGTCCAAGAAGGACATCGGCCAGGCTTTCCAGAAGGCGAAACGGCAAGATCCCGGCCAAGTACGAGCATCCTGCCACCTCCGGGCTGGAAGCGGAGGTGAAGGAGGAGTCGAACACGTTCAACTTCACCCTGACCGATTGACCCGGTCCCTCGCCTCGCCGCCGGGCCGGCCCCCCCGACCGCCCGGTCCATGATCCGAGGCCCCGGCCGTCCGGATGCGCTTACGACGGCCCGGGCGGTCGGGGGGGGCCGGCCCACGACTTGTCGCCACGGCTCCGCTCCCGAGATAATCTGGCCGGGGGATCTCGGGCCGCCGTCGCGGCCTGTTCCCGAGGCCTCATTGAGGTGTTGCCGTGACGCTCCGCGGACTGCTCGCGCCGACTCTGGTGCTCTGCGGCGGGATCGCCGGATCGGCGCCCGCCGCGCCGAACGAACCGGCGGGCATCGAGTTCTTCGAGAAGAAGATCAGGCCGCTCTTGGTGGAGCGTTGCTACTCGTGCCATTCGGCCCAGGCGAAGAAAGTCCGTGGAGGCTTGCGGCTCGACACCAGGGCCGGCTGGCAAGCGGGCGGCGACATGGGGCCCGCGATCAAACCGGGCGACCCGGAGCACAGCCCGCTGATCGAGGCCGTGCGCTACCGGGGCGAGCGGTTGCGAATGCCGCCGAAAGGCAGGCTGGCCGAGCGCGAGGTCGAATTGCTGACTCGCTGGGTGGCTATGGGTGCCCCCGACCCGAGGAGCGGCGATGCCGTCGGGCCCCCCGCGCCGGCGGCCGGTCCCAGCCGGGGTCTGGACCGTGACCTCTGGTCGTTTCGGGTGCCGGCGGACCCGGCCGTCCCGACGGTCGCCGACCGTGCCTGGCCGAGGTCGCCACTGGACCATTTCGTCCTCGAGAAGCTGGAAGAAAGCGGCCTGCGGCCGGCGCCCGAGGCAGACAAGCGAACATTGATACGTCGCGCCACCTTCGACCTGATCGGCCTCCCGCCCTCGACCCGGGAAGTCGGGGCGTTCCTCGCGGACCGCTCGCCCGATGCCTTCGCCAAGGTCGTCGAACGACTCCTGGCCTCACCGCAGTATGGCGAGCGGTGGGGGAGGCACTGGCTCGACGTGGCACGGTATTCCGACTCCAACGGGCTGGATGAGAACACCGCATACGGCAACGCCTGGCGCTATCGCGACCACGTCATCGCAGCGATGAACGACGACCAGCCGTATGATCGGTTCGTCCTCGAGCAGCTTGCCGGCGACCTGCTCCCGCGGGCATCTGCGCGGGCCGAGACCCACCGCCGCTTGATCGCCACGGGCTTCCTCTCGCTCGGGCCCAAGTCGCTCGCCGAGGTGGACGAGCGGAAGATGGTACTGGACATCGTCGATGAGCAGATCGAGGCGGTCGGCCGGACCTTCATGGGCCTGACCCTGGGTTGCGCCCGGTGCCACGACCACAAGTTCGACCCCATCTCCACGGCCGACTATTACGGGCTCGCCGGGATCTTCCAGAGCACCCGGACGATGGATTCGCTGAAGAAGCTCGCGAAATGGCATGAGAACTCGTTGGGGACGGAGCAGGAGCTCGCCCGGCTGGCCGAGCACGAGCGGAAGGTCAAGGAGCAAAGAGACTCGATCGACCAGCTCGTCCGAGAGGCCAACGAACGTGTCAAGGCCGCGGGTGGGAAGGGATTCGAACTCCCAGCGAAGCCCGAGGAGCTATATCCCGCGGAGTCCAAGGCCAGGCTACAGCAGATGCGCGACGCCCTGGCCAAGCTCGAGAAGGAGGCGCCCGAGGTGCCCTCGGCGCTGGGCGTAGAGGAGGGGGCCGTCGTCGAAGGGCGCATCCTGGTCCGGGGCAATCACCTGACGCCGGGAGCACCGGTCGCCAGGCGGTTCCCGCACGTCCTCGCCATGGTGACCGCTCCGCCGATCGGTAAGGACCGGAGCGGCCGGCTGGAACTGGCTCGCTGGTTGGTGGACGACAGGCACCCGCTCACCGCCCGGGTGATGGTCAATCGGATCTGGCGCTGGCACTTCGGCCAGGGGCTGGTGGCCACCCCCGACAATTTCGGCACGACCGGCGAGCGGCCGGTCCACCCCGAGCTTCTCGACTGGCTCGCACGCCGTTTCATCGAGGGGGGCTGGTCGATCAAGGCCATGCACCGGCTCATCATGCTCTCCAGCACATATCGGCAGAGCGCCGCATACGACCCCGAGGCATCCCAGGTCGATCCGGAGGGCCGGCTTTACTGGCGGTGGCCCCCCCGTCGGCTCGAGGCCGAGGCGGTCCGTGACTTCCTCCTGGCCGTCGGCGAGGCCCTGGACCTTGGCAGGGGCGGGCCGGTCCTGCACGTGAAGAACCGCGAGTACCTCTTCGACCACACGTCGATCGACAAGACCCGGTACGATTCCCGGCGCCGGGCCGTCTACCTGCCGGTCATCCGCAACAACGTGCATGACGTGTTCCAACTGTTCGACTTCGCAGACCCGACCGTGCCCGTCGGCCACCGGGCGACGACGACGGTCGCCCTCCAGGCCCTGTTCATGATGAACGGCGAGTTGATCTACGACATGGCCGAGCGGATCGCCGGGCGCCTGCTCCGGCGCGCAACGTGCGACGCCGGCCGCATCCGGGACCTGTTCGAGACCGCTTACGGGCGCCCGCCGACGGCCGCGGAGACGACGCAGGCGCTGGAGTTCGTCGAGAGGTACAGCCAGGCGACCGCGGCGGACGAGGATTGTGACCTCCGGCGGCGTCTCCTCGCCTGGCAGGCGTATTGCCAGGTGGTCCTCTGCTCAAACGAGTTCATCTCCATCCGGTAGCGGGAGGTCGACGCCTTGCAACCTAACTCTTGCCGGTGCGCCT
>JAXMBE010000047.1:0-67319 GCA_046349995.1 Isosphaeraceae bacterium | reverse complement strand
AGTCTCCCCCTCGACGGCCTGGAGGACCAACGACGACCGGAGCAGTGCCGTCAGTTCATCGCAGCCGACCGCCTCGGACATCGCCGCCAGGTTGCCCAGGTGGAGGCGAAGCAAGTCAGTCGCATGATCTGACGACATCGGGGCCGGATCTCGGACGATGAAGTACCCATCGCAGCCGTCCTCCGCATCCCAGGCCGTCTCCGTCGCCCGGTAGACCTCCATCAACCGGGGCACGATCTCGTCGCCGCCTACCATGCCCTCGAATGCTGCGGCCACGCCTGTGCCATCGGGCCGAAATCTCTGTAAGAAGCCCGCCAGGTTGTCCTCCGTCCACGGTCGGGGCGACGTGTCGCCAGCGATCCGCTTCCAGAGGTCTAGCATCTCCTCATCGCTGCTCATGGTCCATCGCCTCGCTCGTCATGACGGATCGGTTTGGTCAGAGGTTATGATAGCGAAAGGAAACGCACTGACCGAACGAGGGCAGCGGAATTCAGAGTCACTGTGACCACCTATAGTTATCGGTTACTACCACATGTCGCTCACCGACTACCTACTCGACCACAGTGACTACGACTGGGGGCGGATCTTGCGGCCCTGGTCGTCGCTGCTCCCCGCCGAGTTCACGCTCTGGATGATGAACCGGTTCGGCGACCTGTTCCTCGTCCTGCCTGACGGGAGCGTCCAGATGCTCGACCTCGGCGGTGATTCCCTCAACCAGCTTGCTGAGAGCCGGGATGAGTTCGCCAGGAGGGCCGACGAGGATGGCAACGCCGAGGACTGGTTCATGATCCCGCTCGTCGATGAACTCGTGGCGGCGGGGAGGGTCTTGGGACCGGGCCAGTGTTACGGTTTTGTGACGCCGCCGATCCTGGGCGGTGATTACACGGTCGAGAACACGATGGTGCTCTCGATCATCGAGCAGTTCGGGCTCCACGGCTCGTACCACGAGCAGTTGCAGGATGTCCCGGACGGGGCCAAGATCGTGCTCAAGGTCTGCAAGCCCCCGTCTTCTGAAAGTCCTCGATGACACCATCCCCAAGAGCCACCCATCACGAGTCGGAACTTTGCCGATGGACTCAGACGACCGTGCCTTGCTGTGCCCGCAATGCGGGAGCCCACTCGTCGGCTTCGATCCCGAGGATTCCTGTGCGGGAGTGCGCTGCACCACCTGCGATCACGCAGCCGTCACGACCAATTCCAATCGCCCAGGCTTCGACTCGACGAACTACTCGGTCTGGGTCGAGTGGACTGGTCACGATCGGCGTCGAGTCATTGCCCACGTTGGAAACGCTCACGGAATTGGAGCGAAGGCGGCTCGGAAGATCATCGACGAGGGTCTTCCCATCAAGATGGGGGCACAAGCAGTAGAGGTTCAGCGACTTCACCGCCTACTCACAGGATTGGGGCTCTCGGTGCGTATCGAGCCGACGTTTCCCTGGCCACTCGGATCAGAGCCACAGCAGATTGGTTCCTGAGTTTCAGGGCGGGAAACCCCGTTCAGGTGGCGGGAGTACGGGTGCTTGACCTTCCACGGTCGGGACGAGCTAGCTTGGCCGAGATGTCAAAGTGCGATCGTGACACGGAGAAGGGCTGCGAAGCGTGCCTTCCCCGAATCACAGCCGGACATTCGAGACTCCATACGCTGCTCGGGACTCGACGCAGCCACGCCTTCAACTACGGGGCGAAATCGCTGGCTGCGTTGCGGAGTAAGCTGGGCGCTGGCGAGACATGCCACCTGATCGCCGATGCGAGCGACATGGACGGGCAGACGATGGCTCTCCCGGAGGCGCTCTGGCGGGCGAGCGCCCACGGGGTTGGCGTGGTCCTGAGTTGCCTGCCAGGTCGCCTTTGCTTCCACAAGCCGGAAGCGCCGACCACGGGCCTCATCCTGGAAAAGCCCCGAGGGCTGTCTCCGTCCGGTGCGAAGTCACACTCGAGGTTTGCAGGCCACTGAGCGAGGCCAACGCCCGATGAATCGCATCCCGTGGTCGGAACTCGAAATCGACGAGGACTACCGTGAACGGCACATGGATAAGCCCTTCACCGGGGTCGCCTTCGAGGTGGATGCGAACGGTCGGGTTATCGCCGAAGCGGAGTTCGTTGATGGCGTCCTGCACGGCAGGAAGACCACTTGGTATGCGTCAGGCCAGGTCGAGTCTGACGGGCTCTATCGCAACAACGTGACGCACGGCGAGCGGCGGGAGTGGTCGGAGACCGGACGACTGCGGAAGTGGGTGAGTGCCGAGAATGGCATCCCGCTCGAAGAGAAGGAGTGGGATGAAACCGGGGCGCTGTCCGGGTACTTCGTCCTCAGCGAGACCGACCCGCTGTGGAACATCGTGAGGCGTTCCCGTGAACGGACTCAGCCAGGAGAAGCTGGAACGGAGAATGAAGGGCGATGACCACGGCGTCGTGTTAGAGGGCGGGTGAGATGGATGAACTGCTCCAGAGCATCAAGCGGCGGCTCGCCGAGCAATCGAGGAGGTTCTGCCCTCCGTTGACCGAAGCCGAGGCGCTCGAATTCGAGGCGAGCCACGCCGTCACGCTGCCGGAAGGGTATCGCCGCTTCATCATCGAGATCGGCAACGGCGGCGAGGGGCCACCGTCCTACGGGCTCGTGCCACTCGCCTCGTGGCCGCACTCGCCGGCAGAACCGGAGGCTGCTTACTGGGAGCAACTGCCCGACCTGGCGAGGCCGTTCCCCTTCACGAAGCCCTGGATCTGGGAAGACGGAGAGATCTCCCAGGAGGGCACGGAGGACCAGATCCGGCACGGCAACCTCCTCCTCGGGACCGAGGGCCGCGGGCTGCGGACTGGCACCTGATCGTGACGGCCGGGAGCGGGGCAACGTTTGGTTCGTAACCGGCGAGGGATGTTCCCGACGACGCCGAGGCGGGACTTCTGACATGGTACTCCGACTGGCTCGACGGGAAGGGGGCTGGAGGATTGGGACTTGTGACCGGAATCCACACAGAGTCAAGTCAGCCCCAAATCGGGCACCTTCTCAGCAGAGCATCCCCACCCTTCGATCGATCCTGATCACGTCAGGCATCCCACCGCTTCGGCATACCGCAGCAGCCCCTCCGCAAGATCCCTGTGAGTGCTCGCCCAGTGATCGTCGAACACGAACCATTGATGATAGACATCGCTGCCGAAGAAGTCGCCGACGTGGAGACACAACTGGGCGTGCGGGAGGAGGTGGCGACCAGCGACTTCGAGGGGGCATGATCGGGTTCCCCGCCGAGGGATTTCACCAACTGCTCGATCTCCATGCGAGCCTGATCCACCGGCCCCATCCCGAGCCCATCCGTCGAGACCGACCCGCCGATCCGAAGGACCGGGAGACGTGCGATTCGCTCCAGTGCCAATTCGAGAGCACGGTCCTCTGACTCACCAGATCGGACCTGCGATCGGAGCAGCCTCAACCCGAACGGCCAGGAATCGTCCGGCCGTGCCGTTTCCAGGTAATCGACCAACTGCGGGAGCCTCACACCGCTGATCCGATGCGGTCCCCCGCATTAGGGAAGGTCGGTCAGGCCGAGCGAATCATAGAAGGCCAGGAAGGCGAGGTAGGTGTCCCCCGTCCCCGCCGCACGGGGTTGCACTTTCCTTGCCGTGGTCCCTGCCTGGCGGGCTCTCACCGTTCGTCGTTCGGAGCCGCCAATCCCCGTGCAGCAGGTAGTCGGCCCTTCCCGGAAGCTGGCTGGACGTACTCGTCGTCGAAGAGGTAGTAGGCGAGTTCGATCTCGTCGTCGTCGGTGAGCACCTGGAGGGCGTGGGGCTCGTACTTGATCTCTCCCTCGACGTAGAGGTGTTCGTCCAGATATGCCATCAGTTGCCCGTCGCTCGTGGGAGGAGAGAGGTCGTTCTCACGTGCGTTCTCGAACAGCGAGGCGAAGCCGTAGACATCAGCGCCGATCTCGGACTTCACCCAAGCGTAAGCGTCCTCGGCCCGCTTGGCTGGCTCCCAGGCCCGCTGGAACCAGCCGAGGACCGACTCGGAGTCGAACCTGCGGACGTGCCTGCCCGATGGCCCGGCGTAGTGGCTGCGATAAACGAAGTAGGTGCTCATCGGCGGAACATCCCGCTGCAAGGGGCTCAAGCCGTCCAGGACTCTGCTACCGAGAGGCGAGGTTCACCATCCTTCGGACCAGCCATCGGGCGGCGGCTGTAACTGTGACTTGATGAACGCCAGGTACTTCGGGTCATCCTCGGCGAAGAGCTTCGTGCCCTCCGACAGAAATGCCCCGGCGAGCCAGTTCGCAGCCTCCTCCGTCTCCCCCAACTCGAAGAGGCATTGCCCGAGGCGCAGCCGCAGGAAGGGGTTGCCGACCGGCTCGCCGTGGGCGCACCGCATGGCCGTCATCAAGACCTCTCGTCCTGCGGCGAACTCCCGCCGCTGGAAGCGGACATCCCCGATCGCCGCCAGGACGTGCAGGGCGTTGGGCTGCGCCGTCCGGGCTCGGGCAGAGTCGCCAGGCGGATTCGTACCTGGCGATGGCATCCTCCGATCGGCCCTCACCCAGAAGCTCGTCGCCTTCGTCCAGGAGACGCAAAACCTGCATTTCGAGATCGTCGTAATCCTCAGACATCGACTCGTCCTCATTCGGTAGGTGACCATGACCGGCATCGGCTGCTGGCATCCCGCACGCTGGGGGTCCTCGGCGTCCTGGAACGGCCTCGCTTCGGTCGTGCTCAGCCCGTTGGAAAGAGCCACCACCATCGCCTGCTCCTCACCGGCTCGAACGACTCCATCGGCAACTCGATCGGGTCGATGTCCTCGCTCGTCCGGTCAGGTCGGCAACCCAAGAACCTCCCCATGATCTCGAAAGTCAGTTCTTCCCCGAACGCCGAGGTGTCGAACTCTTCCATCTGCCCATCGATGTCCGCAAAGAAGAACCGCTGTCCGTCCCGCACGACCGACCTCTCGAAGTGCGGCCTCTCCTCGTCCAGCAGGTCGCCCTCATCCAGCACCACCCCGTCGTCGGCACTTCCCCCGAAGGCTCGGACCAGCTTGCCCTGCTCGAAGTAGGCGTCGCCCCAGAGGTTGACGACGCTGTTCAGACCGATCCGCAACACCGCTGCATCTGGGAACGCAGCCAATATCCGTGCCGTCATCGGGTCGGCCCTTGGTTCCAGGCAGACGGTGGCGATGTCGGGGTGACCGATGATCCACGCACCCTCGTACGCCCCGATGACAAGGGTCTCGGGGAAGATGCCCACATCGAACGTCGTCATGCCCCGGCTCTGAAATGGCCCCAAGCCCAGGTCGGAGATCAGCCGCCGTGCCCTCTCCGGGTCGTGCGTCGGCATGGTGACGAGATGCTGAGGGTTCCGCTCACTGATCAGGATGCACGACGCCTTCCAACCCATACGATAAGGTCTCCCTCTCTCCCTGTTCGACAGGACGCTGGACCAAATCAGATCAGCTTCTTCACATCAAATAATACAAACTGATTGGGATCACATCAGCCGAGCGAGCCAGACCGTGTGGTGCCCGCACGTCGGGTCATCGACGACGTGGGATACGAGGTCGAATCCGTCTCGGTCCAGCAGAAGTCGGTACTCTGCTTCGCTCAGGCTCCCGTGGTAGAGCGGTTCGCCCATGAAGGAACCGATCGCCTCCCCGTGGGCGGGCCCGCTGGTGAACATCAGGGCTGCCCTCGTGGCGGCGTGACGGCGGAAGATCTCGAACATTTCACGCTGGTCTTCGGGACAGAGGTGGAAGAAGCTGTCCCAGGCCAGCAGCCCGTCGAATCGACGCCCCAGGGCCAGGGACCGCATGTCCGAAACGAACCAGGCAAGCTCGGGGAACCGCTCCCGGCAGATGTCGATCAGGGCAGGCGATGAGTCGATGCCCGTGACCCTGTGGCCCGCCTCGATGAAGTACCGGGCGATCGGCTCAGCGCCGCCACATCCGATGTCGAGGACGGAAGCGTTCGGCGGGAGTAGGCTTAGGAACCGATCGAGCCAGGGCTTCTCGAACAGATCCCGCCCACGACCCTGGTCCCACTCCTTCGCATGGCGCTGATAGAGCCCGAAGATTTCGTCTGCGGGGGATGCCATTATCTTCTCGCACACGAGGGGAGGGCTGACCAGCTTGCCTGAGAACTGGAGAAAGCGGCCGTTGTCGATCGCTTCATTCACGACCCCCGATGTCCGGGTCCAGCTTGGCCTCGGACCACTCCTCGATGTTGAGCCAAAGCTCGCCCCGATGGGGCTCTTTCAGGCCGAACGTCTTACTGCCCTCGTCATTCGTGAGCACGAAGTTCCCGGCCTCCAACTCGTCAGCCACGTCCTTCAGGAAATGTGCCCAACTCCTTGCCAGGACGTACTTCTGTTCCTGATCCCGGCCGAAGTTGATGACCTGACCGACGACCCCATCGGGGCCGGGGTCGAGGTCGATACCTACGTGGTTCGAGTCGTTCATCTCGACCAGGGGTATCCAGCCCAGGCAAGCGTGGAGCCGCTGGATCGCCCCGTCCGGTAGGGAGGTGCTCTCCCGGCTGAACTCGTCGAGCATGCCGTCGTCCTCGCCCCGCTCCGACGCCCCGACCATCCCGGCCCAGAACTTCCAGTGCCCGAGGGACGGCTCGCTGGCGAGACAGTCCTTCTTGTCGAGCAACGGCAGGATCTCGCTGCCGAACACGACCCCTTTCCCCAGCAGATCGTCGTAGTCCTCGACGTTGAATGCCGGGTCTTCCATCAGGTAAGGGATCGGGCGTTGGCCGTCGTGGATCAACCATGACTCCCGCACGTCGGCAGGGAGCGGTCGCCCGATGGCCTTCTCGAACTTCGCCAGGTCTCTCTTCGAGATGCCGGGTCGGAGCGACAGCTTCAGGATCGGCAGGTGCTCGCCCAGCCACGCCTCGATCCGCCGCCACGACTCTTCGACCGAGGCCGGGAGGCTGGCGTGGTCCTTTCTGACACTCACCATCGATCGGCCCTCCGCAGACGCCCCGCTTCAGTGCGGCTCTTGCAGCCGTACGCCCGAAGGGCCGCATCACCCTCACGCTACTGTTCCAGCGAGGCACCGTCCCGTTCGCTCGTCCCCGCCGTCCCCACCGCAATCGAAGCCCGGCACGGAACGTGTATTCTACCGCCCGGTCGGAGGTCGGGGGACAATGCGACCCGATCGGTGCCGACGTTGCGGAACGGGGAAGTAGTCCGATCAGGAGGGCGACGACCATGAAGGAGTTTCGGCTCGACCTGACTGTCCTTGCCGTGATCACGACGTTCTCGGCGCTCAGGATCGTGAGCGGGGCCGGTGACGGCCAGCGGGGTACGCAACGGGGGACTTTCCGTGTGAGCGTGATGAAGTTGCTCGATGAAGAGGACATCATCGTCGCCCAGATCGAGATCGAGGCAATGCCTGGGTGTTACGTGGAGGTGGCCTCCGACAAGCCCGACCGTGGCGGCGTCGGGGCAGCCACACCCGAGCCGAGCCCCACCGATCGATCCCCCCGCACCCGGTTGACCATCGTGGGGGATCACGTTGTGGGGGGGGCCGGTACGACGGACGCCCTGAAGTTCCTCATGAGGATGACGGGAGGCTCAGGTACGGCGGCGATGACGAATACGGGGCCGATACCCAGGGGCAAGCGGCTGTCAGAAACGGTTTCGGTGCTGATCGAGCCCGGCGAGTATAGCTACGGCGAGGCGACGAGGCTGGTGAGGTTCCAGGACGTGACCTACAGCCTGATCGTGAAGACCAGGAAGTAACCGAGACGGGTGGAGAAGGTGGCAAATGGGCGCTGGGCAGGCCGATCCGAGTTCACCCAAGCCTACGGGTCGAGTTCTCCTCACTGCGGTCGGCTCGCTGGGCGACCTGCACCCGTACATCGCCATCGCCCTCGGGCTCAAGGCACGGGGGCACGAGGCGATCGTGGCCACCAGTGCGTGTTACCGGCAGAAAGTAGAAGCTTTGGGTCTGGGCTACCGAGTCTTGCGACCCGACTCGCCGTCCGTGACCGACCCCGTGGTGATGCCCCACTTCATGCACCCCCGGTGGGGCACCGCTCGAAGCATCCGGGAATACCTGCTGCCGGTGCTGCGGGAGTCCTACGAGGACACCTTGGAGGCGTCGGAGGGTGCCGACCTCATGGTGTCGCACACGATCACCTACGCCACCCGGCTCGTGTCCGAGACGACCGGCATCCCGTGGGTTTCGACGGCGATCACGCCGAGCGCCCTCTGGTCGGCATTTGATCCTCCGCTTCTGCCCGGCTTTCCGGGGGCCTCGAAGATGCTCCGTCCCCTCGGCCCAGCGTTCTGGGGACCGGTAGGTCGGTCGCTGAAGTGGATTACCCGGTCGTGGGCCGGTCCCTGGCACCGGCTCCGCAAAGACATCGGACTTCCGCCCTGGTCGGGGAACCCCCTCGTCGATGGTCACTCTCCGTCGCTGGCGCTCGCCCTGTTCTCGGAAGTCCTTGCCGCCAAGCAGTCCGACTGGCCCCCTCAGACCGTCGTCACCGGCTTCCCGCATTACGATCAGCACGGTGCGGCAGGACTACCGCCCGATCTGAACCATTTCCTGGACGCTGGCCCGCCGCCCATCGTCTTCACGGTGGGCTTCTCGGCGGTGACTGTCGCCGGTCGGTTCTTTGAAGAGAGCATCGCCGCTGCGAGTACGCTGGGGCGGCGGGCTGTCCTGGTCGGCAGGCGGATTGGCGCGGAACAGGTCGCCCTGCCCAAGAGCGTCTTCTGGTGCGAGTACGCCCCGTTCTCGCAGCTGTTCCCACGGGCTGCCGCCGTCGTGCATGCCGGTGGCATCGGGACGACGGGGCTGGCGATGAGGGCGGGGCGTCCCATGCTTGTCGTGCCCTTCGCCTTCGATCAGCCCGACAACGCCGAGCGGCTTCGACGGCTGGGAGTCGCCCGCACGATTCCTGGACTCAGGTATTCGGCAGCACGAGCGACCAGAGAGTTGCGATACCTGCTGGACGACCCGTCCTACTCGCAGCGAGCGTGGGACGTTCGGGATAGGATGGCAGACGAAGACGGGGTGAAAGTCGCCTGTGATGCTCTGGAGGCGTCGTTATCACTGCAATAGGGGGTGCTATCCATCCGCTAGACGGAGCAGAACTCACCTGGGGCCACCGCCCTGTGCCGTGTTCTCCCAGAGCCATCCGAAATGTGGCCTGACCGTCCCGTCGAGCCAAGCAGAGAACCAGACCCTTCGCTCGCAACGTCCGCAGTCGAGGCCGAAACTACCCACCGGTGGACCGGGGAAGTCCCAAGTACTGTGTCGGGGTTCGTCGGGGCAACGCTCGAAGGCACCAGGCCATTGCGGCAGCGACTCGCCACACAAGGGGCACCGCAGCGGGCTGCCCACGAGCTTGGCGGGCAACTCCCGTCTCAGCCTCCGGTCTCGAAGTCCGTACCGGAGGTACGCCCAGAGCACGTAGCAAGCGAATGCGGCGAGGAGGCCAGCGACGAGCATTGTCATGTGGATCAACCTGATGCGTGAAGCCCCCAATCGCCGTGTCGTTCAAAGGGGCCACTCCTCTGCGAACAAATCCTCCAGAGCCCGGTTCGGCTCGACCGCCCGTGCGAGGGCCTGTCGGAAGAGGGACGTGACGAGCCCGCCATCGTGCAGGTGCTTGCACCGGACGCCCCCCGATTGTCCCTGCCGGTGGAAGGACACGAGGGCATTCCGCTCGTAATGACCTTCATCCGATGCCGACGCTCGAAGTCTTGCGAGCAAATCTGCGAAGTCGAACGTACCAGCGGGTGCTTCCGCCGACTCGTCCGTCTGCCACTTCAAGTAGCGGAGGCGTGCCGAGCCGTCCGCACGGATATCGAGGGACCACGGTCGGTAGATCATCACCTGGATCGAGTTGATCGAACCCTGGTTGGCTTCGATGAATCGCAGGCCCGCCTCATGGTTGACCGACAGCCAGAGTTCCCCTTTGCCCGAGGGGTCTGCGACGAGCACGTTCCCCCACAGGTAGAAGCTGGCCGTCTTCCCGTAAACGTACGGCCCTTGCGTCCAGACGGGGATAGCAGCGTCCTTCTCCTCTGTGAACCGGGCACTCAAACCCTCGTCGCACAGGCAATGTCGTGACCCGAAGGTGAGTTCCTGGATCACGAATGTCGTCAGGAACCGGGACAGGGAGTCGGACACGAGCCTCTCGCCCTGGAAACACTCGCCGTCCTCGACGAACTGGTCGCCGTTGCACCAGACCGGGGGATCGTCGCCCTCGGGCAGCGTGCGGCAGTCCCAGACGCCCTGGTTTTCGACAAGGAAGACGAGCTTGCCCACCTCGTCGTAGGTCAGCCTGTGGAGGGGGACCAGCCTGTCCTGATGCGAGAAGGCGGGGATGGCGTAGTTGGCTGAGTCGGATGCCTTCCAGTGCGGCCAACGCCCGGCGAACTCGTAGAGCCTACGCAGCGGCATCGGAAGACGGCGATCGCACAACGTCTCGGCGGGCTCGCCATACGATGGGCGTCGTGGCCCGAGCCAGAACTCGATGAACTCGCAGAGTGCGTCCGCACGTCCGCTGGCGGTCCTGGCTTCCAGCAGCCTCGGTCGAAACGGCGAGACGCTCATCAGCGGCTACCTCGAAGGACAAAGCCCCGCCTTCAAGGATACACCGACTTGCTCTTCGCTTGCCTTCTCAGCCGCAACGGGACCAAGACCGACTGTCGAGGGCACGGCGTCTCGATCGTATGTCCCAGGAAGGACGCTGTGGTGTCCCTGGGCTTGGTGGGCCTGCCGGGAGTCAGCTTGTTCGACAAGTCTGCCGAGGACGTGAGCGGTCTGAAGCGGACGGACAAGGACGATCGTGGCGGCGATCCTAGCGGCCTCTGACGAGACAGGTGACCTCGGGGCGAGACCTCGGCGTCACTCCAGGTCTGGCAACTGCTCTCTGGGCAGGAGGACACGGATGCTCCAGGGCCAGCGCATATAGAAGCTATTTGATTCCCATGACTTGCGCCAGATAGTCGGTATTGTAGGCGCAGGCGAGCATCTTGCCGCGGATGCTGTCCTTGACGGGATGGCGTCTCAGGAGGGTCACGGCGAAGCGGCGGAGCCAACTCAGGTTGTCGGCCAGGATGCGCTGGCGAGAGCGGAGGTCGTCCTCGCGGAAGACGACGTCGAGGACCCGGTGCATCGACTCGATCGACCAGTGGCCTCGGACGGCCTCGGCGAACCGCTTGGGGCCGACGTCTCGGGTGCTGATATAAAAACGCACTTCGTCTGATTCGGTCCCGTCGGGACGCCGCGCGATCCGCACCGCGTAGCCGACCGCCTTGATCCACGGCCACTCCTTCGCCGCGGCGAAGTCGCGCGGCGTCTTTGTCAGCAGGTACGACCGCTCGTCGATCCGGCCGTGGCCCTCCTCGATCGTCTCGTGGACGCGGTATTGGAGTTCCTCTCGCTCGCGTTCCAACTCGTCGAACAGGGCCTGTTGGACGGCTTCCAGGAGCTTCGGTTGGTTCTCCTTGACAGCGATCACGCAGTCGCCGCCGCCTGCGATAATCTTCTCGACGATCTCCTTCTGGCAGCCCATCGCGTCGATCGTCGCCAGCGTCCCGGGGAGTTGGAGCTGATCCAGCAGTTGCGGGATCGCCGTGATCTCGTTGGACTTCTCGGCGGTCGCGACCTGGCCCAAGGCGATCCCCTCCTCGCTCGCCCAGGCGCTGACGACATGCAACGCGCCGAGCCCCTTGGCCGCGTCCTTCGAGCCGCGGCAGGTCTTGCCGTCGATCGCCACCAGGCGCTCGGGCGGAGCCTGCTGGCCGCCCGATCCATCGTCGGCCACGTCGGCGATCCAGGCGTCGAAACAACGCCGGAACGCCTCGGGCTTCAACGCCATGAGCAGCCGTCGAATGCAGTCGCGTGAGGGTATCCCGTTGGGCAAGCCGAGATAACCCTTGAGCCATCCCTCGCGGCTCGCGGCCCAGCGATGGATCGCCGTGGGGCCGTCGCAGCCGCTGATGATCGCACAGACGGCGACGACCGCGACGTCGACCAGCAAGTGTTTGCGATTCCGCGTGTGCCGAGGATCGCTGAGCGACTCGAAGTACGACCCGACCGCCCCGATGTCGACCAACTTGCCCATGACCGCCGCCCCGCCGCGAACCCCGCCGACTCGGCCCGCGACGCGCGAAGCCAAAAGCCCGACGGACATCACGAGGCTAACCGATCACCACCTGCCGCGCCAGATTGCCTAACCCGTATATCTATGCGCGCTGGCCCTGCAGGACGCCGTCTTTGCTCATCCTCTTTGGTTGCGGCTTTGCCGCGTTGGGACTCGGAAGGCCGCATCGGAAAGCACGTCGGCACACTCCTCTTGGAATTGCCTCGACACGTTCGCGTCCCACGGCTGTTTCGCCTTGATCGGTTGATCGGGGGCCGTCTCGTTGGTAGACTTCATATTGTGATGTTCCTACATAAAGGCCGGCTCCCCGCTACGGGAGACCGGCCTTTTTCACTTCGATATGTCAGCAGCCAGCCCGTTCGAGGCGTGCCGCTGCCTTCTCCGACCGCTTGCGTCGGAGTTCCTCTCGGGCCTTGCGGATTGCGGCTTGCTGAGCTGGGGTCGTCTGTATCCCGGACTGCCGGGCCTTGGTCGTGGCATCGATGAATCGGGCCAGTGCCTCTCTCGACGTGAACAGCGTCCCGCCGATGGCGACGGTTTCGAGGATTACGCCTCGGACACCAGTGGTGGCCCACCGATATCCCGTCGCTACGTGGATTCGCCTACCGCCTTGCCGTGCCGGTACCACCAAGGGCAGTTCTGAAACCGGGAACTTCTCATCATTACAGCTAATGCTCATGTCTGGGGCCGTGCAGAGTGTCACTGTGGTCGTGGATTAGCGTCACGCTACCCTTATTGGCCTGTATTGCCGCGGTGATTAATTGCGACCGGCTTGACTGAAACCTCACGACGCCAAGTCTTTCAGTTAATTTGTCCGCGGTGATCTCTTAGCAGCCGGCAATACTGGCCAACAGAAAAGCCCCGGCCGGCTCCATAGCCGATCGGGGCTCGCGACTGACAGGAGGGCATTCGGGCTCAGCCGAGCTTGAGCATCGCCTCACGGGCTGCCTCGCGGTCGCGTTCCGCGTAGATCGTGGTCGTATCCACGTCCGAGTGACCGAGGATGCTGCGGACGGCATCCACGTCGCCGAGTTCGCGACGGAGCCGGGTCGCCGCGAGGTGGCGAATCTGGTTCGGGTTCCACGGCCCGGTCCCGGCCCGCCTGCTCCCTCGGTGGATCGCCTGCCGGTAGGTCGAGACGGTATATCGTTCACCGAGCTTACGACGCTTGCGGGCTTGCCTCTTGGCGGCCTGGACCTTGGAGTTAGAGGGCCAGACCTTCGACTTCCTGGACGCTCTCAGGGCCTCCACGCGGGCCCGCTCTGCTTCGTCGGGGCGGAAGAGGTACTCGTCGAGGTTGGTCCTTAGCCACGGTCGCAGGAGCCCCTGGGCCCGGGGACCGAGCATGATCGTCCGGGACTTGCCGTGGTGCTCGGTCTTGTGCGACGACGGGGTGTACTCCCAGACAGCCCCGGTCGTGCTCAGGTCCCGGGTCCTCAGGGCCACGACTTTGTTCGGCCTCATGCCCGTGAGCCTCTGCAACTCGATCATCACGGCCACCTGCGGGGCGACGTGCGACAGCACTGCCTTCACCCAGGCGTCCGGCACCGGCCGCACCCTCTCGGTCTCGTAGGCCTCGGTGCGGCCCTTCCTCAGCCCCCTGACGGCCTGGAGTGCCTGGAACACCTTCGGCGGGATCATCTCGTTGGCGGTCGCCCACGCGAAGAACTGCTTGACCAGGCTCACCCGGCGGTTGACCTCGCTGCGGGAGAGCCCCTGCTCGACATACTGGTTTCGTACTGCCTGGAGGGCGAGCGGCCCGAATTCGTCGGCCGGGGTGTGGCCGTAGTGCTCGCGGAGCACGCGGAGGGCGAGCTTGATGATGGCTACCTGGGAAGTCGCCCGGCCGTTCTTGACGTAGTACCTCTCGCAGTGATCGAGGTAGGGCTCGATCAGTTCGCAGATCGTCGGCGTCAGGGGGTCGGGCTCGTTCGGCCGGACGTGTCCGTGTGCGAGGTACTCGGCGATCAGACGCCGGTACTCGGCGTGGGACTCGGGCGAGTCATAGCGGCCAAGGTAGAAATCCTTGCCCGCGAGGGTCACGACGGCCAGATTTCGGGCTCTGTGGTGCCGGTATGAAGGGACTCTGGTTCGCTTGGTAGGCACGGCAAAACGCCCCGTTTCCAGTACGGTACTGGCTTGCGAAGTCGTCTGAACCGCACCGCCTTGCGTCAGGCGGGTATCCTAAGTCTAGGATTCGGCACTACTTAGAAGTAGTGGAGGATAGGGGACTTGAACCCCTGACCTCTTGCATGCCATGCAAGCGCTCTCCCAGCTGAGCTAATCCCCCATAAGCTTGGGCAATGACAGTATGGATTCTAGTCAAAACGCCGCGGGTGTCAATTCATCCTCAGTGGTGATGATCGGAAACGCGGCACAGGGATTCCCGGATGCACTCCGAATGAGGGCCCGCGGAACGCATGCATGTTACGTCGAATCAACGCTGCGACCACGGTGCAAGCAGCCTGAGCAGTGCGGTCTCGACGATCCGGCTCTCCTCATTCACCTCGGGACAGGAGAGGATGGCCCGGTAGAGCGCGCCGGCTGCTGGGCGAACAGGCTCTGGCACGCCGTACTCGGAGTAGCGACCGGGCTGGGGGAATCGAGCGTCGAGGACCGTCCCGATCGGGCGGTCGGGAAGCACCGGGGGCCGGGGCCCAGTGCTCTGAGTCGCGGCGCTCATGAGAACGGCTCCTCGAGGGGCCACTCTCCGGAATCGAGGATGACTTGGCCGTCGTCCGGATGGATGACGTGTCCCCAGCTCCGCGTCACCAGGTGGCCCTGCACGCCGGGATCGTCGCTGACTTCAACGATGTCGTAGGCGCCGGGACGCGACTCGCGAACGATCGCCCTGGCCTCATCGAGCGAGTCAGCCACGGCGATCTCTTCCCCGTTGTGCCGGATCCGATAGAAGACGTTCATGGGACAGCCTCCTTTGGGCCGCTCACCGCCGAACGTCGGCATCCCCTGAGTCCTCGGGGGGTGGGTCCCGGCTCAGCGGCTCTACGTGAATTGTCCTCCCCCGACCATCCGGCGACGATCCGCCGGGAATCAGGAGGCCGCCCATCAGTTCCGGTGATGGGCTGTATTCAATGCACGGCCTCAAGATGCGGCCGAGATCGGACGTCCCGGGGATCGGTGTCCGGAGACGGACCGCCAGTTCGGCCGGCCTCCACGTCCCTGATTTCATGATAACCACCGACAAGCCGAAATGACATCCCCAGGTTTGCTGATTTCTGCTTTCCCTTCCCTGGACCCCCGTCCTGTTCTGACGGATCGTGAGCCTCGTCGGTGCGGAGGAGACGGCTCCCGGTTGCATCGCGCGGGTGGCGGCCCTATGTTAAGCAATTGCTCAATCGACCCCGCTCGCACCGCGCCGCGGGCCGGCGGGCCTCGCCAGGAGCCGTGCGCCGACCCTCCCTGGACGGCGAGGGATGCCGTCCTGAGTCTCCTCCGATACCTTTTCCGGAAAGGTCCCAGCGATGCGTTACTTCAGGAGGCATCCCCGGGTCTGGGCATTGCTCGCGACGACATCGGCCATGACCGGCCTGGCGCTGGCCGAACAACAGGCGACCTTGATCGGGACATTGAGCGGCCATACCGATCCGGTCTACGCGGTCGCCTTCAGCCCCGACGGAAAGACTCTGGCGACCGCCGGCTTCGACAACACGGTCCGGCTCTGGGACGCCGCAACGCGGAAGGAGATCCGCACCCTCGAAGGTCACACCAAGCTGGTGCTCGCCGTGGCGTTCTCGCCCGACGGGAAGCAACTGGCCTCGGGCAGCCTCGACAACACGGCGCGGCTCTGGGATCTCCCGGTCTCGGCCCCGGAGAAGTCGCTGGCCGGCCATGCCGGCACGATCGCGGCGCTCGCGATCAAGCCCGACGGCAAACAGGCGGCCGTCGCGTCTGCCGGAGCGGTGAAGGTCTGGGATCTCGCCAAGGGAGCCGCCATCCGCGACCTGGATGCGGCAAGCCGGCGAGGTGGTCAGCCTCGCATGGAAGCACGACGGCTCGCAGCTGCCGCCCCGGCGACCGGTCGGGATGGTCCGTTTCTGGAAAGCGGACCTGGCGGCGGACGGTGCGATCGAGTCGCCCACCGCCGGAGTTTCCGCGATCGCGTATGTACCCAGACAGGCCATGCTCGTCTCGGGCGGTCGGACGGGGTCGCTCGGCTCCTGGCAGCTGCCGGCCGCCGAGCGCAAGCTGGACCTGAAGGGCGCCGCCCAGGCGTTCGCCGTCAGCGGTGACGGCCAGCGTGGCCGTGGCGTGCCCCGATAAGGTGGTCCGAATCTGGACGCCGGCCGACGGGAAGCTACTCAAGGAGATCGGCGGCCAGGACCAGCCGGTCGTGGCGATGGACCTGAATGCCGACGGCAGCCAGGTCGCCCTGGCGCTGGCAGGTCAGAGTCTCCGCGTCTGCACGACGAGCGACGGTAAGGAACTGAAGAAGCTCGGATCTCTGCCTTCCGCTGTCACCGCTGTTGCCCTCAGGGGGGACGCCGCGCAGCTTGCCTGGGCCGGGGAGGACAGGATCATCCGGGTGGTGAATCTGGCCGACGGCAAGACGGTCAAGGAACTGAAGGGGCACGCCGACCGCGTCACCGCGCTGGCCTTCGCGCCGCAGGATGGCAACCAGCTCTTCTCGGGGTCGGCCGAGAAGACAGCCCGCCTCTGGAACATCGCGGACGCGAAGACGGTCCGGGACTTTCGCGGCCACGGAGACACCGTCCTGGCGGTCCGTCCCGGGCGGGACGGCAAGTCACTGGCGACCGGATCGGCCGACGGGACCGCCCGGCTCTGGTCGGTGGCCGACGGCAAGTTGCTGGCGACGCTCAACGGGCATGGAGGACCCGTGCAGTCGGTGAGCCTCTCGCCGGACGGGAAACGACTGGCGACCGGATCGGCCGACAGGACGGTGCGCGCCTGGGATGTGGCCGGCGGGCGCGAGCTCCAGCGGCTCTCGGCGCATCAGGCCGCCGTGTCGGGCGTGGCGATCCTCGCCGACAACGCGACGATCGCCTCGGCCGGCGGTGACGGGACGATGCGGGTCTGGAAGCCGTCCGCGGTCCGGGTTTTCGTCGGGGACGGGACTCCGATCCAGGCTCTCGCCGTCCATCCGAATGGCGCCCAGGTGCTGGCGGCAGCCGGCAAGAACGTCAAGGTCTTCGACCTCAACAACACCTCGGTGCTCCGCACGCTGGCCGGGCATGGTGACTCAATCGAGGCGTTGGCAGTCTCGCCAGATGGATCGAAGGTCGTCAGCGGCGGCAAGGACAGGGCGGTCCGGATCTGGAACGCGGTCGATGGCAGCCAGCTCCTGGCGATCCCAGCGTTGCCGGGTCCGGTGCTCTCGCTGGCGATCAGCGGGGATAGCAAGCTCGCCGCTGTGGGGCTCGGCGATGGCAGTTCACGGATCCTCGACCTCACCGCGACCGACCCGTCCAAGGCCGATCGTCAGGCCTTGCCGGCCGTCGCCGGTGCCGGCGGAGTCCGGTCGATCGGGTTCCTTCCCGAGCCCTTGAGCCTCGTGACCGGCTCGGACGACAAGACGGTACGGGTCTGGGGCGTCGCGGCCCCGGGCGGAGGGAAGACGCTGAGCGGCCACGCGAACCAGGTGTACTCCGTCTTCTGGGCGCCCGGCGGCAAGCAACTGGTCACCGGCGCCGCGGACAAGACCGCCAGGATCTGGGACACCACCAAGGCGGCCGAGGTCCGGAAGATCGAGGCTCATGCAAACGTCGTCTACGCCGCGGCGTTCAGCCCCAAGGGGGACGTCCTGGCCACGGCGGGAGACGACAAGCTGGTGAAGTACTGGAACCCTGCCGACGGCAAGGAACTGCGGAAGAGCGAAGGGCATGGTGCCGCGATCTACGGCCTGTCCTTCCATCCCGACGGCACGAAGCTCGCTTCGGGGTCGGTGGACAAGACGATCCGGATCTGGAAGGTCGCCGACGGCAAGGAGGTGAACAAGCTTGACGGGCATCCCGACGACGTCTACGCCGTCGCGTTCAGCCCCGACGGCAAGCGGCTCGCCTCGGTCGGTTACGGCGGCAGTCTGTTCCTGTGGGACGTCGCGGCCGCCAAGCCGCTCTTCCATCAGAAGATCGCCCCGGGGACGATGGCGTATGGACTGGCCTGGAGCCCCGACGGAAAGGTGGTCGCCGTCGCGGCCTCGGACAACAAGGTCCACCTCTTCCAGGTCCCCTGATCGCTCGCGAGAGGGTGGGCAGATGCAGACACGTCGCTCCATGATCCGGGCCTCGCTCGGTGCCGCCGGAACGCTCGCCGCGACCGGGACCGCCGCGCGCATCGAGCCGGAAGGCCGCCGCTTCGCCCTATTCACGAAGCACCTCCTGGGCCTGAGCCCCGAGCGGCTGGCCGATACGCTCGCCGCCCTTGGCGTGGAGGAGATCGAGGCGCCGATCCGGCCCGGCGGGCACGTGGAGCCGGCACGCGTCGCCGACGACCTGCCGAGGTTCGCGGAGGTCCTGAAGCAACGCGGGGTCGCGATCACGACGCTCGCCTCGGGCATCAATGCCGTCTCCAGGGAGCAGCACACCGAGACCGTCCTGCGCACGGCCCGGGCGCTCCAGATCCCGCGGTTCCGGATGAACTGGTACACCTACGATCTGAAGCAGCCGATCTGGCCCCAGCTCGACGCCGTCCGACCCAGGCTCAAGGAGCTGGTCGCCCTGAGCAAGGAGATCGGCATCCTGCCGTGCTACCAGAACCACTCCGGCAAGACCTACGTCGGCGCCCCGGTCTGGGACATGGCCCTGCTGATGCGCGACTACCCGCGTGAGGAGCTGGCCTGGTGCTTCGACGTCATGCACGCGACGATCGAGGGAGGGCTCTCCTGGCCCATCGAGACGAGCCTCGCCCTCGACCACATCGCGGTGGTCAACTTCAAGAACTTCGCCTGGCAGGGCAAGCAGCAGAAGGACGTGCCGCTTCGCGAAGGGGTGGTCGGCAAGGACACGGTTGATCTGCTCAAGTCGCTCGGATACCGCGGACCGATCACCCTCCACGTCGAGTATCTCGAGCACGAGCCTCGCAACGAGGGGTATTATCCGCGAGCCTTCGAGGCGACCTCGCGCGACCTGGAGACGCTCCGGTCATGGTGGGAATGAGGCTGACGGGAACTCGGGTTCCGTCACCTCTCAAGAGAAACCCAGCACCGGGTGCGGTACGTACGGCTCCTCCAGGCGAGCGATCTCGTCGGAAGAGAGCTCCAGCGAAAGGGCCGCGACGGCGTCTTCCAGGTGGTGGGGCCTAGTTGCCCCGATGATGGGAGCCGTCACGGCGGGGCGGGACAGGAGCCAGGCCAGCGCGACCTGCGCCCGGGGCACGCCCCGAGATGAGGCCACCTCGCCGACGCGCTCGACGACCTGTTGGTCGGAATCCTCGGTGCGCGCGTAGAGGGTCTTGCCGAACTCGTCGCTGCCGGCGCGATCGGTGCCTGCTCGCTGGTCCCAGGGTCGGGCCAGGCGGCCGCGGGCCAGCGGGCTCCAGGGGATCACGCCGATGCCCTCCGCCGCGCACAGCCCGAGCATCTCGCGCTCCTCCTCTCGGTAGAGCAGGTTGTAGTGATCCTGCATCGACACGAAGCGGGTCCAGCCGTGCCTCGCGGCGATGTACAGCGCCCTGGCGAACTGCCAGGCGTACATCGACGAGGCACCGAGATACCGGGCCTTGCCGGCCTTCACCACGTCGTGCAGGGCTTCCAGCGTCTCCTCGATCGGTGTCTCGTAATCCCAGCGGTGGATCTGGTAGAGGTCCACGTGGTCGGTGCCAAGGCGACGCAGGCTGGCGTCGATCTCCGTCATCACGGCCTTGCGCGACAGGCCCCGACCGTTAGGGTCCTTCCGCGTCGGATAGAAGAGCTTGGTGGCGATGACGACCTCGTCGCGGCGGGCGAACTCGCGGATCGCCCTCCCGAGGATCTCCTCGCTCGTCCCGTCGGAATACGAGTTCGAGGTGTCGAAGAAGTTGATCCCCAGCTCCAGCGCGCGGCGGATGTAGGGGCGGCTCTGCTCCTCGGTCAACGTCCAGGGATGCGCCCCGCGCTCCGGCACGCCGAAGCTCATGCAGCCGAGGCAGAGGCGAGAGACCTTCAGGCCGGTCCGGCCGAGATTCCTGGTTTCCATGCGCATTCCCCGGTGTTTACGTTCGATGGAACGAGCGCGGCCGGTCTCCAGTCTCGACGCCGCACCCGGAAGTCACTCCTCGTCAACGTCCAGCATCTCACGGGCGGGGATGATCTGGCCCTTGTCGCGGAGGATCGCCACCAGTCCGTCGTACTTCCACTCGCCGGCCTCGGGCACGAACTGGTAGACCGGTCCGATGCGGTTCGTGGGGCAAATCCAGACGTTCTCGCCCTCGCGCCAGGCCTGGAAGTTCTTGTTCACGGTCCGTGGGAGGCCGGCGATGCCACCCTCCGGCCCGAGTGCCAGTTTCTTCGCGGCCAGGAACCTCGCCGAGCAGAGTCGACTCGCGGCGTCGAGCCGCTCACGGTCGGAGAAGTCGGGTCGATTGCCGACGGTGATCAGCTCGGAGTAGGCACGCACCGCCTGGCGCACGGGCCGGGTGGAAACGATCTCGAAGCCGAGCGCGAGGCCGACGACGGCCGCCAGGCCCGTGCCGATCAACGCGTACTGCACCTGTCTGGACATGGATCGCATCGTCGGCGGACGCCCCTACTTCTTGAGCCTCTGCTTCAGATCCTCCCGCAGCCGCTCGATGACCGAGTCGGACTTCGCCTGGGTCAGGAGCTGCTGGATTACGGTCTTGATTCCCCTGGGTCCCCACTGGCAGCCCTGCCGGAGATAGGTCTTGGCGCCCTGGCCGATGACGTAGGACGTCGAGGCGGCGGCCGCCCCCTGGGTCAGGCCCAGCGCGCCGTAGCCCAGCGCGGTGAGCGGACCGGCGAGGCCGCCGGTCATGACCGTCAGCCCGGCCATCGCCGACTTAACGCCGCTGCGCACCAGCCGGGTCGCGAACTGGAGCAGCCCCATCGCCCCCAGCGCGATGGTCATGTCGCGGACGAGCTTGGCGGCCGACGCGCGGGTGAGCGGGATGCCGTAGACCTTGCTCAGGGCGTGGATCATGGCGACGTCCACGGCCAGGCCGCCGGCCAGGTCGGCCACCGGGATCGGGTTCAGACCGACCGCCGCCCCCTTGGCGAGGCAGAAGTTCCAGATCAGCCGGTTGGCCGCCTCGTCACGGATCCGCGCCTTGCGGCCGACGATCTCCGCGTGAATGTCCCCCGCGAGGAGAAGCGTGTTGAGGGCGACGAGTGCCTTCCCCTCGCGTTCAAGCACGTCCAGGATCCGGGCCTTGAGCGGCTCGATCAGCGGCTCGGGGCGCTCCCAAACCACGCGGGTGGAGCCGTCGGCATCGCGGACCTTCACCCGCACCGGATCCGGCCGCGCGGCCGTCAGGACGATGTCCTCCGGACGGATCAGGCCCTTGACCCGTTCGTCCTCGAGCTTGGCATGGATCGCCTGCCGGTCGGCCTCCGGGTAGCGGTCCACCTGGTTGAACACCAGGATGATCGGCTTCTGGTGCGCTCGCAGGGCGGAGAGTGCCTCGACCTCCCGGCGCTGCATGTCGCCGGAGACGATGAACAGGATCAGGTCGGCCGTGCGGGCGATCTCGCGGGCAAGCGCCTCGCGAACCTCCCCGCCCACCTCGTCGATCCCGGGCGTGTCCACGAGGACGAGCCGCGCCTGGTCCAGCCCGGCGGATCCCCGCGCCCCCTCCTCCCACCGCTGGGCCGAGCGCGCCTGGGTGGTTCCGTGAGTCGCCCCGACCTCGAAGACGTCGCGACCGAGGACGGCGTTGAGCACCGATGACTTGCCCCGGCTCACCATACCGAAGGCCGCGATCTCAATCGAGGTCTCGTCGAGCTTCCTCGTCAGGTCGCGAAGCTGTGCGATCTCCGGCGCGAGGAGTTTCTCCTCCTCGGGCGTCAACTTGAGCCCGGCCAGGGTGGCGTCCAGGCTGTCCCGCGCGCGTTCGACGGCGTCGGGATCTCGTCCCTCGGACGGATCGGACGCGTGCTCGAGATGTTCGATCATCGGCCGGAGGGCATCCGGACCCGCCGTCCCGCCCTGGGGGTTCTCCACGTGATCGGCTGTCTCGGGTCCAGTCGTCGTCATGTGGAATCACCCAGGCGCGAACGGATCACGGATTCACACCAGCGGGCGGTCCGAAGCAGGTCGAGGTCGCCGCCGGCCCTCCCGATCAACTGGACAGCAAGCGGCAGGCCGTCCGCCGAGAGTCCCACCGGAAAGGACACCGAGGGGAGGCCCAGCAGGCTCCAGGGCGAATTGAACATCGGATCGCCGGTGGTCGACGTGTCTGGAGCGGGACCGACGGTGGCGCAGGTCACCAGCGCATCGAATGCGGGGAACTCGGGCCCGAAGATGTCGGCACGGCGATACCTCAGAGCGTTGATGTAGTGGATCGCGGGGATCGTCGAACCTTCCCGGAGCAGGTCCGCGAACCGGTTCGGCAGGGCGGCGTCCGGGGCCCCGTCCTCGAAATACCACTGGAGGACTTCCGAAGGGGTCCCGTGAACGGCCGCAGCCTCGGCCGCGAGGATCGTGCGGTGGCATTCGAGCAGCGTGTGCAGGCTGACGGGCAGAGAGTCCTCGGCGGTCGTCGCGCCCTCGGATCGCCAGGCCTCCAGCGCCGATCGGATCGCGTCGGTCCCCGGGCTCCGGCGGAACTCGGTGAGGGCCACGAGACGGGGAGCGGTTTCGAGAGGTGCCTCGTCGATCTCCGGCGTGGGGACGGACGCCTCATCGTCGGAGTCGCGTAGGACTCGATCGAGGAGCTGAAGGTCGCCCACCGACCGTGCGATCGGCCCGGGATGGTCCAGGCTCGGGGCGAGCGGGACGACTCCCCTCGTGCTGATCCGCCCGTAGGACGGTTTGAACCCGGCCACGCCGCAGAAGGACGCGGGGCGGATGATCGACCCGCCGGTCTGTGTGCCGATCGCGCCGAGGCACATCCCGCACGCCACGGCCGCGGCCGATCCGCTGGACGAGCCCCCCGGGGTCCGGTCGAGGTCCCAGGGGTTCCGGGTCGCGGGCGGGTCGATCCAGGCGAAGGGCGTGGAGACCGTCTTGCCGAGAATCACGGCTCCGGCACGGCGGAGCCGGGCCACCAGTGGGGCGTCGGCCCCGGCAGGGCCGACCCACCTGAGCCACCGGCGACCGGACAACCCGGAGAGGGTAGGGAACCCCCGAACGTCGATGATGTCCTTGATGCCGATCGGGATCCCGTGCAGGGGCCCGCGTGCGCGCCCGGCCCGCAGCTCATCGTCGAGCGAACGGGCCTGGGACTCGGCTCCCGCTCGATCGACCGCCACCCAGGCCTGCACCTCCGGCTCCCGCTCGTCGATTCGTTCCAGGCACGACCACAGGACGTCCACGCAGCTGGCCTGCCCCCCGAGGAGGCTCCGCGCGGTCCCCGCGATCGTCTGGTCATCATCAGGCAGGAGCTTCATGGCTTCCTCTCCGCGCTGGTGGGAGCAGTCGTGGGCGCGGGGGCCGGCCGATTCCCGGTCTGGAACTTCTCGATCAATCGCGGAACGGCCTGGGTGGCGAACTCCTGGATGAACTCCACGCGGCTGGTCTCCTGAAATTGTCGGAGCAGCGCCGCGTCGATCCCGTCCTCGCCCCAGTTCTGGCCGCGGCGAAAGTACTCGATGAAGGCCCTCCCGGAAACGCGCGTCAGGTACGACATCGTCACCGCCTGCACGGCCCCGCCGGCCGCGAAACCCACGAAGGTCCGCTTGAAGACGCCCGCCACGAGCGAGGTCACCGTCTCGACCAGGCCGAGCTTCAGGACCGACTTGACCATCTGCCCCGCCAGGCCACGCGCCTGGCCCGGGCTGAGGTTCAGCTCGAAGACCCGGGCCAGCTCCGAGACCATCTCGATCTGGGCCGCGCCGCCGGCCAGCACATCGAGCGCGGGCACCGGATTGGCGAAGACGGTGCCCGCCGTCAGCCACTGATAGCGCTCCACCACCACCAGCGCCTGGCGTTCGCGCTCGGCAGCCACCTGGTCGCGGGCCTCCTGCTCGAGCACGCGCCCGCGGACCAGCAGGTTCGCCGCGTGCAGCAACCGGCCGTCGCGGCGGAGCACCTCGCCGATCCGCGATCGCAGGGCGGCGATGTCCGGCTCCTCGGATTCGAGCACCGTGTCATGGCCCCCGTCCGGGCGCATCACGCGGACCGGCACCGGCCGCGGCGCCGCCGCGACGGCCACGACGTCCGTGGGGTCGAGCACCCCGGCGAGGCGTTGCCGCAACCTGGCCATGATCTGTCCCAGGTCCTCGTCGGGGAAGAGGTCCTTCTTGTTGAGCACGAGGATCGAGCGCTTGCCCAGCCGCGACAGCTCGATCAGCGGCTCGTACTGCCCGCGGATCAGGTCGTGGTCGACCACGAACAGGAGCAGGTCGGACCGGACGGCCAGCGCCCGGGCCTCGAGCTCCCGTGTCTCGCCCCCCTCCCCAGCTTCGCCGAGGCCCGGCGTGTCGGTGAGGTAGACCGCGGCGTCCACGCTGCGGAGCTCGTAGGTATGGCACTCTCCCTGCCGGGTCGTACCCATCACGGCTTCCGTGGCGCCCACCGTCCGGCCCAGGAGTGCGTTGATCAGCGACGTCTTGCCGGAGGAGACGGTCCCGAAGACGACGACGTTCAGGGTGCATATCCCCTCCCCGGACGCCTGGATGTCCCGGAGCTCGTGACGGAGCTGCTCCCTTCGCTCGGGGTCGGCGACCCGATCGATGAACTCGCCGGCCCGTTTCGCCTGGACGTCGGCCGCCCGGGAGAGGGTCTCCGAGATGATCGGGCCGTGCGCGAGATCGGTCCGGTCGGGAGCCCCCGGCCGGGCTCCTCGTCGCCGCCACCACCAGGAGAGCACGATGGCGACGGTCAGGCTGAGCAGCAAGGCGACGGGGAGACTCAACGCTCGAAGCCAGGGCCCGAACCTCCCGTCGTTCCCGGCCAGCGCGAAGACCAGGCCGCCCAGTGCGAGCACCAGGATGAGAACCGCCAGGCCGATGACGAGGGATCGCCTGCTTGTCATGCCGCTTCCCGGCTCAGGGTCAGTCTTGCCCGCCCCGAACGAGCCGCAGTCGTGTTCGGATCCGGGGCACTCACGAATTGTATCCGGAGCGCACACGAAATTCCCCGAGCAAGGAGGCGGCAGCCCCCCTCTGTCCGCGAGGATCCCGTCCCTCGGGCCTCGCTCAGAGGGCGAAAGCGACCCCCATCAGGGCGAGATAACCGGGAGAACCCGGGGTCAGACCCCAGTTGTAGCTGCCGAAGATCGCCAACCGGTCGGAGAGGGCATACTGCGCACCGATGCCCGAGACGAGGACATCGGAACCTCCCGGGAACACGTCCTGCGAGATGCGGGGCAACGCGGCGTTGTTCAGGTATCCGTGGGTGAAGACGATCAGGTCTTCCGAGAAGAGCTCATGCTGGAGTGCCCACTGAAAAGCCAGGTCGTAGAAGATCGAGCCCTGGGCCGTGACATTGCCCGCGATCCCCACATTCCATTCGAACTGGAACCCCAAGGGCAGGCTATGGTCGAAGAGGAGGTTGATCGAGGGCTGTGTCCCCTGGTTGAAGGCACGCGAGCCCAGGGTGGTCTCGATGTAGACCTCGATGCCCACCGCGGGCAGCAGGGATCGCTTGTGCTCGTCCCAAAGATGGTATTTCAGGTCGAAGATCAGGGGCGAGAAGCCGATGGTCGGCTCCGAGTTGTTTTCGCTCAGGGGACTATTCTTGGGGTGGCGGACCGACGAGTACTCGTTCGTCAGGCCGTTGCTGAAGAGGCGGAACTCCAGGCGATCGGTGATCCCATAGCGGAACAGGAACTCCCAGTTGTAGACCCTCGGCGAGCTCACGCTATTGCCATAGAACGCGATGGGCGAGGTCTCGATGTAGACGCGCCCCTGGGGGATTGTGAAGGCGCTGTTGGGGAAATTGGCGGTGTCGGGATCCGGATGGCGGATGTTGATGGCGGGGTCGGAGCGTGGCTTCATCCGGTTCTCGTAGTCCTCGCCCTCGCCCGATCCGTCGGGGTCGTCCTCCTGCATCCAGCGCCGCAGGCCGGACAACAAGAATGGAGGGGGTGCGTCGGGATACTCCTCCGATGCCTCGGAAGCGGGGGGGCCGCTGGCCTCAGGGCCGACCTTCTCGCCCTCCCCCCCGTCATCCGGATCCGCCGCGAGCTTGACCGACGAGTCCGTCGTCCCGGCGAGCGCGAAGAGATCGGGATAGACGCCCGGCGAGCTCACCGGGGATCGTACCGTCGCCGACGGGCCCGTACCCGTATCTCGCTTCACGGCTTCCTGAGGACGCGAAATCCCGACCGAAGCACAGCCCGGGACGGCCAGCGCGAGGACGATCCATCCGAAGGTTCCACGCATGGATTGTCCCGCCACGCTGAATCCAATCACACGCCCATCCCGCGAGTCGCCGTTGCGGATCCCCGCCTGGATGGCGTGGAGATGGCACGCCTCCTTCCCATAAGATCGGCAGCAGGATCGTCAATCTTGGAAAAATCCGCAAAGTCGCCCTCAACCTCCAACGCCGACGGTGCATCCGCGAACCGGCGCGGGGGTTGAGTCCGCGGGGGGGGCCGGTAGGATGGGGCCTGAGGACCCGAGCACGGTGGTCCGACCAGCCGCAATCTCGCTCGCCGCCGAGAGTCTCAACCGGAGTCGCCCCATGAGCAGGCCCGCGATCGTTCCCCTGGCGCGGAGGGCCCGTTGGTCCGTCGCGGTTCTCACTCTGTGCGTCCTCGTCCTCCCGGTCCGGTCCGGGGCCCAGGTCTTCACGGCGAGCGATTTCGCTCGCCTGGCGGAGGGCGTCGAGCCCGGCCGCTCGGGAGAGCTGATCGTTTCGGCCTGGTCCGCAGCGGGGCAGGATTGGACGTTGTCCCAGGACGGGGACACGGCGACACTTCGGGTCGCCGGTGGATCGGGATCGAACGCCGTGCCCCGCTGGCAGAAGCTCGGCAGCGTGAAGGTCCAGTCGGGGCAGCGACTCCGAATCGTCGTCCCGCCGGGCGAGAAGCCGAAGGCCGAAGCCGCCGACCCCAAGGCCGCGAAGCCTCAGAAGGACGCGGAGAAGAAGAGCGACCCGCCGGCGGTCCCGGCGCTCCTGGTCCTCTCCGAGGAAAAGGAATTCGACCCCGATCGGTTGCTGGAACTCGTCCGAGGTCGTGTCGATACTGTCGAACCGACGCCCGACCGGCGGCGCGTCGAGATCCGGACCAATCAGCAGGGTGCCGACTTCCAGCCGCCCGCATCCGCCGCGGCGTGGCGCGACCGGGCGGAGCACCTCCGCCAGCAGATGCTCGTGTCGCTCGGGCTCTGGCCGACACCCCCGAAGACGCCCCTGAACCCGCAGATCTACGGTAAGCTCGATCGCGACGGATACACCATCGAGAAGGTGGTCCTCGAGACGCTTCCGGGGTTCACCCTGAGCGGGAACCTGTACCGGCCGGCGAGATCCTCGGGCAAGATCCCCGGCATCCTCTGCCCGCACGGCCACTGGTCCGACGGCCGGGTGAATCCCGAGGTCCAGCAACGCTGCATCCGCTGGGCGAAGCTCGGCGCGGTCGTCTTCATGTACGACATGGTCGGGTACAACGACAGCAAGCCGTTCACCCACGCCTTCCTGAATGACCGCCTGCGGCGCTGGGGATACAGCCTGGCGGGCCTCCAGACCTGGAACAGCATCCGCGCCCTGGACTGGCTCACCTCGTTGCCGGACGTGGACCAGGCCCGGATCGGCTGTACGGGAGAATCCGGCGGCGGCACGCAGACCTTTCTGCTGACGGCGCTCGACCGGCGGGTGAAGGTAGCCGCCCCGGTCGTCATGGTGTCGGACTCGTTCCAGGGCGGATGCGTCTGCGAGAACGCCGCCGGCCTGCGCCACGGCACCGACAATGTCGAGTTCGCGGCATTATGCGCCCCGAGGCCGATGATGCTGGTCGGGGCGACGGGCGACTGGACCGCCAAGACCATGACCAACGCTTTCCCGGCAATCCGCGGGGTCTACTCCCTGATCGGGTCGACGGACCGCGTCGAGGCGGCGGTCTTCGACTTCCCGCACAACTACAACCAGACGAGCCGCAACGCGGTGTACGCCTTCATGGGCCGCTGGCTGCTGGGCATCGAGGACTCGGCCAGTACCCGCGAGGGGGAGCAGAAGCCCGAGAAGCCCGAGGAACTCTGGACCTTCGGCAAGGACCACCCCGCCCCGAACGATCGGAAGACGCCCGAGCAGCTCGAATCCGACCTGATCGATCGGCTCCGGGTCCAGGTTGGGTTGCTCTCGCCCCAGGGGACGAGGATGCTCTCGGGCATGGCGACGAGCGAGAAGTCCGCGAACTGGCAGCCGGCGAGGAAGTTTCTCTCGGTGAGCCATGCGAACCGGGTGGGGCTGGTGAATCCTCCTCCCGAGGAACTCGTCGCTCGTGAGGTGCGTCGGTTAGCCCGCGAGGGAGTCACCATCGTCCATTCACAGCTCGGCAGGCGGCAGCGCGGCGAGGCCATCCCCGTCGTTCGGCTGATCCCGACTCGTGACAGCGGGCGGCTGACGGTCCTCGCTCTCCCCTCCGGCAAGGCCGGGCTCACGACTCCCGACGGCAGGCCCTCGGCGCTGGCGGCTGCGCTGCTGGCCCGTGGGCAGAGCGTGGTCGGCTTCGACCCGTTGTTCGTCGGCGAATCGAGCGATCCCCTGAAGCCGGTGGCCCATCGGCCGGAGACCGTCCACTTCGAGACCTACAACCCGAGCCTCGCGGCCGACCAGATCCAGGACCTGGCGACCGTGCTGGCCTGGGCGCGGTCGCAGGCGGACGTCCGCGAGGTCTGCCTGGTCGGCGTGGGCGTGTCCGGAGTCCAGGTGCTGCTTGCCTTGCCGCGCCTGGAAGGACTGGCCCGGACTGCGGTGGACGCTCAGGGCGTCTGGCCGAACGACAATCCCTCGGCGGCCATTCCCCCTGCCCTCGATCTCCCCGGCCTGTTCCAGTTTGGCGGGCCGGAGATGGCCATCGCACTCGCGGCGCCGTCGCCGCTCTGGATCGCGAGGGCCCCGGAGCAGCGGACCTCCTGGGCCGCGGACGCCTACGGCCTCGCGGGTGTCCCGCAGGCGCTGAAGGTCACCGCGGAAGCCCCGTCGCCCGAAGCCCTCGCCCGCTGGATCGACCGCGGGGAGTGACCGGCGTCCGCCCTGCTCACTCCAGCGCCCCGCGGCGTTCCAGCGACTTGTAATGGATAAAGGAGTAGACGACCGGGATGATCATCGACCCGATGAGCAGGCCGAAGGCGACCATCGGGTGGACGCCGGCGACGACCAGGATGAAGCCGAGGAAGCCCACTCCGACCATGATCCAGGCGGCGAGCCGGTGCGTGTCGTTCCACACCCGGTCGCTGGCCAGCGTCCAGGGGACCCGGATGCCGATGTAGAAGTTCTTCCGGACCTTCCCCATCACGTTCCCCATCAGCGCGAAGAACAGGAAGATCCCTCCGATCAGGGCCCGGCCGATGTCGAGCGACCTCGGGCCCTCTCTCACCTCCTGCCAGGTGGCCTGGAGGATGACGGCGTTCATGTAGAAGAAGAGCGCCGTCACGAGGACCATGATGTACAGGTACGTCGACCGAAACGTGTCGACCTCGAAGTGCTTCGGCGAGAGTGCCGGCAGGAAGGCAAAGAGCACCAGGAACACGGCCATCAGCAGGGGCGTGAGGAAAGTGGCCCAGGTCTTGTCGCCCCAGCCGTCCACCTTCCCCTCGATGTTCCAGTGGATGGGCACGCTCTGCGGCAGCGCGGGGTAGTACCAGGCCGCGAGGGCCCAGGCCCCGAGCGTCAGCGCGATCGCGATGATCCAGTACGGCCGGCTCCTGACTCCAGACTCCCTCTCCCATTCGTCCCGGGGAACAGGTCCCAGATCCGTGCCATCACGTCTTCCAGGACCGTGGTGTTGAGCGCGTAGTAGATCTGCTGCCCTTCGCGACGGCTGGTGATCAGGTCCGCCTCCTTCAGCACCGAGAAATGGTGCGACATCGAGGGCTTGGTCATGTCGAAGCGGGACGCGAGTTCGCCCGCCGTCTGCTCGCCGTGCCCCAGCAGGCGGATGATCTCACGCCGGGTGGGGTCGGACAACGCCTTGAACGCCTGATTCAGTCCCATCGTGAGAGTCCATTCGCAGCCACCGGCCGAATATTTTGATCGTTGTCTAATTATTGGCCCTGAGGGGGTCCGGGTCAAGCGACCCAGGGGCGTCGGCGATCAGGTCTGATCGAGTTTGATCCAGCGCGGGCCGGCCGGCGGGGGCTGGTAGCTCACGAGTGCATCGATCAGCGCGGGGCCGTCGGTCGAGAGCAGCGGGACGCAGGTACTCGCGGCGAATCAGCCCTGCGTCCACGCCGTGATCGAGGAGCCGCGATGAGGATCGAAGTAGCCTCGGGCGGCACACGCTGAGCAGCCCGATGGGCTTCCCTGGTGGATTCCCAGGGGCCGCCCCAGCTCAGATCTCGAAGAACTCCCCGAAGGTCCCGATCCCGCCTGGTAGCGTCAGGAAGGCGGTGGAGCGGGTCGCCATGAGGGCCTTCCGCTCGTGCATGCCGGGGACGACGTGCAGCTCGGTCGCCCGTCGGGCGATTTCCTTCGTGGCCAGGGCCTCGGGGATGACGCCGATGACCCGCCCCCCAGGCCGCCGCGGCGCGTCGCCGCGATTCCCATCAGGCCCACACGTCCGCCGCCGTAGACGAGGTCGATGCCCCGGACTCCCAGCTCGCGGCCGACCGCGCACGCCGCTTCCGCGAAGCGAGGGCGCGCCCGCAGATGAGCCGCCGCAGAAGACGGTGGATGGCGAGAGGAGGTGCTCAAGGCTGGGTTCCGCGAGGCCTGTCATCATGATGCGCGATGCCGGCCGCCCCTCTCAATGATACACGCGCGTGCGTACCGGGGAGTCGCGTGATCAGACGGCGTCGAGCCGCCCCGCCGGCGGAGGGGCCGCCCACCGCGGGTACGCCCCGGCACGGGATTGCCCGGGCCGGCGCGGCCTGTATCATGAGGAGCGACAGCCGCTCACCCGGACTCCGGGACCGCGAACTTCAGGGACACGGCCGATGAAAGCAGCCTACATCGAAGAGACCGGGCCTCCCGAGAACATCAAGGTCGGCCCCCTGCCGCGGCCGACCGCCGGGCCCGGACAGGTCCTGGTGCGGGTCAAGGCGGTGTCGCTCAACCCGATCGACCTGTATATCCGATCCGGACTGGTCGCCTTCCCGCTGGCCTTCCCCTACGTGATCGGCTGCGACGTGTCGGGGACGGTCGAGGAGGTGGGGCCGGGCTGCACGAGGTTCAAGGCCGGCGACCGTGTCTGGGGGTCCAACCAGGGACTACTCGGGCGGCAGGGCGTGGCCGCCGACTACGCGGCGATCGATGAGCACTGGCTCTACCACACGCCGGCCCTGCTGCCGGACGAGCAGGCGGCCGCCATGGCGCTGGTGGGGATCACGGCGCATCTCGGGCTCTTCCAGTTCGGCCGTCTCAGGCCGGGCGAGACGGTCTACGTGCCCGGCGGGGGCGGCGGGGTCGGATCGATGGTGGTCCAGATGGCCAGGGCCGCCGGGGCGAAGGTCGCGACCTCCGCGGGCAGCCCCGAGCGGGTGGAACTCTGCCGCAACCTGGGAGCCGACCTGGCGCTGAATTACAAGACCGACGACATCCCAGCCCGCCTCCGCGAGTTTTCCCCCGAGGGGATCGACGTCTGGTACGAAACCCAGCGCGAACCGAATCTGGAGGTGACCGTCCCCCTGCTCCGCAAGTATGGGCGAATGATCCTCATGGCCGGCCGCACCGCCAAGCCCATGCTCCCCCTGGGGGCCTTCTACCCCAGGAACTGCGCGCTGCTCGGCTTCGCCATGTTCAACGCCACCCCCGCGGAGCAGGAGGTCAGCGCGTCCGATATCATCCGCTGGGTCGAGGAAGGCCAGCTCAAGCCGCTGGTCGGCCGCTCCTTCCCGCTGGACGCGGCCGTCGAGGCGGAGAAGTTCCTGGAGGCCAATACGCTGGGAGGCGCGGGGTCGCTCACCGGCAAGGTCGTCCTCACCGTCGAGTGAAACGCCCAGAGCCCTCCCTCCGGCGGCCTGTCGGCGGGGTCGGGCCCTCCTACCTACCATGAGGCAGCAATGAATCTGCTGACGACCTTCGCGGGATCGATGATGGAGGGTTTCCTCCCGGCCGGCTGGGACCTTGCCCGGATCGACGCCTGCTGCAGCCACAGGCCCGAGGAGATCGGCCAGCGACAGCCGTGGTGGCATCCCGAGTTCGAGCCCATCCCGTGCGAGACGGTCGCCGACTTCGACGTGATGATGGGCCATGAGATCGCCACCGCCATTCGCCGGAGCCGCGACGGTGGCCGGCCCGCGGCGCTGATCCTCCCGGTCGGTCCCATGGGCATGTACCGCTGGGCCGTCTACTTCCTGAAGGAATGGGGAGTCCCGTGCGACCACGTGCACGGCTTCAACATGGACGAGTGGAGCGATCGTCAGGGCGCGACCCTGCCGCCGGACAACCCGGGCGCCTTCCAGTATGCGATGGAGCACGCCTTCTACGGGCCGCTCGGAGATGCGACCGTTCCGCCTTCCCAGCGCTGGTTCGCAACGGCCGATCGGCTGCCTCACTACGCGGACCGCATCGGCGAGCTGAAGTCCAGGGGGGCCGAGCTCGTCGTGATCTTCGGCATCGGCCGCGTCTGTCACATCGCCTTCTGGGAGCCCCACTTCGCGGCCGAGTTCGCGAAGCTGGAGGACTGGAAGGCCCAGACCCACCGCATCGGCGCCCGGCTCCATCCGCTGACGATCGAACAGAACGCGCTGACGAGCTTCCGGAGCCGGACCACGCTCGTCCCGGCCTTCGCCAACACGATTGGCCCCGGCCTGTTCCTGCAAGCCGACCGGATCATCGGAGGTGCCGACGGCATCTTCGATCGGGGCATGCAGTGGCAGGGGACCAGCCTCTGGATGTCCCTCCGCTACGGGCCCGATCCCTGGGTGCCCAGCTCCTTCATGCCCACCCTCAAGGGGCGGCTGTTCTATCACAAGACCCTCGCCGGCCCGCTCGAGCCGGAGCTCAATTGACTCCGCACGCCGGTTGACCACGTAAGACCCCGCCCGGAGGCGGGGTCATCCGCTTGACGTCCACCCGACTGGGATCCCGATCGAATCGCGATCGGCGGCGGTCTACTTGCTCTCGGCCCCCGTCCGCTTCACCGCCTTCTCCCTCTTGCGCTGGAAGTCTTCGATCTGGGTCTTGAAGATGTCCAGGAGGTCGTCCTTCTCGCCGGGGCGGGTGAGGTCCTGGCCCTTCTTGGTCACGGCGATGAACCCGATGCACATCTCGTCGGTGGTCGCCTCACCCCAGGTCACGTCCTTGGGGCTTTCGCGGTTGGGGTTGCGAGGGTTGCTCGAAGAGTTGTCGTAATGGGCGACGACCTTCACGACGGAGCCCTTCGGCAGCTCCAGCGGCCTCTCGAAGTAGTAGCTGTACTGCCAGTTGAAGTCCCAGTCGTCGATCTTGATCAGGTCGTCGGTGCGGCCGTCCGGGTAGGTAACTGTCATGACCATGTTCTTGCCCAGCAGGTGCATGTGCGGCACCACGGCATGGGCGACCACGTCAACGGGCACGGGCCAGGCGGCCTGGATCTCGATGTTCGACTCGCCTCTGGGGAGGACCATGTCGGTGTTCAGAGCCGCGTTCCAGTGCAGGACCTGGCGGACCGGCTTGCGGGAGAAGCGGAGGCCGATGCGGGTCCGGTCGACCTCGGGCTTCCCGCTCGGGTGATAGTGGACCTGGATGATCACGTCGCCCCCCTTCGGGAACGAGCGGCCGATGCCGTCGGGAAGCTCCGTCGGCTGGTTGCCGGGCGCCCAGCCGCCCAGGTCGCCATGGATCTCGACGCCCGGCCCCGAGAAGCACTGGTAACCGGGGCCGGGGTCGGCGGCGTCCTTCTTGCGGGCCTCGCCCGTGGTATCGACGTAGGCGAGCACGTGGTGGACGACCCTGCGGTTGCCGGGCTGATACTCGATCCCGGAAAGGTACCATGTCTTTCGAAGATTCGGGGGCACCACGAAGCAGCGGTAGATGTCTCCGCCGGTGGCCGGGATCGAGTAGTCGGTCCCGATATCCAGCACGAGGTCGGGGCCGCCTTGCAGGGTCCAGTCCTTCGGGAATGTCCTCGGCGGCGGCAGGTCGGCCGGGTCACCCTCGGGGTCTTCACCTCGGCCCATGCGTTCAGGACCTCGACGACGCGGCCTGGAAGAGAACGGTCGTGCTTGAACGGCGGCCCAAAGCCCCGTGCCGCCTTCCACGGCGGCATGGTCCGGTCCTCGGCCACCGTCGCGAGGTCCCCCCGCGCTTCCGGCGCGCCCGTTCGTAGGTCTCCAGCGGGAATGGCCCGACCTGCCCGCTGCGGTGGCACTCCTGGCAGTTCTGCTGGAGGATCCGCGAGACTTCCCTTCGTATAGGTCGGGCTCGGTCCGGTCCGACCTGGGCAGGAGGATGGGCAGCCGACGGCCGGCACGTGGGCCGCCTTGACCTCGCCCCTGCAAGCAAGCGCCGCAATGGCGCGTCCTTCAGTTCATTGCCCGCGGGATTGGCGCTGCGCACACCCCGGGCGGCGAACTGGTCGTCGATCCGACCGTGGTAGCGGAGGGCCCCCCTGGCGTCGACCACGAATGCCCGGGCGTCATGGTCGCCCCCAGTTTCCTCGCTGCGGCCGCGTGGCGATCCAGCACAATCGGGAAGGTCAGGCCGAAGTCCTTCGCGTGGGTGAGCTGGTCCTCCAGGCTCATGTCGGGATCCACGCAGATGCCCACCCACCTCACCTGCCGGCGGGCGTCGCCTTCTGAAGCTCCACCAGCGTCTGGCTGTACGCGTTGAGATCGGGCATTCGGGCGAGTAGAAAACCAGCACCGAGAGCCCGTCCTTCGGCGGACTCAGGTCAACCGGTTTGCCGTCCGCCCCGCGGACCGGGCCGAGCCCCACCCGCCGGACCTCCACGTCGGCCCCGGGACGCGCGAGGACAGCGCCGCAGGCCAGCAGCCCGATTGCGGCCGTCATCATGCCATATCGATAGGTCCGAAGAATGCCCACGCGGTACCTCCCTGGAAGACGGCGAGACGACGTGACCCGACTCCTGACAGCTTAGGACCTGGGGTCCCGGGCCTGCAAGCTCGAAAGCGGCGTCGACCGTCGCTCGCGTCGCCCCTACCAGAATCGCCAGCACGAGCGGCCGCGCCCTGACTCACCTGCCTCGCCTGCCTCGGCCCCGGGCGCGTCATTCGGCAGCCAGCCCGTGCCCTCGCAGCCGCACGACAGCCCGCGGCTCTCCCATGGGGCCGTGATCAGGCTGCCCTCGTGCTCAGGGCACGGACGGCGGCGGATTTCCTCCCCCCGCATCAGGCGGCCGAGCAGATTCGACTTCCGCATCCCCGTGCTGGTCGATCCGGGCGGAAAGGACGATCCGTCTCGTGGGAGTGATTCCTGAAAATCCAGCCAGAGGGCCATGACCCGCACGGCGTTATCGAAGCCGGCCATCCACTGCTCCGATCGACCATCGGAGATTCCGACCCCTCACAGGCCTGCCCAGTCATCCTCGAGGGGGCGGACCGGTCCCTCGTACTCACGTCGCTTGTTCATCGGTTGACCTCCAACGCTGCACGATGGGGGACGGCGGACGTCACCGCCGAGGACCGCCTCCACGTTACCAGAAGGTGTCATGAACCGCCGGAGCCGAGTCGGCCTGAGGCCATACGTCGTGCGACCTGGCCACCTTCTCGGCCTCGGACGCTCAAGGCGACCCGACGGGAAATGGCCCGGGAAACCCGGCCGCTCTCGATGCTTCGCCGGACCTCGAGCCCGGCCTGCAAGACGAGCCGCGAGGCGTCATCGCCAGTGGCAGCCCTCTCATGCCACAGAGCCGTGCCGGCCTGGACATCGGTTAGGGTACGGGCCAGGTGGCTCAGAAGAAGAGCTGGATCCGGGCGAGGAACAGATCGTTGGTGAGCTGGCGGGCGCCGGGGGCATAGAGGACCGGCTGATTGAACATCGAGTGTTCCCAGTCGAAGTAGAACTTCACGTACTGGTTGATGTGCCAGTTGAAGCCGACGTCAACGATATCCACCCGGTTGGCCCAGAGGTTAGGGTCTGCCAGGCCATTCTTGAAGACCTCGTCGCCGATCGTCAGCGTGCTGTAGCGGCCGGTGAGCTCCCAGGCGCCGAAGCCGAGGTTCCCGGGCTTGAGGCTGAACGGCCTGCGGGGCTTGACGACGCCGAGGCCGCTGCGGGTCTCTCCGGTCAGAAGGTAGCCGGCCTGGACGTACCAGCCGTCGACCGGCAAGTGCGTCCGATTGGCCAGCCGCGGGTTGATGGCGTAGTCCTGGAAGCCGCTGCCCCACTCGGCGATCACGGCGAGCTGTCGATAGTACCATGCCGAGTGAAGATCCCAGAACGTCTTCATCCCGGATTCCCTGACGTTGCTGTTGAACGCCAGGAAGGGGACGCCCGCGACGGAGTTGCCGGCGATCGGGACGATCGTCCGCAACACGGTGGGTACCGGCAGTTGCGTCGAGTTGCCGCCGAACACCGAACCGCCGATGTTGAAGTTTTCGAGGATCGAGCCCTGGGCGTTGTTGAACGGCTTCCAGTTGAGAAACGAGCTGACGTACTTCGAGTCCGCCGTGGCGACGTAGCCATTGCGATTGCCGTTGAAGATGCCGGTCGCGTAGTCCAGGGTGTTGTTAAAGACCCGCCCGAAAGCCATCACGCCGAGGTCGCGATTCTGGCCGAAGTTGTTGAAGAAGATCGAGCGCTCGGGCAGGATCAGGCCCTGGATGGGGTCGACGAAAAACTCGTAAGTGAATGGCGTCTTGTAGCGGCCGGCCCGGATCCGGAACCTCGGGTCGAAATCGAAATCGAGGAAGGCGTCAAGGGTGTTGACGCTGTCGATGCCGTGGGCGAGGGAGACGAAGTAGCCGATCGGCCTGGTGATCCGACCGCTGAACATGTACCACTGGCGGGGGATCAGGAAGCTGTCGCGGACGTTCGTCTCGCCGCCCTGTTCGTCGCCCCGGTACTCGAACTGCGTGAGGTTGTGGAACTGGAAGATGTACTCGTCGTCGTCGGACCGGATCTCGAAGCCGGGCCCGAACTTCACGTTGGCCTTCTTGCTCTCGAGGGTGGCGGGGCTGTCGAAGCGCGCTGAGGGGGGCGGGTTCGGCGGCAGCGACTGCCCGGGCGCGGAGGGGCCGCCCATCTGGGATGGTGCCGCGGTCGAGGCCCGGCTCCCGACGTCCGGCGCGGCGTCTCCCGTGCCGGAAGTTCGTCCTCCCGTACCTCCACCGGCGGGTCTTCCCGCCTGTTGGATCTGCGTGGAGAGCCGCTGGACCATCGCCTCGAGCTGCTGAACCCTGGCCTCGAGCTGAGCCTCGCGCGAAGCCGGGGCGGCGGCGGGCACGCTCGGCGGCGGGATGGAAGGCACGCCATCACGCGCAGCCGCTCCCCCGAACGGCTCCGGGCTGGTGACCTGCTGCGCCTGAGATTTGATCATGGTGCAATAGAGCAGGGCCGCCGCGGAAATGAGCGCGGTTCGAGTTCGCCTTCCGGGCCAATGCATTCCGTGTCCCCCAGTCTCCGGGGCCGAATCTGTTGTGGCTCTCTGGGTCGCTGACAACACGACGACGTGGAGATCCGGTAAAGGAAAGATCGGGTGACAGATCCGAAAAACTCTAGCGATTGCCCGGAGCTTGACGGTTTCGAAGGAATTCGTGGCAGGTTGGGGGGACAGGCGAGTCTAGCGAGAGAGGCCCCTCCCGGAGGCCGCCTCATCGGTCACGGAGTCGGACTCGAAGGAAATGAGGTCCACGCCGAGGCCCGACGGGCCGACTGTCCGTCCGGCGGGCGCCCGATTCAAATCCTGTCCGATCGTGGCGCCAATATCCGGGGACTTCCTTCCCGGCGGCACGCCGCGGCAGCCGCTCAGGGGCAGGACGAGGAGTGTTCCCAGCGAGGCCCGCAGGAAGCGGTGACGGAGCCGTGGTCCCGGGGCGACGGTGTCGTCCGGGCGGCTCGCGTGCGGAACCGGGAGTGGATCTCGCATGGAGACTCCGGTGAGTCAGCGGGTTAGGAAGGGACCTCCAGAGCGGTTTCCGGTTGCCTGTTTAGGGTCCGCGATTTCGGACCCCACGAGGACGCTCCCAATCCAAACGGCAACCGCTCCAGCCAGCGTTACGTGATGAGTATCGGGTGCCGGGCAGGAGCGTGTTGACCCCCGCGTGGTACGAACGAGACTCAGGCGAACTCGAGCAGCGATGCGCCCGCCGTCAGGGCGAAACCGGCGGCGAGGGCCATGGTGAGGGGGACGCGGTCGTGCGAGTGGAACTGGAGCTCGGGGAGGAGGTCGCTTAGCGCGATGCAGAGGAAGGTGCCCGCGGAGAAGGAGAGGGCGATCGCCGTCGCCGTGGTCGCGGCTTCGGGGCTGAGGCGGCCGAGTTGCATCGTGAACGCGACGACGCCGACAGGGATCATCAGCGCGAAGGCGAGGTTGACGGCGTGGGCGACGCGTCGCGTCACCCCGGCCCGGAGCATCAGGCTGACAATTGTGAGGGCATCGGCCGGCTTGTGGACGACGGTCGCCAGGAAGACGCCCCAGCCGGTCGCTCCGACGGCGCCCCGGCCCGCGAAATCGGCCGCGATGGCGCTGGCGAGCGCCACCCCGCCGACGATCGAGTGGACAGCGAGGCCGAAGGCGGCCGTACCCCACGAGAGCGGGGACTTCGCCTGCTCTTCGTGGCGGTCCAGGGTCGCGCAGGAATGAGGTTCGTTGTGGGAGCCGTGCGAGTGTCCGTGCCCATGCCCGTGGAACGCAGGTGTCGGCGTCGAGGGGCTGGACAGGTCCTGGGGCTCATGCTGGTGGAACGAGGCGAATCGCTCGAGCAGGAAGAGGGCCAGCAGCCCGACGGCGGCCCAGCGCACCGTCCCGGGGGAGCCCATCCCGATCGCTTCGGGCAGCATGTGGAAGAACGCAGCGCCCAGCATGCTGCCGGCCGAGAAGCTGAGATAGGCCTGGAGTCGCGTGTGGGTCAGCACGGTGGCCAGCGGCAGGATGCCGCCCAGGAGGCTGACGGCGACAATGAGTGCGCAATCCAGGCTCAGGATGAAGGTCATGACGCCGACGGTCCCCGGAAAGGAGGCTCCGACCCTTGTTCGGGCTGGGCCAGCCCATGATAATGTGACCGGCGGGCCGGTGTGCGGCAACATCGGGACTTCCGACGCCACGGGCGGCCGGGTCGTTTACCGGCACGCGGGACGGGATCGGAGGCAATCAGTCATGCCCAAGCTCACCGAATCCGAGATCGCCGAGAGGCTGCCCGAGGCCAGGGGCTGGGAGCGCCATGGCGACATGCTCGTGCGAACCTGGCAGTTCCCCTCGTTCCGCCGCGCGATGGAATTCGTCAGCCAGGTCGCTGCGCTGGTCGAGAAGACCGAGCACTATCCAGAGATCCACATCAACTTTCGAAACGTCCAGATCGAGATGTGCACCCATGACGTTGGCGGCCTGACCGCCCGCGATTTCGCCCTGATCGCGGAGATCAACGCAATCGCCACCGATCGGTAGTCCACGGAGGTCCGATCGCACGGGCCCGAAAAAAGAACCCGGCCGGGTGGCCGGGCTCATCCACGGTCGGGCGATCGGCGCGGGCTCATCGGATGCACGGATCGGATGTCCCGGCGGGTTCATCGCCGGGCGTTCACTTCCCCGCTTCGGGACGCTTCGGGCCCGACTGGCCGGGCGCGAGGCGGCGAAACTTGGTCTTGGGGAGGTTGAAGACGCCCGCCGAAGGCGTCCACCGATCGTCCTCCTGCAAGACGGCCAGCCGCTCGGCCCGCGTGAGCACGTTCCGGGCCCGGGCGAGTCCGCCCCCCTTCTTTAGACTCTTGTCCAACGACATTTCATCAACTCCGATCAGCCCGGAACTTCTGCTTCTCAGCCGGTCCTGCCCGTACATGCCGCCGCGTCTCCGGCGGAGACGTTCGCCCTCGTCCGGGGAGGGCCGCGACGGTGAAACCATAATCATAATCGCCGTCGGGGCCGCGGGCAAGCCGGACTGGTTCGAGCATGAGCATGGATCGGCGCCGACGTCCGTTCGTCGATCGCCTTGGGACCTCCGAGCAGTACGGCCCGCCGGCTCCCCGTGCCGCCCGGAACCTATCCTGATCCGGCCGGCGAGGGAAGCGTCCTGTCCCTTCGCTGCCGATACCAGTCCCAGAGCAGGAACGCCTCGATTCCCAGCTGGAGCGTCCCCAGGCCGTAAACCAGCACCAGGCGCTCCGAGGTCCCGAAGATGAACAACCAGCCGGCGAGCGCGACGAGCGCCGGGAGCGGGAACAGGGGCATCACGAACGGCATGGCCAGGCGGGGCCCGGTCTCGCGCCGCAGGAGGATGACGGTCACGATCTGGCCCACGAACTGAATCAGGATCCGGGAGGTGAGTAGCGCCGCGATGACGGTCCCGAGATCGAACAGGCAGGCCACGATCGAGATCCCACCGATCAGGAGCAACGACCGGTGCGGGAACTGGCCGGTCGGATGGAGCGCGGAGAAGAACCGGAAGAAGTGCCCGGCGCGCGACGACGCGTAGGGGACCCGGCTGTAACCCAGGAGGGCGGCAAACGTCGAGGCCAGGGCTGTCCACACGATCATCAGGGTGACCACATTCGCGGCGCCGCTGCCGTGGACCCGGAGCATGAGGTCGCTGGCGATGTGCTGGGACTCGATCACCTTGCGCCAGGGAACCACCCCCAGGATGCTGACGTTCATCGTCAGGTAGACCAGGGAGATCACGCAGACGGAGATCAGGATCGACCGCGGGATGGTCCGGGCAGGGTCCGCGACCTCGTCACCCAGGTAGCAGATCTGATAGTAGCCCAGGAAGTCGTACATCGCGATCGCCAGCGCCATCCCCAGGCCGTACAGGTGGGCGCTGCTCGGCTGCCATGCGTCGGCCGGAACGTCGAAGGCCAGGGCCGCGTCGAAATGGGTCAGGCCGGTGACGATCTCCCAGCCGACGGTGATCAGCATGCCCACCCACAGGACGACCATCAGCCGGCCCGCGACCTCGATCTGGCGGTACGCCAGCATGGTCACCAGGCCCATGATGCCCATCGCGGACACCTGTCCCCAGGTGACCTCGGCCGTCACCCAGGGGATGACCATGCTCCAGTTCCACGCCGGATCCTTGAGCGCCGGGAAGAAGTAGGAGACATACTGAGCCAGCCCGATGGCGCCGGTGGCGACCTCCAGTGGCCCGCTGAAGAGGAACTGCCAGACGAAGAGGAACTTCAGCAGCCGCCCTCCACGTGACGGGCCGTAGGCGGCGTCGAAGAAGTGATACGTCCCCCCGGAGCCGGGGAATGCCGCGGCGAGCTCGCACCAGACCAGGCCGTCGCAGAGCGCGATCACCGCGCCCAGGACCCAGCCGACCATCGCCTGCGGCCCGCCCATCGTCGCCACGAAGGTGGGGATGGTGATGAACGGCCCGATGCCGACCATCATCGACATGTTCAGGCTGACGGCCTGGAGCAACCGTAACCGGCGCTGCAGCATCGTGGCGTCCCCGGGCTACTGTGTCCGCCGCTTGCCGAAGCGGCGGGGGACATGATAACCCGGTCGCCACGGACGCTCAAAGGATGTACCGGCTCAGGTCCTCATCCTTCGAGAGTGCCTCGAGCCGCTCCCGGACGAGGGCGCCGTCGACGACGATTTGCTTCTCGGCGCGGTCGGGCGCGTCGAAGCTGATCTCCTCCAGCACCCGCTCCAGGATGGTATGCAGCCGTCGGGCGCCGATGTTCTGGGTGCTACGGTTCACCTGGAACGCCAGGTCGGCCATGGCCTCGATCGCGTCCGGCGTGAACTCCAGGGTCAGGCCCTCGGTGGCCAGCAGCGCCTCGTACTGGCGGAGCAGCGACGCGCGCGGCTCGCGGAGGATCCGCGCGAAGTCGTCGCGGGTCAGGTCGTGCATCTCGACCCGGATCGGGAACCTTCCCTGGAGCTCGGGCATGAGGTCCGAGGGCTTGGCCCGGTGGAACGCGCCCGCGGCGATGAAGAGGACGTGGTCCGTCTTCACCGGCCCGTACTTCGTGTTGACGGTCGTGCCCTCGACGATCGGCAGGAGATCCCGCTGGACCCCCTGGCGGGAGACGTCCGGTCCGCGCACGGCGCCCTCGTCGCCGGCGATCTTGTCCAGCTCGTCGATGAACACGATCCCGGATTCCTCCGTGAGCGTGACGGCGGCCTGGTTGGTCTTCTCCGGGTCGATCATCGCGTCCATCTCCTGCTGGAGCAGGATCGGCCGGGCGTCGCGGACCTTGAGCCTGCGGCTCTGGGGCTGCTTGGGCATCATCCGCTCGATCATCCCCTGGATGTCCATCTCCATCTGCTCCAGGTTCGCGCCGCCGAGGATCGAGACCGGGGCGGCCATGCGGCCGGGGATGGTGACCTCGACCTCCGAGTCCTCGAGGTCCCCGGATGACAGGCGGCCCCGCATCTTCTCGCGGGTCCGCTGCCGCCGCTCCGACTCCTCGGGCGAGGTGAAGTCGAAGCCCGGCCGGATCCCGCCGGCCGCGACCGGCACGAGCAGGTCGAGGAGCCGGTCCTCGACGCGGGCCTCCGCCTGCTCCTTGACCCGCTCGCGCTCAGAGGCCCTCACCAGCAGGATGGCCGCCTCCACGAGGTCGCGGATCAGGCTCTCGACGTCCCGACCGTAGTAGCCGACCTCGGTGTACTTCGTCGCCTCCGTCTTCACGAACGGGGCACCGACCAGCATCGCCAGGCGGCGGGCGATCTCGGTCTTGCCGACCCCGGTCGGCCCGATCAGCATGATGTTCTTCGGGGTGACCTGCGCGCGGAGGTCGTCGGCGAGCTGCCTCCGCCTCCAGCGATTCCTCAGCGCCACGGCCACGGCCTTCTTCGCCTCGGGCTGGCCGACGATGTCGCGATCGAGCTCGGAGACGATCTGCCGTGGGGTCAATTCGGGCTGGTGGCCAGGCACGGCAATTCCTCCACCGTCAAATTCCCGTTCGTGTAGATGTCGATCCCGCCGGCAATCGCCAGCGATTCGCGGACGATCTCCGCGGCGCCCAGGGGCGAGAACTTCAGCAGGGCGCGTGCGGCTGCCAGGGCATAGCCACCGCCGGAGCCTGTGGCCAGGATCCCGTCGCTCGGCTGGATCACGTCGCCGGAGCCGCTGACCAGGAGGCTGTGGCGCGAGTCGGCAACCACCAGCACGGCCTCCAGGCGCCTGAGCATGCGGTCGGTCCGCCAGAGCTTGGCGAGCTCCGTGGCGGCACGAGGGACGTTGTTGGGGTGGTCCTTCAGCTTGCCCTCGAATCGCTCCAGCAGCGCGAACCCGTCGGCAGCCGACCCGGCGAATCCCACCAGGACCTGCCCCTCCAGGAGCCGCCGGACCTTGACGGCGTCGGCCTTCATGACCTGCGTCCCGAGGGTGACCTGGCCGTCCCCGCCCATGGCCACCCTGCCGCCCCGTCGCACCGAGAGGATCGTCGTCGCGTGCCAGTCCAAGCCAGTCGCCTCCGCTTCTTGCCCGATGAATCATGCGGGCGCGGGAACACTCGAGGATGATCCTGCCGCTCCCGCACAGCATAGCAGATGGTGGCCGATCGATGCCAAAAGAGTGCTCGGCCGGCTTGTGCGATCCACCCTCCGGCGCCTCTTCGCTGGGGCCGTCGATACCCGGGAACGGGACCGGGTTTCGCGGTGCGGCTCATGGGCTGGTCGAGGGGGGCACGGTCAGTCGGATGGTCGTGCCCTCGCCGGGCTTACTCTCGATCACGATGCCGCCGCGATGCCGCCTCCAGATGCCCCGGGCGATCGTCAGCCCGAGGCCCTTGCGGCCCGGCTTGGTCGAGTAGAATGGCTCGGCCGCATGCTCGACGACCTCGGCGGGCATGCCGAAGCCGTTGTCCCGCATCTCCAGGGTCACCCAGTCGCGCGGGCCGGCCAGGGTGGCGAGGACAATCGTACCGCCTGCCTCGGGGAGCGCCTCCAGGGCATTGTCCGCCAGCAGGCGCAACGCCTTGAGGGCCATGGCGGCGTTTCCCTTGACCCGAGCGATCGGATGAAGGTCCAGGACCCACTGGGCCGAGCGGCCGCTCCCTTGCTGTGCCGTCTCCACGAATTCGGCGGCGACCGCCGAGAGGTCCAGCTCCGCCAGGGGCTCTCCGGGGTGGGGCGGTTCGATGGCCGTGACGTCGTGCGCGACCTCCAGCAGGCGGCGGGTCAGCGTCGAGGCGTCGAGCGAGACCCGGATGACGGTGTCGATCCTCTCCTGGATCTCGGCGAGGTCCGGGCCGGCCGGGTCCATCAGCGTCCGGAGGATCTCCGCCTGGCTGACGATCGTGCTCAGCGAGTTGATGACCTGGTGGCCCACCGCCGAGCTGACGTGTCCCAGGTGTGCCGCAAGTTCCGCCTTCTCCATCTCGCCTCCTCGCATCCTGAAATCCGGGCCGCCTTTGCGGACTTCGAGAGGAGATTCGATCCGGTCGCGTTCGCGGCGCCAAGGGCCCTTCGACGTGGGGCCGATCGTCCGCGACCTAGCGGATCAGCCGGGCCTCGACCCAATCCGCAACATCGCGGACGTCTCCACGGTCGCCGAATTCAGTGATCAGGATCAAGAGCTTCGCCTGGTCGAGGTCGACATCGATCGGCCGGGGGGCGTCCTTCGCCGTCATCGCGGGCGTGGCGAATCGCTCCTTGCCGTCGGTGAGGACCCGGAAGACCACGCTCCCCAGCGGGCCCGCCCGGTCATCGACCCCCACCAGGGCCTGGAACCGCAAGTCGCCGGGGTTCAGCTTGTACGCGAGGATCGTGCGGCTCTGAGCCCCCAGCCCGCGCTCGTACGACTGCCCCTGGAGCTGGAGGTGATGGCCGTCGACGGTCGCGTCGGCCCGGAAGGGCCGGGTCGGGCCCACATAGGAGACGTATGACTGGCCGTCCGGTTTCCGCTCCGTCAGGGGGACTACCGAGGGAGTCCGAGGGTCGATCCGCGCGAGTTCGCCGACCGCGACGCGGATCGGCTGGCCGAAACGCGTGGTCGCCTTGATCTCCCCCTTGACCACCTCGGCGCCGGTGACGCCCAGCCGAGAGCCGTCCAGGAAGCCGAGCTCCAGGTAATCTGACGCCGGCCTGGGATAATTCAGGACGGCCTGATCGAAGCCAATCGCGACCACCCCGGTCCGGTCGATCTCGACGGGCTTGCCCTCGATCTGGAGCTTCGCGGCCCGCTCGTCCAGCCCGAGGAAGCCGCCCTCCATGCGATCCCCATTGGTCAGCCAGACGACCTCCGCGGCACGCGGCTCGGTGAGCACCCGATCGGACAGGAGCTCCAGCGCATCGGCGTCGGTCGGCGGCGAGAGGATCATCCCGCGCAGGCTTTCCAGCGGGATCCTGAGCTTGCCGAGCGAGCTGTGTGCCTGGACCTCGAGGGCCGTCTCGGTCGTCGAGGTCGCCGTCGCCCGCATCACCCGGTCGCCGTCGCCCAGGAAGACGTGATGCGACCCCGCGGGCCCCTCGACGCTCGGCCTGATCGCCCGGGTCAGCTTGACGAGCGAGCGGAGCGGCAACTCCTGCCTCTCCTCCTTATCAGAGACCAGCGCGATCCGGTCGGCTCCGATGGCGGCGAGTCGTCCGGAGTACGTGCCTCCGTCGACCTTCAGGGCCGTGAAGACCGGCTCGGATGTCAGCGGCGGATCCTCCGCGGCGGCCCCGCCGAGCACCGGGAGCACGAAGATCCATGCGAAGACGCTTCCCGTTCTCCGGGACGGTGTCCCTCGGGCGAAGATCATGGGACGCGAACCTCCGTGGCTCAGCGCTGGAAAATCGGCAGATAACTATTGGGGATCTGGAGGATGATCAGCGCCATGGCCGTGCCGTACTCGTTGCAGATCGTGTCCTGCCAGTAGCCCGCGGGATACTGGCGATGGAGTAACTCGTTGCGGATGGCGGGGTACCAGTCGTTCCAGTCGTCGCCGCCGCGGATCCACATCGCCTGCGCGCATAGTAGTGACCGTAGAAGTAATGGCTGTAGCGGTTGCCCAGCTTGATCTCCCTCATGCGTACTGGCGGAGATAGGCGATACCGTCTCTGTCCTCCTTGCCGTCGTAATTGCCGGCGGCTCTGGAGGGCGACGACGCCGGCCGCGGAGCGCGGGAAGGCGGCGCCCCCTGGAGCATCTTGGCGGAAGCCGCCGTCGGGATTCTGGGACTGCTTCACGTAGCGGATGCAGGCCTCGACCGTCTCCTTGGGGACGTAGAGCCCGGCGTTCCGCGCGACCCGGAGAGGGCGTTGATCTGGCAGATCGTCACCGAGAGGTCGGCGTCGGCACGCCGCGGCTGGTAGCGCCGGCCACCCTCGTTGTTCTGCGTGTCGATGATCAGCCGGACGGCCTTCTGGAGCTTCTCCCGGATCTCGGGGCGGTGCGTCATGCCGTAGGCCTCGGCGAACAGCGCTCCGAAGCCGTGCGAGTACATCGGGCCGTGGGTGGACGTCGAGGCCACGGCGATGGCTCCGGAATCCGACGTGTTTTCCATGACGTAGGCCAGGGCCTTGTCGATCTGCGGGCCATGGGCCGCCCCGGAAGTCAGGCCGCCGGACATGAACGCGAGGCCCGCCAGGCTGGTCACGGCGATGTTGCCGCGATAGGTCCCGACGCCGAACGAGCCGTCGGCGTTCTGCTGCTTGGCCAGCCAGGCCAGGCCGTTCTGGATCTTCCCGATCCGTGTCGCCGTCAGCATCTCGGACGTCCCCTCAAGACGTCTCCCGCGCCGGGCCTCGCCGAAGGACCCGACCGATTTCGACTTCTCCTTCTCCTGGGCCAGGCAACGGCCCCGGGCTGGGCCAGGCCGGCGGCCATGACCAGGAGGACCACCAGCCATACGCCGCGGCCGATGATCGCGGGGCGATCGGACGTCCCGTGCCGGGATTGCATGGCTCACTCCCCTCGCTGGGCTACTGCTTCGCGATCGACGAATACCGCTTGATCAGGTCTTCCTTCGCGGGCAACGCCTCTTCCTTGAAGACATTCTCCATCTCCTGCCGCAGCTCGGCGGGGAGGTGGCCCCAGATGTCCTTGCCGCCGGCCATCGCGTGCCGATCCGGCGCGCCCTTGCGCTTCATCGGCGGCACTGCGCCCAGGTTGGCGCACCCGGGTTGCTGGCCCTGCTGCTCGCCGGGCTTCGAGCCCTGCTGGCCCGGGTCATCCGCGCCTGGCCATGCGGCCGGAGGAGCCCGACTGCTTGACCTGCTGGATCAGCGTCTCGATCATGCTTGACGATCTGCTTCTGCTTGGCCTGGAGTCTCCTCGCCGGTCTCGGGCTTGCCGAGCTTCTGCTCGACGTCGCCATCTCCTTGATGATCTGCGGCGGCCCCGCCGCCCTGCTCCTCCTCCTGGCGGTTCTTCTTCCGCTTCTTGCCGGCGAACTCCTCCAGCCGCTCGTCAATCTCCCGGTCCTTGCCCCGGAGGTCGGGCCCTTCGCCGCGTCTTTCGGCCTGGGCTCCTTCTCGCCCGGGCCCGGGGGCCCAGGGCTCGGCGGGCTCGCCCGGCCGGGGCTGGCCGCCGGGCTTCCCTGGGCGGCCGGCTCGTCCTTCGTCTCCCCAGTTTCTCGAGCAGCTCGTCGGCTCCTTGTCCTTCCCGGAGACTTCGCCGGAGCCCGGCTTGCTGCAGCCCGGCCTGGACGCCTGCCCGGCTCCCGAGCCTCGAGCCGGAGGGGCCTTCGCGTCGCCGGGCTCGGCCTTGCGATCCTTGCCGTCCTTCGGGCCGTCGCTCGACGGCCGGTCGAACTTCGGCTCGGCCAGCTTCTCGATCAGCGAGTCCAGCGCTCGTCGCCGCCCTTGCCCGGCTCCTGGGCCGCGCAGCGCCGGACCAGAACCCCCAGGATCGAGAGGCTCAGCCCGAGGGCCAGGGAGAACCTGGTGTACCGTTTCATGATCATTCCTCCCCGTCGTCTCGTTTGGGCCTCGTCGGGTCGCGGACCAGGTCGGCCAACGCCCCCTGGTCCAGTCCGAGCTGATCGGCTTCCCTGGTCTGCTCAGGTGTGAGGTCCTGGTTCCTCCGCCGCAATTCGTCGAGGCTCTCCGTCCGCTCATTGATCTCCTGCTGGAGCGTCTTGGGCGCCGAGCTGGGCCGTCGCGGGGATGCCGTCTCCGCCCTGCCCCCCGCCACCCCCACCTCCACCGCCGCCGCCCCCCTGCCCGCTTTGCTTGGCATCGTCGTTCTTGGAGCGAGTCGATGGGGCTGTGCGAGCCGATGCGCGCAGCGAGTCGCCTTCAGCGTCTCCTCATCAGTCTTCAGGGCCTGGAGTCTCTCGGCCGCGCCGGACATGCTCTCGGCCGCCCTGCGCAGGGTCAGCGAGAAGACCGGGGCGCCCTCGAGCTGGTCCACGAGCCCGGTGGTCTCGTCCTTGAGGCCGGCCTGGATCTGCCCCAGCCCACGCACCCCGGCCCGCTGGGCGATCGTCAGCTTGCCGTCGGTCTGGCGGCGGATCGCCTCGTAGCCCTCGGCGGCGGTCACCATTTTCGCCTGCCGCTCGGACAGCGACTTGAGCTGATCGCCCATCCGGGCGAGCTGCTCCATCGCGAGGCGTTCCTCCGCCTCCTTGCGGGCGTTCTCGAGCTCATCCTGGGCGTCGTTCAGGTCGGCGAGGGCCTCCTCTTCCTGCTTGTCGGCCTCGTCACCCTGGTCCTGGTCGAGGTCCTCCTGGGCCTTGGACATCTTGCCCTGGGCCTCGCCGGCGGAGCGCCCCGCCCGGTCGGCGCCGAGCTTGGCCAGTTTCTGGAGCTGTCGCTTCAGCTCCTCCTGGATCTGCGCCTGCTCCTTGGCCAGCCGCTTGAGCTGGTCTTTCCTCTCCTGCGCGTTCGGGTTCTTCTTGGCCTCGCGGGTCGCCTTGAGGTTCTGCGCCTGACGCTTGCGAAGCTCGCGGAGCTCGGACTCGGCCTTCTTCAGCTCCTTGACCAGCCTCGAAAGCTCACGCTCGCGACGGTTCTGCACCGAGTCCACCAGCTCTCGGAGCTCCTGGCGCGCCGCCTCCTGGCGGCTGCGCGCCTGCCCCATCTGGTTCTTCTCGAGCTGGTCGGCCGCCTCTCCCATCTTCCCCCGCGTCCCCTGCTCGCGGCTCTTGCTGGCGGCCTCGCGCATGCCCGAGGCCGCCAGGGGGTCGGTCTCTTCGAGGCGTCTGGCGAGTTCCTGCATCCGCTCCTGGAGGTCCTCGAGGCCCTTGGCGACCTCGGACTGTCGCCCGGCGAGGTTGCCGAGCTCGGCCTTCTGCTCGGGGGAGAGCGTCTCGGAGGACCTGCCCATCAGGTCCGGCCGGGTCGAGGCCTCGGCGGTCTGCTTGATCATGTCTTCCTGCTTCTTGAGCAGGTTCTGGGCGTCCTTGACGACGCCGCGGTACGTCTCGAACTCGCTCAAGCCGTCGAGCATCTTCTGAAGCTCGTCGGCGATCGCCTTCTGGTTGCCCTTCGCCTCGGCGAGGGCCTTTCGGGCGGTGTCGGCCGGCGTGGCGGAGGGCTGATTGGCCTGGGTCTTGTCATCATCCTTCGCGTCCGGGGTCGGAGACCGGCCTGCTTGCGACGTGTCCTGGGTATCGCCCTTCTGCTGCCCCTCTTGTCCCTTCGCGGCCTTCTCCCCCTGCCCCCTGGGCGACGGCTGGTCCTGGCCCTTCGGCGGCGAGGCGGGGCGGTCGGGCGAGGCCCCGGGCTGCGCGGCACCCTTCGACGGGGCCCCCTTCGGCTGCCCTTCGGACTGGCGATCGGCCTCCTGAGGCTTCTGCCCCTCGGATCCCTTGCCATTCGCGGGGTCGCTCGGTGCGTCGGGGATCTGCTCGAGGCCCTTGGAGGCTCGGGTCAGGCCTTGCTCGGCCGGGCCCTGGTGGCGGCCGCGGATCCGGTCCAGCCGCGCCCGCATGTCCTGCATCTGCTGCTCGGCCTCGGGGTTGGCGATCTTGAAATTCCGCAGGTCGTCGAGCATGCGGCGGAGCCGCTGGTCGAGCCCCTCGTCACGGTCGCTCAAACGCGAGCCGACCTGGCGCTGGATGAGGCCCGCGTTGTTCAGGTCGTCGCGCTGACTGCGCGGCAGCCGCTCCGTCTTGGCGAGCGTCCGCTCCGCCTCCTCCACGGGGGTGATCGCCTGGCGCTGCATCCCCAGGATTCGCGCGATCTCCTCGCGAAGCTCGCGGCGGGCGTCGTCGAACTGCCGAGAGGCGTCCTCCCGCGAGACGATACGGAGCCGGTACTCGCGGCTCTTGCCGATGTTCGGCCCGCTGATGGTGTCGAAATCCCGCGCGTCGGCGTAGAACGTGATGATCGAGCCGGGCTGGAGCCTCAAGGGCGCCAGCTCCCAGGTGTGGCCCTTCTCCTGATGCTTGACGTAGACCGGCTGCCCCGGGTCCTTCGACTCGGGAGGGGTCCAGAGGGGGATCACGACGGCCGGCTGCGGCTCGGACTCCCCCGTGGATGTGCGATAGATCAGCCGCGCCGAGTGCAGGCCGTAATCGTCGTCGAGCTCGACTCCAACCGGCACCGTCGCATCCTGGGGGACGTCGCGGTCGGTCTTCGGGTCGGTGATGACGACCCTCGGGGCCTCGTCCTTGAAGACCCTCACGTCGTGCGTGACCGGATCGCGGTTGCCGAAGCCCTCGGTGTCCTGGAGCGCGAACCGAAACGCGAGGTTGTCCGAGGCGGTGATGCTCGTGCGGAACTCCGTCCGGCCGGCATTGAATCGGACCTCCTCACCGGCGGCCTGATCGCCGAACATGAGCCGCGCGGAAGCCAGCGCCTTGTTCGCCCTCGCCTCCATCTCGATCACGGTCCCCTTCAACACACGGAACGAGGTCAGCCCCGCCGCCAGTGTTTGGGGCGGCTGGCCCGTGTACTGGGGCGATATCAGCCGGATGGTCAGCTGATTGAGCGCGGGGGGATGGACGACTTTCACCTCGACGTCGCGAATCGACGCCTGGTCGTCTCCCCCGGCCACCGAGAACCGCAGCGGCTGGTTGACCGTCTCGAGCCGCCCCCGGAACTCTCCCCCCGGGCTGGAGCGGAGCGGCTCCACCAGCTCCTCCCCGTCGGCGAACTGGTAGGTGACGTAAGCCGTCTCGGGCACTCGATCGCCGGGCTGGACCCTGACCGTCAGGGCGAACGGGTCGCCCCGGGCGATCTTGAGGGTCGTGCCGGCCGCGTCGAGCGCGAGGTGAGTCTGCTGAGGCCACCGATCGCCCGCCCAGGGCAGGAAGAGCCGCCGGAGGGCGAGCCTGGAGGACGCCGGCGCCCCGGCCAGCAAGAGCAGGGCGGCCGCCGTCGCCAGGATCGCCAGGGCGGACGAGCGGATGATCGGGCGGTATTCGATCGCCTCCCGGAAGTCGATCGACCGGGTCTCCTCGATCGCCTGCCGGATCGTCGCCTCCCGCAACGCGACCGACCCGTGGCGATCGTCGTTCGGGCTCAGCCGGAGGAACTGGACCGTGCTCGCCAGCCGGTCGTTCAGGCCGGGCCACCGCTGCTCGATCCGCATCGCGATGTCCAGGTCCGCGAAACGTACGACCAGGGGCCGGAGAACCCGACTGAAGAGCAGCCAGCCCGCCAGCCCGGCGACGATCGCCAGGAGGGCCAGACGCACGAACACGTCGAGGTGGAACAACCAGTCGAGCAGCCCGGCCAGGATGACCAGCGGGAGGACGCCGGCGACCAGCCAGCTGAGCCCGTGGACGACGAGCAACCGCCTCACCTGCCCTCGCAGTGCGGAGATCCGTGATTCCAGCAGACGCTCGCTCATCGGCTCCTCCTGGCCCGGGCGAGCCGGGCCACGAGTGGGGGATCCTGCTTCGGCTCAGACAGAATTGTAGGACCGGGGCGGATGCCTGGCATCGAACGCAGCCTCGGACGGCTCTCCCGGATCAGGGCGATCATACCATCTGCTTCCGCTTTCGGAGTACCCATTCGGTCGTCAGCAGGCCGAGGAAGAGTGCCAGCACCGGCCAGGTGTTCCAGAGCGGGAGCGGCGGGTCCGTATCGAGCGGGACCTTGGACGGCTCGGGCAGGTCACGGAGCAGGCCGTCCGCCTCGAGCGGGGTGTAGAACTTCCCGCCGGTGGCGGCGGCCGTCCGGACGAGCTCCGGCTCGTTCATCTGCACCGACTCGAACTCGCTGGCCGGCGCCTCGACCCGGAAGGCGGCCGTCGGGATCGGGCCCTGGAGGACCGGGGGAGGCAGCAGCCGAACCTCGTAATCGCCCACCGGGGCCTGGGGCAAGGTCCCTTCGAACACATTGTTCGTGCCGGGCAGCAGCTCCAGGAAGAGCTTCCGGGGGGGGAGGCCCTTGCGATCGACCTGGACCGTCACGCTCCCCCCCGCGGGGGCCAGCCCGGGGTTCGGGAACCGGACCCGCAATCGGATGGGCTGCCCGCGCTCGTAGCGTCGGCGGTCGGTCTGGATCTCGGCCTGCCTCTGGTTGGTGAGCTTGGATCGGGCCAGGAACCGGATGGCCTGGACCCAGAACCGGCCGAAGTACCGGTCTCCGGCCCGGAATCGCCACCGCCACGTGTCGTCGAAGGCGTGGAACATGGCCTTGCCCAGCCCGGTGTACTGGTAGAGGTCCAGGGCCAGCTTGCCCCCGCTGCCGGCGGCCGTCGGATGCTCGGCCAGCACGATCGCGGCGGGCTTCCTCCGCGGCGCCTCGAAGTACCAGAACAGCTCCGGCAGCGACTGCCAGATCTGGGCGCTCGCGGACTCGCTGTCGCCCAGCCGGAAGATGGGGCTGGATCGCCCCTCGAGCGTCAGCTCCGGCCGGTACGACGTGATCGCGTTGCCCACGGCCGTCGGGTTGCGGGCGTCGGACAGCTCGATCGGCAACAGGACCTCCAGCGGCGTGTTCCGGTACGACAGGGGGTTGAACGCCTCGCCGGCGATGAACAGGATCCCTCCCCCCTTGTCCGAGACGAATTCCACCAGGTTCTGCATCTGCGATTGCGCGAGGAAGCCCGGGTCCGCGTCGCCGAAGATCACCACGTCGTAGGCGAAGAGTTCCTCCTTGGACGCCGGGAACGTCGGCAGCGCGGAGCGGTCCTGCTCGCTGTACTCGGGGTCCGACGAGAGCAGGACGGCGCTCAGGTCGATGGTCTCCTCCCGCTCCAGGTAATTCTTCAGGTAGCGGAACTCGTATCGCGGCTCGCTCTCGACGAGCAGGACCTTGAGGCTCTCCTTGCGGACGGTCACCACCCGCTCGATTCGGTTGTTCTCGACCTGGAGCTCCCTGGGCTGGGGCTCGATCTCCAGGATGAAGGTGCGCTCGCCCTCGGTCTTCGGGTGATGGACGAGCTCCACCCGCCTGGGCTCGTGGTCCGCCGGGGCCTCGACCTCGGTGGATTCCAGCTCGCGGGCCGCGCTCGGATCGGGATTGCCCGGGTCCTTCTCCTTGAGCCGGATCTTGACCTTCTGGCCCGGGAAGCCCTTCGCCAGCAACTTCGCCTGGAAGCGCACGGCGTCGTCCCGGAAGACCACGTCGTCGACCAGGAGCTCGGTGAGCTCCAGGTCGCGTGCCGGCTCAGAGCTGCCCAGCCCGACGGTGAACAGGGGCACCCCCTTGCGCGCGGCCAGCTCGGCCGCCTTGGAGAGCGGCTCCCCCTCGGTCGTCTGGCCGTCGCTCAGGAGCACGATCGCCGACGGCGGCGCCCCGCGGAGCTCGGTCAGGACCTGGCGGGTGCCGTCGCCCAGCCGGGTCTGCCCACCGGTCGCCTCGACCGCCCGCAGCTTCGCGACCGCCGGGGCGATCTCCTCGGGCCGATCCACCTCGGCGAGCAACCTGGCCGAGTTGGAGACCAGGTAGAACCGCACGCGATGCTCCTTCCGAAGCTCGCGGATCATCCTGGCGTCGTCCTTCAGGACCAGGGCCTTGGCGATCTCCAGCCGGGTCGTCTGCGTGGGCGTCGCGGGGTCGGGACCGGCCGCCGAGGGCGCGGCTCCGGCCGGCACGACGCCCGCGGCCAAGGCCCGCAGGGCGGCGGCCGTCTCCGGACGCTCGTACTGGTCGGCGATCTGCTGGCTGGCCGAGTCGTCGAGCAGGACGCTCAGGTAGGGCAGCCCGGTCCGCTCGACCGAGAGGGCCGCCTCGGAGATCATGAACACCAGGAGCAGCAGCAGGCAGATCCGGATGCCGGAGAGGAGCGCCTTGTAGAACGCCGAGGCCCTCCCCTCCCGACGGTAGAGCCAGACGATCAGTGCCGAACCGCCGACCACCACGGCGATCAGGAGCCACTGCGGCCAGGGCTGATCGAGGCGAATCCGCGGCGACATCGCCTCGCCCGCCTGCGGGGGGGGGACGTTCAGGGCGTCCGCCAGCCTGTGGAGCAACCAGTCCTTCACGATCGGAGAGCCTCACGTCGCGGGGTCATGGTGTCCGAACCTCCAGGCCAGGAACGACTCCAGGAGCAGCACGCAGAGCGCCCCGATCAGTAATGGGCGTTGCAGCTCCCCGCGTCGTCCCACGGAAACCGCGCTGCGGGTCAGTTCCCGCCAGTTCGTCAGGTAGGTGAAATTCCAGCCGGGCAGCCGCCGTTCGAGGCCCGATTGATCGAGCTTGGCCGGGTCGCTCTCAAGCGGGTCGGGGTTGGCCGCGAAGTCGGTCTCGATCGCCAGCGGAGGTCCGATGCGGACCTGATAGGTGCCCGAGAGATCGGTCTGCTCGAAATGGAGCTGGCTGGTCCCGCCGTCGCCGCTCAGCCTGGCGGCGACGGTCTGTCCCTTCGGGGTGAGGATCGAGACCGGGGAGGCCGCGCCGGTGGCCGGGAAGGTCCGGTCGAAGGGCTGGCCGACCCGGATGTTGTACTCGGCCAGCCGCCCGGCCGCGGCGTGGAGGATCAGTTGCTGCATGACCGGCGGATAGCTGTTGTGCAGCGGCCAGCTCGTCCACCCGGCGTCGGCCGAGGTGGCGATGAGGATGACCCGGCCGCGATGCCGGGGCGTCTCGACGACGGCGGGGTCGCCGTTATCGAAGGCGATGGCGACCTTCGCGGGAGTCCCCGGCGGGACGATCAGCTTGTGGTACCGCCAGGTCAGGGCCCGGGTGAGCCCCGCGGTCACCGGGTCGGGCTCGCCCCGGAACTCGGAGACCAGCGGATGACGATAGCCCATCGGGTTGAGCCCGAAGGCCGCCTGCTTCTTGGCGGCGTCGCCGACGGCCTCGCCCAACGACGCCGGCAGCAGGCCCTTGCCGTCGGCGAAGAGCAGGCGGTTGTAGTTATCGGTGACGACCTGATCGCCGCCGAAGATCACCAGGCCGCCTCCCTGCCGGAGATAGTCCTCCAGCGACGACACCTCGGACTGGCTGACCTGGGCGACGTTGCAGAGCACGACGGCGTCGTACCGGTGCAGCTCCCGGCGCGAGAACTGCGACTCGGCGACCACCTCGGCCCGGATCATGGCCGGCTGGCCAGGCGAGCCCTCCGAGGGGGCCAGCGCCTGGGCGAGGTAGTCGGTCTCGGCCTCGAACGGCTCCGACTTGAAGTGCCCGTCCACCAGCAGGACGTTCAGCGACTCGCGCACCGGCACCACCAGCCGGCGCCGATCGTCCAGAGGGAGCGGGTCGGCGTCGATCGAGACCTCGACCACGTGGTCGCCGGGGACGGTGAATTGGTGATTGAAGACGACCGGCACGTCCTCGGCGACCGGCAAGTCCACGGACTGCTCCGGTCCGAGTCGGCCGTCCACGGTCAGGCGGACGGCGATGCCCTGCGCCGGGGACGGCCCGAAGTTCCGCAGGAACGCCCGGATCGGGGCCGTCATGCCGGCGGTCACCGCGGGCGTGTCGACCTGGAGGTCGGTGACGGCCCGGTTCTCGCCCCGCGAGGCCCCCGCCAGGTCGATGACGATCGACCGGGGACGCCGGGCCTCGAGCTTCGCCACGACCCGATCCAGGCCATCCCTGCCCGCCGCGTTCGGCCGGTTCCAGCTCGCCTGCTGCAGGTCCGTGAGGAAGAGGATCTCCTTCTGCGGGATGGTGGAGACGTCGAGCACCCGGTCGATCGCCTCGAAGGTCGCCTGGAGATCGGTCGCCCCGTGCGTCTGCGAGAGGTCGCCGATCTCCTTCTGGACCTCGGCGAGGTTGGGGAGCGGGTCGCCGATGACCACTCGCGGCGGCTCCCCCATGGTGATCACGCTGATCGTGTCCCCCTGGCGCGAGTCCTTGACGAGCTGGGAGGCCAGGCGCTTGGCCTGCTCGAAGCGAGTGCCGCCGCCGGTCGTGTATCCCATCGACATCGAGCCGTCCAGGACCAGCACGCGGTGAGTCCGCCGGCCGGTGATGACGTTGCCGAACGACTCCAGGAACGGCTTCGCCATCGCGGCGACGACCAGCGCGATCAGGAGCGTCCGCAGGGCCAGGAGCAGCCACTGCTCCACGCGGATCCGCCGCCGGTTCCTGCGGATGGCCGCGAGCAGGAACTGCATCGCCGCCCAGCGGGTCTCGCGGTACTTCCGCCGGTTGAGCAGGTGCAGGATGATCGGGATCGAGGCGGCCGCCATCCCCGCGAGCAAGCCGGGGTTGGCGAACTCGAGGGCCCAGAGTCTCGGCGGCAGCGGGAACCATGGCATGGCGGATGAGTCCATCGGGACCGACGCGATCAGACCGCGCGGGCGGATCGAGAGGCGAGGTAGCTGGAGAGGGGGACGTCCAGGCTCTGGTCGGTACGCAGGGGGACGTAGTCGATGTTGACCATCCGGCAGCCCTTCTTCAGGCCGTCCAGGAACGAACCGAGTTCCGCCTGATAGGCCCTGCGCAAGGCGTGGGGCTCCGTCAGGATCTCGGGCAGCCCCTCAAGGCCCCGGAAGAGCGTCGGGTCGCGGAACGGGAACTCGATCTCGGCCGGGTCGAGCACGTGGAACACGATCACCTCGTGGCGGCGATGCCGGAAATGCCTCAGGCCGGCGAGGATCCGCGCGGGGTCGTCGAAGAAATCCGAGAAGATCGCGACCACGCCCCGCTTCTTGAAACGCTCGGCCAGGTCGTGCAGCACCAGGCCCAGGTCGGACTTCTCTCGGGCCGGCGTCACGTCCATCACATGGATCAGCTCCTTCAGGTGGGAGGGCTGGCTCGCCGGCTTGAGGTACCGCCGGACCGCGTCGTCGAAGAGCCCCAGTCCGACCGAGTCCTGCTGCTGGATGACCAGATAGGCCAGGGCCGCCGCCACGAACTTGGCGTATTGCAGCTTGCTGACGTTGTCGCCCGAGGCGTAGGCCATCGACTCGCTCGTATCCAGCAGCAGGTACAAGAGGAGGTTGGTCTCCTCCTCGTACTGCTTCAGGTAGAGTTTGTCCGTCTTGGACCAGACCTTCCAGTCCACGTGCCGGATGTCGTCGCCGGGGACGTACTCGCGATGCTCGGCGAACTCGACCGAGAAGCCGTGGTAGGGGCTCGGGTGCATGCCCGCCACGTAGCCCTCCACCAGCATCCTGGCCTGGAGGTCGAGCCCCTCGAGGCTAGCCAGCGTTTGCGGATCTAAATAGCTTTGGGAGTTTTCCACTCTGCTCGGCCTCCTGGTCATCGACCGGGATCGTCTTGATCAGGCGGTCCACGATGTCGTCCGGCTTGAGGCCCTCGGCCTCGGCGTTGAAGTTGGTGATGATTCGGTGCCGCAGGACCGGGCCGGCGACCGAGCGGATGTCGTCGATGGAGACGTGGTAGTTGCCGTGGAGCACAGCCCTGGCCTTGGCGGCGAGCACCAGGTACTGGCTGGCCCTCGGCCCCGCCCCCCAGCTCAGGTAGTCGCGGATGAACGCCGGGACGCCCTCCTTCTCGCGCCGGGTGGCCCTCGTCAGGCGGATGGCGTAGCGGGCCACGTGGTCGGCCACCGGGACCTTGCGGACGATCTCCTGGAGGGCCAGGATGTCATTGCCCGAGAGGACCTTGGTGACCGTCGGCCGGCCGATCGAGGTCGTCAGCCGGACGACCTCCAGCTCCTCCTCCTCGTTCGGGTAATCGACCAGGATGTTGAGCATGAAGCGGTCGAGCTGGGCCTCGGGCAGCGGGTAGGTCCCCTCCTGCTCGATCGGATTCTGGGTCGCGAGCACGAAGAACGGGTCGGGCAGGCGATGCCGCTCGCCCCCCACCGTGACCTGGCGCTCCTGCATCGCCTCGAGCAGGGCGGCCTGGGTCTTCGGCGGCGTCCGGTTCACCTCGTCGGCCAGCACGATGTTCGCGAAGACCGGACCTCGGAGGAACTTGAACTGCCGCACACCGGTGGCCTTGTCCTCCTGGATCACCTCCGTGCCGGTGATGTCCGAGGGCATCAGGTCGGGGGTGAACTGGATCCGGTTGTAGGACAGGTTCAGCGCGTCGGCCAGGGTGTGGATCATCAGGGTCTTGGCCAGCCCGGGGACGCCGATCAGCAGGCAATGCCCCCTGGCGAAGATCGCGATCAGGAGCTCCTCGAGCACGGCGTGCTGCCCGACGATCACCTTGCCCATCTCGCCCTTGAGCCGGGTGAACGCGTCCTTCAGGCGTCGGACGGCTTCCAGGTCGTCGCCCTCGAGGGCATCCGGAGTCGTTGTGCTGGTGTCGGTCACGCCGGTATCTCCAAGAAAGAGGTGCTTCTCCGCCCCGCCCGTCGGCCGGGCAGATCCCCGGGTCGAGGGCCGCGTCTCGCCTCCGGCCGTCACGGGATGGGTTCTTTCCCGCTCGCCGCCCCGGCCTCGCGCCGCCCGAGGCCCCAGAGGGCGTGGGGGGTGGCGACCAGGGCGCCTCGCGTGTCCAGCCTGAGCTGGACGCTCGCGATCGTCGCGTTGAAGAGGAAGCGCTGCAGCAGCGCGCCGGTCTCCTTCGCCCGGACAACCAGGGGCATGCTCCCGAACTCCTGGTCGGAGAGCCCGGGCAGGCTGGGATAGGCGAAGACGTACTGATCCGAGAGCCCGACCGACCAGAGGGCATTCTCGGGCCCGGTCAGGTGGTGGCCCCAGAGGGCCGTGCCGTCGTCCATGGAGAACGCACGCAGCATCTTGTGGCTGGCGCAATAGGCCCGCCTCTCGTCGCAGGCGATCGCCTCGGGCCGCTCGCTCAGGTCCTCGATCCCCAGGACGCTCGACCAGCGCTTCGACCCGTTGATCGGGTCGAGCCGGATCAGCAGCTTGCCGTCGTGGAGGACGAGCACCCGCTCGGCGTCCACGAAGACGCGGGGGGGCCCGTTCACCGGCATCTCCGCGCTCTCGCGGTAGTCCCAGGTGAACTGGCACCGGCTGAGGTCGAGGTTCTTGACGGTTCGGCGGTCGGGGACGACCAGCACGTGGTCCTCGTCGATCGGCACGGGAGCACGCTCGAGCCCCTCGCCCTCGGCCAGGGAGAGCCGCCCGACCCGGCCCCCGTGCTCGGCCTCCAGGACCACCAGCTGGTTGGGCTTGCGGGCCTGCAGGACGATCCGCTCCGTGCCGATCCAGAACCTGGGGTTGATCGTGCTGCCCGCGGCCGAGTAGGTCCAGTCGGCCGCGCCGGTCTCGCTGTTGATGGCCACGAGCTCCTTCTGGTCGCGGAGGCAGTAGAGCCGGCCGTCCGCGAGCTGGAAGTCCTGGAGCGCACCGACGCCCGCCTCGTTGGGCCTCGCCTCGTCCCGGGCGAACGGGTCCGCGCCCCGGCCGGGACGGCCCGCGGACCCGCCGCGATACTCCCAGAGCTCGGCACCGGTGCCCGGATCGAGCGCCACGATACGCTCCGGGCCCGCGGCGATCAGCTTGTCGGAGAGGTAGCCGACCCAGGTTACGGGCGATCCCGTCTCCGCCTTCCAGCGGGGCTCGCCGGTCGCCGGGTCGATGGGGCTGAGCGTGGCTCCATCAGCCAGGAAAACCTTGCCCGACTGGAGGCCCGGCGGGATCCCCAGCGCGCCCCAGCAGCCGCGGATTCCGCCCCCACGGGCCGCGCGGTGCCAGCGTCGGGCCAGGGGCAGCCCGACCGTCGCCCTCGGGCCCCTCGGATGCGAGCTGCGCCAGCGCCCGGGCGATTCAGCTCGCCGGCGGCGAGATCCCCGAGCGGCGTCGGCGGGACCTCGGGCAGCCGGAGCCGAGAGTAGCGGGCCTGGATCTGGAGGTAGACGTCCCGCGCCGAGAGCAGGTAGCCCTGCGAGCCGTACACCTCGCCCAGCTTCCAGAGGGCCAGGGCCCGCGCCTCGTCGGAGCAGTCGGCCAGGGTGAGCAGCCGCTTGTACGCCAGCGCGGCGGCCGCGGGACGCCGCGACGACTGGTGGATCTGCCCGAGGGCCAGGAGTGTCGCGGGCACGACCTCGGCGATCGGGTAGACGCGGCTGACTTCCTCCAGGAGCCTCGGGTCCCGGTCCCGCCGGCCTCGCTCGAACAGCTCCCGGGCCCGCCGCTCGTGCTCCTCGTAGAGCTTGCGGCCGCGCTGCTTGAGGATCGACGCCAGGCGGTCGGCGATGAGCAGGTCGGCCCGGATCCCCCGGTGGCCGTCCTCCGAGCTGACCGTCTGGGCCCGGAGCGCCTCGTCGGCGAGCAGGCCTTCATAGAGGTCGACGGCCTCGCCCGGGCGGTCGGCCTCCGTCTTGATTTCTGCCAGGAGCAGCCGCGCCCGGAGCCGATCCGAGTCGGTCCCCGCGATCCTGGCGGCCGTCTCCATCGAGCCGAGCGCGGCGGCGAAGTCGCGCCGCCGGCGGGACTCCTCGCCGGACCGGGTCAGGAGGCGGAACTGGTGCTCCCGGGCAACCGTCGCCAGGGCCATGCCGTCGATCGTCTCCGACGGCCCGGCCTTCCGGCTGGCCTGGTCGTACGACTCCAGCGCCAGGGGCAGGCGCCCGACCGCCTCGGCGGCGCGGGCCAGGCGATAGTGGGTCGCGGCCTGCTCGGGGTTCTTCGCCAGCTCCTCGCGATAGCGCTCGATCAGCCGGCTGTTCTGGCAGAAGACCACCATCCCGTCGGACTGGGCCACGATGAGGTAGCCGTCGCCGGCCACGAGGTTCCCGCCGGTGTTGCGGTACACCTCCATCAGCTTGATCGGGGGCTCGGCCCGGAGCCCGGAGCCCTGATCGAGGACCTCGATCTTGTCGCGAGTCGGCCAGTAGATCCGGTTCCCCGCAAGGAGCCCGCGGCCGTAGCCTTCGAACTTCCCGGAGTCGGGCCAGGTCGCGACCAGCTTACCGTTCTTCGCGTCGAAGAGCAGGACGCGGTCGCCGGTGGCCACCAGCCGTCCCTGGGCCACGCCCAGGACGTGGGTCAGCCGCACCTCCTCGGCCAGGGGCTCGGACTTCCAGGCCAGCCGGCCGCTCTCGGCGTCGAAGGCGAAGATGGCCGCCGCATCCCCCGGCGCCACCACGACGAGGCCGTCGTGGACGATCGCCGGGTTGAGGTCCCGATCGCTGCCGCTGCCCCGGCTCGAGTCCTGGCGCGGGTAATTGGCGACCCAACGCACCGCCCCGGACTCCGCCTCCAACGCGATCACGGCGCCAAGATTGGTCTGATAGTAGAGGTGCGGCCCGGCGAGCGTCAGCAGGCGGTGGCCGTAATCCCCCGGGACCGGCCCGCCGAAGCCCATCCCCATCGGATTGAAGTTGTCCACGTCCGAGGAGGCGGCGCCCAGGTACCGTACCCAGCGGCGTGCCCCCGTCTCGGCATCGAAGCAGGCCACGTAGGTGGCCGTCTGCTCCCTCCGATCCGTCACGGCCACGAAGACGTTGCGGCCGTCGGCCACCGGGGTCCCTTCGAAGTTGATCGTGCGGCTGATGCGGTCGGCCGGCCGGTTCGGCAGGACGAGCTCCGCGGCCTTCTGAATCCAGAGCATCTTGCCCTGGGCCGTCCAGTCGAGCGCGAGGATGTAACTCGACGAGGGGCTCCCCTGCCTGCCCATTCCGTAGGCAGTCGGCGTGGCGGAGCCCATCCGCGCGTAGATGCGGCTCCCCACTGCGGTCAGGGTGTATCTCGGGATGCCCGTGTTGGCCTTGTAGACCTGGGGGCCGCTATTCTCCGGGTCGTATCTCCAGGCCGGCTCGATGGCCCCCCCGCCGTCGCGTCCGCCGGGGCGATCGTTCAGGTTGTACGCCAGGACGTGCGTCCCGTCGGCCACGACGACCTGATCACCCAGGACGATCGGATGATAGCCGAGGAGCCGCTCCTGGCTCGAGGACGTCGGGGTCATCGCCATGGTCCGGGGGCCGTAGGGATAACTCCGGTGCTGGACGATGCGCTCGAGCGGGACTTTCCACTGGAGCGATCCGACGTCGATGGGTTCCGGCACGACGTGCGTCCGGGAAAACGACCCGGCGAACGTCGGCCAGCGCGTGTCGGGCTGGGCGGGGGGCGAAAGGTGATCGGCCGAGACCGCCTGCTCGACGATCGTTGCGTAGGCCCCCTTGCGCCCGGCCAGCGAGCCGGTCGCCCCCGGGAAGCGCTGGTTGTAAGCGGCGAGCTCGGCCCCGGCCTCCAGCCGCTCGCCCGCCGCGACGCGGCAGAGGAGCTTCTTCGCGGCGACCCGTGCCAGGTCCACGGACGGGTCCGGGTGCACAAGAACGGCCGCATCGCCCGCGCGATCGGGAACCAGCCGCCGATAGAGCGACAGGGCCTCGCCGAAGCGGCCCTCCTGGAACGACAGGTCCCCGAGCAGCTCCGCGGCGTCGTCGCCCCACGAACTGCAGAACGCCTGCTCCTCGACGCGCCGCAGCAGAGTGAGATCGCGCTGTTTCTTGCCCTGGGTAAACCAGCGTTCGGCCAGCGAGTCGACTCGATTCCGGTAGATCTCCCGCGCCTCGGGAGGGAGGCTCGCGAGCGAGCGGTGGCAGAAGTCGCGGAGATCCACGTACAGGACAAAGTCGTCTGCCGGGTCGTCGGGACGCCTCTCCCGCGGCGACTTCACAACCTTGTCGCCGTACTGGTCGATGACGCGCTGGTATATGCCGATCGCCTCGGACCATTGCCGGTTGGCGGACAGATTGGCCGCATTCCGCAGCAAGGTCTCGGCCGGGTCGCTCGAATCGGGATAGAACTTCGACGGGCTGTGATTGGGGCCCTGGCCGAAGGCCCGGCCGGGAAGCAGGATCAAGATCAGGACCAGCGAAATGAGCGGCCGGTGAGGAACCAGGCGGAGGCCAGGCAGTCGTGCCACGAGACTCGAAAGGATGCCGGGAGCTCTTCCGGGAGGGTATGTCAAGCTCATCGATCTCCGTTCCTGGAGTTGCGACGCGGGCCGGGTTGCGTTCAGACCGTTCCTCGAGGTCGCTTCCTCCTTGTTCGAGCCGGGACGTGGCGAGCGCAGGACATGCCGTCTCGACGGACGGACTTCAGATATTGGACAACAATCAATCTCCAGGATGCAACGGCAAATCCAGTACCAACGCGCCCAGGAAGAAGATTCCCTCATTATGATGGTACAACACGCGGAGCCCGCTGACGACGGTTGCCAGATCTTTGGGCAGCCTCGCTTGCGATGGCGGCGATCCCTGCCGCGGCGGCCAGGGGCCGGTGCGGGGGAAGTTCAGCATCGACTCGGATCGCGGGCACAGCGGTTCCGCCGTGCACCCGAAGTCGGCACGACGAATCGCGCCTTTACTCCTGATGCTGGAGAACGAAGCCCACGTAGAAGAGCAAGGTGCCCCCGGCGGCGATCAGCAGGGACTGGCCCAGCCCGACCTTGCCGACCAGCTCGGAGGCGATGCCGAAGGGCAGGATGAGGAGCCCGAGAAACTGGAGCACTCGTCCGAGTCGATGTCGCGACATTTCAGCGGACCCACCGCAGTTGCCTGGATTGTCGAGTGCCTGATCCAACCCGGTGGGACGCCTGGCGGGGGAGTCGGGCAGCCGACGAGCGCCCTTGCCCGTGCGATCCGGGACGGCTCGGCTCACGGCGGAGCCCGGCTCGGGTCACTTCACCTGGGCCGGGTCGATGGCGATCGCTCCGATGTCGGTCGCCTCGCCCGCCTTGACCGTGACCGCCTTGCCGCGGGCCTTCTCGGGGTTGACGTATCCGACCTTCTCCTGCCAGAGCACGACGTTCTGCTCGCCCGCCGGGACGCCCTTGATCTCGAACGACCCGTCCGCCGCGGTGACGGCGAAGAACGGGTGGTCGAAGACCATGAGGTACCCCTTCATCCAGGAGTGAATGTCGCAGGCGACGACGATCGGCCGACGTTCCGCGATCAGCTTGACCTCAAGCTGGCCATTGGGTGCCAGGATCTGATTGAAGGGGGAGTTGGCGAAGGCGGCGTAGCGCACGTTGTGGTTGACCGGGTCGCTGGACTTGATCACCAGCGGCTGGTCCTGGTGGATGGCCTGGCAGTACGGGGTGAACTCGCAGTTCTTCTGGTCGAGCTCGGCCTTCGGCTTCCGGGCCAGCAGTTCCTTCACGGCGGCGGGATTGCTGCCCCTGGGCTTGACCAGGAAGACGAACCCGTGGGCGACGCCCTTGGACTGCGGATCGACGACCAGTTCGCGGGAGGGGATCGGCTCGTCCTTCGCGCAGACCTCGGGGTCCTTGGGGGACTTGCCTTTCTCGATGAGGACCTTCGCCGGGGGAACCTCGCTCCCGCCCCAGACCAGGCGCCCCTTGATCGAGCCGTACTCACCCTGGGCCGCCAGGACGGCGGCCAGCGGGCCGGGGGACGGCACTCCAGCGGTCGCGGCCGGTCGATCGAGCGACAGGAGGGCCAGGGCGATCGCGGCCGCCCGCGCGTGCACCAACAACTCTCGCATGAATCACCTTCAATCCGTAAGAAATGGTCGAGGCCACCTCGGGAACGCGCGTTCCGGCGGAGGTGGCCTCCGGGCCGAACTGGATGAGGCTTCGACCCGATCGATGCCGGGGTCAACGTCTCGCCGCGATCATTCCGGGCGGAGCCGAGAAGGCTCCAGGGTGACGTCCTTCACGATCGCGTCGTTGGCCTTGATGACGATTTCCTCGCCCGACGCGGGGGTGATGAAGCCGTTCTTGTCGACGGCCTCTTGCCAGACAACCAGCTTCTGGGTCCCCGCCGGTGCGTTCTTGATCTCGAAGTAGCCCTTGGCGTCGGTCACGGCGTAATAGGGGTGATCGAGCACCATCCACCAGGCCTTCATCCAGGGATGGATATCGCAGGTCACCTCGGCGGGGGTCCGCTCGGCCGAGTTCGGCGTGTATTCGGCCTTGCCCATCGGCTGGAGCAGCGAATTGAACGCCGTCGACTGCTTCAGCTTGGCGTTGATGTTGTGGTTGACCGGGTCGCTGGACTTCAGGGTGATCGGGGCATTGGCCAGCACGCCCAGGACGTGGGGCTCGAAAACGCACTTCACCTGGTCGAAGACGACGGTCGCGCCGGTTGCCGCCTTCTTGGCCTCATCGCTCACGCTCGTCGGCCGGCTGAGGTAGACCAGGACATTCTTCACGCCCTTGGTGGCGCCGTCGACGATCAGCCGTTCGGAGACCAGCGGGGCATCCTTGGCGCAAACATCCGGGTCCTTCGCTGCCTTGCCCTTCTCGAAGAGCACCTTGACGGCGGGGGCATCGCCGCCGAACTTCACCTGGCCCTTGATCGTGCCGTAGCCCTCGGCCTTCACCGGGGTGGTTGCGGGCGCCGCCGCGGTCTCGGTCTTGGGAGCGCCGCCCCCGGCGGGTGCGGCCGCCGGCTTGGACGCGGGCGCCGAGCTGACGGTCGAATCCGGCACGACGACCGCATCGCTCGAGTCGGTCGCCTGGCCGCCGCATCCGAAGATCGCCATCGTCAGGGTGACGCCCAGGCTCAGGCCCAGCAGGGCCGGCTTGCGAATCCAGCTTGTCCTCATCGAATCTCTCCTGGTGTTTGCTCTCGGTGCTCGGCGTCCGCATCCAGGGCTGAAAGATCGGTCCACGCCGATCGCGAGCAACTTGACTAGCCCTATGCTCCGGACCGAAACGCGCCCCCCCGCCGGCCGGGAAGGCTCCCGGCCGCGGCAGGGCGGGAATCGGGGCTTACTGGGAAGCCCCGGTAGGCTTGGCCGCAGCCGCCGTGGCGGGCGCGGGGGGAGTGTTCATCGGGGCCTTGTCCCCCGCGAGCTGCTGCTCGACCACGCTCGTGTAGTTGAGCAGGGTGTCGCGGATGGCGCGGACCATCTCGATGGGCTGGTTCTCGAACGTCTTGGGCACCGGGATCTGCGGCGCCCCGTGGGGAACGACGTTCTGGGGCATCGCCGTGTAGGGGAGCAATCGCTTGGGGTTGGCGATCCAGGCCTCCAGGTACTCGGGCCGGAACCGCGAGGAGACCTGGCGGAGGTCCGGGCCGTTGACGACCTGCTCGCCGCCGGTCGGCTTGAACTGGCCGATGGCGTGACACTGGATGCACGGCGAACCCTTGTTGGCCATCATCGTCCAGCCCGCACCCAGGTAATCGGGGTGGGCCTGCTCGCGCTCCGCGACGTACCGGGTCTGCTGCTGCGGAATCGTCTGGTAGGGGAAGTCCGCCCCGTCCCGGGCCGCGAAGTAATCGGCGAGTTCCTCGGTCTCGTGAGTCGGCGTGGTCATCGTCTTGCCGTAATGGAACCGGGGCATCCGCAGTTGTGCGGCCGGCCGGATCGCGTACGGATCGAGCAGGAACAGGGCCAGCCAGGGGGTCTGCACCTTGTTCCCCTCGCGGAGCAGCGGGGGAGGCAGCCGGTTCCAGAAGGCCTCGAAGCTCGTGCCGGCACGCTCCTGCGCCCAGGTCGCGTAGAGCCAGGCGAAGTCGCCCCCGACGCCCGGGACCTTGCGGATCTTGGTCTGGTCCAGCGTGACGTTGTCTCCGATGTTAAACGTGTAGCCGCGGATCGTCACCGGCTTCCAGACCTGCACGGTCAGCTCATTCTCGAAGGTGCCGATCGGCATCCCCTCGATGCTCACGGGCGCGCCGTCGTCCGGTTTGACCCCCAGCTCCGCCTCGATGTTCTCGGCGTCGAGCTTCTTCTTGGGATCGTGCGTCAGGCCGGGATAGAGCTCCGCCAGGTAGTCGTTCCCCCGTTGCGTGTAGGACGAGCGCAGGCTCCCCTTGAAGTCGGTGAACGCCTCCGCGACCTTCGTGCCCCCGGGGATCTCGAACTTGGGCATCTCCAGCGCGTGGCATCCGGCACAGTTGTAGCGGTTGAG
>JAXMBE010000046.1:0-68740 GCA_046349995.1 Isosphaeraceae bacterium | reverse complement strand
CGCGGGGGCCGCCGTGCTGAACGCCGGCACCGCACGGGCCGACCACGAGGCCCACAAGCACGACGAGCACATCAAGACGATCGGTGAGTGCGCGAAGATCTGCAACGAGGCGGCACACCATTGCCTGACTCACCTGAAGCATGGTGAGAACGCCGAGAAGCACGCCAAGGCCCACGAAGCAACCATGGACTGCCAGGCCTTCTGCGTCCTCACGGCCACGCTCACCGCCCGCAGCAGTCCGATGGCCAGGTACGCCCACGAGGCGTGCGCCAACGCCTGCCGCGACTGCGCCTCGGCCTGCGAAGGGCACGAGGATCAGATCATGAAGGAATGCGTCGAGGCCTGTCGCAAGTGCGAGCAGATGTGTCGCCAGATGTCCGCCAAGTCCGCCTGACGGACGAACCGTCTCCAGACCGGCCACGGTCGCGCTCCCGCCTGTCGGATCCGGCGGAACCTGCTGGTTCCCCGACGACAGCACCGGGCTCCGTCGTCATCAGGGCGAGGCGGTCGGGCGCGAGGGCGTCTCGTCATGCGTCCGGCCGTCGAGCGTGCGGCCGGCCGCCTTTTTACGCACCCCGCCCCACTGCTTGAAGAAGAACGGCACGCCGGCGTCGCGGCACTGGTCGCGGATCGAGCGGACCCAGTCCGCCTCCAGCGGCCGCGCCCCGTGGCCGCTCTCTCCACCGAGGATTACCCAGCCGATGCCGCGGAGGTCGACCGGCCCGAGATCCTCCAGCAGGGGCTCGACCGAGAGCATCCGCAGCCCGGCCGGCGTCTCGCGGAGGTGCTCGATCCGGGGGAGCCCGTGCCTTCGATTCTCGACGCTCACCCCGAACCAGATGTGCGGCTGATCCGCCACGAAGGACAATCGCCCGCGGAGCAGCTCCCGCATCCGCTCCGAGCGTTTCGTGAGCACCTGGAAGGTGTGCCGGCTCGCCTCCGCCATCACCCGGCAGACCCGCTCGATGTAATCCTCCGGCACGTCCTCGTGGAACAGGTCGCTCATCGAGTTGACGAACACCATCCGGGGCGTCTTCCAGCCCAGGGGTTCCTCAAGCTTCTGGGGCATCAGCCGCAGGTCGAAACCCTGCTCGTAGGGATGCCCCGGCACGCCGCGGAATCGCTCGGCGAATGTCTCCGCGTAGCAGTGCGCGCAACCCGGACTGATCTTCGTGCAGCCCCGGATCGGGTTCCACGTCGCGTCGGTCCACTCGATCTTGGTGTTGAGACTCATCGGCGCGGACAGCGGGCAGTAGGCAGTAGGGAAAGTACCGCTGAGGTCAGGCACGTCAAGTTGGCGAAGGGATTCGCAAGGTGTCGCAGTTCGGGAAGGAGCTGCGACACCCGCTCGCGGCCTTCACTGCCTGCTGCCCGCTGCCTACTGCATACTCCCGATCCTCAAGCATACATCCGCTGCCCGTTGGACCGCACCTGGACCCCGTTCTCGTGGAGGAAGTTCAGGCAGCGGCGCGGGATGCGGCAGTGGAGGACGACGCGATCCTCGTCGTAGAGGCGGTCCTGGATCTGGGCGTGCTGGGCCAGGTAAGCCAGGACGCGGCCGTTGGAAACACCGGTCTCGACCTCCGCCTCCAGGGCACGGTCCAGGAGCGCCTCGCGGACGGCCTGTTCGAGCTGGTCCAGGCCATCCCGCCGCGCCGCGCTGATGGTGACGGAGTCGCGATGGTGGGCCCTCAGAACGTCCAGGAACGAACGATCGGGGACTCGGTCCGCCTTGTTCAGCACGAGGAGGGTGGGGTGGTCTTCCAGGCCAAGTTCGGTCAGAACCTCGACGACGGCCTTCACCTGGCTCTCGGCGTCGGGGCTGGAAGCGTCCACGACGTGGAGCAGGAGGTCCGCCTGCCGGGCCTCTTCTAGCGTGGCCTTGAACGAGGCGACCAGCGCGTGGGGGAGGTTCCGGATGAAGCCGACGGTATCCGACAGGAGGGCCTGGCCGCCGCCCTGGAACCGCCACTTGCGAGTCCGGGTGTCCAGCGTGGCGAAGAGCTTGTCCTCGACGAGCACACCGGCGTCCGTGAGCGCATTCATGAGGGTGCTTTTCCCCGCGTTGGTGTAGCCGACCAGCGAGATGGTCGGCATGTCGCCGCGGGCGGCGACCTCACGCTCCTTGCGGGCCTGGATCTTCGAGAGCTTGGCCTTCAGCTCCTGGATCCGGTGGCCGACGAGACGACGGTCCTCCTCGAGCTGCTTCTCGCCGGGGCCGCGGACGCCGATGCCCCCCTTGTATCGGGACAGGTGGGTCCACATCCGCTTCAGCCGAGGCATGGCGTACTCGAGCTGGGCGAGTTCCACCTGGAGGTGCGCCTCGTGGGTCCGCGCGTGGGTGGCGAAGATGTCGAGGATCACCTCGGTGCGGTCCACGACCTTCACCTCGAGCGTCTTCTCCAGGTTCCTGGTCTGGGCGGGGCCCAGGTCGTTGTCGAAGACCACGACGTCGGCCTCGTGCGCGGCGACGAGTTCCTTGAGCTCCTCGACCTTCCCCGAACCGATATAGGTGGAGATATCGACGTGCTGCCGCTTCTGGAGCATCGTCCCGACCACCAGGAGGCCCGCCGTCTCCGCCAGGCCTCGGATCTCATCCAGCGGGTCGTCCCGGCTCGCGTCGTGATCGGGGAGGATCACGCCGACGAGAATCGCACGCTCGGAACGCCCCATCCGCTCGGTGCGTCGTAGATCGATCAAAGTGGGTGTAACCCTCGTTTCCGTATGGAGAAAGGGATCCTGCGGGGAGCGGAATGCAACCCGCCGAATTCTAGGGCCCCTCGGCATCTCCGTCAACGAACAAAATCGGCCGAAAACAACGCCTCACCGCAGCACTTCTCTCCGGCAGACTCGATCCGGAACCGCTCTCTGCACGCGAACCCCACGACAAGCCCGGTCCCGGGCGAGCGCCGGAGATCACTCGGTGGTCGCCGTCTACTTGAGAGACACCTGAGGTTATCCACCGGTTCGGTCCACTCGAGCCACAGCCTCCGGAGTTCACCACCGGCACAGGGTCGGCACGACCCCCGGCTAACCGACCGGAGTGCCCTCACTCCCGAACGGCCTGACTCTCAAACCTCGGGACACCCTCACGAGCGAAGCGACGGCGAGGACCGATACCCGTGCAGGATGCCCGGGATCCTCGGAAGCGAACTGCTCTGGGACACCGACAATCTCGGCAGTCGAACGTTTCCTTTCTCAGGTGTCGAGGAAGCTATCAAAAGCGAATCTGGTTTTCTATTTGTTTCAAAAAAAGAGTCTTCGTCCGGGGACATCAAATACAGCCAGATTACGCTACACTCCGAGTCGCGAGCCTGGAAGGACAGATAAAGCTGAACGCCAATTAATTAATTTCCATTAATTCTCGCGCGCTTCAAGGGCATCCTTGGACGTAGTAAATCCCTATTCTGGAAGCGCTTCGGCTTATGGCCACACGACCATAGAACATGCAATAAATAGCAATATCGTCCATGCTTGGTGAAATGACGCATCATTCTTGCCCCATGGCGTCGTAGTTTTTCACCTCTTGTAATGACCGATCTTGACGCACGATCGTTGAATCAATTATCTCCGGTATCGTTCACATTGTCGCTCTGATCCTCAGAAATGGACTAAGCGGACCGTCTCTCCACCGCCGATGCCTAACGGAGTCATCATGAGAAAACACCTGGCCTACCCGCTGCTCGCCGCCGCCGTCTTTCTAGGCCTGAGCTTGACACCGGCCCGTGCGGGTTTCATCGTCCTCAGCGGGAACAACCCCGAGCCGGATGAGCAGAACGTCCTATTGAACAATGATCAGGTCGGACTGACGATCAGTGGCACCACCAACCAATCCGGCGACGTGGTGAACTTCACCTCGCCGAGCCAGTTCCTCGTGGCTCCCTCGAATGGCCAGGCCCGCGTCGAGGCGCGTGAGAGCGACGACATCGATTCCGACCAGGTGGCCATCGATGCCGCAATCACGGTTGCATTTGCCTCTCCCTCTATCTTCTTCAGGGACCTGATCTTCAACGCCTTCATCGGCGGCGGTATCGGAGAGGACGGCACCCTCGAGATCACCCTCAATGGCCTCGACGCAGACGGCAACGTGGTCAGCGAGACGTTCACGACCGATTCCGACGACAACCCCCTGACCCTCGCGAACGGCTCCAACTTCTATACAGTCCTGGCGACCGACGGCTGGCTCCTGACCTCGGTGGAGATCACGCCCACCCAGGGGTCGTACGCCGACCTCCGGCAGATCCGGATCTCAGGCGTCGGCGCGATCCCCGAGCCCTCCTCGATCGTCCTGTCCGCGATCGGCCTGGCCGGCGTCGGCATCGTCGCCGTCCGCCGACGTTCCCTCGGCCGCTCGGCCATCTGACGGCAGGAGCATGGAGCATCCCGACGGTACCCGCGAAGATCAGGACGCGGCGAGCAGCGTCTCGCCGCGTCCTGCGTCGTGACTCCCTGCGTCCATCGGGTATGCTTTCACTTCATCCGCCCCGCTCGCTTCAGCCCAGCCCCAGCGCGCGGCGGCCGACGTCGGTCAATCGGGCGACGTTCCAGGGAGGATTCCACGCCACGTCGACGACGACGTCGCGGACGCCCTCGATCCTGAGGAGGCGTTCGCGGATGCCCTCGGTGACCCGACCGCCCCCCTGGGTCACGAGGAAATCGTGGACCGGCCGGCCGCGATGGGGCATCGTCACGATCACATGAGCCGTGCCGCCGCGGACGCGAACGTCGTACACGTAGCCGAGGTCCACGATCCCCGCCTCGGTGGTGTAGAGCTGGTCGTCCATCACCTGCTTCAGGGCCTGCCAGATCGCGGGCTTCAGCGGGGCCGTTCCTGCGGTTTCACCCGGGCGCGCGAGTGCCCCGGCGGCCGTGGCGTTCGCGGGGCGGGACGGTCCCCCGGCCTGCACCACGAGCGGGTTGACGAGTCGATGGCGGATGGCCTCGATCGACTTCGCGGCGTCGTGCTCTGGATAGGCCAGCACGAGATACGCATTCCGCTGGTGGAACGTGGCGCCCGCCTTGAGCTTGGCGTGATGCAGCGGATAGCGGCTCCAGAGCTGCCCGTGGCCCGGATACTGGAGCGTCGGCGTCCCGTTGTTGCCGATAGAGTCGTGGCCCTCGGCCCGATGCTCCAGCCAGAGCGCCAGGAACGCGTCGCGGCTGTCGCGATGGCGGAAGCCGACCCCCCAGAGATCGTTGATCGATTCCGCGGGCACCGGACCCTCGTGTAACTTCCCCGCACGGTCGATCCAGAGCAGGTCCGTGAACGAGTAGCCCGAGAAGACCCACTCGTCATCGCGCATGGCCTCGACCGTCACGTCCTGGATCGCTTCCATCCTCCCCTGCTTGAAGAAGTGGGGCTGGCCCGCGAAGAAGCTGTAGGTCTGGTCGACGTGGATCCGGCTCGGCGTGAACAGCGGGTGCAGCGGGCTGTGCGGGAACCCCCAGCGCCGGATGCGCACCAGGATCGGCCCGACCTCGACCTCGAAGTTGGGGCATCTCTCCCAGTTCTTGATCCGGACCTTCTGGAAGTTGCCCTCATCGACATAGTCGTGGGCCCAGTCGATGCTCGGCGGCTCGCCGTGCCCCTTGCCGCCGGCGTACAGCTCATGCCCGTGCTCGCGCCGGAAGGTCAGCCGGTCGAGCTGGCCCATCTGCGGCGAGAGCTGCGCGCGGAAGTGGTGGTTGGAAATCTCCAGCGCGTAGCCCTCGCCGCGGGTGCGAAGGTCGGTGACGTACTCCGGCAGCTCGGCGTACGGATTGCCGTGGAAGACGAGGTAATCCGCCTGCCCGTGCGCCGGCACGTCGGCGAGGAAGACCAGGCCGCAACGCCACCGGCCACCCTCGCGGGTGACCCTCGTCACCTGTGACGGGATCTCGCGCAGGGAGCCGTCCTGTGCGTCCACACGGGCCAGCCGGAGCTCGCGGTTCGGGTCGGTCGCCTGGTCGGCCGCGATGGCCATCGTCATCTCGACCGGCTCCCGGATGCGTTCCAGCGTCACGGTCTCGAGGAGCGCGAACGGCCGCGCGTGCGACCAACCTTTCGCCCACTCGGCCCAGGGTCGCGGCAGCGTGGAGACCGGCACCGACTGATCCGAGGCGAGCGAGACGGGCTGATCTGCCGTCTCGGTGGATCGCTCGAATCGGAGCGTGTCCCGGATCGACTCGGCCAGCGACAGCGCCACGTCGCGCCGGCCGTCCCCTACGGCTGCTTCGAGAAGCTTGAGCTTCTGCTCCACGCTGTCGGTGTGGTCGCGATAGCGGATGCCGGGCATGGGAACTCTCCGAGACTGGTTCGAGGTGCGCCGGAAGCCGCCACGATCAAAGGACGACTCCTGGAGCCTGCACTGACAGTCCCGCGTACCGCGCCTCAGACGTCCGGTCAAGAACCAGGGCTCCCGGACTCGGTTCCTTGTCGGTCCCGAGAGGCGGTCCCGAGAGTCTATGCGATGGAGACGAAGCCGCCGCAATCCATCGCCATCTCGACGGCCTCCCGCAGATACCCTGCCCGCTCTGCCAGTCCGGCCGCGACGTCCGCAGGCAGGCTCATCGAGTCCCAGTGGAGCTGAAGCCTTGCCAACTCGGCCTGCACCTGAGCCAACTCCACGCCGGACCAGCGGATGCCGTGGTAGAACCCTTGATCGTAGATCGAGGCGAGCAACGGCAGGCCGAGCGAGGTCGCGGGCTCCGACCACCACTGACGGACCATCGCCTCGCTGCCCAGCGGCTCGTCATACAGCGGATCGCCGCCGACCTCCCGATAGACCGTGATGCCGCGAGCCATCGAGACACCCTATTGCTTGACTCCCAGGTTCGGCGGGCCGACCCACCGAGGAAAGACTCGATGATATCAGAACAGGTCACGGCGGGCCCGGTTAGAGCCATGGCAAGGTCCAGCCGCGGTCTCCTCCGGTGTCGGTCCTTGGTTCAGGAGGCGCCGGCTCCCCCGGCCATCAAGGCGGAGACCAGATTGTTCGCAGCATGGACGATCACGCAGGTCCACAGGCTCCTCGACCGTAGCATCACGATGGCCAGGATCATCCCCAGCAGGAAGATCGAGCCGAAGGCCGCTGCCATCGCCTGGACGCTCATCGCGCCGAGCAGGACCCACCCCGGGATGTGGACCGCCGCGAACAGGGCCGAGGTCACGAGGGCGGATCGCGCCGACCCCCATTGCAGAAAGCTCTGCAGGAGGACACCGCGGAACGCGAACTCCTCAACCAGGGTCGCGACCGAGAATCCGGCGCGCGGAAGTCCGGCCCACGGGATATCGTCCGGGAGCGAGCGCCCCTCGATCATCGTCCCGACGACGAGCGCGACGGCCCCATAGGCCAGCCCGATGGCGAGACCGACCGCAATCCCACGCCCGAGCCCGGCCCGGAGACCCATCCGCCCGACGGCCTCAGGCAGCCTCTGACGTACGACGAGCGCGGCCGGACCGACGAAGATCGCGACGCGGATGACCTCGTGCAACAGATCACCCCCGACGATCGACCGGACCCGCCCATATCCGACGGCGAGGTACAGCGTCCACGCCCCGAACAGCATGATGGAATAGACGAGGCCCGTCTCGGGACTTAGCCCAGTCTGCCGCTGCATCAGCGTTCCGCCTCGTTCGCCGCCGGGACCGCACCGATGCTCTCATCGTGGTCGTCGGCGTTCGCCCGGAGGGGTCCGGTGGCCAGGCCGGTGATCAGCGGGCCCTCGGCGCGGCCGGTGATCAATCGGGCGCCGCGGTCGTAGCTGACGTACGACCAGGCCCACTGGAGCATCACAAGCACGCGGTTCCGGAAGCCGATCAGGAAGTAAATATGCACGAAGAGCCACATGAGCCAGGCGATCGCGCCGGAGATCTTCAGCCGGCCGATCTGGGCGACCGCGGCGCCCCGGCCGATCGTCGCCATCGAGCCCCGGTCCTTGTAGCGGAAGGGCTCGCGGGTCTGGCCGCGTAGCGCCCTGACGAGGTTCCGCGCCGCGTGCCTTCCCATCTGGGTGGCCGCGGGGGCCACGCCGGGCACGGGCTTGCCGTCCTGCTCCAGGTGTGCCAGGTCGCCGATCACGTAGACCTCGGGATGGCCGGGGACGGTCAGGTCCGGCTCGACCTGGACCCGCCCGGCCCGGTCGAGCGGGACGCCCAGGCTCCGACCCAGCGGCGAGGCCGCCACCCCGGCGGCCCAGAGCACGGTCCGAGCAGCGATCCGCTCGTCGCCGATCCAGACGCCCCCGGCGTCGATGCCGGTTACCCTCGTCGCAGGTCGGACCTCGACGCCCAGCGCCTCGAGCTGCCTCTTCGCGCTCTCGGAGAGCTCCTCCGGATAGGGAGGCAGCACGCGGGGCGACCCTTCGACCAGGATTACCCGCGCGGTGGTCGGATCGATGTGCCGGAAGTCCTTCGCCAGGGTGATCCGGGCCACGTCGCGAAGCGTCCCCGCGAGCTCGACTCCGGTCGGCCCACCGCCCACGACCACGAAGGTCATCCACTCCCGCCGCAGCGCCTCGTCCGGCTCGCGCTCGCTGACCTCGAACGCCAGGAGCATCTTGCGGCGGATCTCCAGCGCGTCCTCGATGGCCTTCAGCCCCGGCGCCCAGGTCTCCCATTCGGGGTGGCCGAAGTACGAGTGCGTGGACCCGGCGGCGAGGATCAGGGCGTCATACCCCACCTCGCCGTCGGCCAGGACGACCACCCGCCGGCCCAGGTCGATGCTCGTGACGTCGGCCAGCAGCGCCTCGGCGTTCTTCTGCCTCCGTAAAACTCGACGGATCGGCGCGGCGATGTCGCTCGGGTTGAGCGCGGCGGTCGCCACCTGGTAGAGCAGCGGCTGGAACAGGTGATGATTCTGGCGATCGATGACAGTCACCCGCACCCGCGCACGCCGCAGGGCTTGCACAGCGGCCAGCCCGCCGAACCCCGCGCCGATGACCACCACGTGGGGGATTCCCGGCGCTGACGCCTCGACTCTTGCGGACGGCCTCTCCAGGACCCGGACGCCCATCGATGTTGCTCTCCGCAATCTCTGGTTCGCAGACCTCTCAGCCTCGGCGGCAGGGGATCCAGTTAACCCGGGCGGATTAGCCGAGGGCAAGGCCTGAAGAATTGACGTCGATCCCGATCGAGATGTCAGCCCACGACTCGCTCCCTGGCCGGCCATCTCTCGGTCCGGGGTCGCAGACCACCCCGCTTGCATGCACGGCATCCCGGACCCCTGGTGGACCTTGCCGATCCCCAGGGAGCCAGGGATCGACGGAGCATCTCGAGTGCCGAGGAACGGCCCGAGGCACCGGCTGGAGCGGTCGCCGATGCTCGGCGAGGATCTCGTAAGATCGGGGGTTGCGGGCCGGGGGTGGGCCGGCCGTCCCCCGGGGCCTGGACGGAGTCTCGGACACCCCGGGACGCAATTGCAGGACCTACACGCCGAACCGGCGACCGCCCTGGACATCTCGGTGCGGGCTTGCCTGGAATGGACCTTGATCCGTAGCCGCGGGCCGGAAGGTTGAGCGGAGGGACACCCCGCTGCCCGAGTCGAACGGCCGTCCGCCCGGGCCCCGAGTCACCCGCCGGCGGCCTGGCGGTTCCTTCATATTCGCGGCGATCGCGATCGGATCGGCCGAGATCTGCTTTCTCCAGGGCGGCCCGTGGAACCGGCCGGCTGAGTTGCTCTTGCCTCGGGATCCGGAGGCCATTCTAATACCGGAAAATTCCCTGCAGAATTTCTCTCCATTAGTTCCGTCGATGACACTCGGACCAAAGCAGACTGAGTCAATTTAATCACAATTCATTCTTCCATTTTGATCATCAATTGAGAGGTAGCCCGTACCCTCGGCAGGACGTGCTTGCTGCCGAGGTTGTCGTGGGGACTGCACGGGGGATTGATGCGAGGCGAACCGCCCGCCCATCTCGCGTGCGACGAGCGGGATGAACGAGCCGTCCCCCGCGATGGCCGCGTGGGGCGCCAATGCGCGTCAATGCGGGCGAGGATTCCGGAGGGGTGCCGATGCTGAAGGCCTTGAGGACCGGCGCGAGAGACCTGATCGCGCAAATCGTTGCCAACCTCGTCCCCGCCGGAGTGCTCCGCGACCAAAGGTATTTCGAGCTGTGGCAATCGCGCGGCTATCACATCATGCCCGTCCACTTCTACAACCCCATCCCGGACACCAGAGATATAAATGAACATGTCTTCAATCGACAATTTGATCTGGCGGGTGTCGACTTGAACGAGCCCGCCCAGCTTCGGCTCCTCTCCGACTTCGGCGACCTCTATCGGCCGGAGTACGAGGCCGATGGGGCCGAGTCTTACTCCATCCCCGACTGGGGGGTCCTCTATTGCATGATACGGCATTTCAAGCCGCGGCGGATCATCGAGATCGGATCCGGCGAGAGCACGAAGGTCGCCGCGAAGGCCGTCCTGAAGAATCAAGCCGAGACGGGGATCGAGGCGAAGCTCATCGCGATCGAGCCCTCCCCGGCGAGGGACCTGGTCGAGGGATTCCCCGGGCTCTGCGAGTTGAGGGCCATCCCCGTCCAGGAGGTGCCGCTCTCGGAGTTCCTCGAACTCGGCGAGAACGACATCCTCTTCATCGACTCCTCGCACATGCTGAAGATCGGCAGCGACGTCCACTACGAGTATCTCGAGATCATCCCGCGGCTCCGTCGCGGTGTGATCCTGCACATCCACGACATCTTCTTGCCTTACGACTACCCCCGCGAACTGGTCAAGAACCGCTTCATCTTCTGGAACGAGGCCTATCTGCTCCAGGCGTTCCTCTCGTTCAACTCGGCCTTCGAGGTGCTCTGGTCGAGCAGCTATCTGCATCACCGGCATCCCGAGGCCTTGAAGAGGGCGTTCACCCGGTATCGCCCGGCCAACGGGGTTCCCAGCAGCTTCTGGATGCGGCGGATCGCGGACTGAGCACCCGGCCACGATCCCACCGCACTCCGATCGCCTCCAACCCGACCCTCCCCACGGAGGCCGATGTACTGGGGCACCCCGTGTCGTCTCGCCGGGCATGCGGGGTGACGTGTCCACGCACGCGAGTGGCCCGGACGCGGCGGATGCCGCCCGGATTGGTAGGGTGCATCCCGGGACGCACCGCGGGGTCGCCGCGGCGCTTTCCCTGTGCGACGTCGCTCCGCTCGACACACCCTTACTGGGCTGACATTCGAGCGAAGCGGAACCGCGTCGGGCCCGCCGAGTCGCGTCGGTGGTCACGCTTCGTCGCGCTCGACCGGGGATTCACGCCCGGCGAAGGGGCCCGACGGTCGATCTCGGAGCCGACGACGGCCGGACCGTTCCAGCCGGACGGGGCCGGACCGACTCAGATCGTCTCCATGATCTTGTCGAGCACCTCCGGGCCGGGGCGCAGGGTCTCCTGGGTGAGGAGGGCCAGCGGGGTGTCGGCGGTCTTCAGGTTCGTGATGAAGTCGTTGCGGTCCGCATCCACGTAGAGCAGCCCGGTGAGGAACTCGCCTGCGGAGTGCCCCTTCTCCAGGAGCGTCAGCGCCGAGGCGCGGCTGGTCACGTCGTGCTCTCGGTGGGCCAGGGCGCGGAGGACGATCCACGAGCCGTCGTGGAGCTTCACGCGGGTGGCCTCGCCGGCCTTCTGCTCGACCTCGATCTCGGGCAGGCGGGGGACGAAGCCCACCTCCTGGAGCGGCTCCTCGTGCTCCTTGGCCCAGTCCCAGCTCTTCGTCGAGCCGTCGAAGTCGTTGAAGGTGACGCAGGGGCTGATGATGTCCAGGAAGGCCGTCCCCTTGTGCTTGAGCGCGGCCTTGATCAGCGGGACGAGCTGCTTCTTGTCGCCGGCGAACGAGCGGGCGACGAACGTGGCGCCGCCGACGATCGCCTCGACGCAGAGGTCGAACGGCGGGATCGAGTTGGCCTCGCCGGTGGGCCGGCGGAGCGTGGCGTTGAGGTCCGCGGTCGCCGAGAACTGCCCCTTGGTCAGGCCGTAGCAGCCGTTGTCCTCGACGATGTAGACCATCGGCACGTTCCTGCGGCAGGCGTGCTTGAACTGGCCCATGCCGATGTTCGCCGTGTCGCCGTCGCCGCTGATGCCGATGCAGACCAGCTTATGGTTCGCCAGCAGGGCCCCGGTCGCCACCGACGGCATCCGGCCGTGCAGCGCGTTGAAGCCGTGGCTGGCCTGGAGGAAGTAGGCCGGAGTCTTGCTCGAGCAGCCGATGCCGCTGAGCTTGACCGTGTAATACGGGTTCACCCCGATCGACTTGCAGGCTTCGATGAGGTGGCTGGTGATGCTGTTGTGGCCGCACCCCTTGCAGAGCGTCGAGGGCAGCCCCTGGAAGGCCACCATCGGCAGGGCGTAGGAGCTGCCGTTGGACTGGACCGTGATCGTCGCTTCGCTGGCCATGGATCGTTCACCCCTCGAATCATAGAAATGTCAATTGACTGGATCTTGACTGATGAGATCGCGACTCACTCCGGCGAGGTCTCCTCGGCATGGGGCACCGGAGGGTTGTCCTTCTCGACATTGCCGGTGGGCCAGCCGGGGCCCGAGGGGTGCTTCTCCCAGCCCAGGATGGGGCGGACGATGTTCTCGGCGGAGATGGGCATGCCGTTGTAGTGGGTGACCGGCACGAGGCGGTCGGCCAGGGCCCCGCGAAGGAACGCCCGCAGCAGCGAGGTGATCTGGGCGTCGCGGTTCTGCTCGATGACGTAGACGCGCTGGTGGCGCTCGACGAACGCGGTGACCTCGTCCGAGACGGGCAGCGCGCGGATCCGGCAATACTCGGTCGCGATCCCCTCGGCCTTCAGCAGGTCGCGCGACTCGGTCATGGCGAAATGGGTCCCGCCGTAGGCGATCATCCCCACCCGCGCCGAGATGTCGCCCTCGATGATCGGGGGCGGCACCGTCTTCCGGGCCGTCTCGAGCTTGAGGGCCAGCCGGTCCAGGTTCTTCTTCCAGTCCTCGGGCCGCTCGCTGTAGCCGGACTTCTCGTTGTGCCCGGTGCCGCGGGTGAAGTACGCGGCCAGCGGGCTCTCGGTGCCGGGGATCGTGCGGTAGCAGATGCCGTCGCCGTCCACGTCCCTGTACCGCTCGAACTGGCCGAGCCGCTCCAGGTCGGCCGCCGTCAGGACCTTGCCGCGCTGGATCGGCCTGGTGGGATAGGTGAACGGGCTGCTCAGCCAGAGGTTCATGCCCAGGTCGAGGTCGGTGGCGACGAAGACCGGCGTCTGGAACTGCTGGGCCAGGTCCAACGCCTCGATGGTCATCTCGTAGCACTCCTCCACCGAGCCGGGGACCAGCACGATGTGCCGGCAGTCGCCGTGGCCCAGCAGGTGCATCTTGAGCACGTCGCCCTGGCTGGTCCGGGTCGGCAGCCCGGTGCTCGGGCCCATGCGCTGGACGTTGATGATCACGACCGGGATCTCGGCGAAGTACGCCAGGCCGACGAACTCGCTCATCAGCGAGATGCCCGGCCCGGAGGTTGCCGTCAGGGACCGCGCCCCGCCCCAGCCGGCGCCGATGGCCATGCCGATGGCGGCCAGCTCGTCCTCGGCCTGGACGATCGCGAACGAATGCTTGCCGTCGGGCTGGACGCGGTACTTCTTGAGGAAGTCCTCGGCGTACTCCGCCAGGCTGCTGGATGGCGTGATCGGGTACCAGGTCAGGACGCTCGCACCGCCGAAGAGCACCCCCAGCGCGGCGGCCTTGTTCCCCTCGATCAGGATCTTGTCCTGGGTGGATTCCATCGGCACGACGCGGTAGGGCAGGTCGTCCGGCAGGTTCTCCCTGGCCCACTCGAACCCGGTCCGGGCGGCGTTCAGGTTGATCTCGGCGGCCTTCGCCTTGCGCCCGGGGAACTCGCGGCGGATCCCCTTCTCCACGTCATCCATCCGGATGTCGCAGATCCCGGCGAGGACGCCGACGTAGACCATGTTGATGACCTTGCGGAGCTTGTCGCGGTAACCCTTGTCGGCCTTGTCCGGGGGATACGCCTGCTCCACCAGCTTCTGGAACGGCACCGCGAGGAACAGCACGTCGTCGCGGAGGCCCCTCAGGTCGACCGCGAAGTCTTCCCGGTAGATGCAGATCGTCCCGGGCTTGAGCGCCAGCACGTCATCCTTGGCCGTGGGCTCATTCATGCAGACCAGGATCTGGGGATCCTGCCGGTGTCCTACGTAGCCCTTCGCGTTGGCCCGGATGTGGAACCAGGTCGGCAGGCCCTCGATGTTCGAGGGGAAGACGTTCTTGCCGCTGCAGGGGATCCCCATCGCGTAGAGCGCGCGGAGCAGCACCAGGTTGGCGGATTGACTGCCCGAGCCGTTGACGGTTCCCACCCGGATCGACAGGTCATTGATCAGGGGATGGGTTGGAAGCGCGGCGGCCAGCGCAGGAGAAGGCGCGGCCGGGGAGAGGGTGGCGGACATCGAGATACCTCAAGAAGCCAGAGCCACGGCGTTCGCCCCGCGCGCCGTTACGTTCAAGCGGAAGGCAGACCCACGCGGGACGAGCAATGAAAGGAATCGGAACCGTGGCGTACTTTGCCGACTTCAAGTCCAACAGAAAAGAATGGCGATGGCAAGGGTGTGATTTCTCGCGGCCGCGGGGGAGATTCCGTCGCGCCGGGCATCCTCGGCGGGGACGGTGCTCAGGCCAGCCCCTCCGCCTCTTCCTCTTTACCTCGACGCGTCCTGCGCCGGGCACCGGCGGCGTCGGGCTCCGCGAGGTACCTCAGCCGGCGGGCCTCGAACGCCTCCATCCAGGCCTCGACCCGCTCGACTCCGACCCGGTAGCGCCGGGCCACGGCCTCGATCGGTTCGCCGGCATTGACCGCCAGCAGGGCCAGGGCGCGATACCCCTGCTTCCGGCTCCTCGGTCGTCGGGCCATCGCCTCGACCCGGGAGCGTTCGGAGGCCGTCATGCGAAATATCATGATCTCACAAAAACGCGGACACTCGCCCCGGACGACCCGCTCGGCCGCCCGACGCTGTGTGTTCCCGTCCTATTCCTTGCCGGTCGGACCCGGCCGCCGCCTTGTCCGGTTTCGAATTCGTGCGGCCCCGAGGCGTCCCGTGGGAGGCATTACGCGCGATTCCTCCCCCCTGAATCTCTGCCCGCCCCTCGGAAGTGGAGCCGGGCATCTCCTTGGTCCTCATCCTGGGTTTCTCGCGACCCGTCCTGGGGTTCATGTCCTTCGGATCCTGCGGCAGGAGCATCCATCCCATCCTCGATCCGTCAGGGCGAAGCGGATTGGGTTCCGCCCCGTTCGAGTGATCCGAGAGTGTGCAAGGCAAATGCCGCGGCGGGCCCGGTCAGGCCCGCCCGTCGAGGCTTTCCCCGCGGCCTCAGCCGCAAGCCGCGTGGAGCTCGAGGGCCCCGGCAGCACGCGTCGTCGGCTCGTCCCGGGACTCGGGCTCGGGGAACAGCGGCAGGGTCACCTCGCGCTTCCTGGCAGGAGGCCAGGGCTCGCCATGGGTCACGGCCTGGAGTTTCCTGCGCAACCGGGCGCTAACGCCCGCGTGGGCCGCCTGACTCTGCAAGGCGTGGTACAGCTTCGGGCCTGCTTCCGGCCCGTACTTGGCGATGTAGATGTGGAGCTTACGCACGGATCAAATCCCCTTCAGGAGCGATATTTCGAGCTTCATTCCTGGCCTGTTTTCGGCTCCACATTCTACGTTCCAGATTTGCCACAGGTTCTTTGCTTCCAAGGGATTTGGGGAGTTTTCTTATCCCTCGGAATCCCCGGCTTCGTCCGCCTCGATCCGGGCCGCCGGGGTCGCCGGTATCGGTGCCGCGACGGGGCCCGGCACCTCGCGTGCATGGGGGACCGACAGTCCGTTCACCAGTCAGCTCAGCACCCAGAGGTAATCATGACCGGCGAGAAGCTCGAGGCGTTCCGCACCCAGCTCATGGAACTCTCAAGGCGGCTGCGGGGCGACCTCGCCACGCTGGACGAGCAGGTCGGCACGCCGACCGGAGGCGATGCCGGCGGGAATCTCTCCAACACGCCGCTTCACATGGCGGACCTGGGGACTGCCGTCTACATGCAGGAACTCGACGCCACGCTGAGGGAAAACCAAGAGTACCTGAGGGAGCAGGTCCTCACCGCGATCCAACGGCTCGACTCGGGATCCTTCGGGCAGTGCGAGCGGTGCGGCCGGCCGATCCTCGAGGAGCGGCTGGAACTCCTGCCCTACACGCCCTACTGCACGGCCTGCTCGGTCGAGGTCCAGGCCGGCAAGTCCGTCAACCTCAACGACGGCCGGCCGCAGCGGCCCGAGGAGACCCTGGACCCGGCCGACGATGACGTGGCCGACGAACTCGATCCCGCCCCCTCGCAGCCCGACGGGGTCGTGACTGAGACCCGGGACCCGGAGATCCTGTTCACCGACCTCGAGCCGGACGCGGCCCCGGGCGCGGCCGCCGGCGACGTCCACGCGGCCGGGACCGCGGGCGGCGGTACGGCCGTGGGCGGCCTGGCGGGGACCAACATCGGCAGCGGCGAGCCGGACGAGGAGGACCTGAACAGCGCGATGGGCAGCGGGGATTTCGACGTGGGCATCGAGGCCGACGACGCCGACGACATCCCCTACTCGGGCCCGACCGGCGGGGCCGTGGGCGGGACGCCCGCCGGCAAGCGATCCGTCGGAGGGAAGAAGCGCAAGGGTCTGGCTCCTCAGACCGGCTCCGGCGACAGCCCGGCCGGCCCGTGAACCGGGGAGCCGAGGGGCTCGGCGAGACCACTTCAGGCATTCGAAGTGACAAAAGCCCAGGGCGAGTCAAGCCGGCTCGCCCCGGGCCGCTTTGCGGTATCCGCGTCAGCGAGGGCGCGGGGCCGCGAACCCGCGGGGCGCGGCCACGGCTCCCGCCGCGTTGTTCACGCCCTGTGACGGCAGAAGCCCCGTGGCACGGCCGGCGTTGATCACCTGCTGAGTGAGTGGTGCCGGCCCATACGCGGAGGAGTAAGTACCCGGCCCATACATCCCGCCGTAAGGAGAGCCGTAACCCGGATAGTTCCCATAGCCCTGATAATACGGGCCCGAGCCGGGCATCCCGTAACCCTGAGAGTAGGCGTTGGGCCCGGCGTTGTACGCGTTGGACCATCCCCTGCCGAAGTTCGCAAACGGCCGCCCGCGAGTGTAACCGTAGTTGGCCCCGTACGTGTTCACGGCCGGCATCCCGTAACTGGGGTAGGAGCCGGTGTTGTAACCGTAGGTCGGCCAGGAGGCCTGTGTCCCGGCCATCCCGTACGATCCGGCGCTGAAGCCGGACGTCGGGGCGTAGCCCATGGACTGCCCCGAAGGGGCGGCCATGGCTTGCCCCGAGGGAGCGACGCCGTAGCTCCCGCCCCGGTAAACCCCCTGCGGATACGAAGCGGGTTGGACCCAGCCTCCGGAATAGCCACCGCCGTAACAGCCGCCATGACGGGCCTGGCTGTAGCAGCCGCCATAGCAGCCATGCCGGGCACCAGAGACGCACGCCGACCGGTGGTGGCAACCAACCGAGCTCAGGGAGAGGGCGACCACCAAAAGGGCACTTTGCATGAGATGCTGCCTCCGTTCGTGAAACAAACAGGTTGATCCCTGTGACACGAAGAAGGCAACATCGATGCCACCCGGGAGTGGTCTACCGGGCGCGGCCGCACAGACATCAGGGCAGGCTCAATGGTGTCCGCCGCAGGGGCAGGTCTCGCGGCGGCCCGCTTCGAGGCCGTCGTGATAGCCCCGGTCGTAATCACGGGCGCGGAGCTCGTGCTCGTACGACTCGATCCTGTCCTCGTGGTCGGCCGGCGTACGGGCCCCGGTCCAGCGGATGAGCTGTGCGATCCGGCCAACCTGCTCGCCCAGGAAGTCGCCGACGGCCGTCCCCCAAGCCCGGTAGCCCATCGACTCGTGCTCGACCACCTCGAGGAACGTCGTCGGCTGGCCGTTGGCGGGGACCAGCGCGGCCAGTGGAGCCGGGCCGCCCGCTCCCCCGCCGCCGTCCTGCTCGGTGGGCTTCGGAGCGACGGGCTCGGGACTCGACCCCGCGACGGGAGAATCCGGCGTGTGGATCAGCCCGCAGGCGGTCAGGGCCCTGACGTGCTTGCACCCTTCCGGGTCGATCCCCTCGCGGTGGAACGTGAAATCCGGGCAGTCGCAGATGGGGCCGTCGATCGTCTGGGCGACGTCGTACTCGGTCCCGTCGAACTTGCGGATCCGGAACGCGCGGATCGCGGCCGAGCCGTCGGCGTCGATGGGACGCACGTCGTAGGCCGTGCCGTTGATGAACAAGCTGAGGCGCGCCATCACATGCGTCCGCTGGGCCCTCCGGGGGGCCTCCGACGCGTCATGATGGAGACGCGGATACTCGGCATGTAGACTGGTCATCGAAGTCCTTCAGAAGCTTGCAATCCGTTGAGGCCTGGTTCCCTCCTGCTCCAGGTGGCTCCTTGTCGATGCAATTATACGTCCCTCGTGTAGCAATGTACACTGTGCGGCATCGCATTCCTCGTTTCTTTCCGGCTCCCGCGAAGACCTGATCAAGGCGTCGAATGGAGCCGTTCCACCGTGCCATCTACCTGACGGGGCCGACCGCCTCGGGCAAGACGGCGATCGGCGTCCACCTGGCCCGCCGGCTGGACGCGGAGGTCGTCGCGCTCGATTCCATGACCCTCTACCGGGGCATGGATATCGGGACCGCCAAGCCGATGCTCGAGGAGCGGGGTGGGATCCCGCATCACCTGATTGATGTCCTGGATCCATGGGAGTCAGCCAGCGTGGCCCGGTACCGGCGCTGGGCCGAGGAGGCCGTCCGGGACATCGAACGGCGGGGCCGCCGCGTCCTCTTCGTGGGCGGCACCGCCCTCTACCTGAAGACGCTCCTGCGCGGGCTCTTCGAGGGCCCGGGGGCCGATCCGCTGGTCCGCTCGCGGCTCGAACAGGAGGCCGAACGGGAAGGTGCTCCCGAGATGCACCGCCGGCTTAGCGGCCTCGATCCCATCCTTGCAGCGCGGCTGCATCCAAACGACCTGCGGCGCATCGTCCGGGCGCTCGAGGTCCTCGAGCTGACCGGGCAGCCGCTCAGCCGGCTCCAGCGGGAACACGACCGCCCGGCACCCGAGGCCGTCCCGGTCTTCGCCCTGGAGCGTCCCCGTGCCGAGCTGTACGAGCGGATCAACCGGCGTGTGGACCTCATGTTCGAGGCCGGATTGGTGGACGAGGTCCGGCGGCTCCAGGCCGGGCCTCGGCCGCTCAGCGGCGTGGCCGCCCAGGGCGTGGGCTATCGTGAGGTGATCGTGATGCTCGAAGGCAAGGCCGGATTACCCGAGACGGTCGACCTGGTCCGGACCCGCTCCCGCCAGTTCGCCAAGCGGCAGGCGACCTGGTTCCGAGGGCTCGAGGAAGTGCGTCCCTTCCCGATCTCCGGCGACGAGGATCCCGGGGTGATTGCGGATCGCCTGGCGAACGAGATCGAGGCCCGTCGAGGCCGGTCGGGAATCCCCTGAGTTGCACTTCCCCGGTCGAGGGGCTTCTGCTAAGACACCGGCGGGCAGACCGTCCGCCGCCAGTGCGCGCGGGTCGGTCCATACCCGTATCCCCGCACCCAGTCCAGACGCGAATCCTGCAAGTCTCTCGGCACTCAGTGCAAGGCGTCGACCGGGGCCGTTCCCAAGGAGGGGGACTGTTTCCATGGGCCGGCGAATCACGATCCTGATGGGACTCCTCTGCATCCTGGCCGCTACCCGTGCGCAGGGCCAGGTGCCCAAGCCAAGCGCCCCGCCCGCGGCGGGAGCCGAAGACGGGGGCCTGCCCCCGATCTCGCCCGCGGAGCCCGCCGGCGCCCCGATCGAGTCGAAGCCGGGCGCGGAGCCCGCCGCCTTGCCGAAGCCCGAGGAACTGCCTCCACCCGAGAGTCTCCCGGGCGCGGCTCCCGCCGAGGGAGCCGCTGAGCCCGCCGCCCGGCCGAAGGCGGGGAAGGCCCCGGCCCAGGCGAAGGCCGCCCCGGCGACCCGCGATGATGAGGTCGTCCAGACCCAGAACCCGGGCGACGCACCGGCCGCGACGGCGCCCATCGCGGCCCCGGCCCAGGCTGTACCGGCACCGGCCGATGGCGGGTCCGACTCGGCCGGCGTCGTCGAACGGCTCCCGCTCGGCAAGCAGGAGGTCGTCCTCAGCGTGGATGTCCAGGCGCCGCAGGTGATGAACTTCAACCGCGAGGCCACCGTCAAGATCATCGTCAAGAATAGCGGCTCGAGCGATGCGCTGGGCGTGATCGTCCGCGACGAGCTGCCGCCGGGTCTGGCCTTCGTCAGCAGCCAGCCCGAGGCCCAGAAGGTCGGCGACTCGCTCCTGAGCTGGCGGATCAGCACCCTGCCGGCGGCGTCCGACCGGGTGATCCTGCTGAAGGTGAAGCCGACGAAGGCCGGCGGCGCGCTCGACCACGGCGCAACGGTCACCTTCACGGCCGGCAGCAAGGCCACCAGCCGGGTGCTCCGGCCGCGGCTCAAGCTCGAGGTCGTGCAGGTCCCCGCCGAGGGCAAGGTCCTCAAGAACAGGACGGCCGAGTTCCGGATCGCGGTGACGAACATCGGCGACGGGCCTGCGCGGAACGTCCTGGTGCAGGCCAAGCTCAGCCCGGGGCTCCGTCACGACACCGGCGAGCACAACGAGGACAACAGCTTCGAACTGCCGCTGTCTGAACTGGCCGCCGGCCAGCGCGAGGATCTCGATCCCCTCACGCTCGACGCGATCCAGGGCGGCGAGCAGTGGTGCAAGATCAGCGCCACCAGCAACGACGTCGACTTCGACAAGGAGTCGGCCGAGGTGATCCGGACCCTCCACGTCGTCGAGCCCAAGCTCAAGATGACCCTGTCCGCCCCCGAGTCCTGCATCACCGACGCCGTGGCCAAGTACAGCATCGTCCTCGAGAACACCGGCGACGCGCCGGCCAAGAACGTGAAGGTCCTGGCGACCCTCGGCGTCTCCGGCCGGCTGGTCGGGATCCCGTCCGGGGCGAAGTACGACAGCTCCTCCCGGCGGCTGCTCTGGACGATCCCCCAGATCGACCCGGGCGAGAAGCCGCGGTCCCACGAGTTCGAGATCCGCATGGGCGGCATCAACAGCGGGTATGAAGTGAACGTGGAGGCGCGGGGCGACAACGGCCTGTCGCTCAAGGAGCGCAAGCTCACCGACGTGAAGGGCATCGCCGACGTCGAACTCCTGGTACGCGAGCGGCGGCGGCTCGTCGACCTGGACGGGACCACCAGCTTCTCGATCCGGCTCCGCAACCACGGGACGAAGGAGGCGACCCAGATCAAGGTCCGGGCCGAGCTGTCCAAGAACCTCGCCGTCGAGGCCACCGGCGGCGGGCCGAGCGAGCAGGCCCTGGCGTCACCCGGGCTCGACAAGGTCAACTTCCCGACCATCCCCCGTCTCGGGCCGGGCAAGGAGATGGAACTGTTCGTCAAGGTGAAGGTCACCAAGGCCGACAGGGGGCTGGGTACCTGCCGGGTCTTCGTCGAGCACGACGACCTGGCCGAGCCCCTGGAAGACCTCGCCGGGGTGAAGATCAACGAATCTCGCCGCTCGGTGAGCACCACCCGCTGAGTCGGACGCGGGCCAGTTCCGGCGCCGCGCCCGCGGCCGGCCGGTGAGCCCAGGTTGGTTCCGCGGCGATCCGGCCGTACAATCGGTCGGTGTCACAGGCGCCCCGGCCGACGGACCTGGCCGGGGATCTCGGGGATCGATCGATCCCCGGTCCATCGGCCTGCGCCCGCACAGGACCCAGGGATGCACCGACTGATGCGCGACCGGAACCTTCCCAGCCGTCCTTGCCTGTCTTGGATTCTCCTGGTAGCGGCCGCCCTGCTGGCCCCTTACCCTGCGGAGACGCGGTCCCAGGAGGCCGGGCGGAAGCCGGAATACCCGCCCAACCGGCTGGCGAAGGAGACCAGCCCCTACCTGCTGCTGCACGCCCATAACCCCGTGGACTGGTATCCCTGGGGGCCCGAGGCCTTCGCGAAGGCCAGGGCTGAGGGCCGGCCGATCTTCCTCTCCGTCGGCTACAGTTCGTGCTACTGGTGCCACGTCATGGAGCGGGAGAGCTTCAGCGACGCCGAGATCGCGAAGTTCCTCAACGAGAATTTCGTGTGCATCAAGGTGGACCGCGAGGAGCGCCCGGACGTGGACCAGGTCTACATGGCCGCGCTCCAGGCCTTCAGCACCGGCGGCTGGCCGATGTCGATGTTCCTGCTGCCCGACGGCCGGCCCTTCTACGGCGAGACCTATCTCCCGCCCCGCGACCGCGACGGCGCCGCGGGCTTCCTCACGGTCACCAAGGGGATCGCCCGGGCGTGGAAGGCCGAGCGAGCCGAGATCGAGAAGTCGGCCGGGGGCCTGACCGAGATCGTCAAGCGCAAGCTGGGCAACCCGGCGGGCCGGCGCAGGCCGCCGCTCTCCCGGCAGTTCGCGGCGGCCGGCCGGGATCAGCTCGCCGAGCAGTTCGACCCCGAGTACGGCGGCTTCGGCTTCAGCCCGCAGAACGCCCGCCGGCCGAAGTTCCCCGAGCCGGTGAACCTGATCTTCCTGCTCGACCAGCATCGTCGGGACGCCATGGCCGCCCCGCGGAATGGCCCCGCGGGCGCACAGGCACAGCCGCTTCCCATGGTCGTCCAGACGCTCGACCGCATGGCCCGGGGCGGGATCCGCGACCAGATCGGAGGGGGCTATCATCGCTACTCCACGAGCCGCTACTGGATCGTCCCGCACTTCGAGAAGATGCTCTACGACAACGCCCAGCTCGCCTCGGCGCAGCTCATGGCCTACGAGATCACCCGCGACGACCGCTGGCGGAACGAGGCCGAGGCGATCTTCGCCTTCGTCGCCCGGACGATGACCTCGGAGGAGGGCGGCTTCTTCTCGGCCCTCGACGCCGAGACCGCCGAGGGCGAGGGCGCCTACTACGTCTGGACCCGGGACGAGGCGAGGCAGGTCCTCGGCGACGGCCCCGACTCCGAGGCGTTCCAGCAGGTCTATGGCCTGAAGCGCGAGCCGAACTTCGAGGGGAACCGCTATGTCCTGCTCCAGCCCCGGCCCCTGGCCGAGCAGGCGGAGAAGCTGGGCACCACACCCGATGAGCTGGAGCGCAGGCTGAAGCCGCTCCGCGACCGGTTGCTGGCCGCGCGCGACCGCCGCCCGGCACCCCTCCGCGACGACAAGATCCTGACGGCCTGGAACGGGCTGATGATCGCCGCCTACGCCGACGGCTACCGCATCCTCAAGAACGAGTCCTATCGCCGGGCCGCCGAGCGCTCCGCGGAATTCCTCCTGGCGAAGAGCCGCGATCCCGGAGGCCGCCTGCTGCGGACCTATCGCGCCGGGCAGGCCAGGCTCGCGGCGTATCTCGAAGATTACGCCTTCCTGATCCATGGCCTGCTGAAGCTCCACACCGCCACCGGCGAGGCGCGATGGCTCGAGCAGGCCCGTGTGCTGGCCGATCGGATGGTCGTGGATTTCGCGGACACCGAGGAGGGCGGCTTCTTCTTCACTCCGGGTGATCACGAAAGCCTGCTGGCCCGACCCAAGGACCCCTACGATGGGGCCCTGCCCGGGGCCAACAGCATGGCCGTGCTCGACCTCCTGGGCCTCCACCGCGTCACCAGTGACGAGCGCTACCTGACCCAGGCACGCAAGACCCTGGAGGCCTTCAGCGCCGTGATGGTGCAGAACCCCGCCGCCATGCCGATCATGCTGCTCGGCCTCCAGGACTACCTTGATGACCGCCCCGACCGGATCACGCCCAAACCGCTCGGCGAGGGAGCCCTGGCGCCGACGCCGGCCCGCGTCGTGAGCGGCACGGCCCGATCCGTGAGCCCGAAGCTGCCCGCGCCGGGCCAGGTGGTGGAGGCTCTCGTGGCGCTCGAGGTGAAGAAGGGCTGGCACATCTACGCCAATCCCACAGGCGTGGAGATCCTCAAGCCCACGACGCTCGAACTCGAGGGCGGGCCGCCGGCGACGGACCTCAAGGTGACGTACCCGAAGGGGCAGGCCAAGGTGCTGGGCTCCCTCGGCCAGGAGAAGGTCTCGCTCTACGAGGGGAAGGTCGAGATCCCCGTGAGATTGACGCTCGCGAAGCACTCGAAGCCCGGCAAGCTGGCCCTCCGCTTCCGGCTCAAATATCAGGCGTGCGACGACAAGGTCTGCCTGGCCCCTGCCAGCCTGACAATCCCCCTCGAACTCGACATCCAGGCCGCATCTTCCCCCGGAGGACAGACGCCATGAGCAAGGTCGCCACGAGGGTCGGCCCGGCCGACGCCGGCCGGGTCATGAGCCTGGACGAATTCGCCGGCGCCGAGGCCGAGCCGGGGTGGCTCTACGAGCTGAGCCGAGGAGTCGTGACCGTGGTGGACGTGCCCAACCCGAGACACCTGGTCATCGTGAACGCGACCCGCCGCCAGTTCCTAGCCTATGACCTGGCCCATCCCGGGAAGCTGCATGCGGTTGCCAGCGGCGGCGAGTGCAAGCTGCTGATCGCCGGGCTGGAGTCCGAGCGGCATCCGGACCTGGCCATCTACAAGACGCCCCCGCCGGAGGGTGAGACGGACGACGAGATCTGGTCGCAGTGGGTGCCCGAGATCGTCGTCGAGGTCGTCTCGCCGAGTTCCCGGCGCCGCGACTACGAGGAGAAGCCCGAGGAGTACCTCCGCCTGGGGGTTCAGGAATACTGGATCGTCGACGAACACGAGGGCCGGATGACGGTCCTGCGGCGCTCGCGGGGCCGCTGGGTCGAGCATCCGGTCCGCCCGCCGGCGATCTACAAGACACGGCTCCTGCCCGGCCTCGAGTTCTCGGTGGCGAAGATTCTGGACGACAGCCCTGCATCCTCGTCCTGAGCCGATCCGGGACGGGCGACGAACACCCACCTCCTGACCAGACGTTCAGGAATCCCCGATCTGCTCGACCTGCCAGTCCTCCAGGTCGACGACGGCACCCCGGCCGAGGAACCGGACAACGGCCACGAACTGGTCGCGCTTCCCCCGGCGGATCACGGTCCCCTCCACGCCGGCCAGCGGGCCGCTCCGGATCCGCACCCGGGCGCCGACGGGCACCGCCGGCTCGGGCTGGACGGCCAGGCCCGACGAGAGCATCCGGTGGATCTGGCGGAGGTCGCGTTCCAGCGCCGCCTGGTCACTCACCTCAAGGACCGAGACCAGCCGATCTCCTCGGAGCGCAGCCAGGCGAGCCTCGTGATCTCCCTTCAAGAAGAGGTATCCCGGGAACAGCGGGAGGATCGAGCGGATCTTTCGGCCTTGAGGCGTCCGATCCTCTTTGAGAACCTGGGGGAGGTAGTAGGTGAGCCCTTGCTTGCGCAGCTCGCGAGCCACGGCCTTCTCCTGGCGTGCCTTCGCGTGCAGGCAGCGCCAGACCGCGTCGTCGGGTGAGGGGAGGACCGACGGTGCTTCCTCCCAGAGTCCCGGAGGATGGAAATCCGGCTCGGCGGGCAGGATCGGCATGGTGGCTCGACTTCGGGTCGGGTTTCCGGAATACGTACGCTCGTCGGACGCGAAGTTCGATTCTAATGGCAGTTCCCGATCCTTGGGAGTGCGAGACGGTCCCGGAGGCCGTCCGCCGCCGCAACGGTGAGGGTCGAGTGACGATTCGAGGACGGGACGGCCGGTGAACGGATTGCTCAACCTGAACAAGCCCGCGGGGATGACCTCGCGGCGGGTCGTGGACCAGGTGGTGCGGCTGGTGCCGCGGACGAAGGTGGGGCACGCGGGGACGCTCGATCCGGCGGCCTCCGGAGTCCTGGTGGTGTGCATGAGCGCCGCCACCCGCCTGATCGAGTGCGTCCAGCGGATGCCCAAGACGTACCTGGCAGCCGTCCGCCTGGGCGCACGCAGCGACACGCTGGATGCCGAGGGCGAGGTCGTCGAGGTCGAGGCTCCCCCGATCCCCGACGAGGAGGCGGTCCGCGCCGCGATCGCGGGCCAGGTCGGCGAGATCCTCCAGCGACCGCCGGAGTTCTCGGCGCTGCGGGTCAAGGGCCGGCGGGCCCACGAGCTGGCCCGCGCGGGCAAGGCCGTCGAGCTTGCGCCGCGGATCGTCCGGGTCGATCGCATCTCCCTGCTGCGCTACGAGTGGCCTCGGCTGGACCTGGAGATCGACTGCGGCGGCGGGACCTACATCCGCTCGATCGCCCGGGACCTCGGCGAGTCGCTCGGCTGCGGCGGCCTGCTCGAACGCCTGGTCCGCAGCCGCATCGGCCATTTCACCATCGAGACCGCCGCGGAGTTGTCGGCCTTGACCGCGGAGGCCCTGCCCTCCCTGCTCCGTTCGCCCCGGGAGGCCGTCGCAGGGATGCAGTCGCTGACCCTGCACACCGAGGAGCACATCCGCGCCGTGGCCCAGGGCAAGACCCTCGCCGCGGACGCCCTGTCGTCGACGCCCCTGCCCCCCGGCCCGCTCGCCCTCCTCGGCCCCGATGGCCGCCTCGTCGCCCTGGCCGAGTCGGACCCCTCCCGGGGGGCCGTCCATCCGTTTAAAGTGTTCATATAATTAGAATTTGTTTTTGTTCTTTCGAGGGGGATGGCGGCCGCTCCCGGCCCCGCACGAGGCGGGGTCGCCGGGCTCGTGATCGCGCACGGCGTGCAGAATATTCGCGGCTCCGGTGCGAAGAGACCTGGTGGGCAATCACGGTCGGCGGCGGTTGCCCGGACACGTCCTCACGATCGGAGAGTCCCGATGTCACGGGCGATGCTCGCGTCATGCGCTTTTTTTATGAGTAAAATTCGAATATATAGTTTCCTGTTTGCAATGTCGACCCTCCCCTGCCCCGCGCAGGAGGCATCCTCGCCTCCCGACGCCGGCATCCGCAAGGTCGACGTCGGCGGACGGCGGCTGACGCTCCTGAGCCGGGGAGGAGGGACACCGACCGTGATCATCGAGGCCGGACTGGGCGAGCCCGCAGTGGAGTCGGGCTCGTGGAAGCCTGTGATCGAGGCGATCTCCAGGACGAACCGGGTGGTCCTCTACGATCGCGCGGGTCTGGGATCGAGCGACGCCCCGCCGGCCAGGACGCGGACGAGCCGGGACGCGGCCCGCGACCTGAATGCCCTCCTGAAGAATGCCCGGATCCCCGGCCCATACGTCCTGGTCGGACACTCGGTCGGCGGGCTCAACGCGCGCATCTTCGCCGACCTGTATCCCGACGACGTGGCGGGCCTCGTGCTGGTCGACGCCACCCACCCGGACCAGGAGGCTCGATGGCTCGACGCACTGGGCCCGGAAACGGCGGGCGAGCCAAAGGAGCTCAAGTCCGCCCGGGACTTCCTCCGCCACCGGCTCGCGGATCCGGCCGCGAATCCCGAGGGCCTGGACGTGGTCGCGAGCGCCGCCCAGGTGAGGACCGCACGCCCCCTGGGGGAGACCCCGCTCGTGGTCCTCTCGCACAGCCCGGAGTGGAAGATGGTCCCGGACCTGCCCGACGCCGTCTCGAGACGTCTGGAACAGGCCTCGCTCGAACTCCAACGAACGCTGCTCGGCCTGTCGAAGAACAGCACCCACGCGATCGCCAGGAAGGCGGGCCACGGGCTGCACGCAGAGGATCCCGAGCTGGTCATCGAGGCGATCCGGCAGGTGTCCGGCAAGGTGGCACGTCGGGGGTAGCGAATCGCCCGGAGCGACGCAGTCGGGCCCGCGTCGGACAGCGCATCCGTGCAGCGCGGTGCGAACTCGCCGGTGAGGCGGGGCCGGTCTCTCCCAGGATTGCCCGGCGCGCCCCTGGGCATTACGATGGAGTGAGATGAACGGCAGCGGTATTCCATCGCGGTCGCCGGCCGTGGACGGGACGTTCTTGCCGGTTTCCCATCGACGAACTCCGGCCAGCCCTGCGGTGCGAGGCGCCGCGGACGGGTCGGTCGGCTTCCGAACGCTCGAGGCTCCTCCCATCAGCAGGCCGTCGCACGCGGCTGTCGCACGCGGACGCGGCCCTTCAAACTGGGAGGCTCAGCCATGCCAGTCCCGTTCAACGATCTGATCCGCGTGTTCCCCATCTGGATCGAGGAGGGTTTCTCGCCGCATCCTTACGGCCCTCCCTCGAGCTATTCGCAAAGTCGCCGGTGTGACCGGCCGCCCTACATGCCCACGTTCGGGGCAGGGATGACCGTCGGCCGGGGCCACGGCAGAGAGTCGGTCCCTCATGATGGCCAGGACATCGGCGCGGCCTATGGGGCGGCCGTCGTGGCGACCTGCCCCGGGAGGGTCTTCGACACCTGGTTCTATCCCTCGGCGTCAGACCCGCGAGAGCGGAACCGCCCGGGGGCGAGCGCCACGTTCTCGGATGAGGTCCATGGTTACGTCCGCGTCCTCGGACCCGAGAACTACGTCGTCTACTACGCCCACCTCCTCCCCGTTTACGTCCATCCCGGCCAGTCGGTGTTCACGGGGGACTTGCTGGGGCGGGTGTATCATGCCGGCAGGAACGGGATACCCCACCTGCACTACCAGATCCGCAGGCCCTCGCCCGGGAATCCCTCCGTCGGAGGGGATGCGGTCGACCCGTTGCCTCGGCTGAGGCAGCTCTGGCAGGCCGGCGGCTGGCGAGCGCCGCACGGGGTCCTGCGCGCCAACCCATTCATCCTGGACCCGACCACCGGCGAGACCCGGGTCGTCCCCACCGTCAATACGTCCAGCGACGCCGTGCGGTAGCGCCAAGCGGCTGGGGAGAAATCGAAGGACCTCGCTCCGATTCTCCGGGCGGCACGATCGGGGAGCTCACCGGTGTGGCCGATCGCCGCGCGGGGATCGACTCCGGCGGGGTAAGAGGCGATGGCTGTGCCCAGGTGTGTCCCACCGCGGCTCGGCCCGCCATCCCTGCCCTCGAGTGGGGGACTCGACGCCGGCCCTCAGCGGCGAACGTCGCCGGGGCGATCGACACGCGAGACCTCCGGGGAGCCCCCATTCGGCGAGGCCGGTGGCGAGTCGCGGCGGGGTGACGACCCGGCGGAGGCGGCCTCCCCGGGCCGGCCCGCTTCGAGGCGATGGAAGACGACCACGTCGGCGAGGGCCCCGTCGCCGCTCTCGAACTCGGAGGGGCGGGCGCCGAGGAATCCACCGTTGCAGACGGTGAAGGTGCCGCCCTCGAGCTTGTAGATGCCCGCGACCTGCGGGAACGGCTGCCGGTCGGGCCCGAGGAGGTCGACCCAGTCGAGGCTGCGGGGCGCGGTGGTCTCATTCAGCTTCACGCCGCCGCGGACCTTGATCTCCAGGCCCTGGGGCGTGGTGATGGCGACCTTGATGGACTGCCCCCGCACCTCCAGGACGACGTTGAGCTCGCGGCGGGCCCCGCCCGGGCGGTCCAGCGGCCCTGGAGCCGGGTCAGGTCTCCGGACTGGTCTCGCGTCTCGCCTCCATGGGTCACGCCGAGTGTCAGCGAAAGGGCCAGGATCGGCAGCGTGGTTCTCATCGGTCGGGCCTCGGGCCGGGGACGCCGGGGCGGCCCCGCTGTTCCGTTGTGGGTTCGGGAGATTCACTGACTGGAAGACATAAAGGAAAATTCATTTATCGAATGAAATTGATATGAGTTATTATTAGTCATTGCCCCTCGGATCTGCCGTCGTGAGCCAGCGATCGAGGTCGAGCTTGAGCTGCTCCGATCGATCGGGCTCGGAGCCGCCGAGGTCGCGGCGTTCCGCGTTGTCGGCGGCGATGTCGTAGAGCTCGGGCTTGCCGCCGGAGGTGACGATGAGCTTCAGGTCGCGATCCAGGGCGGCGACCTGGTCGCTCCCCTCGCCTCGCCACTCCCAGAACAGGGTCCTCGCCGGCAGGGCCGAGCGGCCGGTCAGGAGCGGCAGCAGGTCGGCGCCGTCGAGGTGCCAGCCGGGATCGGCGGTCCCGCCGGCCGCAGCCAGGAAGGTCGGCAGGACGTCGATCAGCTGGACATTCGCCGCCAGCACCTGGCCGGGCTTGATCCGCCCAGGCCAGCAGGCCAGGGCCGGGACCCGGATGCCCCCTTCCCAGAGCGTCCGCTTCTGGCCGCGGAACGGGCGATTGCTGTCGAGCGCAGCGCTGGCGCCCTGATTCGCGAACTCGAAGGTCGCTCCGTTGTCGGAGGCGAAGAGGATGAAGGTGCTCCGCTCGAGATCGAGGCGCCGGAGCGTCTCTGTCAGCCTGCCGATGTTCCGGTCCATCCGGGTGATCATCGCGGCGTATCTGGCGTTCACGGGCCGCTCGGGGCGCGCCTCGGGGAGCTTGCCCCGGTGCCGCTCGACCTCATCGGCCGGTGCGTCGATCGTGTGGTGTGGCGCCAGATAGGAGAGATACAGGAAGAACGGACGGTCGCGGTGGCGGCTCACGAAGTCCACCGCCCGATCGGTGATCAGGTCGTCGATGTAGCCCGAGGTGGCCACCTGCTCGCGGCCCTGCCAGGCCCGGACGGGGTTCTTCTCCAGGGCGCTGTAGGGGTCGGTGTAGCCGAAGAACTCATCGAATCCCTGGTCCAGCGGGTGCACCCCTTCGGGCCGGCCCGCCCGGGCCCGGCCCCGCTGCCACTTGCCGAAGACGGCCGAGCGATAGCCCAGGGGCTTCAGGACCTCGGCGATCGTGGTCTCCTCGGCGGGCAGGTCCTGATCGTTGCGCCGCACGCCGTTGTGGATCGTGCCCTTGCCGGTCAGGATCGCCGCGCGACTCGGGCCGCAGACGGGCGAGGCCGCATAGCAGCGCCGGAGGATCGCCCCCCGTGCGGCCAATAGGTCGAGCTGGGGCGTCGCCCACTCCGTGCGGCCGTTGAACCCGACATCGCCCCAGCCCAGGTCATCCGCCAGGATCAGGATCAGCCGCGGACGGTCCTCCGCCCCGCGGGCTCGCCCGCAGGTCGTCGCGGGCGTGAGGAACCCAACCAGCAGCAACAAGTAAAGGACGGCGGGACGACGGACCATGATGAGACCTCCTCGACTTCAGGCCAACTTCGGAGCGGCGACAGGAACACGGGACCTTCAATCAGTCCGTCCCACCGTAGTCCTAGTCTACCGAGGGCTCCTCCCAAGTTGGACCTGCAGAGGCTCTACTGCATTCCTCGGCCCACTGCTCTGGGCGAGATCAGGATTTCCTGCTTTTCCCACCAGATCAATAGAGAATAAATGACGACTGTAGCGGAGGTGGCTCGAGCCCCCCAGGATTTCCCGGGACTTGGAAAATGAGACACCGCCGCAACTGTCTCACGCCGGATGGCGTCGCGAGTTTCGCCCGCCCAGGGACCGAGCCCCGACCCGGAGCTGATTCCCGAGTCATCCGCGGGGGACGTGCGAGGCCGCCTGCTTTAAATGACCCAGTCGAGCGGCGACGCCTGCCTGGCGAGGTGGGCGATTGACGTGCGGCTGAGGACCTGGGTCTGGGAGTCGCGGATCTGGTCCCAGATTTGGGCCAGGACCGGACCCGCGGGGCCGGTGGGCTCGCGCGACGGGACGGGCAGGCCATCGACCACGTGGATGACCTCACCGAGAGAGATGTGCTCCGCGGATCGAGCAAGCCGGTAGCCGCCGGATGCGCCTCGTGTGCTGTGGACCAGCCCGGCGGCCTTCAGTTTCAGCAGGATCTGGGTCAGGAAGGTCTCGGGAATGCCCTGGGTGTCGGCGATCTCGCGGATCCGCACTGGCCGATCGCCCTTCCCGAGGATCGCGAGGGCGATGACCGCCAGGCATGCATATTCGGCCTTCGCCGAGACCCTCACGGCTCCATCCCCCGCTGCTCGTCATTCCACTCAGTTGGTCGACGGATCCAGCATCCTCTGGAATCGGCTCGGTGCCAGCGCAAGCCGCGCCTGCTCAAACGCCAGGCGATAAACCGCCTGCCATCCCTGCGGGCTCGGAATGCCGACGGGCATGCCCGGACAGACCACGATGAACGGCCCCGGTGCCGGGGCGGCATGACTCACCGGCTCCACCTCCGGTTTCCCAGACAAGGCGACCAGTCGATTGGACATGGGAGGGCGACTTTCGGCTCGGGGTTATCTGGATCACGGCCCAATGATGACTTTTCCTATCGACATTGTCAAGCAGAATTCTTCGCAATTCCTATAATTTTTGTCGAGAATAGGCCTTGTCGGTGGTCCCGTCACACTCTCGACAATCCTGACCATCTCGATCCGCAAAGTCATGTTACATGCAAAGATTTTTATTTTTTTGTTGCGTCCAGGTGTACCGAGTCGCTAATCTCTCGTCGTGTGTGGGGAGACGAGGTGTCGTCCCCTTTCGTGGAAGGCGAGATCGAATCCTCGGAGGTTTCAGCGATGACCGGCGCGATGATGATGGAGCGGATGGGCATGACGGGCATGGGGCCGATGACGACCGGCATGACGGGCACCGGCACGATGCCGATGGCCCCGCAGATGATGATGGTGCCGCGCTGCACCATGATGATGGAGAAGTGCCAGGGGGGCATGAAGATCACCTGCAAGTGCGACGACCCCACCTCGGCCACCATGCTTCAGAACCTCTGCACGATGATGGCCGGCGGCATGTGCAGCTGCTGCATGATGATGAACGGGATGATGGTCTGCTGCTGCAACATGACGATGGGCATGTGCAAGTGCGAGATGATCGAGGGCGGCGTCTGCATGACCTGCACCAGCGGCGACGCCGCGTGCTGCGCCATGATCCAGGCCTGCTGCGACTGCATGATGGCCATGTGCAAGGCCGGCTGCACCTGCTGCATGATGATGAACGGGATGCCCGTCTGCTGCAGTTGCTGATCCGCGCCGCGAGTCGGACGGAGTGTCCGGGGGATCCGAGGCGGAGGCTGAAGTGACGGAGGCCCTCGATGGGCAGAACTTGCCGGCCGTCGCTGTGCTTCCGGCTCCCGGACCCCGGCCGGTTAAGCTCCGCGCAATGTGTCCGCGGCCGGATTGAATCCCGCCGTTCAGATCGTCCAGTCGAGGATGAAGTCCACGTTGCGGCCGGCGTTCTCCTTGATCAGGTCGGCGAACGTCGTCTGATCGACCACGTCCGAGATGGCTTGCCGGACTCTCCCCCAGAAGCCGAAGAACGGACAGTGCCCGGGATACTCGCAGGCCTTGGGACGCGAGACGCTCACGCAGTCCACCGGGGCGATCGGGCCGTCGATGAAGCGGATGATCTCACCGATCTTCAGGCGGTCGGCCGGCCGCGCCAGGAAATATCCCCCCTCCACCCCGCGCCGGCTGTTCACGTAGCCGCCCCCCTTGAGCTGGCTGAGGATCGCCTCCAGAAACTTGATCGGGATGTGCTGGCGCTCCGCGATCTCGCCCGCCTTCAGGGGTGTGGTCTCCTGGTGCTCCGCGAGGGCGTAGATGGCGCGGAGGGCATAGTAACACTTGGCCGAGACGGTCATGGGGAGAGGTTCTTCCTGTACGGGCTGCCGCGACTCGATTGGATCTCTGGTCGAGTTGACCTTCCCGACCGAGTTTACGGGAATCCCGCACGGAGTTCAGTAAGAACTCGCCGCGAATCTCGCCTCGCAGAGATTCGTGCCGTCCACGCCGCTCACAACTCCCACACCCGGCGTCCCTTCAGGAACATGGTGATGTAGCCGTCCTGGCTGACCTTGAGGACCGGTCCGTACCGGGAGGCGGCCAGGGCGGCGAGGGTCCGCGCCCCCTGCACCGAGCGGACGAGCTCGAGCGTCTCGGGGGCGATCCGGAGGATGGCGCCGAAGGTCAGCAGGCCGCCGGCCCGATCGACCACGACGGCCCCGTCGAGGCTGGCGATCGATTCCAGGACCAAGGGCTCGAGGTCACAGAGGCTGGCCCCCCGGACGGCGTGATGGAGGGCACGCTTGGCCAGGCGGGGCGAGAGGTTCTCGGGATCCTGGGGGTCGTCCTCGGCGACCTCCTCGGTAATGCGGTCGATGGGAACGATCAGCTCGCGGATGGCCCGCTCGGGATCGCGGACGACCACGAGCAGGGCGCCGGTGCGAGCCTCGCTGAGGTTCAACGCGGCCTGGAAGACGCAGCGGGCCAGCTCGGGGAATGAGGTCTGGCCGACCGCCTCGTTCCAGGCGGCGAACTTGCTGGGGATGTCCAGCAGCCGCCAGCGCGCGTCGCTGAGGCTGAAGACCATGGTCCCGCCGGCGAAGACCTTGATCTCCTGGGCGGGTGTCAGCACCAGGCAGACGTGGCCCCCCGCCCGTGTGGCCTTGGCGTGGCTGTCGTACTGGCGGGGGCAGGGATGCTCGGGCGGCTCGACGCCCTGCACCCGCTCGGCCCAGTACTCGATGTCGGCGATCCGCAGGAGCTCGCCCTGGAGGTCGACCAGGAAGGCCGTCTGGACGCCGTCGCACAGGCGGTGGAACCCCTTGATCGAGGTCAGCCGGGAGTTAAAGCGAGGCGCGCCCTCGGTGTTGCGTCGGTGCGGGTTGGCGGGGTCTTCCGGGGTGCCCAGGAGGAGCACGCCCATGGAGACCCGCCGGTTCTCGTAGGTGGACAGCGCGGCGACCCGGAGCGCCTCGAGGGCCGCGGGGACCCGGTAGCGGCCGGACGTCTCCAGGAAATCGGCGATGATCAGGTCCTCGGTGAGGAACTGGAATCGTTCGAGGCGATCGTCGAGATCCTGGTCGAAGAGCCCCCGGAATCGCAGGTCGAGCGCCCGCACGACCACCTCGACCAGCTTCCGCTCCAGCGGCAGGAGCGGCACCGGGCTCTCGGGGCGGAAGGTCAGCAGGGTGCCCAGCCATTCGATGCCCAGGCCGAGGCCGTCCTGGTCGTCGATGAGCCGGTAGTAGGTCTCGTCGAGGGAGCCGTTCCAGTTGATGACGCTCCGGTCGCCCTGGATCTCCAGCAGGGCGTCCGGGAAGAAATGCTCGAGCAATTGCCGCAGCAAGGCCTGGTACAGGCCGACCACCCGCGAGATCGGGCCCATGGGTCGCTCGGTTCGGGCCACTAAGGGATGCTCCAGGTTCTCGGCAGGCGGATCGAAGCGCAGCGATCGGGCGAAGCTCGAAGACATGAGCGGACGGACCCTCCTTGATCGACCGCGACCTGCGTCGTCGGGCTCGGGCTCCATGCAGGCTCCCGCGACGGCTCCAGGATAGCAGGTTTCCACCATTTGGGCAGTCCGACCGGGGGCCCGCGGCCGCCCGGTTTTCCTGGACAAGTCCCCCCGACCGGCCGATCTTCCTTAGGCAACGGCGGCAGCCGCGAGTCGTCCCTGGGTCCGCCTTGTGAGGCGGCCGCTGACCTGCTACGATCCGACGCCTTCGCCCTCGATGCCGCCACCCACAGAACCGCCTCCCGGCGAAGCCGTCGAGCCCGGTTCCGATCAGATGGGGGAGTGCGGCTGAATGACTGTCCATCGTCTCTGGCTTCGCCGTGGTCTGCTGGCCCTGCTCCTCCTCTTCGGCCTCGAGCAGCTCTGGCGGCACGGCTACGACTACGTCCTGCCCCGGGAGTTTGCCGTCGTCGAGGCCGGCAAGATCTACCGCGGCGGCTGGCAGAAGGACTGGCCGATGCGGCGGCTCGCCCGCGACTACAAGCTCCGGACGATCCTCGCCCTGGCCCATCCCGATGACCACCCGCTCTCCGTCGGCGAGCGAGCCCTGGCCCGGGAACTGGGCATCCGCTGGATCCACATCCCGATCGTGGACCTCCGCGACCAGGAGAACCCCAAGACGCTCGCCGACCGGCTCGACGAGGCCGCGGCCGTCGTGGCCGACCCGGCGAACTACCCCGTCTTCTTCCACTGCCATCACGGGCTGAACCGGGCGTCGATGGTCCAGATCGCCTACCGCACGAAGTATTGCGGCTGGACGCTCGAGCAGGCGACCGAGGAGGTGGCCAGGACCGTCGGCCTGGTGAAGGTGACCCACGGGCCGGACTACCGCCACATGGTCGATTACTACAACAGCCGCGTCCTCCCCCTCCGGGAGAAGGCCCTTTCTTCCGCGGCCCACGCCCCGGATCCCAGCCGGATCGCCGCGTCGTCGGCCCCCCCTGCCTCGCCCTCCTCCGTCGCGCGTTGATTGCGCGGATCCGGCCCGGCCAGGACCAGGCGATCGCCCGCCGAACTCGCGTGCGATCGTTCTTGATTCCGTGCCGTCCTGACCTAGAATAGAGGCTGGTCGTGCGTGCCCGAGGTCAATTCCGGCCGCGGGCTTGGGGAAATCCGTCTGGTCAGCTTGTCCGGCCCGGGGCCGGCACCTGGAGGTTCCTCGATTGAACATCCGTCCCGCTCGTGTTGGTGACGTACCCGCAATTTATGAGCTGATTCGGACCTTCGCCGACCGGAAGCTGATGATCCGGAGGTCGCTGGGCGAACTGTACGAGTCGATCCGCGAGTTCCAGGTCGCGGTGGACGAAGAGAATCGCGTCATCGGGTGCGTCGCGCTGCATGTGTTCTGGGCGGACCTGGCCGAGCTGAAGTGCCTGGCCGTCGCCGAGGGGGCCCACGGCCGGGGGATCGGGCGCCGCCTCGTGGAAGCCTGCTGGGAAGAGGCGAGGGCGCTGGAGATCAGGTCGGTCTTCGCGCTGACCTATTCGGTCGACTTCTTCGAGCGGTGCGGCTATCACCAGATCGACAAGGCGGAGCTCCCCCACAAGATCTGGAACGAGTGCGTCCGCTGCCCGTTGTTCCCCAACTGCCAGGAAGTCGCCCTGATCCGGACCTTCGAGGGCGAGGACGCCGATGTCCATGCGAGTCTCGAACTCCAGGCGGCCCCCGCCTGATCCTCGCAACGTCGATCATCGATCGACACACCCCTGCCGACCTGCTCCGGGCTGCCTCGCGGCGATGAACCAGGATCCGCGAGGCAGGCCGACGCTCCGACCGAGGATGAGTCACCCGGGGGGGTCGCGGATGTCCCGACTCGATCCATGATCGCGAGTCCCGGCCGAATCGCGATCGCCGGCCTGATCGTGGGCCTGACGACCCTGGGCGTCATGCTCGCGACCGAGCCAAGGCTGGCGATCGTCTGGGACGAGGGCTATACCCTCGGCCGCGAGGCCCGGCTCCGCGACTGGTTCCGGGCGCTCGCCGATCCGCCCGGGTTCGCGGCCCGCTGGAGCCCCCCCGCCCTCGAGCTGGTCCAGCAGGTCGGCGCCCCTCCCCCGCAGCCGTCGCAGATCGACTCGCGCGGGAAGCTGCTCTTCGACACCCAAGTCCTCGCGTACTTCTGGCCATTCGCGCGTGAGGAGCCGCACGGGCATCCGCCGTTCTACGCCATCCTCGGCCTGCTCGGCGATGTCCTGGCACCCTCCTGGGCCGTCCTGCCGCGCGCCCGGCTCGGGCCGATCCTCCTGTTCAGCCTGACCACCGGCGTGCTCTTCGCATTCACCGCCCTGCGGTGGGGGCCGTGGCCGGCGGGCGCGGCGGCCGCGGCCTGGCTGCTCCAGCCCAACCTCTTCGGGCACGGGCACTATGCCGCCTACGACGCGGTCCTGAGCTCACTCTGGGTCCTGGCCATCGTCGCCTTCGCCGCCGCCGTCGGGGATCCCACGGTCGATCGACCCGCGACGATCCGCCGCCCGGCAACCGTGGCGTTCGGCGTGATCCTCGGCTGCGCGCTTGCAACCAAGTTGACGGGCTGGTTCCTCCCCTTGCCCTTCCTGGCCTGGACCGCCTGGCAACGCGACCGCCGCGCATTTCGGGTGCTCCTGGTCGCCATCCCGTTGGCCCTTGCGGTGCTCCTGCTCCTCAATCCGCCCTGGTGGACCGAACCGATCGCGGGGCTCGTCCGATTCTTCAGATCGAACCTGACGAGGGGTCAGACGATCCCGATCCCGGTGCTCTTCCTGGGGACGATCTACCAGACGCCGAACCAGTCGCTCCCCTGGTACAACACCCTGGTCTGGACGGCGCTGGTGACGCCGGTCGGCTTCCTTTTGCTGGCGGTCGGGGGCGCGGCACGGGCGTTGATCCGCCGGAAGACCGAGCCGCTGGCCCTGCTGATCGTCGGGCACTGGCTACTCCTGATGGGATTGCGGGCCCTGCCCCACACGCCCGGTCACGACGGGGTGCGTCTCTTCCTCCCCGCCTTCGGCGTGCTGGCGATGCTCGCTGGCCTAGGGGCCGAGCGATGGCGGGAGTGGATCGGCACGCGAGCACGGACCCTGATCGCCGGGGCGGCGGTTGAGGGGATGCTCAGCGTCGCGCTCATGATGCCCGTCCCGCTGAGCTACTTCAGCCCGCTGGTGGGCGGACTCCCAGGGGCCGTCCGGCTCGGGATGGAGCCGACGTACTACTGGGACGGGCTGACAGGAGAGGCCCGGGAGTGGCTGAAGGCGCACACCGGCCCCGGACAGTCGATCCGGTTCGCGACCTTCCCGACCTCCTGGCTGTATCTCCGCGAGACGGGCGATCTGCCCAGGAAGCTCTGGCCGGTCGATCCCGGCCAGCCCTCCTGGTATATGCTCCAGAACCGGCCGGGCGCATGGTCGCCGACCGATCGCCGCCTCGTGGAGCATTCCACGGCGGCGTTTACCGTGTCGAAACTGGGCGTGCCCCTGATCCTCATCTACGCGTACGACGAGGTGCAGCGGCAGGCGGCTCCGGCTGACGGCCGGCCTTGAGTATGAGCATGATCCGGCCGGACGCGAGTGTCGTGCGGCTCGCGCCCGACCAGGCTCATCGTGGGCATGCTGTCAGGATGTCACGCATGAAGGGAACATGCGATCATCAGGGAGGGTGAAGAGGCGGGATCGGCTCAGTGCTGAACCGAAGGCAGGGGGGCTGTAACGGTGCCGGTCATGGTACCGGTGTAGATGTAGGTCGCCGGAGCGCTGTAGGCGACCGTCTCGCCGCAGGGGGCAGGGGTGCTGCAGGGGGCCTCGACGACCGGACCGGCACAGACGACGGCCTTCTTGTGGCAGCCGAGCTTCATGCCCTTCAGGCCGGCGAACAGGCCGCACTTCTTCTTCGGGGCACAGGCCGGCGCGGGCTCGCAGACCGGGGCCGGCGGGGGGCACGGGGCGGGCTCGACGACCACGCAGGGAGCGGGAGCCGGGGCGCACACAGGAGCCGGGGCGCAGGTGCATTTCTTCTTCTTGTGGCACGCTTCCGCGTTGCCGACCAGGACCAGCGACCCCACGAATCCGGTGAGGATCAGGGTCATGAAGTGCCGCTTCATAGGTGCATCTCCTTGAAAAAGACAGCCGGCCGGCCTGTCTCCAAACGACACGCCGCCCGGCCTCAAAGTTGGTAATTCAAAGGCATGCCCGCTGAGTAGGGTAAATGATCGGGCCGTCGATTGCAACTTCCGCAACGGAAAAACTTGCCAGGCTTCCGGCATCACCTTCCAGGGACATGACGTACCGACCTTCCGATTCCGTCAAGAAATTCCGACATATCAAGAAACTCTACCGGAACGCGCGATCGCTTCGTCGACCGAGTCGTCCCCTGTCGGTCGGGACGATCACGCCCCTGCACGGTCGGGCAGCGGCGAGCCGCGGACGTCTCCCGTCCGGCGGCGCCGTGCCCTATGATGGCTGACACGGTCCGGTGTCCTGGTCGGCGAGGGGCAGGAGGCGAGATGGCGGTGGCGCTGGAGCAGGGTGATCGAAGCATCTCGGACTCCGGCGGCACTTCGGCCACCCCGGCCCGTGGTCCGGGTGCCTCGAGGATCGCGACGCTGACGGGGCTCGTCCTGGTCGCGGCCCTGGCCGCGCTCGTGCCGACCACGGCGGAGATCGGGATGACCTGGGATGAGCCGGCCTATCGCTACAGCCAGGTCTTCTCGGCCCAGTGGTGGGAGCAGCTCGGTCGGGCCCGCTCGGCGGAGGATCTGGGCAGGCTGCTCGAGCCGGACACCCTGCTGTATTACTGGCCCTACGGCCGCTTCGGGATCAACTTCCACCCACCGCTCGCGGGGCAGCTCAACCTGGCGGCCCACGCGGCCTTCGGATCGTGGATGAAGGACATCCCGTCGCGCCGGATGGCCTCGGTGATCGAGTTTGCCCTGACGATTGCGATCGGGTTCCACTTCCTCGCCCGGCGTTACGGGGCCGCGACCGGGCTGATCATGGCCGGGTCGCTGCTGCTCCTGCCGAGGCTCTACGGCCAGGCCCATCTCATCGACACCGACATCCCCGGGCTGTTGCTCTGGGTGGCGGCGACGCTGGCGTTCTGGAAGGGGCTCTACGAGCCGGGGGCCCGCCCGTGGCGGGTGCTCGTCGGGGTCATCCTCGGGCTGGCGTTCGTCGAGAAGATGGCCGCCGTCGGGGTGATCGTCCCCCTGTTCGCCTGGCTCGCCGTGGGGCACCTCCTGCCGGCCCTCCGGCGGAGCCGTCGCGCCGACTGGATCGACGCGGTCGTCACCTCGGGGCTGATGCTCCTGCCCCTGGGCCTGGCGTTCCTGGAGATCCAGTCGCTCCAGCGGCAATTGCCGCTGCCCGGCCAGACGGACCTGTTCGTCGATCGTCCGCAAAGCGACCTTCCCGGCTGGATCCTGGCGGTGCCCCTGGGGGTCTGGGTCGTCCGCAGGCTCCTCGCCCTGATCTTCCCCCGCAGCCCGGTCTGGGGCACGGAGCGCCCGGCCCTGGAGATCGGGACGGCCGTCCTGGCCTTCGCGCCCGTCGTCGGATGGCTCGGGAACCCCGCGTGGTGGCGCGAGACCTTGCCCAGGCTCGCGCACTACTACATGCTGACCAATGACCGGCAACTGGCACTCCCCGATATCCAGATCATCTACTTCGGCCAGGTCTACGAGTACTCCCTCCCCTGGCACAACGCCTGGGTGCTGATGGCGATCACGGTGCCCCTGTCGATCCTGGCCGCCGCGGTCCTCGGGCTGGTCTGGTCGTTCGGACAGTTCCGCCGCGACCGCCTACCGCTCTACTTCCTGCTCCACTTCCTGACGTTCCCCGTGCTCCGGATGCTGCCGACGCCCGCCCACGACGGCGTCCGGCTCTTCCTGCCCACGTTCTTCTTCCTGGCCGCCTTCGCCGGCTGGGGGACCGTGGCGCTAGGGAGGGACCTCGCCCGGCTGCTCGGCGTCCGCGCGGGGCCCCTGGTCGTGGCCCTCGGCCTGGGCGTGCTGGCCCCCGCGGCCTACGAGCTGATCCACGTGCATCCGTTCGAGCTGTCCTACTACAATGCCCTCCTGGGAGGGCCATCGGGCGCCTGGCGGCGGGGCTTCGAGCTGACCTACTGGTGGGACAGCTTCAACGGCCCGGTGCTCGACGAGCTGAACCGGGAATTCCCGCGCGATGCCGAGGTCGATTTCCCAAACGACCTGACCAACCCGATGACCTTCCAGGAGTTGCAGACCCTCGGAGCCCTCCGGAGCGACATCCGGCTCGGCGGCGACATCCAGAAGCATGCCCTGCAATACGACCGCTTCGGCCACGTCTGGCTCCAGACGCAGGATTCCAAGGCGTCGGCCTTCTCGCGCCTGCTCTTCGCGATGCGGCCCTGGTACGCGCTGGAGCCGCCCCAACTCGAGGGTCTGCGGGTGGCGACGGTCGCCGACCCGGTCGCGGTCTCGCGGGCCTGGGCCCTGGAACGCCTGCTCGACGCCCCGGACCGAAGCCGCAAGCCCCCGCCGGCCGCCCCGGAATGGGTCCGCAAGTACGTCCCGCCGCTGGGGCGGTTCTGGGGCGACGGCCTGAAGCGAGCCCATCGCCTGACGCTCAATCAGGCCGTCCTGGACTGGGCCCGGGACGATCCGAGGGGACTGCTCGAGGCCGCCCGCATCGTCGCCGGCCGCAAGGGGATCAACGAGCAACCGGGAGCCCGGCGGCTCGTCCGGCTCATGACCAGCGACGCCACCGCGGAGGGGGTCGAGTTCCGCAAGTTCTTCCTCGACCGGCTCCTGAAGGCACGGCCGGAGGGGCTCGTCGAGGCGGTCCAGATCCTCCTGGCTCACCCGGACGAGGTCCGGCGCGTCATGCTCCGCTACGGCTACACGGATCCGCGCTGGATCGGCGGCTTCCTCGACCGTGACTTCCCCGTCGGAGAGGCGGGCTGAATCATGCCCCGATTCAGGATGGCACCCGCTTAATCACGCCCGCCGGCCGCCGGAGCGGCGGCTAGGTGACGCGTGTCGGACTCGGGCTCGCGCAGCAGTCCGGCGAGACTTGGCAGGAAGGAAGCGGCCGCGATCCCGGTGAGCACGTAGACAGCGCAGCCGAACCAGTAGGGCGCGGCGGTGGATACCGACCCGAGCACCTCGTTGGCGGCCGCGTAGCTGATCATCCGGGCCAGCGTCTGGGCCGAGGAGAACGTCCCGAAGACGGCCCCCTGCTCGTTCATGGGCGTGATCCGCGAGAGGAGCCCGCTGATCGAAGGGCTGACCAGGCCCTGGCCGACGCCGACCAGGACCAGCGTCCCGGCGAGCGCGAGGGCACGCGAGTCCAGGGCCAGCCAGCCGATGCCGAGGGTCACGCTGACCAGGCCGACGGCGATCAGACGTAGCTCACCATAGCGTGGGACCAGGCGGCGGATCAGGCCCCCCTGCACCGCGGCGCTCAGGAAGCCCAGGCCCGCGAAGGCGAAGGCGGCGGAGCGGGCGTCCCACCCGAACCGCCGCCGGAGGTAGAGCGAGAGCGTCCCCTCCAGGCAGGCGAAGGCCAGCACGGCCAGCGAGCCCATCAGGATGAGCGGGCCGATGCCCGGCAGGCGAATGGTGTCCGTCAGCCCACGCACGCTCAGCACCCGGGCGGCCTCGCGCGGCCGGTTGCCCGGGGGCAGCGACTCCGGCAGGTGGGTCAGCACGAGCACCCAGGCCAGGGTGGAGAAGCCCGCGGCCAGCAGGAAGGGGAGCCTCAGCCGCCAGGCGTCGCCGATCGGCAGCCCGACCAGCAGCCCGCCCAGCAGCGGGCCGAAGACGAATCCGAGGCCGAAGGCCATGCCGATCAGCCCCATCCCCTTCGAGCGGTTCTCGGGGGTCGTCACGTCGGCGACGTACGCCTGCGCGACCAGGATGTTCCCACCGGAGGCCCCGTCGAGCATCCGGGCCAGGAGCATCACCGTGAAGTTCCGCGACAGGCCGAGGATCAGGAAGGAGATCGCCGTCCCCGCCTGGCTGGCGATCAGGAGCGGCCTGCGGCCGTATCGGTCGCTGAGCCGGCCGAGGATCGGGCCGGCGATCAGTTGACAGAGGGGATAGGCGGCGAAGAGGAGGCCGATCTGCCACTCGCGGAAGCCGTACTGCTCGGCGAACGGGGCCAGGAGCGGCATGACGATCGTGAAGCCGAGCAGGTCGATCAGCACGATCAGGACTACGACACCGAGCGGCGACATCTTCGGGGGCGATCCTTCCAGGTCATCGTGGCGCGGGCGGGCCGACTCAGGCTTCGGCCGTCGCGGTGGTACCGTAGCGAGCCTCGCGGAGCCTGTCCGCCTGCGCCTTCAGCTCCAGCAGGAGCCGCGCGTGGGCCACGATCCCCGCGTACTCGACCGCGAACGAGCCGAGGTTGAAGGCGATGGTGAGCGCCGCCACGCCGAGGTGCCAGGGGGCATAGTCCAGCGACCGCGCGTGGGCAGCGGCGCCCAGCCAGGCGGTGATCGCGATCGCCGTCATGGACATCATGACGAACCGGAAGGCCCGCCGCTTGTTGCGGGTCGCATGCGCCACGAACCAGTCGGGGAGCTGGTAGACCCGGACGACCTCCTTGGCCCATTTCCCCGTGGCCATGAAATAGGTGTACACGATCGAATGGATGCCCAGCAGGCAGACCACGGTCAGGAGCGAGAACAGGACGTGGACCCCCCGCCAGGTCGGGTCCTGCCCGGAGGCCAGGAGCCCGAGCACGAAACTCGCAACAAGGAGCGAGGTCCCGGTGACGGCCAGGACCAGAAAGTAGCGAATCATCGGGAGCGAGACCACCGTTCCGTGTGGCGGGAAGTACGACGAGAGGCGGGCTCGGATGGCCGAGGTGCCAGGGCGGGACCGTTCCTCACGTTCGATCTAGGCTAAGGCAGCCTCGCGGTCCAAGGCAACACGAGTTCGCCCGGCCAGCGGCCCTGACCCGGCCGGGCGAACTTGTGAAGTACTCGTTCCTGCCGGCGATCGCGGTCGACGGCTCACGCCCCCCGCCCCGGCGCGGCCTGTGCGTTCCGATCGAGCCCCCCTCGATCTGTCCGTTCCCCGTATGCGTTCCCTCCGATTCACCTGGAGGGCCGGAGCCATGCCAGATGCGCCGGCCGGGCGGACGGCTGGAGCGTATGGGCCCGATCCAGGAGGAGCCGCTCCTCGACCTGCCCGCCGAGCCTCAGGACGTAGGAGTGGCGGCTCGTGTCGAGCCGGGCGGAGTCGCGCCGCAGGCGGAGGGCCCCCTCGGAGGTGGCGGCCTCGAACGTCCGCGCTCCCAGCGCGACCGGCCGGCGGCAGCGGAGGCCCCTGAGGCTGTAGCTCATCTCGTCGGGATCGATGGGCCCGGAGAAAGTGATTGAGATGCCGGTCGAGGTGCACACGTAGCGCACGACGTGGACCGACGAGGGCCGAACCGTCAGCGTCCCGGCCCGGAAGTCGATCGAGTAATTGGGCGACGCGAGCCCCTCCGCGACCACCGCGTAGCGGCCGGGGAGCGACGCGGCCGTGGCCGAGGTCGTGAAGTGGAGCTGGCCCTGAAGGATGGAGGCGTCCTCACCGGGCGCGAAGCCCTGATAGGTCGCCGAGAACTCCGGATTCGGGTCGCCCCAGGTCCTGATCGCGTCATTCGCGGTGACCGTCAGGGGGGCGGGACCGATGATGACCCGGGTCGTCGTCGTGAGCGTGTCGGTGTTCGTGTTGGTGTTGGTATTCGTGTTCCGGCCGATGACGAAGTCGCCCGCCATGATGTCCGCGACCGTGATCGTGATCTGGGTGGTGACGACCTGTTGCGTGACCCGTACGTCGTAGGTACCGACACCGGCGTAGAGGTGGTCGAAGACGAACTGGCCGTCAGGGTTCGGGGTGACGACGACGGGGAGGCTGCCGTCGCCGTACTCGACGGTGGCCGTGGCCGATCCCTCCGACGGGAGACTCTGGAGACGGACCTGGCCGTACGAGATCGACACGTCCGCCGCGATCTGTGTGGTCTCGCTGGTGCTCGTGCTCGTTGTTGTTGTTGTGGTATCGCCCCCGGAGCCTGCACCGGCCATCAGGCTGCGCCGCTCCAGGACCTCGACCTGAAATCTCCTCGCCTTGCTGTGGGATCGTGACATGGTGATTGCCCTCCGAGCCTGCGCCCCATCGCCTTGACGGCCGGGGGATCGCTCGACTCACCCCCGGGAGGGGAGCCGTCTTCGCCCCGGCCACCCGGTCGGTCCCTGGGCGGCCGCTCGTCGATCCCGACACGCGTTTCCGCGCGCACCGCTCGCGGTGCGGGCGGAGAGCGTTCCGGGCCTCGCCAGGCCGGTGCGTCCGGTCCCGGGGCATTGAGATGTGGAGCCCGGGTGGAGACATGACCCCTGGGAGAAGCATAGCTCAGGTTGCCGACGCGGGGCGGGGGAAACCGGGTCGCCCGGCCGGGCCGGGCCCCGATGGCGGGGCGAACTCCTCTGAGTCACGTGACGATCGTCAACCTCATCGCGGTGACGATGACCGGGTCGGGCTTGAAGGTCAGCTGCGAACTGGACCAAAGTGTCTATCTCTCGGGGAACGAGGTCTCGAAGCAGGAGATGGAAGAGATCAATCTCTTGGAGGGATTCCTTCCAAGGGGAGTGGAATGACACCATCTCCCCGAGCAGTCCGAAGCGGGCGAGTGTCCCGCAGGCGATCATGGAGTGACCCATGGCGATTCGGCGGATGGACAACGTTCTCATCGTCGTCGACGACATCGGGGCAGCCAAGGCGTTCTTCGCCGAACTCGGCATGGAGCTGGAAGGCCAGACAACGGTCGAGGGGAGTTGGGTCGACCGCATCGTCGGTCTCAATGGCGTCCGTGCCGACATCGTCATGATGCGGACCCCGGACGGCCACGGCCGGGTTGAGCTGACGAAGTTCCACACGCCGCCGGCGGTCAGAGCCGAGCCGGAAAACGCCCCGGCGAACACGCTGGGCATACGCCGCATCATGTTCACCGTCGACGACCTCGACGACGTCGTTGCTCGCCTGCGCAACCACGGTGCTGAACTCGTCGGCGAGATCGCGCAGTACGAGGACATCTACCGGCTCTGCTTCCTGCGTGGCCCTGAGGGCATCATCATCGGGCTGGCCGAGCAGCTTCGCTAGAACCGTCGACGCAGGCCACGGCGCCGACGACTCTACGCCGAGGGATCGTCAGCCAGAAGTGAGACGTTGATTCTGTGCCAGTCCCTCAGGAAGGCCCCCGGCAGGGTCCGATCAGGATCGGCAGCCCGGATCGGATCAGTCCATCCGGAACTCGTGGCGGCCGCGGAAGGCCCTGCCGCGGAACGAGCCGGGTTGGAAGACGGTCGCTTCACGGACTGCGTTCGCCCCGGCGCGGTCAAGGCCTCTCCGGGAGCTTGATCTCGGGGGATGGCTGCGGGCTGAGTTTCTCGGAGAGCAGGTCGATCTTCTTCTCGATCCGATCGATCCTCCGGCTCACGTCCTCGAGCTGGGACTTCATCTCCTTCGTGTCCCGGCCACCGGAGAAGAACACGACGATGAGGGCGATGATGATCAGGGTGCCGCATCCCAACTGAACGCTGCGATCGGACTGCTCGCCCATGGTGGCCTCTCCGGTCCTCGGGGTCGGGCTCTTCTCGAATGGGAGTTCGGCGGGGCCCCGGGATTATTGAAGGACGCACAGGACGGCGGGCCTCAGGCTCGGAGCGGGTCGGCCCTCGCTCCCCCGCGTCGAACGGCCCGTCCGGTCAGTACATCGCGCTCATGCTGAAGTTGAAGTAGCGGAGGGCGTCGCCCTCGGCGTAGGTGATCGGGAAGGCGAGGTCGAAGCCCAGCGGGATCGGGCCCATCTGGGGGATCATCAGCCGGATGCCCGTGCCCACCGAGACGCGGACCTTGTGGAAGTTGTAATCGTTCTCGACCGTGCCGAAGTCGGTGAAGAGGACCTGCTGGATCGTGTCGCTGGCGGTGAGCGGGAACTGGTACTCGAGCGAGCCGAGGGCCATCATGATGCCGCCGATCGGCACGCCGAGCGCCTTGGGCGAGACGGTGCGGTACTGGAAGCCGCGGAGGCTGCCGAAGTTACCGGCGAAGTACGCCTCATACACCGGGATGCCCTGGGTCGCGATCCCGAAGTGGCCGCGGAGCGTGAAGAATCGCTTGCCGGAGCCGTCGGGCCGGCTGCCGGTGGTGAAGTAGGCCCGGCCCTCGGCGTCGAACTTCGTCCAGGTGAAAGTGCCCCACCCCTGCTCCATCGAGAATTCGGCGTACTGCCCCTTGGTCGCCATGAACGGGTTGTTGCGGTTGTCGAACCGGAGGCTGGGGCGGATCGAGGCCAGGAAGGACTGTCCGGAGGCGGCGAGGTATTCGGCCGGGGCAGGCGACCTGTACCCGAAGAAGTTGACGTCCTCGACCCGCATCGCCACGTCGGCGTAGGTGGACGTGCCGAACTGCCGACCCAGCGAAAACCGGCCGCCGCCTCGGCGCTCGTTCCAGTCGGGATAGAAGCGGGTGAACCAGTAACCGGCCACACCGGCCCCGATCGGCAGGTCGAAGAGGTAGGGCTCGCGCAGGCTGACCTGGAATCGGTTGATCTGCGTGCCCGGCTGGATATCCAGGCGGAACTCCTGGCCGCCGCCGCGGAAGGCCGTCCCGTTGAAGATGTCGTTGAACGAGCGCGGGAAGTTGAAGATGTCGAAGTTCTTCTCGTAGACCGTGACGTTGCCGAAGAGCCCCTGGAAGCTGCTGGCGGCCACGCCGACCATGAACCGGCCGGTGGGCGCCTCGTCCAGCGCCGTCACGATGTCGGCGAACGACCGGTTGGGGAACGGGTCGTTCCGGTCGGGGCCGACGTCGGTCATGTTCAGGCCGGGGACGCTGGGGAAGGTCCCGGCCGGCTCGCCCGCGCCGACCGGCGGCGCGCCGGGCCTGGCGCCTGGGGCCGTCGCCGCCGACCTGCCGGGCTGGCCCGGCACGGGGACCGTCAGGGGCGGCACGGTGTCCGGCGGCGGGCTGAAGAGATTGCCGCCGCCCAGCGGGCTCGACGAGCCCGGCGCGCTCGGCTCGAGCCTCGGCACGTTGTTCGCCCCCGGCAGCGGCTCGGGCGCGGGCACCAGCTCCAGCGCCGAGCCCGGATCCTGCATCCGGGCCTGGGTCACGCCCTCGCCCAGAAGCGGCGTCATGAGGTCGCCGTACGGCTTGTCCTTGGCACGGCGATTGATGATCTTCATCTCGATCGGCTTGCCCATCTCGGGATTCATCTGGAAGTAGCCGAGCGCCTGGAGCCGCTGCCTGGCGATGTCGAGCCGGTTCTTGTCCAGCACCTCGCCGGGCAGCAGGCCCGCCTGCACGAACTCGCGGCGGATGACCTTGTCCTTGGTCCGCGTGTTCCCCACGAACTTGATCTCGCCGACCAGGTAGGGCTCGCCCTCCTCGATCTTGTAGACGAGGTCTACGACCCCCAGCTCGTTGGTGAACCGGGGCTCGTAGTTGATCTGGGTGTCGATGCAGCCGAGCGCGTAATACCGGGCCATCATCAGCTTCAGGTCGGCCTCGCGGACGGCCTCGAGGAACGGCTTGCCGGAATGGAGCTGCAGCCCCTCGCGGAGCTCGGCCGTCTTGACCTTCTTGTTCCCCTCGAAGACCAGGTTGCGGACCTTGTAGCGCGTACCCTCGGAGATCACGAACGTCAGGTTGACGTCGCCCAGGCTATTGCCCGGCTTCGTCACCGGCGTGATCTTCACCTCGAAGAAGCCCTGCGACTGGTAGTAGTCCGTAAGCTTGCGGCGGTCCTCCTCGAGCATGTCGCGATGGTACTTGCCCCCGACCAGGCCGAGGATCGGCTTGCGGCTGGTGATCTTGGTCCAGAGCTGGGCGTCGGAGGCAAAGGTATTCCCCTTGAAGTCGACGCTGGCGATCTTGAACTTCGGCCCCTCGAAGATCTGGATGATGACCTTGGTGTCGCCGATGCTGCCCCCCTCGATCAGCTTCACCTCGGCCAGCTCGTAGCCCTTCTCCTGGTAGAGCCGCTGGATCTGCCCGATCGCCAGGCGGGTCTTCGTGGGGTCCGCCCGGTTGCCGACCTTGAGATCGGTGTTCTCCTCGATCTCCTTGAGGGAGACGCCCTTGCGGCCCCGGAACTCGACCACGCGGAGCACGGGCATCTCGCGGACCTTGAAGATCAGGAGGTACCTCCCGCTCTTCGGGGGAGCCTCCTGGTAGTAGGGCGAGACGTCCGAGAACCACTTCGTCGCCATCAGGCTCTTGAGGTCGGCCTCGACCTTCTGCTGGTCGAGCGGCTGGCCCGCCCGGCTGAGGATCTTGGCGCGGATCTTCTCGGCCGAGATGGTCGCGTTGCCCTCGATCCGGACCTCGGTGACGATCCCCTCGGGGAGCCTGTCGCCCTGCTGGGCCAGCGCCTGGGGGCCGGGGATCGGGAGGTGCTCGGCGGAGCAGACCAGGAGGACGGCCCAGACGCCGAGCCGCAGGGCTCGCCGCGGCACAGGGCCCGGCCCGCCCCGGTCGAGGCTCGGAGTCCTCCCGGCGACCGTCACTGGTTCCGAGAGGCGAAGTTTTCCGGATGGTCGCATGAGCGATCGTTCCCGCAGCCAATCGATCGGGAGCCGCCCCGCTCGCGCGACGTGCGCCGGGGGACGCGGCCTCAACGCCGCATCGGCCCCGCGTCGCTCGTCCGCCGGCCCATCTGGGCCTCCAGGGCGGTCAGGATCGGCCGATCATCACAGTCAGGATCGAGGGAGCGACATTCGCACCCCCCGCATTCGGTCCTCGGCGACGCGACCTGATTCCCGGGCCAGGAAAAGTGGGACGTCCCCGTTCCATCCCTGGAAACGGTCGGCCCGGACCCGGACGTCGCTGATCAGGAGACATGACAGGCTCGGGACTTGTACCGGAGTTCCCGAAATCCCGCAAGGCGGGATGGGGCGAAACCCGGGCCGCAACCTCGCGTGCAGGGGGCCGTCGCTCATGCAATTTTCGAAACCAGAAAGGAACCACGGAACATACGGGAAGAAGGCAGAGCTTTCGGTCCGTGGAACTCCCACGAGGCAAGCTGCGATCCTTACTGCTCCAGAATCGAGGCCACCGGCTGCATCCACGTTCCCGTGGCTTCTGTGTATTCCATGGTTCCTGTCCCTGGCCGCCGCGGAGAGACGGCGGTATCGGGCGTTCGGTCGATAGAATGAGTACCAATTGCAGAGCCGAGGGCCCCGCTTCGGGGAAGCGCCGCCATTGCCTCGGCGGCCACGGCGGCACGACACGAGAGACGACCCGATGGACCCGATGCACGACGACTTGACGGCCGTCCAGCCGACCATCGATTACCAGCCGGCGCCCATCCCCGAACCGGCGAGATCGCCGACCACGCCATCGGTCACGGCCTCCGGGGCGGGCATGCCGTCGCCCCGGGTGGAGGTGATCGCGGGCAGCGGCGCTCACCTGTCCGACGAGACACGCTCGCTGCTGCGTGTCCGTCTCCGCGCCGTCTCGCTGGCCATGTCGTGCGCCTTCGGCGCCTTCCTCCTGCGGAACCTGTGGTTCGGCGGGCATTATCATGACTCGTTCCTGGCCGGCTTCCACTGTCTGGTGGTGGCCGCCTTCCTCGCTAGTTTCACCGTGCTGTCCGGACGGCGGCCGATCGCCCTGCGCCGGCTCCGGGCGCTGGAACTGGTCCTCTTCGGCATGACCATCGCGTTCTTCGTCACGATCCATTACCGGCTCGTCCAGCTCCGCGTCCACGACGGCGACCGGGTCATGCTCATGGCGACGGTCAAGAACACGATCCTGTTCGTCTTCGCCATGATCGTCCTGTACGGCATGTTCATCCCGAACACCTGGCGGCGGGCCGCGGCCGTCGTGTCGGTGATGGTGGCCGTGACGACCCTTAGCCCGCTCGCGCTTCGGACCTTCCACCCCGAGGTCTTCCGCTTCGCCGCCCCGCTGCTGACGTTCGAGACCATCAGCGACAACGTGCTGATGCTGCTGATCGGGGCCGGGACGACGGTCTACGCCACGCACACGATCAACGCGCTGCGGATCGAGGCGTTCGAGGCCAGACAGCTCAACCAGTACCGGCTGAAGGGCCGGATCGGGGCCGGCGGCATGGGCGTGGTCTACCTGGCCGAGCACCAGCTCCTGAAGCGGCCCTGCGCCATCAAGCTGATCGCCCCCGAGCGTGCCGGCGATCCCCGGGCCATGGTGAAATTCGAGCGTGAGGTCCGCACCACGGCCCGCCTGTCCCACCCCAACACCGTGGAGATCTATGACTACGGCCGGACCGAGGACGGCACCTTCTACTATGTCATGGAACTGCTGGACGGCCTGAGCCTGGCCGACCTGGTCGCGCGCCACGGCCCCCTGCCGCCGGGGCGGGCGATCTTCCTGCTCCGCCAGGCGTGCGGGGCGCTGGCCGAGGCGCACGCCGCCGGGCTGGTGCACCGCGACCTGAAGCCGGCGAACATCTTCGCCGCCCGCCGGGGCAACCTCCACGACTTCGTGAAGCTCCTGGACTTCGGCCTCGTGCTGCCCCCGCCCGATGTCTCGGCCGCCGAGCCCAGCCGCGATGGCGGCGTCGCCGGCTCGCCGCAGTACATGGCGGCGGAGCAGGCCACCGGCGAGCGCGGCCGGACGCCCGTAGCGACCTGTACGGCCTGGGCGCCGTCGCCTACTACCTGCTGACCGGCCGTGCCCCGTTCACCGGCCGGACCGCGATGGCGGTGATGATCTCCGTGGCGCGCGACTCGGTCGAGCCGCTGTCGCAGCACCGCCCCGGGCTTCCGACCGACCTGGAGCGGGTCTTGCTCCGCTGCCTCGCCAAATCCCCCGCCGATCGTTACCAGGACGCGGCCTCCCTCGACCATGACCTCGCCGCCTGCGGATCGGCCGCCGAGTGGGACTTCTCCCGCGCAGCTGAGTGGTGGGCTGCTCCCGAGCACCGAAAGGAATAGAAACTTGTCGCGGGGGGGCGCGCGAGCGGCAAACCGATCGGAAGTCACCGAGGAGACGAAGGACATCGGCCATGCCTGAGATTCCAGCTTCCCGATTCCGGTACTCGATCCAGGGATTGATGGTCCTCGTGGTCTTCGCGGCCCTGATCTTCGCGTGGATCAACTGGGTGTCGAGGCCCAGGCCGTTCCCTGTCTCGGGCACCGTTACCTTCAACGGGCAGCCGCTCTCCGGAGGCAGGATCATCCTCGTGCCATCCACCGCAAGCGGCCAGCAGGCCACGGGTCAGTTCGTCGCCGGCAGGTACACGGTGACCACCTTCAGCACCAACGATGGCGCACTCCCCGGCACGTACTCGGTCGTGATCGTCTCGCCGGGCGTCCCCATGAACTACCAGTCTCAGGCGACGTCGGGGTTGACAGTCCAGATCCAGAAGTCGACAAATACTATTGATTTTGATCTTCGTTGAGACGCGGAAGACAGGTCAACATCGGCAGCGACAATGGGAGGGTCCGATGGCGACGCGCTGGAACGCTCGTGCCGTTGCGGCTGGGATGGCGAGATTGGTGGCCTCCATCGGAGTCGCGTCCGTTCTGGCCGGTGCAACTGCAAGCGGACAGGTCTCGACCTCGAACCCGCCGGGCCCGGTGACACCGCGCTCGTCGCCGGGCCCGGCGGGGCGTGCGACGCTCAGCGGACAGGTGGTCGATCCTGACGGCAAACCGGCCACGGGGGTGGAGATCCGGGTCGTGGACGGCTACCTGCCCCTGGGCCCGAAAGGAGTCGATCGCCCGGCCGGGCAGAGCATCGCCAGCGCGATCCAGCGATCGGTCCGCGCGAGCGGACGGACCGACTCCGAAGGAAAGTTCCGGATGGACGTCCGGGGGGAACCGGTGGCCGAGGAGCGTCGGGTCGTGCTCTGGGCCTACCGGCCCGGTTCGCTGGCGACGACCCAGGAGCTTCCACGATCCGCGCTGACCTCCGGCAAACTTCTGCGTGTCCAGCTCAGGCCGCCGGCCGTCGCGAAGTACCGGGTCCTCGGGCCTGATGACCAGCCGGTGCGGGAGGCGCGGGTCATCCCGACGGTGCTCTTTCGCGACTCCCTCGACGTGCCCGAGAGCCTGCGCGACCTCGTCGCAGAGGAGACCGATGCGGAAGGCATCGCGACGATCTCCGCCTTCCGCCCGGAGGAGATTGCCGGGTTCCGCGTGACGGCGAGCGGCTTCGGCACGCAGCAAGGGAGCAACCGGAGATCGGGCCGGTTGGACGGGACCAGGACTGTCACGCTGCTCCCGGTCGGCTCGATCAAGGGTCGGCTCATCACGCCAGACGGTAAGGCGCTGGCCGACGTGAGGCTGCTCGTCGCGACCCTGCCCGTGACGTCCCCGGGCCCGTACGTCGGTTCGGAGCGCGTGACCACCGATCGGGACGGCCGCTTCGAGGTCGCCGTCCTCCCCGCGGGGATGCTGATCATGCGCGTCGAGTCCCCAGACACCGCGGAGAGCAAGCACCTCCAGGTGAATCACCTGAGGATCAATGCAAATGAGGTCCTCGACCTGGAGCTCAAGATCGAGCCGGGCTTCCTCCCCGCTCGTTGACGGACGTCGCGAGCAGCATGGGCGAAGTGGGGACCGCGGCGATCCAGACCAGGAGCGCCAGCGATCCGGATCCCTTCGACGCCGATTCCGAAATCGGGGAAAGCCCTGGCGCCGGCGAAAACTTGTAACGGCCCGCCCGAGGAGCTACAGTGCCGACTCGCAACGAATGACGGATCATCTCGGTCCGGCGCCGTCACCACGTCTGACCACGGCGTATCGACGCCCCGAGTCCGCGAGGAACCTCGGAGAGGCTCGCCATGGAACTCAACGCCACAGAACAGGCGTCATCGAGCGCGCAGCCACGGCGACGGGCCGGATTCGCATCGCGACTGTTCGGATTCTCTTACATAGGCGATCCTTTCCATGTACCCTCGATACCTGATCTGCCTCCTGGGGCTGGCCCTACTGGCGGCGAGTCCTTCCAGCAGGGCAGAGGCGCCGGACAATCCGATCCCCGCCCCGATTCCGCAGAGCAGGGTGAAGGTCGCCCTCCATCCGATCGCCCGGGGCCTGACGGCACCCCTCCACTTCGCCGCCGCCGGCAAGAGGGGCATGACGGGCTACATCGTCGACCAGACGGGGCTGATTCTCGTGCTCAGGGAGGGCGGAATCCGGCCTGAACCCTTCCTGGACATCACCGCCATCATGTCCGGCCTGTCGCCCAGCGTCCCGGGCGCCCCGCCGGGCCTCACCCCCGGCTACGATGGGCGTGGGCTCCTGGGCCTGGCCTTCCATCCCGGGTTCGACGTCGAGGGCAGTCCCGGGTATCGCACGCTGTACACGATGCACAACGTGCCGGTCACGAAGATCGCCGACTTCCCCATCCCTCCGTTCCCGGACGCGAGCGTGGTGCCCAACTGCCAGGAAGTGATCGCCGAATGGAAGGCCATTGGCGGTGAGAAGGACGACGAACTCGTGGTCGATCCCGCTTCGTACCGGGAAATCCTCAGATTCGACAAGCCCCAGTACAATCACAACGGCGGCGCGATCGTCTTTGGCCGCGACCGGTTGCTCTACGCGTCCATCGGTGACGGCGGCAATGCCAACGACGTCGGCCCGGGGCACAACCCCCTGGTCGGGAATGCCCAGGATCTGAGCACGATTCTTGGCAAGATCCTCCGGATCGATCCGCTCAATCCCAACCTGGGCAGCGGTCAGCGGAACATCCTCAGCGATAACGGCCAGTACCACATACCCAGAAGCAACCCCTTCGTTTCGGCTCCGGGGAGCTTGAAGGAGATCTACGCTTACGGGCTGCGAGCACCGCACCGCATGAGCTTCGACAAGCTCAGTAACCGGCTCATCGTCGGTGACGTCGGCCAGAAATACGTGGAGGAGATCAACATCATCACCCGCGGAGGGAACTACGGCTGGCGCCACAAGGAAGGGAGCTTCCTCTTCGATCCAGCGACCGGCGAGATCTCCATCGACACCAAGCCTGACCCGGCTCGGATCGACCCGATCGCGGAGTACGACCACGAGGAATTCGGAGGCAACGCAGGGGCGCCCGTGGCCGTCATCGGCGGCTTCGTGTACCGAGGCTCAAGCATCCCTCAGCTCAGGGGCAAGTACGTCTTCGGCGACCTGACGGGGGTCCTGCTCGTCGCGAATCTCTACTCCGGCAAGATCGAGCGGCTGCTTCATACCGGCATGCTCATTAAAGGATTTGGCCAGGATGGCGAGGGCGAGCTCTATGTTCTGGGCTCGACCTCGATCGGGCCTAGCGGCACCGGAGGAGCCGTCCTGGCCATCCAGCGCGCCCCCAGAGATTGACCGAACAGATGGCCGCCGCTCCCGTTGGATTCGGAGGGACCCTCAACCGCCGATGCGCGGCGACTTCTCCCGAGGGTGCAGGCCTCAAGCCCTCGCCGGCGCAGCGGGAGAGGATGGCCGTAGGCCGGGTGGGGGTGCGGCCCGACCTTGACCAGAAGCGAGGCCGCACCGTGGCCACCTGCCTGGTTTTCGACCTGGTTGCTGCCTGCTGAGGAAGGCGCCGGGCAACGGATTTCGACAGGAATGAAGCCGCCCGCTCAGGATGCCGGCTTCCCCACACGCTCCCCTGCCCGGTCGAGCATCCGATCAAGGGCGCGTCGGTCCAGCCAGCGTCCGCCCACGCTCACCGCGTCGATCCTGGTGGTGTTGCGGATGTCCTCGAGGGGGTTCGCGGCAAGCAGCACCAGGTCGGCCCGCATCCCCGGAGCGATCCGCCCCCACTCGGCTCCCGCGTTCAGGAACGCGCCTGGCGTCGCCGTGGCCGCCTCCAGCGCCTGGTGCGGCGACAGGCCCGCGGCCACGAGACTCTCGAGCTCGCGGTGCAGCGTGTAGCCATAGCCGAAGAACCACTCCGGCGCGTCGGAGCCGGCCATGATCCGGCCGCCCGCGTCTCGAATCTCCTTCACGAGCTGATTCCGGATCGCGACGTACCTCCGCCTCCGCTCCTCCGATGCGGCCGTCTTCCAGTAGCGTTCGTTCGCCCGCAGGTAGAGGGCTCGCGTCTTCGGCGGCATCAGGACCCATTCGGGCCGCGCGCGGATCTCGGCATCCGACTGCCCGAGTGCGAAGGCGACCTTGGGGATCGTCAGCGTGGGGGTCGTGTACGTCCCCGAATCCGCCGTCTCGCGGGCGATCGCCCGCAGCTTCCCCTGATCCATGAAGTCGAGGCTCGCCCAGTTCTCGGGCCGGAAGACGTCGTAGTTCGACACCGAGCGACGGCTCGGCGCGTCGTCGCGGAGGATCGTCTCCAGGTAGTTGTCGAGGTGCTCGATGTGCTGACCCGCCTTGAGGGCGCGGCGCACGCCCACCCTCGGATCGACGTGCCCGACGACCGGGATCTTCCGCTCCCGCGCCGCGGCGACGATCGCCTCGAAGACCTCAGGCGTGATGTCGACCGTCAGCTTGATGAAGTCATACCCCGCGTCGGCGGCCTCGTTCACCGCCGCCCTGGCGTCGTCCGGCGTGGTCACGACCCGAGCATTCTGGTCCTTGCGCCCGGTGAACTGCGGGCTCGCGATCCAGAGCTGGGGCCCGGGCATCCGCCCCGCCTCGATCTCGCGGCGCAGCGCCAGGTGCTCGGGCGTGCCGATCATCAGGCGAATCGTGGTGACCCCGTTCGCGAGCATCACGCCCAGCTCGTCCGGCGCCACCGCGTCCGGCGCCTCGTCATCCGAGTAGAGATGGACGTGCATGTCCGCCAGACCCGGCAACAGGAACTTGCCACGGCCGTCGATCGCCGTCGCGCCCTCGGGGACCGCGACGTCATTCCCCTTGCCGATCGACGCGATCCGGCCGTCGCGCACCAGCACGGTCGCGTCGCGGAGCGTCGCCTCCCCGTCCATCGGGATGACGGTCACATCGCGGATCACGAGGCTTCCCGGCGCCATCGCGGTGCGCGTCGCACGATCCTCGCCCCGACTCGGGGCCGCGGCCGCGAGCAGGACCAGGAGGCCGAGGGCGAGCCCAGGGCGACTCCCCTTCACCAGTCGTGTCCCTGCGAGCCAGTCCAGATGACACATCGATCGCACCTCCGTCAGGGAAGCGGGACCCACCCGGCCCGGCCTCGCATCCTCATCGGGGCGAGCTGCGGAACGGACGACGACGAATCCTGCGGAGTCTATCACCATCTCGACCGCCGGACATGGACTCTCTCGGGATTTCGAGCGTGGGCCGCGTGCAGGACATCTGGAGGAAACCATCTCCCCCGGGCAATTTGACGGAGCGGCCCGGGACCTAGCGCACGGTCTCCAGCCACCGGCGGATGGTCTCCCGCTCTCCCTCGTCGAGGTCGAAGCGGAGGTAGGTCTCGGCCTCGGAACGGGCGAGGGCCCGGTCGCCCATCTCCAGAGCGGCCTTGATCAGGACGTAGCGGGCCGTCAGGTCGAGCGGGTTGAGCCCAATGGCCTGCCGGCAGACCTCCGTGGCCTCGCTCCACCGACCCGCCTGGGCCAGCAGCCTGGCGAGCACGACCTTGTATTCCGAGACAAGCGGGTTGACGGCCTGGAGCCGCCGGCTCAGCGCGATGGCCTCGTCCCGCCGCCCGGCGCCGCCCAGCAGCGGCACGATCAGGGCGAGTGTCCGCTCGTGGTCCGGTGAGAGGGAGAGTGCCGCCTGTGCCGCGGCGATCGCCTCGGTGCGCCGACCTCGCAGGGTCAGGGCGATGATCTTCGCCTGAAGGGCCACCAGGTCGTCGGGGTTCTCCTTGAGCGCGGTCTCGAGCCGGGGCAGCGCGAATCGCGCCAGCCGGGCACGGTCGCCCGCGGCCTCGACGCCGCTGCCCGCCAGCGCGATCCCGAGCTCGCGGTCGAATTCCGCCTCGGAGCCGGCCCCTCTCGAGAGCGCCTCGATCGCGACCAGAGGCGACTCGTCACGTCCCAGGGCTTCGGGGATGATCGGAGGTGTCCTCCCCGCATCGCCGCGACGAGGGATCGAGTGGTCGGTCTCTGCGGTGTGTGCGACGTTCGCCAGCGGCGAGCGCGGCATGTGGCAGTCGACGCAGCTATCCTCCCGGCTCCGCTCCCGCCGGGCCGGCTCGGGGAGGCTGCAGCCGACCCCCGAGCCGTGGCATTCCAGGCAGCGCCCCCGGTAGTAGGCCGCCCGATCCGGGGCGGCCGGCAGTGCGTGCGGGTCGTGGCACGAGGTGCAGCCGAGCCGTCCCCCGCTGGCCCGGTAGCAGCCGCTGGAACGCATCTGCTCCACGTGACCGATCGACTCGCTCGCGGAGGAGAGTCGCTTCCGATCGACGAAGGCAACCAGGAACTCGCTGAGCGGCAGGCCCGGCCGGTAGTCCTGGGCCGATCGACCGTACCGCTCGATCCGGGACTTCCCGCTGAGGTGGCATTGCTCACAGACCGCCTCGCGGAGTGTGGGCTCCAGTCGCGCCGGATTGACGATCGTCGGATCGATGTCATCGGCACGGAGGCCGGGATTCCTCAGGTGCAGTTCGCCGGGGCCGTGGCACCGCTCGCAGCCGATGGACAGCCCGCGGAACGTCGGCGGTTGGTAGGCATTGATCGTATCCGACCTCGGCTCGAACTGGTTCGCATGGCAGAACAGGCAGCTGGGGTCGATGGGACGCTCGAAGTGGTTGTTCCTCTCCTGGCTGTCCGGGGAGAGGTCCCAGCGGTGTTCCTGCGAATACCAGCTGATGGGCGACTGCATCAGGAAGCCGTCGCGTTCGATCAGGTAGGAGAGGCCGCGCCGGCCGGAGCCGACGACGTAGGAGACGTCTGCCTCCACCCGGGCCAGAGTCCGCCCCTGGGCATCCCGCTTCGTTTCCGAATGGACGATCCGATCGCCGCGGCGTTCGACGGCATGGACCAGCCCCCTGGCCTGGAATTCGACGCGGCCGTTCGGGGCCTCCATCCCCGGGCCAGGTGCCTCAGCCGCCGGGGCCATTGATCGCCCCATCGCGTGCCGATGGTAGGAATCCGCGATCTCTTGATGGCACGACGCGCAAGCGGCGTCGCCGACGTAAGTCACCCCCGGCCGCGTGTTGCTGTAGCGGCTGGTCGGCCACGAGGCTCCGCGTCGCGAACCGCCCTGTCGCCACGTCGCGGCCATCGCCATCAGGCCGATCACGACCAGTCCCGCGCAGGCGAATCCCGCGATCCACCTGCGAGGGCGTCTCTGCCACCCGAATCCGCTCATCCCGTCCCTCCGGAACTGACCGACCCGACGCCCGAGCGTCGGCTAATTGATTAGGCGACGTCGGCGACGGCGTCGGACCGCGGAGGCGGCATTGACCCACCAGCCCACGACCCTGGTCGGCGACGGGATGCTTGATCGGATCAGGGATTGGAGTGGTGGAACCGGGAGCTCGGCTCCCTGGAGTCGACGGGGACGCGAACCTCGGGCGGCGGACGATTGCGGACCGGACGCCGAGCCCGGATGATAGGGGCCTGGCCGATGGTCCCCGCCACCCAACAAGGATGCCGCCCATGAAGCGTCTCGCCCCGCTCGCGATGGTCGTCCTGATCAGTCCCCTCGCACTGGCCGCGGACCTGCCGAGGAGCAGTCCGGAGGAGCAAGGGGTACCCTCTCCGGCGATCCAGGAGTTCATCGAGGCGGCGGACAGGGACATCGACGCGCTCCACAGCTTCATGCTGATCCGCCACGGGCACGTCGTGGCCGAGGGCTGGTGGACGCCCTACGAGCCGGGGCTGAGGCACTCGCTCTTCTCGCTGAGCAAGAGCTTCACCTCCACGGGCATCGGCCTGGCGATCGCCGAGGGGATGCTCAGCCTGGACGACCCGGTGCTCAAGTTCTTCCCGGAAGACGCCCCCGAGAAGCCGAGCGACAACCTCAAGGCGATGCGGGTCAGCGACCTCCTGCGGATGAACACCGGGCATCAGACCGAGCCTTCGCTGCGGGAAACGAAGGAACGCTGGACGAAGGTCTTCCTGAATCATCCCGTCCCGTTCAAGCCGGGCACGCATTTCCTTTACAACACGCCGGCGACCTATATGCTCTCGGCAATCGTCCAGAAGGCGACGGGCCAGACGCTCCTCGAGTACCTCCGCCCGCGACTGTTCGAGCCGCTCGGGATCGAGAACCCCACCTGGGACACGAGCCCGCAGGGTGTCAGCCTGGGGGGTTACGGCCTGAGCGTCCGCACGGAAGACATCGCGAAGTTCGGGCAGCTTTATCTCCAGAAGGGCCAGTGGCAGGGCAAGCAGCTCGTGCCGGCCGCCTGGGTCGAGGCGGCCACGGCTCGGCAGACCTCCAACGGCAGCAATCCGAAGAGCGACTGGGACCAGGGCTACGGCTACCAGTTCTGGCGCGCCCGCCACGGCGCCTATCGGGGCGACGGCGCGTTCGGCCAGTACTGCCTCGTCATGCCCGAGCAGGACGCGGTGATCGCCATCACCAGCGGCCTGAAGGACATGCAGGCCGTGCTCAACCTCGTCTGGGACAAGCTGCTGCCCGCGATGAAGTCCGGGTCGCTGCCCACCGACGAGGAGGCCCGCCGCAAGCTCCAGTCCACGCTCAAGGGGCTGGCCCTCCGGCCCGAGCAAGGCACCTCCGCACCCGCCCGATTCGCGGGCAAGACCTACAAGTTTCCTTCGAACGACCGCAAGCTCGAGTCCGTCCGCCTGGAGGGCGGCGAGCGGGGCGAGACGCTGGTCCTCCGGTTCGACGGGAAGGACCGGGAAATTCCCTGCGGACGCGGAGAATGGAGGAAATCGCGACAGGCCCTGGGCCCGTTCCCCGAGCAATCCGCCGCGGCCAGCGGCGCATGGAAGGGGGACGATACCTACTCGGCCCGGATCGCCCTCACCGAGAGCCCGTTCATCCTCAGGTTCTCGCTCAGGTTCCTGGGGGACGAGCTCCAGCTCGATACCGACATGAACGTCGGCTTCGGCCCCACCCACATGCCCCGGCTGGTGGGCAGGGCCGAGTGAGCGCGAGCTGGCGAGACTCTCGTGGTTACCGCGAACTCTCCAGCCACTGACGGATGAGGTTCCGCTCCCCCTCGTCGAGGTCGAAGCGGAGGTAGGTCTCCGCCTCGGCCTTCGCGGCCGCCCGGTCCCCCGTTTCCAGGGCCGACTTGATGAGGATGTGGCGCACCGTCAGGTCGAGGGGGTTGAGCTTCAGTGCCGCCCGGCAGACCTCGGCGGCTTCACCCCAGCGAGCCGCCTGGGCCAGCAGCTTGGCGAGCATGACCTTGTAGTCGAGGACGTGCGGGTTGATCGCCTGGAGCCGCTGGCTCAGCGCGATCGCCTCGTCCCGGCGCCCCGAGCCGGCCAGCAGCGGGACGGCCAGCGCCAGGGTCCGCTCGTGGTTCGGAGCCAGGGTCAATGCCGCTTCCGCCGCCGTGATTGCCTCGCCCGGCCTCCCTCGCAGGGTCAGGGCGATGATCTTGCCCTGAAGGGCCACCAGGTCGTCGGGGTTCTCCTTGAGCGCGGCCTCGAGCCGGGGCAGGGCGAACCGGGAGAGCCGGGCCCGGTCGCTGGCCGCATCGACGCCGAAGCCCGCCAGCGCGATCCCGAGCTCGCGGTCGAATTCTACCCCCGGCTTCGAGTCCTTCGTCGCCGCATCGATCGCCACGAGGGGCGGCTCGTCCCGCATCGCCGGTCGCGAGGGAACCAGCGGGGACCGCTCCGCATCGCCGCGACGAGGGATCGAGTGGTCGGTCTCTGCGGTGTGCGCGACGTTCGCCAGCGGCGAGCGCGGCATGTGGCAGTCGATGCAACTGTCCTCCCGGCTCTTCTCACGTCGGGCCGGCTTGGGGAGGCTGCAGCCGGCCCCCGAGCCGTGGCACTCCAGGCAGCGCCCCCGGTAGTAGGCCACCCGCTCCGGGGCGGCCGGCAGTGCGTGCGGGTCGTGGCACGAGGTGCAGCCGAGCCGTCCCCCGCTGGCCCGGTAGCAGCCGCTGGAACGCATCTGCTCCACGTGGCCGATCGCCTTGGTCGCGCCGAGTGTCCGGTCCACGAGCACGACGAGGAACTCGCTGAGCGGCAGCCCCGGCCGGTAGTCGAGCGCCGTGCGGCTCTCCCGCTCGATGCGTGAACGTCCACCCAGGTGGCACTGATTGCAGACCGATTCTCGCAGCGCCGGCTCCAGCCGCGCCGGATTGACGATGGTCGGGTCCAGCCCCCCGGACTTCAGGCCGGGATCCTTGAGGTGGAGCTCGCCGGGGCCGTGGCACCGCTCGCAGCCGATGGACAGCCCACGGAACGTCGGCGGCCGATACGCGTTGACCGTCTCGGGGACGGGCTCGAACCGGTTCGCATGGCAGAACAGGCAGCTTGGATCGATGGGCCGCTGAAAGTGGTTGCTCTGGCTGGGGCTGTCCGGAGAGAGGTCCCAGCGCATCTGCTGGGTGTACCAGCTCATCGGCGACTGCGCCAGGAAGCCGTCGCGTTCGACCAGGTAAGAGCGGCCGCGTCGTCCCGAGCCGATGGCGTAGGCGACCTCCCACTCGTTCCGGGCGAGGACCGCCCCCTGGGCGTCCTTCTTCAGCTCCGCGTGAACGACGCGGCCGTCCCTCCGCTCGACGGTGTAGCTCAGGCCGTGCGACTCGAATCCGACCCGGCCGTCGCGATCCTCGAGACCGGGCACCGGCGACTCCGCTCCCAGAGCCATGGACCTCCCCATCGGGTGTCGGTGGTAGGACGCCGTGATCTCCTCGTGACACGAGGCACACGCGGCGTCCCCGACGTACTTCACGCCCGGCCGGGTGTTGCTGTACCCGCTCACCGGCCAGGAGGCCCGGGACGAGGAGGGGACCAGCCGCCACGCCGTCCCCGACGCCATCAGCCCGAGGGCGATCAGTCCCACGCTTGCGGCGCCCGTCATCAGGGTCCAGGTTCGTCGCGACCAGGCAGTCCGTTTCATCCCGAAGCCACGGTTTCCCTTCATCGCCGCCGCCTCGCGGCTCATCCGGAGTCGAGGGCATGTCCGAACCGATTCTAGCCGACCGGGATCGACGAGGCGACCTCGCGGGGACGATCGCCGGGGCTTGGCAGGCAGAGAAGCGTCCGATTACGATCGAGTTCCGGATCAAGGAAGTTGACAGAGTCGGCCCCCGGGCCCGAGATCGAACCGAAATCAGCTCTCCGAATGCGCGTGAATCGTCCGCTCGAGAAGGCCGCGACATCCGCCAGGGCCAGGGGCATGCTCGGTCTGCCGGGGCCGGCCCTCCTGGCACTCCTGGTCGCCTTGACGGGCTGTGATGGTCGATCCGACCATGACTCCGGGCTCCCAAGTCGTGTATCCCCCCCTTCAGCGCAAGGGGCAGACGAGGGGCCGGCCGATCGGAAGACCGCAGAGCCCGGAGTCGAGAGGGCCGACCCCGACGAGTCGCCGCCCGGTCCCCTGCGGTTCCGCGCGCAGGAGCTGCCGTTCCGTTACGAGACGGGGGCCACGGGGAAGTTCCTCCCCGTGGAGCCCACCGGAGGCGGGGTCGGGCTGCTGGATTACGACGGCGACGGCGACCTCGACCTCTTCTTCACGCAGGGTGGCCCGCTGCCGCCCCGCCCGGAGAAGACGACCAGCTCGGATGTCCTGCTCCGCAACGACGGTGGCGGGAGGTTCGTCGACGTCTCGAAACAGGTCGGGCTCGAGCCGAAGGGCTATGGCCAGGGCGTGACGGTCGCCGATTACGACGGCGACGAAGACCGACGTGCTGGCGACGCGGTACGGCGAGAACACGTTCGGCGGAACGATCGCGATCGACGGTTCACCGACGTCACGGCCGATGCCGGGTTGACCGGCTCGCACTGGAGCCTCGGCGCGGCGTTCGCGGACTTCGACGGGGACGGCGACCTGGACCTCTTCGTCGCCAACTACTTCCGGTTCGATCCCGCCCGGGCCCCCTTCTCGCGCGATCCGGAGACGGGCGAGCCGCGGTATGGCATGCCGGAGGAGTTCCCCGGCGAGCCCGACCTCCTCTATCGCAACGAGGGGAAAGGCCGCTTCCGCGAAGTAACCGCCCGGGCCGGCGTCGCGGGCGACACTCGCGGGATGGGCTGCCTCGCGGCGGACTTCGACGAGGACGGTCGGATCGACGTGCTGGTCGCCAACGACATGCAGCCCAACGTGCTCTGGCACAACCGGGGCGACGGGACGTTCGAGGAGACCGCCATGATCTGGGGCGTCGGCGTCAACGGCCAGGGCGCCGCGGAGGCCAACATGGGCATCGCCCACGGCGATACCAACGGCGACGGCACACCCGACGTGATCATCAGCCACTTCTTCAACGAGCACCACACCCTCTGGCGGAAGCTCCCCCGGAGCGTCGGAGGGGCCGGCGTTCAATTCGTGGATCAGACCTTCGAGGCCGGCCTGGGAATCGACAGCCGGCCGCTCACCGGCTGGGGGGCAGTGCTGGCGGACTTCGACCAGGATGGGCACCTGGACCTGATGGTCACCAACGGGCACATCCGCCCCGAACCCCGGCAGAAGTACCGCCACGATAATCCGCCGATCCTCTGGCACAACCAGGGCGACGGCTGGCCTGGAACGTCACCGCGGGGGCCGGGCGCGTACTTCCGGTCGCCCCACTCGGGCCGGGGCCTGCCGCCGGTGACCTCGACTGCGACGGCGACCTGACCCTCGTGGTCGTCCATCAGCGATCGCCCAGCGTGATCCTTTGGAACGAGTCCCCCGGGCAGGGCAACCGTTCCTGCTCCGCCTCGAGGGGGCGGCGGCAATCGGGACGCTGATCGGGCGCGAGGGTCATGGTCACGATCGGCGCAGGTCGCGGGTGTCCGCACGATCGACGGCGGGGCAGTTACGTCTCGTCGAGCGGACCCTCGAGTCCACATCGGACTGGGTCGATCAGGAGATCGACCGGCTCGAGATCCGGCCTTCCGGTCGTCTCGAGGTCCACGAGCGGGTCCCCGCGGGAGATTCGCGCACGTGCGTCTACCGCGAGGCCGAGGGGGCGGCCGGCGAGGGCCCCGGCAGGCAAGCGGAAGTGAGCCGTCTCCTCGGGGAGGATCGATCGGGCGCCCGGTCGATGGCGAGAGGACGGCGACGCCGCGAGCGGGTCGCCGCTTCCCTGGCCGCGGTCGCCGAGGGCCCGCAGCCCTGGGCGGCCTGGGGCAACCTGGGGATCAATGGCCGTGCCGCGGCCAGGTAGCTCTGCCGCGCCAGCCTGTTCAGGCCGCCCTCGGCGGCCACGTCCCCGAGCTTCCAGCGGGGGCGGGATCCGCGGGGTTCTTCTGGATCTCGGCGGACAGGTTCTGGATCTTCTCGGAACGCTCCACGGCCTTGCGGTGGCGAGCGAGGGTCTGCTGGGAGCGCTCGGCCTGTCCGCTGGCGGCCTGGAGCTGGGCCAGGAGGCTGAGGCCCGAGAGGTTGTTGGGGTCGAGCCCACGCGCTCGGCGTCGGCGAGGGCCCCGGCCGTGTCTCCGGCCCCGCGTCGCAACTGGGCCCGCAGCGAGACGGCCTCGGCCTGCGCGGGATCGAGCTCGATGGCACGGTCGGCGTGCGCCAGGGCGCGGTCCCCGTGGCCCAGGGCCCGTTCATGCCAGGCGGCGAGGAGCTGGACCTTGGGGTCATCCGGACGCAGCCGGAGCAGCTCGCCGATCAGCTGGGCCGACTCCTCAGGCGGCTTGGTGGCCACGAGGACCGAGGCCAGCCCGACCTTCGATTCGTAGTGGTCTCGCCTGCGGTCCAAGCGCGCGGTGGCGGAACGACGTCGCCGCCTCCTCGGGCTGGGCCAGCCGGACGAACGCCTCGCCCATGGCGTACCACGGGCGGAAGTCTCCGGGGTCGAGCTTCGCGGCCCGATCCAGGTACTCGATCGCCCTGACCGACTCGCGCCGGCTGAAGTAGATGGCGGCGAGGACCTTGGCCACCATCGGCTGCTTCGGGTCCAGCGCGAGCGATTCTTCCAGCGCCTGGCGCGACGGCTCGATCTGATCCAGGGCCGAGAGGGCCAGCCCCCTGAGGGCCAGCAGGTCCGCCTTCCAGGGCCCGTCCTCCGGAAGCCCGGAAACGGTCGCAAGAGCCTGGCGGATCTTCCCCTTCTTGAGCAGCTCCCGCCCCTGCGCGATCGCCTCCCGCTCCTTGCTCCCCGAGGCGGGCCACCTGCCGAGCGGTCCCGCGACGAGGAGCACCGCTACCCCGACGACGGGCAGCAACGCGAGCACGACCCACTTGCCGACGGACGACCGGGCGGGCCGGGGTGAAGCGCGATTCTCCATGGAGGCCTCGGTGTTCATCCCGGACTCTCCGGCTCCAGGTGCGCGCCGGCGGTCGAGCGGCCCGCGGAGGTGAGGAGGAAGTTCTGACCCTCGGCCGACGAGTCGCGTTCCCCGGCCGCTGTCCTCCGCAGTCGGCTCGCCGACCAGAGTCCGGCAACCAGCAGCGCCGCCTGGAGCACGAAGCCTTCAAGGCTCGGACAAAGGCCCGGCATGAGATCTCCCGGTAGCAGCCAGCCCAGGGGCGTCGCGTCGAGGGTTCCCGCGCATTGCAGGTGGAACACCCCCTTGCCCGCCAGCACCGCCGAGAGGACGAACAGGGCCAACACCCCCAATGCGACGACCGCATTCCCGGCCAGCGCACGGCCCGACCTCAGGCCGAGCACGGCCAGGAGGGTCAGAGCGGCGAGCGACAGCCCCCCCCCCACAAGGACGCCGAGGACGCCGAGGGGGGATCCCCCATGGGCCCGAAGCATGGCGAACAGCACGCGGCCGACGCCGGCCGTCGCGAGGACGACGACGAGTGCGGAAGCCAAGAGCAGCGAGCCGTCGGGGCCTCGTGGCCGACGCGGCCCGGCTGACTCGTGCTCGTCCGTCGGCCCGGGGACCGGGACGCCCCGTCCCAGGCGACGCGCCGCGAGGACGACCGCGCCGGCCGCGGCCAGTCCCATCCATCCGGTCAAGGCATGGACCAGGGCCCCGGTCGTCAGGCCCGGCACGACCTCGATGGCGATGCCGGCACCGGCTCCTGTAATCGCGGACAGGAAGAGCACCGCGGCGGCCCGCCCCGCCGAGGTCTCCCGTCGGGAGGCGGGACGGCCGGAGCCCGCGACGAGCGCGGCGAGGACCACGATGGCGAGCGCGGCCGGCCAGCCCTCGGCCAGGGTCGCGAGCGCGGCGGATCCCGGAACGCGAAGGTCCAGGCCGCCGGCAGGAGAAGCCAGCCGGGAAAGTTCTTCGTCCACTCCCGCACCGAGTCCCTCGAGTTGGTCGACCAGGTCGTCGCCCTTCAGTCCCCAGGCCAGTTCTCCCCGCAGCCGATGGAAGTCCCGGTCCAGCCGCCACGCGTAAACGGGGTCCTTGCCCGTCAGGCCAGCTCGCAGCGGGACGAACGCGGACTGGAAGACCGAGAGCAGCGAGGCCGCGGCGTCCTCGGGGATGTTGCGGTCGGCGTGGTACTGGACGCGATGCAACTCCCTCTTCATCGCCTGGAGTGCGAGCGCCGGCGACGAGGCGGCCTGGCGTGCGGGGCTCGTGTCCGGCCGCGTCGAGGCCATCCCCGCGTTGCTGATCACCCCGCGCTCGTTCAACTCGCGCACGGAGTCGCCGAGCGCGATCAGGAGGGAGCGGCTCTCGTCGGTCAGCGCCGCGGGGGCGGCCCGTTTCTCGGCGACGTCCTGGAGCGTGCGGCGCACCCGGCCGAACTGGCGGACGAGCGAGGCGGAGCGGGCAAACCCGAGATGCTGCCGCACCGCGGATTCCAGATCGGACGCCTCGAATTCGCCCCAGTAAGCGTCCTCGACCAGCCGATGGGCCTTGCGCGCGTCTCCCGATCCGGAAAGCTCGTCCCGCGCGGCCGCCAGGAGCACGCTGATCGCGTCCAGCGGCTGGTTCCAGGGCCGGACCGGGGCGATCACCGGCATGGCCGTCTGGATCTCCTTGCGGACCAGGGTCCCCAGGCTCATCTCGCCGAAGAGGTCAATCTGGGGAACCTCGAGCGGTTTCCCGGCGGAGACCACGATCGGCCGGCGTGTCGCGTCGCCCATCTCGTGCCAGGCGACCAGGACATACCGCCCGGGCGGGACACCCTCCAGCCGGAAATCCCCCTGCGGAGAGCAGACCTGGAACCAGCGGGTGGGGCTGACGATCAGGGCGCCCCGCATGTGGAGGTGGATCCCGCACTCCAGCCTCAGGACGCCCGGCCGCTCGGGACGGAACTCCTGGGTCTGGCCGGGCGGGATCATCCAGCTCGATCGCCGTTCGTCCCCCTCCAGTCGCACGCGGTGGGCCTCGCCGTCGCGATTCGCGAACTGCACGGCCTCCCCCAGCGCGACGGCCCGGACCCGCGGCATGAACTGAAGGCCGCTCTGGCTGATGATCGCGGGCGAGCCGGACGCGGGGGTCGACAGCCCGGATCCCGTCCCGGCGCCCTCGTACTCCAGGTACACAACGGCCGGGCTCACGGTGGGCGAGCAGAAATCCGTCATCTGGACCCGCCCCTTGATCTCCTCGGCCTGGAAGCCGGGGGACGGGCCGAGAAGCAGAAGGACTGCGAACCCAGCCAGCACGCGACCGCCTAGGGCACTCCTCCCGATGAAGGCAGACCTGGGGCGAGTGCGGATGGACGGGATGACCGGGGATGCGAGAATCGAAGGGCTCATGATGCTCGAGTGGATTCGACCGATGACTCGGCCCGCAAGTTCGGATCGCTGACGCGTTGAGCGAGTCGGGCACGACCGGACCGCGACGGCCCGCGCTGACCGGAAACCTGGTCTATGGGGGGGTGTCCGCTCCAGGGCCATATCGACCCAGCCTACCACGGACCTCGGCCAGGAGGCAGCCCCAGAGGCCGCGCGTCATCCACGCGTCCCCCGAACCGGCAAACACGTCCGCGAGATGA
>JAXMBE010000045.1:0-75448 GCA_046349995.1 Isosphaeraceae bacterium | reverse complement strand
CGAGGAAATATCCGCGGCCCGGGGAAACGGGCCACAGCAATGGCACCACGCAGTAACCGAGGCGGCGACGCTTAAGCTCCTTGCCGTTCTCAAGGCGGGAGCCGCGACCGTCTTGCCGGCCGCGGTCGCCGTGTGCCGAGTCGCAGTCGAGATCTACATCTCAGAGCCGCCCCCCAAGGCCGAAGAGCCTGCGGCGCAATGGAAGGGAATTCTCACCCAGGAAGAGGCCCGGGAGCGGCTAAACGAGTTGACGTACGACCTCTGGGAGCAAGAGCGATTCAGAAACTCATCATCAAATTTGCGTTGATACTTGCGTTCCTCAAGCGGGAACTCTTGGGCCATGCATCGCCCGCTCCCAGGGAGGAGCCGTCGGAAGAGTGGCAAAAGAGAAACACATGCTTATTCGGTGCTGAACGTATTCCCACCCGGCTCATCGAATACGACACGGTCCTCTCGGGAGGGAAGGGGACGGGGAAGACCACGGCCTTGACCGCCCTCATGCGAAGCCTCATCGACAGCAGGATCGCCAGTGGCCGCCCGTTTAGCGTGCACGCATACTCACCGAAACCGGAGGACCTCTACCCGTGGCTCAAGGAGACCTACGAGCCGCTCGGGTACGAGGTCCGAACGACGAATCCATTCATGCAGAACTCCTGGGCCTGGGACGGGGCGATGAACCTCACTTCCGGGCCCTCGATCAACGAGGCCGTCGCCGCGCTCATCAAGGACGATGGCCACGAGAAGGATCCCTTCTTCAAGAACTGTAGCCGCCTGGCCATTCGCGGCGTCATTCAATCGCTCGCCGCAACCCATCCGGGCATCTGGACTTGGCGGTACCTGGCACACCTCATGAGGGACTCGCGTCTCTTCGTGCAGGTGCTTTCACGGTGTAAGGAGACCCGGCACATCCTCAAGCTGTTCTCGGAGAAACAGGAGGTCACATCGGCAAACATCGAATCAACACTCGCGAGCGAACTCCAGAACTTTGAGCTCATCGCCGCCCTCATCGACGAGACGCCGGACGATAGGCGGTTCTCGATCGTGGATGCGGCGAACACCCCTGGGATCATCTGGGTGTGGGGGAGTGACCCCAGATACCAGACATGCATGGAACCATGGAACGGCCTTCAGTGGGAGCTCATGGGGCATGAGCTCCTCATCAGGGGGCGCAATTCAATAGATACGTTGTTGTTTATCGACGAGTTCCCCCAGCTAAACGGGGGCCAGAAGCTCACCATCATGAAGCGGCTCCTGGAGTACGGGCGGGACTCGAACGTCCGGACCACGCTCGCGATCCAGACGCCCGCACAGCTCGAGGGCACCTACGGCAAGGCCGAGGCCGACATCATCTTAGGCCAGACGCACAACGTGATGGTGTTCAAGCACTCGGACAATATTGGATGTGAATATTGGTCGAAACGGCTCGGGAACATTCGCGGGTTCGAGGAGAAGAGGAGCGTCGCCGACCAGCTGGGCGGGAGCACAACGGGCGGGGCCCAGCCGAACTCGACCTACAGCTGGTCACACCAGGTGACCGTGAACCGGGAGTGGTTCGATAGGGCGCGAGTCTCCCCGAGCAACGTGGGCGATCTGATTGTGGGCTCGTACGAGCTTGGAATCTATGGATATGCATGTGTACCTATGTCTAAGAGGATGAGTGCAGAGACCGGAGTCCCGGAGCCCATCAAGTGGCTCTTCTCCATGTCCCCGGAATGGATCCGGCAGAACGTGCCGAAGAGGGGGAGCTGCGAGCCCTACAACAAGAGCTTGAAGCCCGAGGGGAGCTACACGCTCAAGCCGTTCGAGGACTGGGAGTACGACATGCTCGACCTCAAGCGGCCGACCTAGACCACGAAAGGATTTCCATGTCGGTGATCGTCTTCGTCCTGGCGGCCGTCTACCTCATCATCCTGTTTGCCCGCCACTGCTTTTGGCCGCTCTTGTCGGCGGTGCCGGTCTTACTCGGCGCGACCGCCATCGCGGGCGTCTACATGTTCTGGCTCCTCTGTTGTCTCAGTGCACTCCTCTCGGCCGTGGCCCTGGCCTTCGGGGACCGGGCCCTCGTCAATCAATTCCTCGTCTCGGTCTCTTTGGTTTTCGTCATCCCGTCGCTTGAGGCAAGGCTCAAGCGGCACGACTGGTACCGAAATCTCCTCCATGAGGCATCAAGGTCCAGGCATCTTTCCTGATGAAAGGGGCAAGTCCACGATGGCCGGTCTCATCATCGTAGGGGCACTCATTTATCTCGTAATCTGGTTCGTCCGCGGCGGCTGGTTTCCCGTGCTCTGCTCGACTTTGGGAATCATCCTTCATTACCTGTCGGCCTTCCGGGCGTTCCTCGGCTGGTACTGCGTCATCCTGGCGTTGGGCGTGGCATCGGGCGAGTTCGGCGTGCCCGGCCTGGGAGCCCTGATCCTCGCAACCGCCGCCTACATCGTGATTCCTCACGTCGTCACGCGAGTCGTGGATTACCTCAATCGCGTGGTGCCCGTCCCCGACCGTTACCTCGACTCATGAGCTCACACCTTTGGCGAAAGGACCCCTTACGATGCTTCGATACCTGATCGAGAAGCCGATGTCGTTTGCGGCAGGGATGGCGAGGAGCATCCAGGCCGTGGCGGACAGGACGTCGATGAAGGCCGCTCGAGTGGCCGACTCCATTCAGTCGAGGCTTGCCGAGGCGGCCAGGGCCAGGGCCCTCGCCGCGGCCAGAAAGCCCGGGATCTACTTCGTTCGGGACTTGAAGCACAACAGCATGCGCATCTCGTTTTATAAACACGTAAATCGACGTGGCGAGGTGCGTTTCTTCTGGACCTTGAACCGGGACACGCCGGGAGGCCGGGTGAGGCTCGCCACCGGGAACTACCGAGATTTGAAGAACATCCGAGAGGCCCTGCGTCCGCTCTACCGGTCCGAGCCCCGCTTGAGTCAGCAGCAGACGGTCGCCCAGGAGCGGCCTCAGACGAGACAGGAAAGGCCCCAGGCAAGGGCTGAACGCCCATATCGGCCCCGCTCGCATCAGGAGAGGGCCGTTCAGGAGCGGACCCAGCCAAAGGTCAGGCGCCCAGAGCAAGAGCAGCTGAAATCTCACGCCCCGGAGGGCAATGACCGCGCCCAGGAGAAGAAACCCCTTCGGTGGTACTCGGTGGTGCAGGTCGTGCAGAAGAATCGAGACGGCACCGTGCAAGTGCGAGTCATCAGGAGCTACAGCGACTACGGGAAGGCACAGGAGGTGGCGAGAGACAATCCGAAGCTTGCCTTCCTCGACCGCGAGTTCGAGCGGCCCCCCTGGAAGTCTGCCCTGATAGACGTTCAGCCGAGCGAACTCAAGCTGAACTCGCAGAAACAGCAGCGAAGGACCGAAGGCCCAAAACACGAAAATGGCCAAGCGCGCGAGCGGGGATCGAAGATCGAGCGCGAACGATACCCGAGGGCCGATGGCCGGGCCCAGAAGGAGCCCCTTCGGTGGTACTCGGTGGTGCAGGTCGAGGGGAAGAACCGAGACGGCACGATGCGAGTCCGGATTTACCGGAACTACAGCGACTATGGGAAGGCCATGGAGGTGGCGAAGGACAATCCGAAGCGTGCCGTCCTCGACCGCGAGTGGACGCGGCCCCCCTCGAAGGGGAAGGTCATGAACGTCAAGCCGAGCGAACTCAGGCTGAACCCGCAGAAACAGCAGCGAAAGACTGAAGTCGCAAGAGACGTAAACGGCCAGGCGATTGAGCGGGGATTAAAGATCGAGCGGGAACGATCGCGAGGCCGCTAGCGAGAGGCCAAGGGGAAACTCCGTCGTCAGTCGGTCGAAGGATCTCCATGAGAGCCACGATCACGCACGGAGACGCCATGAGAGACCGAGCCGATTTCTTGCTTCGCCTTCTGACCGATGACGAGCTCTGGTTCTTCTTTGAGCTCCTCACAGACCTCGCATCGCTTGAGGAGCCCGAATCCCAGACCGACCACGACGAGGCCGAAGATCACGTGCATTAGAAGAGCTTCAATTCCTCATCGAGCAACGGAGAGACTCCATGCTGATGACCAACCGGCCGGCTGACCCGAGGGTTCACGAGACGGCAATCGTTACTGCCCGGCGATGTCGTCACATCATTCAAGCATGTCTTAGGGAAGAAGAATGGGGCGATGCGGACCGCGAATTTTACCTGGTCGTGCGAGAGGAGCTCGAGAGGTTCGTTGCCACGTCCTTTCAAGCGCCCGCGGCCCCGGATTCTCGCATCGCGTGAACTCCTCTACGGCGTCTTTCACCATGCCTTTCTACGAACGAGACGACATCGTCATCCACCACGGCGACTCGCTTTCGGTCATGCCGACCTTGCCGTCTTCGTCGGTGGACATGATCCTCACCGACCCGCCCTATCTGGTGAACTACCGGGGCAGGTGGGACGGGGAGCGGGCCGCGATCGTCGGAGACGACGATGCCTCGTGGATAGTACCTGCTTACCGCGAGATGCACCGCGTTCTTAAAGACGACCGGTTCCTCGTTACGTTCTACGGCTGGCCGCACAGCGATGTCTTCGTCGGCACGTTCAAGCAGCTCGGCTTTCGCATCGTGAGCCACTTAGCCTTCGTGAAGAACGTCTGGGGCCTCGGCCGGTTCACGCGGGGGCAGCACGAGACGGCATACCTCCTCGCCAAGGGCAGGCCCGAGGTGCCCAGCCGGGCCGGGAGTGACGTGATCGAGTGGATGCGCGAGAAGGACGCCGTGCACCCGAATCAGAAGCCGGTCAGTGCCCTCTATCCGATCCTTGAGAGCTTCGCTCCGCGGGGCGGGGTGATTCTTGACCCATTCATGGGGTCCGGCTCAACGCTTCGCGCCGCGAAGGACACGGGGCGCTCCGGCGTGGGAATCGAGATCGAGGAGCGGTGGTGCCGTTTCGCCGCGGAACGGCTTCGGCAGGAAGTGCTGTTTGCGATCTAGGCCTTCCCGTCATCCCGGGCGTAAGGGGGTAGGAACAGACCTATGGAGAACTCCGGAGGCAGGACGATGCTCGCAGCTTTCGAGTGCCATGACCTTGACGGTCGGCATAGTTTCCACACCGGGCATCTGCCCGAAGGGCTCCTCTTGGACGCGGCCCGCTTCGAGGAGCTCTGGTCGCTCCATCCCGAGGAGTACCACGTCATCCAGATGCACGGCCGTCCGGTCAGAACGCCCCGGTGGCAGCAGGCCTACGGCCGCGACTACCACTACACGGGGCACGTGAACGCGGCCCTGCCGATGCTCGCCGAGCTCGAGCCGCTGGTCGCCTGGGCCCGGGAGGCCATCGACGCACGGCTCAACGGTGCCTTGCTCAACTGGTACGACGGCGAGCTCGACCACTACATCGGGCCCCACCACGACAGCACGAAGGGGCTCGTGGTCGGCTCGCCGATAGTCACCGTCTCGCTCGGCCAGGAGCGGACCTTCCGCCTGACGCAGCCGAAGACCAAAGATCGCCGCGACTTTTCGGCCGTCGACGGGGCGGTGTTCGTCACACCGTGGGAGACGAACAAGACGTGGAAGCACCAGGTACTGAAATCGGCGAGGCTCAAGGGCCGCCGCATCTCGGTGACTTTGCGGGCTTTCGCGGGTTGAGAGCGAAAGGAGCCATCGCGGATCCGGATTTTCGACGATCGTCATCACGACGCTTCTCTTCGAGGTTCCGAGCGAGGGCCGCCACGCCCGGAGGGATTGCGCACCCCTTCGGGGCCGTGCAATGGTCCCGTCCTGATGTCCCCAGAGGTGCCCCAGAACCAAGAGCCGAAGCGACGCGACCCGCGATTCCCGCTCTTCCCGGAAGAGGTCTTCGAGGAGCGTCCGGGAGAGAAGCGATCACAAAGCCCTCTTCCTCCCACCGGTCATCCCAAGCCACCCCACGAGGACCTCGGCGTCCCGCCGCGGCCGGCTCCCCGAGAAAAGCAGGGCAGGGACATCCAGCCGCGTCTCTCGTTTAACCGTCCCCTGACGCACACGCCGCCCACTAGGGAAAGCTCCGGGGCGTCACCGTCGCTCACCTTTCCGCCCCCGCCTGCGGAGGTCGCTCCCCAGGCCGACCAGCCCGAAGTGGTCGCGGTGGGCGAGGTCGCCAAAGCTCGCGACCTCATCGAGGCCGTTCGCGTCATGAAGCGGCTCGAGGGGGAAAGACGGGCGGCGGGACCCGAGGAGCGCAAAGCCCTGGAGAAGTTCGGCGGCTTCGGGGCGGTCGCCTTGCGGCTCTTCCCCGACCCGGTGACAGGAGCCTACAAGAGCCCCTCCTGGGAAGCCCTGGGGCAGGAGCTGAAAGCTCTCCTCACCGAGGATGAACTCGCGTCAGCGAGACGCACGGTCTTTAACGCCTTCTACACGTCGCCCGTCGTGGTCGGGGCGATGTTCAAGGCCATGAGGCGGCTCGGAGTGCCCGAGGACGCGACGGTACTTGAGCCCGGGTGCGGCTCGGGGAACTTCCTCAAATACGCACCGCGGGCCATGCACTTCATCGGCGTCGAGCTCGACACTCTTTCGGGGCGAATCGCACGAGCCCTCTTCCCCCAGCACGAGATTCGCATTGAGTCGTTCAAGGAGACGCGACTCTCGGAGCGAGGAGTGGACGCCGTCATCGGGAACCCGCCTTTCGCCGACGTCCGGATGGAATACGACGGGATAAAGTTCGCCCTCCATGACTACTTCTTCGCGAAGGGCTTAGACGCGGTGAGGCCCGGGGGCGTCCTTGCCTTCGTCTCGACGCACTTCACGCTCGACAAGCTAAACGGCTCGGTCCGGGAGTACCTCGCCGAGCGGGCCGACTTCCTCGGGGCGATTCGCCTCCCGAGCTCGGCGTTCGAGAGAGAAGGTACGAAGGTCGTGACCGACATCGTCTTCTTGCGGAGACGGGCAGAGGGCGAAACCCCGTGCCACGTCGCGACGAGCTGGCTCACCGTCGCACCGCTCGCAATCGAGGGCGTGGAAGTCCCCATCAACCGCTACTTCCACGAGCACCCCGAGCAGGTGCTCGGGAGCTTAAGCCGGAAGGACCGTCTCTATGGCGGAGAGCAGGGCTTCAGCGTGACCTTCTCCGAGGATCTTGCTGTGGCCCTCGATGGGGCAATCGCACGGCTCCCGGAGCTCCGGGCCCGGGCGGCCGAGGCCCCGCCCGCGAGGGTGCGGGAGGTTTTCACCCCACCGCCGCTTGAGCGGCATGTCACGGAAGGGTCGTTCTTCATAGGAGATGACCGCTCGACCATCTTCCAGATAGTCGAGGGGAGGCCCGAGCCCGTCGTCTACGGTGGGACGAAGCTCAAGGTGAACGGCACGATGACGGGCAAGCGGCTTGGTTGTCTCATCCGCATTCGCGACGAGGCCCGGAAGGTCTTACAGAGCCAGAACGAAGGCTGGCCGCAACAGTTCCGCGACGAGGCGCGGCGTGAGCTCAACCGGTGGTACGACCTCTTCGTGCAGCAGTACGGTCTCGTCAACAAGACCACGTTCTCGGAGTCGTCCACCGGAACGATCATCACGCGCATGCCCAACGTCGTACGCTTCGTCGACGACCCCGACGCCGTCCTGGTTCTCGCCCTGGAAGAGTGCGATCCCACGAGCGGCACGGCGGTCAAGGCCGCCATCATGCTTAAGGACGTCGTCGGCAAGGCCCCGCTCGTCACGGCAGTCGGCTCGGCGGAGGAGGGGCTCTTAGTCTCGCTCGACCGGAAAGGAGGAGTCGACCTCGCCTACATCGCCTCCCTCTACGGGGCTCCAGCGCCCCGCATCATCGAGGAGCTCGGGGAGCTCATCTACCAGGACCCGGCGACGAAGGGGTGGCTCACGGCGGATGAGTACCTCTCGGGGAACGTGAGGGAGAAGCTCAAACAGGCCGAGGCCGCAGGGCCCGAGCACGCCCGGAACGTCGAGGCTTTGAGGGCGGTTCAGCCCGAGGACGTGCTCCCGGGCGAAATTGATGCGAACTTAGGTGCCCCGTGGATCCCCGAGTCAGACATCCAGGCCTTCGCCGCGGGGCTCTTCGGCGTGGCGACGAGCTCGATATCAGTCTCGTACCTGAAGAAGGATGCCCTCTGGAGTGTCGAGGCCGGTTACGACGCCTCAACGAGTGTACCTGCGACGAGCGACTTCGGGACGGGGAGGGCCAATGGTGTGACACTCCTTGAGCTCGCGCTCAACATGCGGACGCCGGTCATCTACGACGTCGTAAACCACGGAGACCGCGAGGAGCGAGTCGTCAACCAGGACGAGACGCTCGCCGCACGCGAGAAGCAGAAGCGAATCAAGGACGCCTTCCGCGCTTTCGTCTTCTCGGACGCTGAGCGCACCGAGAGGCTCGTGCGAATCTACAACGACACCTACAACAGCCTTCGCTTGCGGGTCTTCGACGGGTCGCACCTTGAGTTCCCGGGCATGAATCAGTCAATCACCTTAAGATCGCACCAGGAGGACGCCGTGTGGAGGGGGATGAGCGGCGGGAACACGCTCCTCGCCCACGTCGTAGGTGCCGGGAAGACTTATACCATGGTCGCCATCGGCATGAAGCGCAAAGCCGCGGGCCTCTCGCGAAAGCCGCTCTACGTCGTTCCCAACCACATGCTCGAGCAGTTCGCACGCGAGGCACAGCAGCTCTACCCGAACGCGAAGCTCCTCGTCGCGACGAAGGAGGACCTCGCGAGAGACCGGCGGAAGATCTTGACGGCGAAGATCGCAAGCTCCGAATGGGACGGCATCATCATCACGCACAGCTCGTTTGAGCGAATCGGGATGTCGAGGGAGTACCAGGCGAAGTTCTTGAAGGAGCAGATCGCCGAGTACGACTTACTCCTCGTGGACTCGGCCCGAAGCTCCAACCGGGCCCAGAGAAACATCATCAAGACCATCGAGAAGCAGAAGGCTCGGAGAGAGGAGCGATTGAAGGAGCTCCTCGCCGAGGACAAGAAGGACGACGGCCTGGTCTTCGACGAGCTCGGGGTCGACTACCTCTTCATCGACGAGGCACACCTTTTCAAGAACTTGGAGACGCCGACCAAGATGGAGCGGGTCGCAGGCATCCAGACTTCCGGCTCGGAGCGGGCCTTCGACCTCTACATGAAGTGCAGATACCTCGGCGAGCTCCACGATGGGCATGGCGTGTGTTTCGCCACCGGGACTCCCATCTCCAACACGATGGTCGAGATGATGACCATGCAGAGGTTCCTCGACCCGAAGGGACTTCGCGACCGGGGCATCGAGCACTTCGATGCGTGGGCTGCGACCTTCGGCGAGGTTGTAGACACGATGGAGATTGCCCCGGACGGGTCATCGTTACGGCCACGCTCGCGCTTTGCGAAGTTCGTAAACCTCCCCGAGCTCCAGCAGATGTTTCGGGCGTTCGCAGACGTGCAGACCGCCGAGATGCTCGACTTACCGAGGCCCCGAATTGCAGGCAACAAGCCCGCGGTCGTTGCGTGTCCCATGTCCGAGGAGCAGCGGGCCATCCAGGAGAGGCTCGTGGCCAGGTACGAGAAATTGCGTACGCAAAAAGTCGACCCGCGCGAGGATAACGCGCTTGCCATCACGACCGACGGCCGAAAGCTCGCCCTCGACCCTCGGCTCATCTCAAGCGAGGTGCCGGAGTTCCACGAGTCGAAGGTGAACGCCCTGGTCGATCGCGTGGCGGACATCTGGAGGCACACCGAAGAGATAAAAGGCTGTCAGCTCGTGTTCTCAGACCTCGGCGTGAACCCCACGCCGTGGGGATACTGCGTCTATGAGGAGCTTACGGCGAAGCTCATCTCGAGCGGCATTCCGAAGTGGCAGATCGCATCGGTGGGCGAGGCCGAGAGCGACGCGAAGAAACAGGCCCTCTTCGAGCGGGTCAGGCAGGGCACGGTGAGAGTCCTCATCGGGAGCACGGCCAAGATGGGCACAGGCGCCAACGTGCAGCGGCGGCTCGTGGCACTTCATCACCTCGACGCCCCGTGGAAGCCGGCCGAGGTCGAGCAGCGGGAGGGCCGAATTTTAAGGCAGGGGAACGAGAACAAGGAGGTCTCTATCTTCCGCTACGTGACCGAGGGGTCGTTTGACGCCTACATGTGGCAGGCGTTGGAGACCAAGGCTAAGTTCATCGGCCAGGTCGTGACCGGCGAGACTTCAGTGAGGCAGGCCGAGGACATCGGCGGCCAGGAGCTCAGCTACGCTGAGGTGAAGGCGATTGCTTCGGGCAATCCGGCGGTCCTGACCCTCGCCGAGGCGGACGCCGAACTCCAGCGACTGTCTACGTTGCGCAAACACCACGGGGACGAGCAGTACCTCGCCAGAAGAAACGTGCGGGAGCTCCCGGAGACCATCGGGCGACTGAAGGCCCGGCTTGTCGAGACGGAGGCCGATCTCGCGACTTCTCGGGCCCACGCGGAGGATGCCGTAACCCTCCGCGGCGTCTCCTGCCCCAGAGACAAGCTCGTCCCCGTCCTCGGGAAGATGCTCGATGCGTTTCCTGAAGAGGTGCGGGAGACCCGCCGCTTCGAGCTCGGGCAGATGCGGGGCCTTTCCTTCGGCATCATCAAGCACCGCTACGGATCCCCGGAAGTCTACCTGGAAGGGCAGGGGACTCGGCACGCCCAGCTCTCGCGGGACTCCCAGGGGCCGCGGGCCGTCTTAAACGCCCTCGAGCGACTCTTCGCAAGCTACGAGGGGAGGGCCGAGGAGCTTCGCCGCGAGCTCTCGCTAGCCGAGGTGAAGCTTACAGACTACCGGGCGAGGTTGGGGACGACGTTCCCGCACGAGCGCTACATCGAGGAGCTTTCGGCACTCCGCGACGAGCTCAAAGTCGCCTTGTCGACCAGCCAGCAGCAGGAAGGGGCAGAGCCTACGGCGAGGGCCGCGGCGGAAGTCGCGTCCCTCATCCAAGGCTTACGTGACTCGCACAAGGTGGAGGCCGTGACCCCGGTCAAGAAGCCCAGGCAGGCCCCACGCTCCGAGCGGCCGGTCACGGCTCGCGTTCGCAACCGGGAAGGCCCGAAGGTGCTTTCACATCCCGTGGCCGAGCCTGAAGTGATTGCCGTGGAGGAGCCCCGAGGAGAGACGATCTCGCAGCCGTCTGCTCCCCCTGAAGTGCCGCCCTCCAGGCCGATTCCCTCTCGGTCTGGCTTCCGGGGTCCACCGGAAGGGCGACGCAGGAAGTATCAGAAGTGGCTCTTCTAGCCGCCGAGTCACCCTGGAGGATGAAATAGCCTTTCCCGCTTGCTGGTGAGCTAACGAAGAGACCATCGGGGAGCTCGAGTTCGCGTTCCTGATGCGTTGAGAAACTAAGATTCGCTCTTTGTAGGGCGTTACCCTTCGGGCCCGGGCTCTTGCGGGCTTTCGGTCCCCGCGATGCGGGGACTGCTGTTCGCACCCTTCACATCCCTAACGCAAGCTTTGTCCCGGCCAAGGCCGGGGCTTCTCATCCCGCCGCCAGAGCAGGGCTTGCCGCTCCCTACGCTAGCGACCGTCACGCCAGCTCGTTCCTCCCTGTCATGCCGCTCGCCGCCCGCTTCGTTCGCTCACGCCAGCCGTGGACGGCTATTCCCCTCGAGCGGTCTTTCGCTTCGCTCCAGGTCTTGTCTTCGGGCACGCCTTCCCTGGGTGCCGGGAGGGGGGCTGCAAGAAGGGGCAAAAGCCCCCCTCCCACCACCCAGGGAACGCTTTCTTGGGGAGAGGAAGGAGAAGCGAAGGAACGAGGCGGCACGCCGCATGGGTTTCGGTGGCCGTCCCAAACGACGGAAAGAAGATGGAAGCAAAGACAAAGAAGACATTCCCCCTCGGGCGAATCGTCGCAACGCCGAACGCCCTTCACACGCTTGTCTATGAGGACATCACGAAGGGGCTCGACAGACATATGGTGTGCGATTGGGGTGACTGCTGCCCCGCGGATTGGAAGGAGAACGAGTTCTCCTTGAAGGAAGGGTTTCGCTTGTTCTCGGTCTACCACGACCGAAACGGGAAGAAGTTCTGGGTGATCACCGAGGCTGATCGGTCAGTCACGACCGTGCTCATGCCGGAGGACTACTAGGAAATGACGGGTCGGGTGAGTGGCCCGGCCCGCCCAACACGATGACTGACGATCACCATGAAGACCAAGGATACATACAACGGATTCGCAAACTATGAAACGTGGGCGGTGGCTCTCTGGCTCGGGAACGACGAGGGAACTTATCGCTACTGGAGGGATGCCGCGGCCGATGCGAAGCGGCCGGGAGCGGTGAACTCGACGATGCTTCAACGCGACATGCGAGCTTCGGCCGCACCGAAGTACCGCCTCGCAGAGCGGCTGAAAGACGAGGTGACCGAGGAGGCACCGGAGCTTGACGGCGTCTTTGCAGACCTCTTGCACGCGGCCCTCTCGGAGGTTGATTGGCACGAGGTGGCAGAGACCTTTCTTGAAGACTGATTGATGAACCTTCCGGTCGGGTGAGTGGCCCGGCCGGTTTCGATGAAAAAGGAAATACACGATGACAACAGCAACTGAAGACACGAACCAGACGAGCAAGAGACCGACGCACGTTGCCTACTCGGTCAAGGACCGAGGCGAGAACAAGAAAAGCGAATGGCGTGCCATCGGCGTTGCCTGGGCCCACGCAGACGCGAAGGGCTTTAACGTCGTCCTCGACATGATGCCGCTTGATGGCCGCATCACGCTCAGAGCGGCTCAAGACGACCGGAAGGAAAGGGAGTAAGAATCGTCTATAGGGAGGTACGGACATGAACATTCGAAAGCTTACGGAGGACCTCATCGAAGCCCTGAGGGCGGATGAGTGGCCGTCGAAGGCCGCGTGTGCGGACTTCGGCATAACGACCGCAGATCACCTCGGGGCTCTTCAATTCGCTGTCATCTCAGATGGCGTGACCGCAGAAGAGCTCGACCGAGCCCTCGGGAAGGGCACGGAGATTCAGAAGCTCATCGGCCCAAAGAACCCTTACCGCAGGGTCACGTTTGTCACCGAGTGGGATGACCTCCAGGAAGAGCCGGAAGACATTTAACAGGAAGGGCAGGGGAGACCCTGCCCGCATCTTTACAGGCCGCCCAAGCCCCGACCCCCCGATGCTAGGCCCCCCGTCCCCGGGGCCGTCGCTTCCCACTTCGTAAGTTACAGGGTAGAACCGCCCGCCATGGAGCCCGTGAAACGAGTCAGGATGAGCCTGCACGGCTACGACTGGCAGGACCCGGACGAAGTCTGTTACTTCGTCGGCGTCTTCGCCCGCAAGGCGATGGAGCAGGGTTGGACCGAGGAAGACATTCACCGAGTCTGCTTGCGGCTTCCCGTCGAGAGCGTTCTGACCTCGCTCAGCCCGCACACCGAGGAGACAGGCCCCGAGCCGTTGAGCTGGCGGCATCAGCTTGAACGCTTGAGTGACTACGCCGAGGGAGCGGCGTTCCTCGGGCAGAACCCTTTGGGACTCGTTCGCTGGTGGACGAAGGGGCTTTACGTTGCCCTGCGGACGCGTCGACGACGCTCGCCTCTCTCACGCTGATGCCAGTTCACGAGAAAGCTGAGTTCTCGTGAACTAGACTCCGCGGTGGCAGGACCACCGACCGATAGGCCGCCTTTATGTTTCGCCGGACAAGCAGGCAACCTTCGCCGGCTGTGCCCATGCCCGGCCGTTCGGGGTTAGGGTTGCCTCATTCTTCCGGCTTGGCACGTCCTCAGGGGAGTACCCTGAGCCCCACAGCCGTGTTCAGCCGGAGCATGCCCCGGCGGTGCCTGATGAGTGTGTCTCGGTATTGCCTGATGGTCTCGCTGTAATCCCGCTGGGCGTTCAAGAGCACGAGGGCACTCTCTTGGCCGCGGGCGACGAGCCGGGCCTTGTCGCGGTAGAGGTGCTCGGCCTTGGGGAGAATCTCTTGCTCGATGCGGCGGACGGCGGCCCCGGTGGTCTCGAAGTCGAGGTAGGCACGCCGCACCTCGGAGACGACCTGACGCTCAAGCCCCTGGAGCTCTGTCTGCGTCTGGATGACGGTCTCTTTGGCCCGGGCGATGTTGCCCTGGTTGCGGTTGAAGAGCGGAATCGTCGCGAGCACGCCGACGCCCCAGGAGGTCGCACTCTTCTCGCCGAGCGGGGAGTTGTTCTGGAAACCATACGGCGTGTAGAGCACGAAGATGTCGGGGAAGCGTTCCGCTTGTTCGAGGCGGACCGCGGACTGGGCCCGGCCGACCCCGAGCCGGTAGGCGAAGACGTCGGGCCGATTGCAGAGGGCAACGCGGGTGAGGTCCTCCAGCGGCGGAGGCGGCGGGGCCTGGTCGCGGATGGAGCCCCGCACCTCGATGAGGTCTGCCTGCTCGGCCGGGATGCCGATGAGCGTTGCGAGGGCCTCCTTAGCCCGTTGGAGCGTGGCCTTGGCTTCCCCGAGGGCCACCTCGGCGGAGTCCCGCTGAATCTGCACGCGGTCAGCTTCCGACTGTGGTTGCTCGCCCCGCCCGACGAGGTCCTCGGTCGCCCGGACAAGCTCTTTGAGCCCCTTGAGTCCGGCTTCGGCGAAGCGGACAGTCTCGCGGGCTTCGAGCACATCGACGAACGAGGCATAGAGGGCATCAATCCCGGTCCGCACGGCGTCCTGATACTGGGCCTCGAAGACCTTCTTCGCCTGCTGGGCGACGAGCACGCGGACTTTCCGCTTCCGGTTCGCGTCGACCGGCTGAATGACGGTCACGTTGTAGCTGTTCTCGCCGGGCCGCTGCTGAGAATAGTTGCCGTAAGGGACGCTGTCGGCACTGGCGAAGAAGAGGGGATTCCCTCGGAGTCCCGCGGAGAGGATGTCCGCCTGGGCCTTGGGCAGCTCGCGGAACTTCGTCCGGAGGTCGAAGTTGCCGCGGAGGAACTGCTCAATCGCGGCATCGAGCGTGAGCCCGTCCTCGGGCCCCTCGTCATCAACGCTCGGCAAGGCGAGCGGGCCGATGGGGAGCGGCTCCGGGAGTGTCGGCTGCCTGACCTGGGGAAACGGGGATTCAAAGAGTCGGCTCCCGGGGAGGAGCCGCGGCGAAGAGATGGCCGAGAGGACGTCCCGCTCTCTCATCGATGTGGGGAAGGACGGGGCGAATGACTTGAGCCCTTCGCCGAGCCGCGGCTCTCCCGAGCCGGGGTTCACGCGGAACGCTCCTCGGTCCCCGCCCGGCCCGGTGCCGAGGTGGCTCTCGGTCTTTGCTCGCTCCTGCTCTCGCTGTCCTTTCGAGAGCAGGATGATGTCATCGGCGAGCATCGCCTGAGCATGGACGGAACGGATGCCGGGCCCCCAGGCGAAGCCGGCGAGGGCGAGAACCGCGATTCGCCATTTCATGGGTCCGACTCCTTTCGTCACCCAATGAGACCGCCGTTATCTAGTATCGGCGAAACGACGTAGCTTCCATCGCCGCTTGTCTTTCAGATGGCCGTGGCGTGGAGCTCCGCCTCCGCCCGACCATTGCTTGGCTCAGTCTGCTCCGCGGCCTCTTCGTCCTTCGGGGGGCCTTTTCCGAAGAGGAGATAGAGCACGGGCAGGGCGAGCATCGTGAGGAACGTGTCGCAGACCATGCCGGAGAAGACTACGGTCGCAAGCGGCCTCTGGACCTCGGCCCCGATGCCGGTCGAGAGCATCATCGGGACGAACCCGAGGGCCGCGACCATGCCCGTCATGAGCACGGGGCGGAGCCGGGCGAGGCGGGCCTCTTCAATGGCCTCGCGTTTCGTCATCCCGTGGCTCATCCGGTCGCGGATGTAGCTCACGAGGATGAGCCCTTCAAGCATCGACGCACCGGCGAGGGCGACGAAGCCGACGCCGGCGGAAATCGTAAACGGCATGCCGCGGACCCAGAGTCCGAGCACTCCGCCGACGCGGGCGAAGAGCACGCCGGTAGAAATCATCAGGGCGTCTCTCAGCGAGTGAAACGTGAGGTAGAGGAGGCTCAAGATGAGGGCCAGGGCGAGCGGCACGACGATGAGTAGCCGCTGCTCGGCCCGCTGGAGGTGCTCGAACTGCCCGCCCCACTCAATCGTGTAGCCGGTATCGAGCCGGACCTTGCTCGCAATCTCCCGCCTGGCCTGCTCGACGAAGGAGCCCAGGTCCCGGCCGCGGACGTTGGCCTGGACGACAATCCGACGCTCGCCCCACTCGCGTTGAATCGTCGAAGGCCCCGTGACCTCCTCGACGTGGGCGAGCTCCGTGAGCGGCAGCCGCTGCCCCGACGCGGTCGTGATGAGCACCTGGCTTAGGGCCTGAGCGTTCTCGCGGTAGGAGCCGGGGAGCCTCACGACGAGCGGGAAGCGTTGGCCGGGCTCCAAGACCTCGCCGACCTGGATGCCGCCCGCGGCCTTCACGGCGTCGAGCACCTCGCGTGCCGAGACGCTGTAGCGGGAGATGGCCTCCCAATCGATGACGACGCGGAGCACGGGCTGTCCGGTGATCTGCTCGGCACTCACGTCGGCGGCCCCGGGAATCTGGAGCACGACGCGGAGGATGTCCTCGGCCTTGGCCTTGAGCACGTCCAGGTCGGGGCCGTAGAGCTTGATGCCGACGTCGGAGCGGATGCCGGAGACCATCTCGTTGAGCCGCATCTCGATGGGCTGCGTGAACGCGGCCTTCATGCCGGGGAGCTTCTCCGTTACCTCGGCCATCTCCTTGACGAGCTCGTCCTGAGTCTTCGCTCGTCTCCAACGCTTGCGGGGCTTAAGCGTGATGAAGATGTCGCCGACCTCAAGGCCCATCGGGTCGGTCGCTACCTCGGGCGTGCCGACCCGGCTCCAAATCGAGTCAATCTCGTCCGGGAACTCCCGCTTGAGGATTCGCTCGATTCGCGTCCCGTAGCGGAGCGACTCTTCAAGGCTCACCCCGGCGAGCCGCACGGTGTTGACGACGATGGTTCCCTCGTTCAACCGTGGGACGAACTCCGAGCCCAGCTGAAGCCCCAGGATGGTCGTCGCGACCGTCACGCCAGCGACGAAGAGGAGGGTTGTTCGCGGGAACCGGAGCCCGAGGTGAAGGAGCGGCTGGAAGAGCCGGTGGGCGAGGCGGTCAACGAAGGTCTCCTTCTCCGACATCCGCCGGGGGAGGCCGAGCGAGGCGAGGACCGGCATCAGGGTGAGCGAGAGGACCATCGAGCCGAACAGGGCGAAGATGACCGTCAGGGCCATCGGCCGGAAGAGCTTCCCCTCGACGCCTTCGAGGGTAAGGATTGGCAGGTAGACAATCATGATGATGAGCTCGCCGAACATCGTCGGCTTCCTCACCTCGACGGCCGCATCCCTGACGACGTCGAGCTTTGCCCGCCTGCTGCGGTCGTGACCGAGATGCCTGACGCAGTTCTCGACCATGACGACGGAGCTATCGACGATGAGCCCGAAGTCGATGGCCCCCAAGCTCATGAGGCTCCCGGCGATGCCGATTCGCTCCATCATCGTGACGGCAAACAGCATCGAGAGCGGGATGGCGGAGGCGACGATGAGCCCCGCCCGGAAGTTCCCGAGGAAGGCAAAGAGCACGGCGATAACGAGGACGGCCCCCTCGAAGAGGTTCCGCTCGATGGTCTTCAAGACCTGGTCAACGAGGTGAGTCCGCTCGTAGACCTCGGTGATTTGAACCCCCTTCGGGAGCGAGCCCTTTAAGTCCGCCATCGCCCGGTTGAGGCCGTGGGTGACCTCGCGGGAGTTCTCGCCCATCCGCATGAACGCGAGCCCCAGGACCGCCTCACCATTGCCCTCGGCGGTGACGCCGCCGCGGCGAATCGCGTGGCCGATGGCGACCTGGGCGACGTCCTTGACCCGGATGGGGACCCCGTCGCGGGCGGCGATGACGACGCCCGAGATGGCGTCGGTCGATGTCATCCGGCCCACTCCCTGGACGAGGCTCGACTCGGCGGAGCTCGTCACGTAGCCGCCGCCGACGTTTCCGTTGTTCTCGCGGAGGGCCCGGGCCACGTCGTCGAGCATGAGCCCGTATTTCGCGAGCTTCTCGGGCTCGACCTGGGCCTCAAACTGCTTCCCGAGCCCGCCCCAGGAGTTGATTTCTGCGACTCCCGGCACCCGCCTCAGCCGGGGCCTGATGACCCAGTCTTGAAGCGTTCGGAGCTCGGTGAGCCCGATTTCGGGGGCGGTACTCGTGACGAGGTAGTGATAGATTTCGCCGAGTCCGGTCGCGACCGGTCCCATCTCCGGTTTTGCGATACCCTGGGGGAGCCGGACCTCTCCGAGCCGCTCACCTACCTGCTGCCTGGCGAAATAGATGTCGGTCTCGTCCGTGAAAGTCGAAACGACCTGCGAGAGGCCGAACTTCGAGATGGAGCGGACCTGCTCCAGGCCCTTTAGGCCTCCGAGGGCCTGCTCGACGGGGAAGGTGATTTGCCGCTCGACTTCTTCGGGGGAGAGCTCCGGAGCGACGGTATTTATCTGAATCTGAATCGGGGTCGTGTCGGGGAAGGCGTCGAGCGGGAGCCGCACCGCGGCCCGCACCCCGAGGGCGATGAGGACACCGGCCAGGAGTAGGACGACGAACCGGTTATTGAGGCTAAATCCGATGAGAGCGTTGAGCACGAGGTGCCCCCCCGCCGGCGACACTCAGTCGTCGGTGCAACCTGCCCCGAGGGCGTCTTTCATGGTTTCGGTTTTGAGCAAAAAGGAGCCCGTCGTGACGACGCGGACGCCGGGCTTGAGGCCGGAAGCGACCTCCAGGACGTCGCCCCGGCCGGTCGGCCGGACGCGGACCCGCTCGGGGCGATAGGTGGTGTCTCCCAGGGCCACGAAGACCAGGTGATCCTGGTAGCGGCGTTGGACCGCCTCACGCGGGACGACGACGGTCTCGTGGTCCGGGCCGAGCTGGATTTCCGCCCGTCCGAACTGGTGGGCCCTGAGCCTGCCGCTCGGGTTCTCAAGCTCCGCCCGGACGCGAATCGTGCGGGTGGTTGGGTTCACCTCGGTGCCGACCCACGTGACCTTCCCCGTGAACCGAGACGCCTGGCTCTCCTTGGTCCCGGAGATGGAAAAGCTCACCGCCTGGCCGGTCCGAATGTCCTCGATGCCGGACTCGTAGACATCAAGCCAGAGCCACATTTTCGACGTATCGGCGACGACGAAGAGCTTCCTCGTCGGCTCGACGGCTTCGCCGCCGACGCCCTCTCGCATCACGACGGTGCCGCCGATGGGGGAGGAGATTTCGAGCAGGCTCGCCGTGTCCCTGACCTTCGCGATGCGGGCGAGGGCCTCGTCATCGAAGCGGAAATTGCGGAGCCGCTGCTCGGCCTCCATGAGGGCCGCCTGGGACTCGCTCAAGGCCGCCCTCGCCTCAAGCTCTTGCTTGGCGGCAACGCTCCTCGTGCTCGCAAGGTCTTTCGTCCGCTCGTAGGTCGCCTGGGCGAGTTCGACGGCCGCTCGTGCCGAGAGGTAGCGGGCTTTCTGGGCCCCCACTTCGGCTGAATCAACAACGGCGAGCACCTGCTCCTTCCGGACGGCCTCTCCGAGGTCGGCCCGCACCTCGCGGAGGAAGCCCCCGACCCGGGGCCTCACCTCGGCCACGCGGCCGGCGTCGTAGGCCGTCTCTGCGTTCGCCTTGAGCGTGTGGGCGTGCCGCTCGGTCGCAACTTTCGCCGTCTCGATGCCGACGTCGCGGGCGAGTTCGGGCGAGGCGAGCTTCACGTCGGGGAGAGAATCGTCATCCGCTGAGGTGGAAGGTGTCGTGCCGCACTTGAAGCAGAAGTGTTTCGGGAGCCCGTGCCCGTTCGGGCACATCTCGATGCCGTACTTCTCCTTCACCTCCGGGTGGCAGAGCGTGCAGATGTCCTCGGGGATGTTGCCGTGCTCCTTGCAGAGCATGAGGCTCGACTTCAGCTCCTTGTGGCAGAGCGTGCAGAACTTCTCGGGGACGCCGTGCTCCTTGCACTGGAGAGCGTCTGCTTGGGCCGAGTTCTGTCGGCCGAGGTATGCCCACGAGGGCATAAGGTCGGGGCGTGCCAACGCGAAGGCGACGAGCCCCCCCACAGCAAGCACGAGGGTGAGGCTAACGGCGAGACGCTTCATAAAAAACGGTCCTTCCATGCGAAAGATGCCGCGAGCGACGGTGGAGTAGACGCAAGTTGAACGACGGAGCAGGGTTCGCTCGACGCGAACCGCTCACGCGGCGAAGCGGAAGGGCGGTTCAGAAGCGGAAGTTCTGGAGTAATGCACGGATTGTCAGAGCATCAAGGAAAAATGGATGCCCTGTGAGCCGTCGGCTCGCTCCGTGGGGTGTGGTCGCAGGCGGGGAGACGAACTCCGGCAATCCTTCAAACACAAGGTCGAAGAAGGGCAGGCCGCTCGTGACGTCGGCAACGACGCGGGCCTCGTGGCCTTGGACGGCCCCGGCACAGATGCAGGTGACGCCGTCGTCGGGGCAGGAATGCGGGACGCGGGAAGGGGCCTCGGGGGCCCCGCACTGGTCGGACGGGGAGCTCTCCTCCGCGGCCCGGCAGAGGAGCGGGCACGCGGCCAAGAGGCCAACCAGGAGTAGCGTCCCGAGTCGCCGCATGAGGAATCCAACATCCACGAACTAAGCTCTTCCCCAATAAAACTTAGGGACCTTCGACCCTAGGTTCAAGCGTAGCAATTATTCCGCTACGGACCCATTATTCGAATCGGGCGGATGGCATCGATTCTGAAACTCGATTGGCAAACTCGCCGAAGCGGGGCGGTATCGTCAGCCGCCTGTCCTTTGCCGGAGACAACTCTCTTTCCCATGCATGAATGCGACGACCACTTTCTATGACATAACGCCCTTCATGTCATAGAAGGGGGACCCTGTCCGTGGTATAGGCTTGCATGCAACCGACCGACCCGACCGAAGGAGGTAGATGGACAAAACGTCGAACGTCACCGTGAGCATCGCACCGCCCGTAGACCCGACGACCCCCGAGGAGTGGCAGAACGCTGTCGATACAGCCGAGGCGTTCAGCCAGCTGCATTCCGCCCAGTGCTATGGCCTGGTCACTGGACCGAAGGTGAACATTGAGCGATGCCGAGAAATCCTGGAGCAGGGTCGGCAACTCGGCATCACGCCAAGCTCGCTATTCTCGCTGCGTTGGGCCTCGTATAACGGCTTCGAGCAGCCCGAGAGCAAGTAACCACCAAGAGCAACATGGCCGCCGACGTAATCCCCATGAATGAAGGACAGGCCCTCGGGGCACGAATGACCAAGCTCGCTCGGACATTCCCCTCGATGCGTAACGCCCTGGGCGTCGAGCCCTGGAACGCCCTCAACCTTGAGACCTGGGCCAAGGGCCCGCACTCGCACGGCCAGGTCGTCACGGCTCGGTTCCTCTTGAGCGTCTGGGACCCAGAGAATTCCTGGGACCTAAAGCGGTTCGACATCATGGAGGCCTTGCGAGTCTGGGACGAGTCGCATCGGGAAGCATTCCTTGCCTGGGCTGAAGATCCGTGGTGGCCATGAGCGGCCCCGATTGAGTTCGCATACCCGGCCGGAGCCTCGCGGACCTCAAGGCTCCCGGCGGCACGGCGGGTAAACTTCCTGCCGGTTTTCCCGCGGAAGAATTCCTTGAGGACGGTCCCTGCCCCCGGCCGAAAATGACTCGCGTACCCCGCCTTGTGCGGATTGGCACTTGTCTTAGTCTGGAGGGACCATGTTTGGGTGATTTCTCCAGAAGCCCAATGTCTCAAGAATCAGTCGACGGGCCAGATCTTGGACGTTTGCGACGTCATATACAGAGAGCCTACTCACATATTCTGCTTTTAATTTGTGTGAAGATACGCGACTTCTGAGCCAACTCGCCCAGGCCAGAGCGTCTACCACGTGAATCTCACGATCCCGCACGTCGTAACGGGACCACGGAGACTTCACGTAGGCAATTTTCATATGCTTTGGCTTGTCACGTTCGAGAACCGTCTTTGATCCGCGTAGGTTCCAGACGAACGTCTCGTCCAGATTGATCTTCCCGGCTTTCAGCCGTCTCTCCAACTCCTCGAGAACGGGGGGGTTCCATTTCCCGTGAATGGCACTTGGCTGTTGATTCGAGGCTCGGATTTCGAAGCCCAGCTCTTCAACCACAGAATACGCAAGGATGATGGCCGTTGCATACTTAACGTGGTCCGAGAGAGCTTGCGACTTCGGAATCGTGCGTCGCCGCATTGGATCTAGCTCGCCTACATGAGTCGAGAACGTCGATGCACTCAGTTCCCATTTCTGAATAGCGTACATATGACGCATTCTGTAAGATGCCTTTGCGGCGATCATGCATGCCCATGGCATGTTCATATATTGTGAGAATGGCCGATGGTAGCCCGGTTCCACGTCTGCTTTTTGCAAGTGCTCCTTTAATCTTGCCTCAGTAATTATATATGGTCCTCCACTCCATGCCGCGGGGCCATATCCACCATATGCAGATCCGTTGAATACTGCGTCGGCGGCTAGGGTGAGCTCGATCGCTCGCTGTGCGATGACTTGACTCGGGGCTGATATGACAACTTCAGGATTGCGTCGCCAGTAGGAGTTGCCGTATCTGTCGACGCCTCCCTGGTTTGGTTGGTTCCCCAGCGATCTGTCGCCGGGAATGAGATCAACAAACCAATTCTTCCCTCTGTAAGGAGGAGACGCGAAATCCTCGTAATCAGGAACTAGAAGACCCGTGTAGAACCGCGGAAGCTGTCGTTTGCTCATGGATTCAGCGTTGACCCTTTCCGAAGATTCCTACCGGGGGCATGTCGCTTAGATCGGTACATCGTGCGAGGCACCTTCTTTCAGGCTTCGCCTCCGCTTGTCGTAGATTTGAGTTGTGGTCACATGCCTGTGGCCGAGAAGCTCCTTGACCTTGATGATGTCGACGCCGGCGTCGAGGAGCAGGGTGGCAGTGGTCGCCCTTAATGAATGCGGCGTGTAGACGCAGCGACTGATCTTGGTCGCGACGCCATCTTCGCCGACCACTTCTTCTTCGTGCATCGAGCCCGGTAGGCGCGAGAGGTAACCCTGGAGCAGCTTATACATCGTGACCGCGTTCATGTGCTTGTCTCCGAGCTCGCGGACGCGCGAGTTTCGCTGGGCCCGGAAGAGGGGACCCTTCTTCAGGCTCGCCTTCGCGATGTATTCGGAGATCGCCTCAGCCGCGGCGAAGTGGAGCCCGATGCGGCGGTGCTTGTCGCCCTTCTCATGGAGCGTGATCGTCGCCTCGTCCCCGTCCTGGTGGAAGTCGCTCACCTTGAGGCGACAGGCGGTGCCTAGCCTTGCCCCGGAATAGAGGAAGAACTTGATGATCGCCCGGTCTCGGAAGTCAAAGACCGAGTCGCCTGACGGCAGGCCCATCAACTGCCGGGCCCGCGTGGCGGAGAGCGCCTTGGTCTCATCCCGCGGGTCGGATGACCCTCGCGAGATGAACTGGGCATGGGCCGGATTCGGCACGGTGATCGGGAGCCTGAACTCGGAAGCACAGCCCTGGAGATACTTATAGAAGCTCGAGAGCGAGGCGATTCGCCGGTTGATGGTCTTTGGCGCCTTTAACTCCTCGAGCATCAGGTCTCGGAACGCGAGGACGTCCGCGACCGAGACCGTGAAGAGCCGGGTCGAGTCCTCGGGCCAGCGGAGCTCGAGGAATTCGACGAAGGAAAGGACGTCCTGCCTGTAAGCTCTCTGGGTATGCTCTGAGGATCGCCGAGTGACCCAACGCTCGAAGATTTGGGCGACCGACTGGTAGAAGCTTCGGACCTGGGCCTCGACGGGTGCGGTGTGCCGGCCGAGTAGGATGGGCGGCAGCTCCCGCGTTGACTCTTCCGCCGGTACGAGTTCGGTTGTCGGTGTCATGCTAGGACAGGACCTCCTGCATCCTTTCTTCCGGTTCCGGACAGCCGAAGCCCTGGAGCATGAAGCGGAGTGCCTGCGCCTCGGTCTTTCCGCGCTCTGTGCAGAGCGTGAAGACTGTCTTCACGAAGGTGGCGTCGATGCCGAAGGTTCCCTCGACCTGCTGCTGCCAGGAGGTCTCGCATCCGTACTGGTCATTGAGATGGGCCAGCTTGAGCTTCGTCGCTGGGCTGAGAAGTTCGACGCAGTCTGCCAGGTAAGCAGTGGCGAGAAACCAAAACAGCTGCTCTTCGAAGCCGTCTTCCTTCGTCTTTGCTCGCTTCTTCACCGTCATCGCGTCGTCCCTTCCGCCCTCGAACTTGAGCCGGACCGGCCCGTCCCCTTGTTAAGTTGCCCGCTTTCTGGCACGGTTTCTTCAGGCCTATCTGGCCTCATTATGATGCCCATCCTCTCGACGGCGAGGTACGCGACGACGCCGTCTTCCGCCCATGCTTATGAGAAGGACCTTCATGGCCGGGATCTGACCCACGCCCATGGGGTGATCCCTACGCCTCAGCAGTGGCAGGGCAGGGAGCGACTGTGCGCGCGTGGGCGAAAGACGGATCCGTGACACGAAGTCCGGACCGGTACGGAGGAGTCGAACGACGCGTCGGAGTCTCAACGGGCGAGCGAGTGGCAACCTCCACATTCACCCTGACCGGCGGAGCCGTCACGGGTTGTTCCGGGCGGCGATCGTTGTTCGGTGTCCGGCTCGGGCTCCCGTCGTTCGGCCCGATCGCGACGCGTTGCTGGGGGGTGGAGTGCTATTCCGACCGCCCCTTCGGGAGTGGGGAGGGCCGGCATCGAGGTCGATCCCCGAGTCGCCGAGAAAAAAATGAGAGACCCCTTGTCGCGACCCGGAGCGACGATAATATGGACATCTGGATGTAGATATCCAGTTTCTGAGCGGGGATCGCGTCGATGGTCTCCCAGGCGGCCGAATACGCGTTGCGGTCCGTCGTGGCCCTCGGGCTCAGGCCCGGTCGCTGCCTCACCGCGCGGGAGATCGCGGCCCAGACGAGGATCCCGGCACCCTATCTGTCCAAGGTGCTGCGGATGCTCGTCCGCGCCGGGCTCGTCGCGTCGCACCGCGGCCTGGGCGGGGGCTTCGATCTCGCTCGCCCACCCGCGCGGATGACCGTGCTCGAGGTCGTGGAGGCCGTGGCCCCAATCAGGCCGGACTCGCGTTGCCCGGGGAGTCTCGCCTCGCGGCCGTGCCCGTTGTGCGGGATCCACCACGGCGTCGACGCGTGGTTCACGATGCTCAAGGGTGAGCTGGCCCGATTCACGGTCGCCGACCTGATCGCCGACCCGGGGGCCGTCCCCGGGGGGGCCCACGCCGGGCCGCCCGCCGCGCCCCGATGACCGGGTCCGTCATGCAACCCCCCGTCATGTTCCTCGAAGAGATGGGCTATACGAAAGGAACGCCGGAATGAGCATCACGCCGGAAACCCCCGTCGGGGTGGCCGTGGCGGAACGACTCGGCCGTGCCAGGGTCTTCGATCGCCTCGGGATCGATTACTGCTGCGGAGGCATGACCCCGCTCGCCGAGGCTTGCGGCTTGCGATCGCTCGACGTCGCGAGGGTCCTGGCCGAGATTGCCGACTGCGATGCCCGGGACGCGGTCGACGACGGGGAGATCGACGACTACGCCGCCATCCCCCTGGGAGAGCTGGCCGACCACATCGTCGCAACCCACCACGCCTATCTCCGCCGCGAACTGCCGCGCCTGTCGGGACTGATCGAGAAGGTCCTCGCGGCCCACGGCGAGCGGCACGCGGAGCTCGAAGACCTGCGGGATACGTTCGCGGGGTTGCGCCAGGAGCTCGAGTCGCACCTGATGAAGGAAGAGCGGGTGCTCTTCCCGATGGTCACGCAGCTCGAGGCGACGGGGGCTTCGCCGCCGGGTTATCCCGCCTCGCTGGAATGCCCACTCCGGGTGATGCTGCACGAGCACGAAACGGCCGGCGCCGCCCTGGAACGGATCGTGATGCTGACGGGGAACTTCACCACGCCCGCCGACGGCTGTGCCACGTTCCGCGCCCTCTACGAGGGGCTCGCGGATTTCGGGGCCGACCTCCGTCGCCACATCCACAAGGAAAACAACATCCTGTTCCCCAGGGCGGCCGCGCTCGAGTCCTCGTCGGGCCGGGCCGCATACCCCCCCGCTGATCCCCTGCGAGAGGAAGGCCTTCGATGAAGAAGCTGTGGTCCCTGCTGATCGGCGTCATGCTCGCGTCCTTCGCCGTCCTGGGCTGGGTCGGGACTCGGATCTACCAGGAGATGCCGCCGATCCCCGATCGCGTCGTGACCACCGACGGCAAGGACGTGATCGCCCCCGGGGCGATCGTCGAGGGGCAGAACGTGTGGCAGACGATGGGCGGAATGGAGGTCGGGTCCGTGTGGGGGCACGGCAGCTACGTCGCCCCCGACTGGACCGCCGACTGGCTGCACCGCGAATGCGAATTCCTGCTCGACCGCTGGGCCGAGGCCGAGTTCCACGCGAAGTACGAGGCCCTTCCCCTCGAACGCCAGGCCCAGCTCCGGGGACGCCTCGAGTCGATCATGCGGCCGAACACCTACGATGCGGCCACGCGCACCGTGACGATCGCCCCGGCCCGCGCCGAGGCATTCGAGGCGAACGTCCACCACTACGACGGGATCTTCCGCGAGGGCCACGTCGGCTATGCGATCCCGAAAGGGTCGCTGACCGACCCCGAGCGGGTGCGCAAGCTAGCTTCGTTCTTCTTCTGGACCGCGTGGGCTTCGACCACGAATCGGCCCGGCGCGAGCCTCTCCTACACCAACAACTGGCCCCACGAGCCCCTGGTTGGCAACCGGCCGACGGGGGAGACGGTGGCCTGGACCGGGGTCAGCGTGATCATGCTGCTTGCGGGGATCGGCGGCATGGTCTGGTGGTACGCGTCGCAGGCCGGCGGGGATCGCGCCCTCGTCTATCCCACGGAGGATCCGCTGCATTCCTGGGACGCGACCCCGTCGCAGCGGGCGACGCGATGGTTTTTCTGGGTGGTGGCCGGGATGATCCTGGTGCAGATGCTTCTGGGCGTGGTGACGGCGCACTACGGCGTGGAGGGGGACGGATTCTACGGCATCCCCCTCTCGAGATGGCTCCCCTATAGCGTGACCCGCACCTGGCACGTCCAGCTCGGCGTGCTCTGGATCGCCACCTCGTGGCTCGGGGCCGGGCTGTTCATCGGGCCGCTCATCGGCGAGTCGGAGCCGAGGGGCCAGCGGACGCTGGTCTTCACGCTTCTCGCGGCGCTGGTCGTCGTGGTCGCTGGGTCGATGGCCGGGCAGTACCTCAGCATCGCCAACCAAATGTCCGACGCCGCGGCCTTCTACCTGGGCCACCAGGGATACGAATACGTCGACCTCGGGCGGGCCTGGCAGCTCGCGCTCTTCGGAGGGCTCCTGCTCTGGCTCTTCCTGGTCGCCAGGGCGATCCTGCCGGCGTTCCGCCGGCCGATGTGCGAGGGGGATCGCTCACTGCTCTCGGTCCTGCTCCTCTCGACGGTGGCGATCGGCCTGTTCTACGGGTTCGGGCTGATGTACGGGCGGCATTCCCACCTGTCGATGGTCGAGTACTGGCGGTGGTGGGTAGTGCATCTCTGGGTCGAGGGCTTCTTCGAGGTCTTCGCCACGGCGGTGATCGCGTTCTTCTTCGCCCGGCTGGGGCTGGTGCGGGTCGACCTCGCCGCCGCCGCGGCGCTGCTCTCGGCGACCATCTATCTCGCCGGCGGGATCATCGGCACGTGCCACCACCTTTACTTCTCGGGCACGCCGACGGTTGCACTGGCGTTCGGGGCCGTGTTCAGTGCCCTGGAAGTCGTCCCCCTTGTCCTCGTGGCCTACGCGGCGCTGGACGACCTCCGGGTGTCGCAGGCGACGGTCTGGGCGAGGCAGTACCGGTGGCCGATCCATTTCTTCGTCGCCGTCGCGTTCTGGAACATGGTCGGCGCCGGCCTCTTCGGGTTCATGATCAACCCGCCGATCGCTCTGTATTTCATGCAAGGCCTGAATACGACGCCCGTCCACGGCCACGCGGCCCTCTTCGGGGTCTACGGGATGCTCGGGATGGGCCTGATGCTGATGTGCCTGCGGGCGCTGACGCCGGGCAAGGTCTGGCGCGAGGGCCCGATCCGGTTCGCGTTCTGGGCCATGAACCTCGGGCTCCTGGCCATGTGCGTGCTCAGCCTCTTGCCGGTCGGGCTGATGCAGACCTGGGCATCGGTCACGCACGGCTACTGGTACGCCCGCAGCGTCGAGTTCCTGGCCACGCCCACGATGCAAAGCCTGCGGTGGATGCGGGTGCCGGGCGACACCCTGTTCGCCGCGGGCGAGCTGGTGATGGTCCTGTTCCTCGTCGGGTTGAGCACCGGTTGGTCCTTCCGCAAGGCCTCGCCCGCGGACCCGCACGCCGAGGGGCCCGGCCGCGCGGCACCGCCCCGACGCGATTCCGCGTTGACTCGCTGACCCGGGAAAATCCGGACGGGAGTCCTCTTCGGGTCGCGTCTGCCCCCCTCCGGGTCGCTTCGAGTTCGATGACCTGAACTGTCCCAAGGAGAACATTCGATGATGAGACTGGCGTGTCGTTTACGCCGCGTGTTCGCGTCGCTGGGCGTGCTATCCGCGTGCACCCTCGCCCTCCTGGCGGGCGAACCTCCTGGTGCCTCGGGGCCGCCGCCGAAGGGCGATCCTGCCCTGGAGCGGACCAGGGCCCAGGCCAGGATGCTCGACGACCTCTTCAAGGTCGCCGTCGTCGACATCACCAACCGTTACGACGGCCCGCCCGCGGCCAAGGTCGCCAAGACAATCTTCGCTGCCGCGCGGGAGAAGCGGTATTTCAGCGCCAAGTTGCTGGACGCCACCGGGTCGCCGCAGAACGAGGCGAACGCGCCCAAGGACGAGTTCGAGAGGCGTGCGTCGCGGGCCGTGGCCGCCGGCGAGACATACCTCGAGGAGGTCGTCGGGCAGGGCGAGCAACGGCGCTTGCGCGTGGCCACGGTGGTCCCCGCGGTCGTCGAGAAATGTGCGAAGTGTCATGGCGTCAAGCAGGGTGACGTCCTCGGCTTTCTCTCCTACGACCTCCCTGTCAGGTGAGTGAGAGGGGATCCCGAGGGCCGGGACTTTTGTCGAGTGGAGATGATGCAATGCTGGAGAAGTTCTCGAATGTCTACCGGGTGTTGCCCTTCCTGGCCTGCGCCGCGCTGGCGGGTTGCGGCGAGCAGGGGATCGAGCAGAAGGGACCGACCGCGGGCACGCCGGTGCTGGCGAGCCTGCCGGACGAGGCCAATCGTCTGATCAAGGACCGGAGTCTCACGCCGGATGACGTGACCGCGGCCCTGTCGACCTACATGCCGACGGGCAAGCTGGACGACTACGTGATGTTCGCATCGGGCGGCCACTCGGGGCAGGTCTTCGCGATCGGGCTGCCGTCGATGCGGCTCCTCCGGGCGATCGCCGTGTTCACTCCCGAGCCATGGCAGGGCTACGGCTACGGCGTCAAGGAGTCGGCCCTGCCGCCGGCCGGCGAGCCGGCGGGGATCGGCCGCGGACCGCTGGGCTGGGGCGACTCGCACCATCCGGCGCTCAGCGAGACCGCGGGCGATTACGACGGCGAGTTCCTCTTCATCAACGACAAGCCCAACGGCCGGCTGGCGGTGATCGACCTCCACGACCTGGAGACCAAACAGATCGTCGCCAACCCGATCTTCAACAACAACCACGGCTCCACGATGGTCACCCCCAACACCGACTACGTCGTGGAGGGCTCGCAATACGCCGTCCCGCTCGGCCACAAGTACGCGCCGATCAGCGATTACAAGAAGACCTACCGCGGCGCGATGACGTTCTGGAAGTTCGACCGCAAGGCCGGCAGGATCGATCCGAGCCGTTCGTTCGCGATCGAGCTGCCGCCGTACTGGCAGGACCTTGCCGACTCGGGCAAGCTGGTCAGCGATGGCTGGGTCTTCCAGAACTCGTTCAACACCGAGATGGCCACCGGCGGGATCGAGAAGGGGAACCCGCCGTTCGAGGCAGGCGCCTCCCAGCGCGACATGGACTACTTGCACATCATCAACTACAAGAACGCCGAGAAGGCGATCGAGGCGGGCAAGTACACCGACATCAACGGGTTCCGGGTGATCCCGCTGAAGTCGGCCGTCGAGGAGGGCATCCTCTACTTCGCCCCCGAGCCCAAGAGCCCACACGGCGTGGACGTCTGCCCCGGGGGCGAGCACATCGTCGTCTCGGGCAAGCTCGACCCGCACGTGACGATCTATCACATCGACAAGATCAAGCAGGCCGTCGCCAAGAAGGACTTCGAAGGCACCGACGAGTACGGGGTGCCCATCCTCCGGTTCGACGCGGTGAAGGAGGCCCAGGTCGAGCTGGGGCTGGGCCCATTGCACACACAATTCGACAATCAGGGATATGCCTATACCAGCCTCTTCCTGGACAACGCCGTGGCGCGGTGGTCGCTGGGCGACTGCAAGTACAAGGCGCCCGAGGCCCCGTGGAAGCTCGTGGCCAAGACCTCCGTCCACTACAACGTCGGCCACATCGCCGCGGCCGAGGGGGACACCGTCAACCCGGACGGCAAGTACCTCGTCGCGCTCAACAAGTGGTCGGTCGACCGATTCGCCAATCTTGGCCCGCTGCTCCCTCAGAACCTCCAACTCCTCGACATCGGCAAGACCGGCGAGGGGGTGAAGCTCCTCTACGACATGCCCATCGGCAACGGCGAGCCGCACTACGCCCAGATCATCAAGGCCGACAAGCTCAAGTGCTGGGAGGTCTACCCCGAGGTCGGCTGGGACCCGCACGAGCAGAAGAAGCATCCCAAGGCCGTGACCAAGGGCTCGATCGTCCGCAAGGGAAAGAACGTCGAGGTGAACATGGTGGCCCTCCGCAGCCACTACGAGCCCGAGCACGTCGAGGTCAAGAAGGGAGACCACATCACCTGGACGATCACCAACGTGGAGCGGACCCGCGATGCGACCCACGGGTTCTGCGTGCCCAGCTACAACATCGCCGCGAGCCTCGAGCCGGGCGAGACGTCCACCATCGAGTTCGTCGCCGACAAGGAAGGCGTGTTCCCCTTCTACTGCCTGGAGTTCTGCTCGGCCCTCCACCTGGAGATGACCGGCTACTTCATGGTGGAACCCTGACCGTGGCATGACGCCGGAATCCCGCGGGGGAGGAGACTCACGAACCTCCTCCCCCGCCTCCGGCACCGGGAGTTAGACATGAGCACTCAATCGGCCGCGCAGGGGTATCGAACGATGGAAAGCGGTGCCGCGGGAGGATCGGACCGGGATCCGCGCCGTCCGCGGGACCGTTCCCGCCGCTGGGAGATTGCCGCGCGGCTGCTCCTGCTCACCGCCGCCGCAGCGCTGCTCGTCTCGCCGCGGTTCCCCTACTGGACCCTGATGCTCGCGGCACCCCAGTATCCGAAAGGCCTGGCGATCGCCATCCATCCCGACCGTGTCACGGGCGACGTGAGCGAGATCGACGGGCTCAACCACTACATCGGCATGCGGAAGATCGACGAGGCCGCCGGGCTGGAGCGCCGGCTCGGCATCCCGGCCATCGTCGTCATGTCCGCGTGCCTGATACTCGCGGCGATATGGCCGTCCCGGTGGATGGTCCTCCTCCTGGTCCCCGTGATCCTCTTCCCGCCGCTCTTCCTGGCCGACCTCTACTGGTGGCTGCGGGACTCGGGGCTGAGCCTCGACCCGAAGGCGGCGTTCAGCAGCTCGATCAAGCCGTTCGTGCCGCAGGTCCTGGGCGCCGGCAAGATCGCGCAGTTCCGGACGTTCGCATCGCTCGGACCGGGTTACTACATGGCGACGTTCGCCGCCCTGGCCTCGCTCTTCTTCAGCTGCGTCACGCTCCGCGCCCGCGGCTCGACACGATCCGCCTTGCCCACGCGAACGAGCCTCGCGGCGGTCGCGGCCCTTCTTTTCCTCGTACGCCCCGCCGGTGGCGAGACGATCGCCGTCGAGCCACTTCATGAGCCCGGCTCGATCGCCCGGGCGATGGCCCTCGCCTCGCACGGGGACACCATCCTCGTGCGCGGCGGCGTCCATCCCGGTCCGCTCGTCGTGAACAAGTCGGTCAGGCTCGTGGGCGAGGGACGGCCGGTGATCGACGGCGGGGGGCGGGGAACGGTCGTCAAGCTGGAAGCCCCGGGATGCGTCCTGCGGGGCTTCGCGATCCGATCCAGCGGCGACCTCCTCGACCGCGAGGACGTCGGCGTGCTCGCCACCGCCGCCGACTGCGTGATCGAGGACAACACGCTCGAGGACGTGCTGTTCGGGATCTATCTGCGGCAGGCCCCTCGGGGGATCGTTCGCGGCAACCGCCTCCGCGGCAAGGACATGCCCGTGGCCAGGCGGGGAGACCTGATCCGGCTCTGGTACAGCCACGGCGCGACCATCGAGTCGAACACCACCGAGGGCGGACGGGACGTCGTCCTCTGGTACTCGAAGGACCTGACCATCCGCGACAATCGGATCACCGGCGGGCGGTACGGCCTGCACTTCATGTATTGCAACGACGCCGCCGTCGCCGGCAATCGCCTCGCGGACAACTCGGTCGGCGCGTTCCTCATGTACAGCCAGCGGCTCCGCCTGTCGCGGAACTGGATCGCGGCCAATCGCGGCGCCAGCGGCTACGGCGTGGGCCTGAAGGACATGGTCGACGCCCGGCTCGAGAGCAACGTCCTGGCCGGCAACCGGGTCGGCATTTTCCTCGAGGGTTCCAGCGGCGGCTACCGCGACAACCTGCTGGCCGACAACGACAAGGGCATCGTCATCTTCCCGTCGGCCACCGGCAACGCGTTCGAGGGCAACAGCTTCGTCGAGAACGGCGAGCAGGTGGCGCTCGAGGGATATGCCGGCACGATGACCGGGAACCTGTGGGAGGGCAATTTCTGGAGCGACTACAGGGGTTATGACGCCGACGGAGACGGCCGGGGCGACATGGCGTACAGGCCGGCCAGGCTGTTCGAGCGGCTGGCGGATCGCAAGCCGGCCCTGCGGATGTTCGCCGCCAGCCCCTCGGCGCAGGCCATCGATTTCGCCTCCCGGGTCTTCCCGATCTTCGAGCCGGTGCCGAAGTTCATCGACGAGCGGCCGATGATGGCCCCGCTCCCGGTCCCTCTGCACACGACGGAGGCCCCCGGCGGTTGGCCATGGCTCACCCTGGGGATGATCTTGGTCGGATTGCCCATCGCTCCGGCGGTCCTGCGATCCGGGGCGCGGGAGCCGGCTCGCCCGCGCGATCCCGCCGGGCGGCGTCCGCCCCCGGAACTCGCGATGGGCCCAGAGCTTGCCCCGAGCAGCGAGAACGTGGCACCGACGGCGATCTCGGTCGCGGGACTGACCAAGCGGTTCGGCAGGATGGCCGCCGTGGAGCAGTTGAGCTTCCGGGTCGGTCGGGGCGAGACGGTCGTCCTCTGGGGCCCCAACGGCGCCGGCAAGACGACGGTGCTCCGCTGCCTCCTCGGCCTGCTGCCCTTCGAGGGCGATCTCCGGGTCATGGAGGCGCCCTGCGGGCCGCGGGGCAGGGCCAGCCGGGCGATGATCGGCTACGTGCCTCAGGAGGTCTGGCTGCACGCGGACCGGTCGATCCGAGAGACCGTGCTCTTCTTCGCCCGCCTGCGGAGAGTCGACACCGCCCGGGCGGACGCGCTCATCGGCGAGTGGGGGCTCAAGGACGTCGAGCACCGCGCCGTGCGGAACCTATCGGGCGGCATGAAGCAAAAGCTATCCCTGGTGGTCGCCCTCCTGGCCGACCCCCCGGTGCTGCTGCTCGACGAGCCGACCAGCAACCTCGACGTCCGCACCCGGGGCGAGTTCGCCGACCTGCTCGAGCGGCTCAAGCGGGCGGGCAAGACAATGCTCTTCTGCACACATCGTCAGAGTGAGGTCTGGAGGCTGGCCGACCGCGTGGTCGTGCTGAAGCAGGGCCGCAAGGTCGCCGAGGGGACTCCCGAGCAGGTGCGAGAGCATCTCCAGGAGCCCGCGCGGCTGTGCCTCACCTTCTCCGCCGACGAGGCCGACGCCGCGGCCGCCCGGCTGCGGTCGGCGGGATACGACGTGCAGCGGACCGGCTCCCGCGTCTGGTTCGACGCGTCCGCCGAGAGGAAGGTTGCCGCCATCGAGCTACTGCTCCGGAGCGGATTCCGGATCCTGGACCTCGACCTCGAGAGCGACCGGGCAAGCTCGGCCGCCTCGCCGACCGAATGAGGACGCACACGACGATGGATACCCTCTGCGTCTACCTGATCATGAACAAGGAATTGCAGGACGCCCGCCGTAGCCGCTGGTTCCTGCTCCTGGCGGTCGTCTTCGCGGGCCTGGCGCTGATGCTCGCCCTGCTGGGCGCCTCGGCGCTCGGCTCCGTGGGCGGGACCGGCTTCGGCCGGACGAGCGTGAGCCTGCTCAACCTGGTCATCCTGATCGTCCCGCTCATGGGCCTGCTCGTCAGCGCCCAGAGCGTGGCCGGGGAGCGCGAGCACGGCACGCTGATGACCATCCTGGCCCAGCCGGTGCTGCTCGAGGAGGTCCTCCTCGGCAAATTCCTGGGCCTGGCGGCCGCGCTCGCGGGGACGATCCTCGTGGGGTTCGGGCTGACGGCGGTGGTGATCGCCCGCCAGAACGGCCTGCCCCAGGTCGGCAGCTATCTCTCCCTCGTGGGCTACACCGCGCTCTTCGGGCTGGGCTACCTGAGCCTGGGGTTCCTGATCTCGGCGCTCTACCGGAGGTCGGCGACCGCCGTGGGCGTGGCCCTGTTCGTCTGGCTCGTCTCCGTGTTCCTCTGCGACCTCGGGCTGATCGGCACCTCGCTGGTGCTCCGGCTCTCGCCCCGGGCGCTGCTCTGGCTCTCGCTGGCCAACCCCGCGCAGGTGTTCAAGCTCGTCGTCCTGGACGGGCTCCAGCGCAGCCTCGAGACGCTGGGCCCCGGCGGCCTTTACGCCACGGAGGTCTTCGGAGACTGGCTGCGGCCGGCCCTCACGGGGGTCCTGCTCCTCTGGGTCGTCGTGCCGTTTGCCCTCTCGATCGTCCTCCTGCGGAACCGAGGTGTCTCATGAAGCGGTGCCTTGCCCTGGCTGGGCTCGCCGCCTCGATCGGGCTCGCCGCCGGCTGCCCGCCGGCCGCCGTCGGCCCGCCGCCGCTGCGGTTCGGCCAGGAGGCCTGCGCCCGTTGCCGGATGATCATCAGCGACGCCCGGTTCGCCGCGGCGCTCGCGACCGAGTCCGGCGATGCGTCCAAGTTCGACGACGTGGGCTGCATGGTCGAGCACGAGGCGGGAGGATTCCGGGCGTCCACCGCATACTGGGTCCGCGACTTCCGGGCCGATGCGTGGATCGACGCGCGGCAGGCGACCTTCGTGAGGTCGAGGACGGTCGCCTCGCCCATGGGCTTTGACCTGGCTGGGGTGCGGACGCCCCCCGCCGCCGGGGAGTTCGGCGAAGACTCCCAGGCCAGGACCTTCCGCCTGGAGGACCTGACGGGACTGCTCGCCTCGGGCCGCCACGACAACCCGAACGATCCCCGACCATAGGGGTCGAACCATCTTCACCCTCTCCAGGAGAACCGATCGATGAGACCCGCATGGGACCGGATCGCGGCGGCCGCGCTGGCCGCGACATTCACGCTACTTCCAGGATGCTCGACCAGGGACCCGAATGCGACGCCCTCGGCCGGTGCGGCACCGGCCACGGCCAAGCTGGCGCCCGCCGCGCCGGCGGAGAAGGCCCCGGTGGCGAGGCGCCCCGCGTCGTTCGACAAGATCACGGCCCCCAAGGACGCCGGCGTCATCATCGGCCGGGTCCTCTACGCCGGGACCCCGCCCAAGCCCAAGCCCATCAACTTCGGTCCGGAGAAGCTCTGCGCCGACCTGAGCAAGGACAAGCAGCCCCTGTACGAGACGCTCGTGGTCGACGACTCCGGCGCGGTGAAGTGGGCGCTTGTCAGCATCCGGGGCAACGTGCCCGGCAAGTATCCCGTGCCCGACAAGCCGGTCGTGGTCGACCAGGTCGGATGCATCTTCATCCCGCATGTGGCGGCGCTCATGGCGGGCCAGGAGGTCGAGTATCGCAATTCGGACCCGGTCTCGCACAACATCCGTGCCACGCCCAAGAAGAACCCCGCGTTCAACACCATCTTCTCGGCTAAGATGGCGTCGAAGTCGAAGCTCGACACGCCGGAGTATGGCATACCACTGAAGTGCGACATCCACTTCTGGATGTCCGGGTTTGTCCACGTGCTACCGCACCCGTTCTTCGCGATCACGGGCGACGACGGCTCGTTCGTGATCTCGGGCGTCCCGCCGGGCACTTATTCACTGCTCGCCTGGCACGAATCGCTCAAGCCGCAGAACCAGAGCGTGACCGTCGCCGCCGGCGAGGTCAGAGAGATCGACTTCATGATGCCAGGGAACTGAGGAGCGGAGCACGTACCGAAGCGCGCCATGCGCGGTGATAGCCGGCGACAGCCTCGCTCCAGTGGTCATCACGATGGATTCGGCCGACTACGGAGGGGCTCGGTCGAGACCGACCAGCCCCACGTTCTGCGTAAGCCGAGGCTCATGGCCTGGGTTCGGGTACGGCCGCGATCATGAGTAACGCGGCCGAGTTCATGAGGCCAGGCATGGCCCCTCAGATCGAGATACGCTCCACGATATTGCGGGTGACCTTCCTCCTCCGCCGGTCATAGAGCCGCGTGGTGCGTGGGTCCGAGTGCCCGGCCAGGTGCTGCACGTCCTCCAGGGGCACGTTCTGCTCCAGCAGGTCCGTGACGGTGGCCACGCGGAACGAGTGCGGCGAGAAATCCCCGGGCAGCCCCGCGGCCAGGAGCCGCCGCTTCATCATCCGGCAGATATCGATGCCGCTCATCGCCTTGGCCGTGAGCCTGCCGGTCCGCCGGTACGCGGTGCGGAAGAGGGGACCCTCGGCGATGCCGGCGGCCTCGATGTAGCGGCGGAGGATCTGCTCGACGTCGTGCCGCACCGGGATCTCCCTAGACTTGCCGCCTTTCTCCGAGAATCGGAGGGCGTACTGCGTACCGTCGTGCTTGAGGCTCTTCATGGTCAGCTTGGCAACCGCGCCGACGCGGGCGGCCGTGTAGATGAGCACCGCAATAACAGCCCGGTCTCGCAGGCCCACCAGCGTCGAGGGGTCCACGGACTTGAGCAGATCCCGCGCTTGCTTTGCGGAGATCTCCGGCGTCTTGCCCTCGACGACGGAGTACCGCTCGGCGCGGACAGAGGCGGCCGGGTTGAGGACTACGGCGTGCCGGACCACGAGCAGGTCGAAGAACTTCCTCAGGGCGGCCAGGCGGAGCTTCTTGGTCGGGGTCGCCAGCTCGAGGCCCGCCAGGTAGTCGCCGACGTGGCCGGGGGTGATCCGGACGAGCGGGATGTGCCGGTCGGGGTGGTCGCACCAGTCGAGGAAGTGGCGCACGGCGTGGGCGTAGTTCTTGCGGGTGTGGGCGTTGGCGAGCCGGCCCTTGAAGAACTCGTCCCAGGCGAACTCGGCGCCGCCGCCCGCGGCGGCCACGATCGCCGGCGGCGCGGCCACGTCGTCTCGTCGTCGGCCCGGAGTCCGTCGGCCCCCCGGATGCAGGATGATCTCGCTGGAATCGCTCATCGTTTATGGGTCCCCTGCTCCGGACTTTATGATAGACAAAGGACGTTGTCTATCATTAATTCGGACGGAGCAGGGGGGCCGCTCCAGCCCGTTCGAGAGCAATCACACCGTGCCGATGACCAGGACCTCGCGGGCCGCCTCGACCACCTCGCGGGTCACCATCCCGAGCCCGTTGAGCTCGAGGATCCGGCCGACCTGGGTCAGCAGCCGGTCGAGAAGACGGAAGTTGCCGCCGGTGACGCGGATGATGGTCGCGACGCCTTCGGGGTCCGCCAGCAGGTCCTCGGGCAGCGTCACCCCGGGCGGTCGCCAGCCCGTCAGCAGCGAACGCACCTCCGCCGTGCCCAGCGCTCGGAACTCGTGCACGAACCCGACCCGCGAGTAAAGTTGCGCGTACCGCGTCAACCGGCGCTCCAGGCCGGGCATGCCGATCAGCACCAGGCCGATGCCGCCGATGTCGAAGATGGCGCGGAGCTGCTCCAGGCTGGCCATCCGGAGCCGGTCCACCTCGTCGATGAGCAGCAAGTCGGTCGGATCACTGGCCCCGTGATCCCGCTCGGCACGGTCGAGGGTGGCCTTGGAGGCCGCGGCTTCGGCCCGCTTCAGGCTCGCCGGCTTCCCCTTGAGGAAGTCGTGCTTCACGAAGAGGTCCTCGCGTTCCTTCTCGAGCTTGCGTCGTGCCGCGGTGATGACCGGCTCCGTCTCCGTGCGGATGGCCAGCCGTACGAGCTCCCGCATCCGCTGCCGCAGCTGAGACACGTCGCCCTGGACCTGTCCCGGGGAGTTCACGACCGTCGCGGTGTACAGGACGCACCCGTTCCCCGGGACATCGTCGGTCTTGAAGTCCCCACGGTCGGCGTACGGGTCACATGCGGCGACCCGCTGCCAGTCGGAGTAATGGCGGGCCGAGAGCGTCTTGCCCACCCCGGCCGGGCCGTAGCACAGCCCGATGTAGCGGTACCGGCGGCAGGCGTCGCAGAACTCGCGGAACCGGCGGTACTCCCTCGTCTCGACGAAGGCCGCGCACGTCGCGTCAGTCATCGGCGTAACGCTTGAGCGTCCTCCCCGGTGGTTTCGGCTCAGGCCGGGCCTCCGGGGTGTCCCCCGGCGTCCCTTCCGTCGCCACTCCCCTGCGAACCTCCAGCAAGGAATCCACCACCTTCCGCCGGTCCTGGATCGTCCGGCGGAGTTCGCGGCGCCGTCGTTCCCGTGCCCGGATGACTTCTTTCAACGGGACCGTCTCGCCGGCCAGTTCCTGGCACACGGCCCGGCACAGGAAGCGGCCCTCGTGGAACACGCGGACCTCGGCCACGTCGCGCGGGTCGTATCGCAGCAGGACGTCCTCCCCGACGTACGCCGCCAGGGTCGGGTCGATGTAGCGCAGCCCCGAGAACCGGATGCCGTCGCGATGCACCCGCCGGGCCTTGGGGACCGTGAGCAGCAGCAGGTCGAGCTGCTCCAGCGACTCGGGCATCCGCGGGAGGAACCCGCCGGACGTCCAGCGCTCCTGCGGCTTGAATCCCGTCGTCGTGTGCGGCTCGTTGTGGTACTCCTCGACCACGAACTGCTCGAGCTCGGCGGTCATCTCGGCCAGCGTCAGCACCGCCTTCCGGACGGCCCCGCCGGGCCCATAGCCGGGCAGCCTCGGGAGGAGCACCTGGGAGACGCTCTCGAAGATCCGCTCGATCTTCCCCCGCCCTCGGGGCCGTCCGACCATGGAGTGGATCAGCCGGATCTTGAGGTCTGCGGCCACCTGCTCGAGGTGCCGGGACGTGAAGTCGCTGCCGTGGTCGGAGTACAACACACCGGGGATCCCGCAGACCTGCCAGCCGGGTCGGCCCTTGCGCCAGATCGCCTGCCGCAACGCGAGAGCCGTCTGGATCGCCGACGGGTCGGAGAACGACAGGGCGTAGCCCGCCACGGCACGGCTGTAGTCGTCGAGGATGATCGTCAGCCAAGGCTTCTCGGGCTGTCCCCGGCCGTCCTTCAGCCAGATGTCCAGCTCCGTGTGGTCGGCCTGCCAGACGGCGTTGGGACCGGTGGCCTCGTGGCGGTGGATCAGGTCGAAGGTGTCGGCGTAAGCCTTCGTCCCCTCGCGGGCGAGCTTCACCAGGCCGGGTTCCAGGTCGCGGACGACGGCATAGACGGTGCCGTAGCTCGGCGGAGGTTCGCCGAGTTGCCCGGCGAGGGTGACGACCCGGCGGTGGATGGACGCCGCGGACAGTGGCGGCTTCTTGAGGGCGAGGCCTTCGATGACCTGCAGGAGGTTCTCGGGAAGTCGCCGCTCTCCCCGGTCGCTCCTCCCCTTCCGTGCGAGCCCGGCGAGGCCGTCTCGGCGGTACTGGGCGGCCCAGCGCCGCGCGGTCCTGAGGGCGATGCCCAGCTCCCGTGCCAAGCGGGCCAATGGAACCCCGCCCTCGAGTGAAGGCTTCAGGAGCTCGAATCGCTCGTAGGCCTGGGCACGCTCGGCCTCCGAAAGGCCACTGAGCGGGGATTGAGGCATGGTCGGGACGGCTCCCTGGCACCATGGGAAGGGGCGAGATCACCGGCTGGCCTGCGGATAGAATCCTTATCGGTCACTGATGCCAGATAGCTCTGAAGAAATGGTGCCGATTACCGGCGAACTTAACACGTCCCCTGCTCTCTATCGGCGGGATTTCGAGTTAAGATAACCGGTTTTATCTTAATTCGTCGAGGAGCCGATTCGGGGGCAGGGGCTCGAAAAATCCCCCACGGTTCCAGCCACGAGCCGTCCGGTCACGACTCGGGATCCGTCCGGTCACGCTCGACCTCGCGCAGCTCGCGGCGGATCTCCTCGGCCAGCTCCCGCTCGCTCGGCAGGTGCAGCTTGTAGCGACTGGCGAAGATCTGCCGGTTCTCCTTGCCGAGCGTGTACTGCACCATCAAGTCGTTCTTGTCCACGCACAGGATCAGCCCCAGCGTCGGGTTGTCCCCCGCGGTCCGCTGCGTCTCGTCGTAGTAATTGACGTACAGCTGCATCTGACCCACGTCGGCGTGCGTGAGCTTGTCGACCTTCAGGTCCAGCAACACGTAGCACTTCAATACGACGTGGTAGAAGACCAGGTCCACGTAGAAATGATCGCCCTCGAGCGTGATCCGTCGCTGCCGCGCCAGGAATGCGAACCCCTTGCCCAACTCCAGGAGGAACGCCTGAAGGTTCGTGAGCAGCGCCTCCTCCAGCTCCGCCTCGACCAGGCGGTGGGACTCGGGCAGCCCTACGAACTCGAGCACGACCGGGTCCTTGAAGACGTCTCCGGGCGTCCGGATCTCCTGCCCCTCGGTGGCGAGCCGCATCAGGCCTTTCTTGTCGCGGCTCTTGGCCAGCCGCTCGAAGAGCAGGCTATTGATCTGCCGATCGAGCTCGCGACTCGACCAGTGGTTCCGCACGGCCTCGATCTCGTAGAAGTCGCGGGCTTGTGGCGATTCGACTTTGGTGAGCAGCCGGTAATGCGTCCAGGACAGGTCGGGGTTGAGCCGGCCGGTCGAACCGACCTTTCTGCGCTTCGGGGTGCGAGTCGTCACGCCGCCGGATTCGTCACGCACCGCGTGATGAATCCCAGGGCCCAATAGATCGGGATATGCCAGGTAGAACAGCCGCATGTAACGCAGGTTCGACGGGGTGAACCCGCGGTCGAAGGCCGCGCGGAGCCGGTCAGAGAGCTGTGCGATGAGCTCGTCGCCATAGCCCGCCCGCTCCTGACCCCGCTGCTCCTCCTCGACGATTTCCCTACCGACGAGCCAGTAGGCCCGGACCATCTCCGTGTTCACCGAGCGTGCGAACTGGGCGCGGGCCTGCTCGAGGATCGACTGCACGCGCTCGAACAGGGCGGTCGGCAACGGTTCGATGCGGCGCGCCGGGAGCTGCTTCTTGGCCATGAACTAGTCCGCCGGGCTTAAGGGATTCGTGGACCAGCACCTTAGCGGAAGCCTCCCGGTCGGTAAAGAAAGAGAGCTCGAGTTGCGCTTCATCCCCCCTACCCCGTTCGATTGAGATGAGAAGCGGGGGCCAAGACTTTCCCCAGTTCAGGCCGCCGTCTGCGTAAAGGATTCCGATGTCCGGTATTTGGTACGCTCGGAAGGCCGTCGAGGGCGGCCTCGATGGACACCAGGCCCAACGAACTTCGAGGTGGCCCGGAACGAGGTGGCCCGGAACGTCGTCGTGAGCATCTCCATCCTGAGCCAAAGGTTTCTGGCGAACTGTTCAACTGTGAGCCGTGTCTAGTCGCTGATCATGGAGTGCCGCCACCTTGAGCCGTTCCCGAGGATTTCACCCGGATCTCAGCATGGACAACCAGTCATACCAGCGGGTTCTCTCAGCCGGCATCCCCCCGGATCTCCCCGTAGGGGAATACCTCGATAGCCTCGCTCGGTTCATCGATTTTGCAGACGCCCAAGGCGATCCAGCCGGAGCGAGACACGCACTCGACCTTGTGAATAGGTTTCGGGGCTCGCGTTCGCTCGATGACCGCGACTCGGCGCGTCTTCATTACTTCGAGGCAAACGCCTGGGGGATCCTAAAGCCGGCACCGGGTCCGGACTCTCCCGATGCTTGGACCTGGCATAGCGAGGCCATCGAGAACGAGATACGGCAACTCCGGCTCGCGCGTAGGAGCTCAGGCTTCTCGAAGCTTCAGGGAACAAACCAGGCCCAGATCGACACCAATCTCGGAAATGCCCTGAGCACGCTTGGCCGCTTCGTTGAGGCGAAGGAATGCTTTGACCGAGCACTCGAGATAGATCGCGCCCATGGCATGGCGAGAGGAAACCGCGGGATTTCACTATTCACTTACGCGCTGACGCTGCCGCATCTCCCTCATGTTCCTGGGTTCTGCACGACCGCGGCATTCTTCCAGGAGGCGGAAAAAAATCTGAAGCAGGCGTTGAAACTGCCTCTGGAAGGAGACGCGCATGCATATTTCATGGCCTATCTTCAGGCCGTAGCAGACGCGAACTCGCAGGTTGAAAGTGCCGAGGGGTTCGCAGAGGAAGAAGCCATCGGCGCCGACCTTGAGCCAGGGCAGCCCTATCGCTCGTGGTCCCTTGAGAATAGGCTTTTCCTTAATCCGTTAAATGACATCACGAGAATCCCTCGGGCCGCTTGCGACGTTCTGCATCTGCCGGCTTTCACTGCTCGACCGGAACATGGATTCCTTCTCCTGGGCCTGGTCAATCAGATGAAGCTCGAATTCGCCGTCGCAAGACTCCTTCTGTTTGAAGGCATCACCTCAAGCGAAGATCGTTTCGCTGATAAGGAACTGCTTCTGGCCGACACGCTTGACTATCCGGCACTGACAATCGGCGTTGAGAAGATGCGAGCCGCATTCCGGTCGGTCTATTCGATCTTCGATAAGATCGGCTTCTTCCTGAACTTCTACCTGGGGCTCGGCATACCGGCATCTGAGGTCAATTTCCGCAGGCTCTGGCTCGAAACCCAGAAACGATCGAAGAAACTCAGGGCTGACTTCGAGTCCCGACCCAATTGGCCCCTCCGGGGCCTCTACTGGCTGTCGAGAGACCTTCAGGCCCATAAGGCGGACAACAATGCCATCGACCCCGATGCCAAGGACCTCGCACGCATCCGCAATCACATCGAGCACTGCTACTTGAGGATCCATAACGAAGGATGGGTTGCAAGCGGACGAGGTCAGGGAGGAGAGGCGACCGACGGCTCTTCCTACTCGATCGACCGGGGGGACTTCACGCTGCGCGCCATTCGCCTGCTCAAGCTAGCTCGTTCGGCCCTCATCTATCTTGTGTTCTCGGTCTACGCAGAGGAGGCGAAACGCGGCGAGTCCCACACCGCTACACCGTGAATTGCCGGACCGTCGAAATCGAAGCCGCACGGGTGAGGACCCTTTCCATGCCCCAACTCGGCAAGCGGAAGAGGATGCTTCGCGGGGACTCGGAATGCGCCTATTGCGGCAAGGTGCCCGCCACTACGGTGGATCACGTGGTCCCCAAGTGTCTCTTTGAGTCTCCACTCCCCACCAACATGATCACCGTTCCGGCCTGTCTGTCGTGCAACGAGGCCAAGAGCAAACTCGATTCGTTCCTGCGCGACTTCCTCGTCTGCGAGGAGGGTGCACCGCCGCATCGAGTGGCCGATTCGCTCCGCACCGGACCATACCAGCGTGCAGTCCGACGTAAGCAAAGCGCGCTCTGGAAGGAGATCGACGCCGGGAATTTCGAGAAGACTAGCGTGCACTTTAACGGGATCGACTTGGGCACCGTGCTCCAGATTCCCTTCGGTAAGGGGCCATTGAAGAATTCGATCACGTACATCGTCCGGGGTCTGCACTACAAGCTTCTCAATAAGCGACTCCCGGACGATCATCTGTTCCTGGTGGGCGGCATTGGGAACAGCGACTCCTGCATCAGGATGCTGCGACAGATGCAGAGGATGGGGTCGGTCGGCATCGCGGCCATCGGCAAGCCAAACTTCGATGTATTCTCATCATTCTGCGCGAGCTGGTACACCGCGGAGGATAGAGTTTACGCTGCAAGCATCTGGGGATTGGCCTTCTACGACAGGATCCACATTGGCTGCATAACGGTCGCCGAGAGTAAGCAGGGTGAGATCAACCCCTACTACTTCGAGCGATACTGACTCGGGGCGCGTGTAGCAATTCACGCCCGCCCCCCGCTCTCCCTTGCGGGTAGCAGTACGGCCGGCGGCATGCTTGTCCCACAGCTGTGGGAAAACTCTCTACCTCCGTGCGACCTGCACGAACTGGCTCCGCCCCGCGGCGTCAGTGGATGATAAGGAACCCGCCGTCGGCGGTCGACACGACGGTCGCCAGGCCCCAAACTGGGATACCCTGCGAGATGCGTCCCTTGTCCGCAGTCGGCTTCCCGGCCGCGTCGAACACCTGCCAGGCCAAGGCCCCGTCCCGTGCCCAGCCGGTCCCCTCGGCCCAGACGAGGATCGTCTCGCCCAGGCGGTTAACGGCCAACGCCGGATGCTTCTGACCTCCGGGCCTCCCGGGAGCCGGCATCGGTGGCGTCGACTCCGAGGTCTCCGGGGAGACCTTCGCAAAGAAGACCCGCCCCTCGGTCTCCCAGGCGGCGACGACACCCGACGGGCCCTCGGCGAACGTCTCGCTGCTCATCGGGCACATGTTGACCGACCACGGGTGGAGCACCTTCCCGTCGAAGTGACCGCCGTGGTCCTTCGAGGCAATTAGGATCATGTCACGCTTGATGCCGCCGGTGGCTGCGCGATAGAGCGCCAGGACGTCGCCGCGCCGGTCCACGAAGGCCCGGCTGCCGCAGCAGCCGCAGGCACCGGTGGCACGGTCGATCGCCGGGCGTTCCGGAGAAAACGTCCTGCCCTCGTCGACCGATGTGCTGATGAAGAACCGGCGGGCGTCCTCGCCTTCCGGATCGCCCTTGTCTCGGCCATGCCAGGCGACGAACACGCGGCCCTCGCCGTCCGCCGCTATGGTGCCGCCTCCGTCGAGTGCGGTCGTATGAATCATCAAATTGCGCTCCCGCTCGAACGCAGACCCGGCGTCGTTCAGGCGGGCGTAGAGCATCGGCGAGCCGCCGTTCGGGTTCGCGACCTTTCCCCGGCCCGAGCCGTTCCAGGCCACGTGCACCCGGCCACTCTTCCCCACCGCGATTTGCGCACCGCGGATGGTGCCCATGGCGATCGCGCTCCCGTCCTGGCTGTTGACACGAAACGGCGTGGAGAAGCTTGCTTCGCCCGGCTTGAGACGCGCGTAGAAGAGGTCGCCTGCGGCGGGATCTCCCTTGTAGAAGACCAGGTGCACGTTCCCCCTGGCATCGACCGCCGCTTGAGGTTGGATGCCGCCGTCCGGCGTCGAGAGCACCTGCACCCGCGTGCGACTCGCGTCCTCGGCCTTGGCCGTCTTCGGCGTCGCTGATGAAAGCATGCCCAGAGCCACAATCATTGATGCAGATGCAAGCCGCTTCGTCCGGGACATGAGACAGGCTCCGTGCTTCGAGGCCGCCGCGGGTTCCAAATAGTGACCCATTCTACCGCGACGGTCGGCCGAAGACGCGAGCCGTTGCTACATGGACATGGAAGGGGCCGAAGTCGCTGGGCCAAGCAGGCTCGGCGGCTGCCGGAACGGATAGCTGCCCACCGGAGGCCGGGTCATGCCGCCCATCGCCCCCCCGCCGGGCCCGCGCCGGATGAGGCCGCCCATGGAGCCTATGCCCGAGCCGCCTCGCATACCGGACATGCCCCCGGAGCTTATCGGAGCAAGCGGCGTGATCTGACTCCTTACGACGCCAAGACTGGGGCTCATGCCCATCGAGCCGCCCATGCTGGCTGTTTGCATCTGCCCGCCGGAGACTCGCATACCGGGCTGGACGCCGAGGCCTCCGCCCGGACCGGGACTGTAGGGGATGAAGTTGCCCATGCCGCCGAAGGGCACGTAGGTCGTTGTGCCGCTCAAGTAGGAGCCCACGCCGGAGAAGTTGTAGCTGGGCGTGCTCCCGTACCTCGCCGCCGCGCTCGAGAAGTCAAACGACTGGGCCCGCACGGGCACTCCCGAAGCGAGCACGACGCCCATCGAGGCGAGCCAGAGGGCAGCCGTCTTTCGTGAAAGTAGGTTCATGGCACAGCTCCGCTTCTTGAAGATCTGCCCCCGCGGCTTCCTGCTCCATTCTACGACCATGCTCATCTCGCAGGGCTTGGCGATGTCCCGGGCTCGATGGGTGAAGGCTTTGCTTCAGACGTTCCGGCAGGGCGCTTATCATCAGGGCGAAACGGGCTGCTCGAGGCTGGCGGCTCCGGCGTGCGACTCCTCGTCGGTGCTTCAGCACTCGACGGCTCGGCAGGATGCTCGTTGAGCTGTGACCCCACCGCCCTCTCGAGCGAGGCGAGGGTCTTCCCGAGCTCGCTCTCGATCTGGGCAATCTGGAGCTCGACCTGGAGCAGGTCCCGCCAGGCGGAGATCACGCTCAGGAAGTCCACGCCGGCGACATTCGCCCGGTATTCGCCCGAAGTCAGGCGGAGCACCCGTTCGGCGAGAGGGAGGTTGTTCTTCCTGAGCAGGCTTACCACATTTTGCTGGGCCCGGGCCTGGGCAAAGAGGCCCTTGATGTCTCGATTCGACTGGTCACGCTCCGCTTCGTAGAGTGCCCGATCGGCCGCGGCCCTCGCCTGGGCCTCGCAGACACCGGCCGCGAGCTTCTTGTGATAGACGGGCAGGTTCATCCCGACAAAGAGGCCGACGTTGGGCATGCCACCGGCCATCTGGGGCGTCATGGCGTTGGTCTTCTCCATGTCCTGGTAGACCACGCCTAAGGTGATGTTCGGATAGTAGCGCTTGCGGGCGAGTTCGATCGCCGCCTCGTCGCGGGCCACGGCCGCAAGCCTCCCCTGGAGATCGGGGCGGCTTGCAAGCGCCAGTTGATAGAGGCGATCGAGCTCGGCGGGCACGGAGCCGAACGGTAGCTCCGCAGACGTCCGGACTTCGCTCTCCTGCTCGACGTGGAGCAGTCGTGCAAGCTCGGAGCGGGCCTCGCTGATTGCGGCGGTGTTGTTCGCGATCTCCCGGTCGATGTCGCTCACGGCGACCTCGGCCCGGAGCACATCCGGCTGGGTCGCCGTCGCGGTCGGATACCTCGTCCTTGCGAGCGTGAGGAAATCTTCCGCGAGTTTTCGGTTCTCCTTGAGCAGGCCCTCGGCACGCTCGGCAAAGTGCAAATCGAAGTAAGCCCGCTTCACCCCGGCCACGGCGTCGAGCTCCGTAGCGGCGAGCTCGAACAGGGCGATTCGCACGTCCTGCTCCGCCGCCTCGCCGCGGAGCCTGAGCGTGCCGCACCAGGGGAACTGCTGGGCCAGGAGCGCCCCGTAGGGCATGTACCCCATGAGCGAATACTGCGGTGCGACCGAAGGGATCGGATAGATGGTGTTCGAGAGGATCGGGTCGTCTAAGGCGGTGACCTGCGGGATTCGCTGCCTCATCGCCTCGGCGTTGAACCGTGCTGCGCGGACCATGGCGTTCGTCGCAAGTGCCCGGCGGATGCACTCGTCAAGGGGCAGCGTGCCCGAGAGATTTTCCGAGCCGACTGTAAGTTCGGAGATTGCTCCCCGCGAGGGCGGGTGCACGTGAGGAGGGGCGAGGTGCGAAACGTGCCCCGTCGGATGCACGGCGTGGTCGGTCGCGTGGGATTCGCCCCAGCGAACCAGACCGGGCTGGGTGCACCCGGAGAGGGTGTTTCCCAGCATCACTCCTCCGAGGATGGTCCTGGGCCAACGTCTAACCATGGCGGGGCCTCGTCCTGTGAAGCGGCCAAGGGATGCCGGTCCGGGCGCACTCCTTACGCCCTCGGCATCGCCGATCGTTTGAGCCCGGCCAGAGTATCGGTCGATGCCGCCCTGGATCTTTGGGCAGTCTCGCTTGAGACCGTAAATTGGGAAAAGACCGGACAGTCCCCAAGATACGTAGGACGAGCGGCGAACCAACTCTAGGCGACCGACGTAGGAGTAAGAAGGAGAGTGCACGCATTGGCCTTCGGCAGAGCTGAAAGATTTCCTATATTGCCCTCCCCGGATGGGCCGTATACTTAAATGGAGCTCTCCTGCCGGCTCTTTTGGTCTTCCGGTCCGGATATGAATAACAAGTCCCGCCACCTCCGGTTGCCGCTGATTGCCCTCGTGGCAATGGCCGCGACACTCTGGAGTGCCCCGGCGACTCTGGCCAGGACGACTCAAACCGAATCGAAGGCCCGCTCCTGCTGTGCCCGGCATGTAACCGGGAAGTGCAACTGCTGCGCTGCGGCAAGTGATCTGCCCGCCGCCCCGGCACGCTCGTCCGACATCTTGCCCGAGTCGATCCCGACTAGGATCGTGCCTCCTACCTGTGCGACCTGCGTCTGCAGCCCGAGCTCTCCCGCAAATCAGGGAGAGCGGCGTGAGACGCGGGATTCTCAGAAGCGGTCCTCCGAGTCAACATCCGGACTTCCGCAGCTCGAATCGGCCTCGAACACCTCTCCTGCACCGAGGCCGGTTGCTCATGCCAGGCCCCTGCCCTCTCCTACCCCTCTCTATTTGCGCGTCGAGCGCCTGATCATCTGAACCGCTCCCTCTACCGGGATGTCTCCACGTCCCGGCATCGCATGCGTCCGTGCGCCCGGACCCTCTACGAAGGTCCGCCGCCTCGACGCTGACCGGTCGTCTCCGGCCCTGATTCTCTGATCGCGATGCCTTATTTCGGAGCTGGCTCCAGGTGGGAGCTCGCCCGGGAGCGAACGAACATGTCTACCGAGGGATTCCCCATCCCGAACGCCGCAGCTCCGGCCGAAGCGCCGGAAGTGTCTTCGCCCGAGCTCACTCGCTGGCAGAAGTTTCGCCTGGTCGTGAAGGTGGTCGAGCTTAGGCTGCGCTTCGTCGCCCTGATGGCGATAACCGGCCTTACCTTCGCGTACTGGGATACGCTCTGGAACTACTACGAAAAGTACACGAGGCCCCAGGGCGAGGTGCTCGCGGCGTCCTCCGAGTATGAGTTCTTCTGCCCGATGCACCCGAGTGTGGTGCAGGAGCACCCGGGCAACTGCCCTATTTGCGGCATGCCACTCTCGAAGAGGAAGAAGGGCGAGAAGACTGCCCTGCCCGAGGGTGTCGTCTCGCGCGTCCAGCTCGCCCCGTTTCGCGTCTCCCAGGCGGGCATCCGCACGGCCGAGGCCTCCTACGTGCCGCTCTCCGAGAGCCTTGCGACCGTGGGCTCGGTGGGCTTCGACGAACGACGGCTTGCCCGCATCTCGTCTAAGCTCAAGGGCATGTCCCGCATCGAGAGGCTCGCCGTGAACTTCACCGGCACCCCGGTCAAGGCGGGCGAGGTGCTTGCCGAGATCTACAACCCCGAGCTCTACCAGTCCGTGCGGGAGCTGCTCCTTGCACAGCAGCGGGCCCGGGAGCCGATTCAGGCGGAGAGCTCGCTCGGCCGCTCGCTTCTCGGGGGCGGCGAGGACCTCCTTCGCCTGGCCATCGAGAAGCTCAAGCTCTGGGGCATCACCCAGGAGCAGATCGACGAGATCTTGCGCACCGGCAAGGCAGAGCCTCGCATGGCAATAGTCGCCCCCATCAGCGGCGTCGTGGTGCGGAAGAACGTGTTCGAGGGGCAGTACGTGGCCGAGGGCGATGCGGCTCTTCGAGATCGCCGACCTCTCGCACGTCTGGATCCTGGCCCAGGTCTACGAGGACCAGGTCGGGGTGGTGAAGGTCGGTCAGCCCGTGGAAGCGACCGTCGAGGCGTACCCCGGCGAGGTCTTCAAGGGGCAGGTCGCCTTCAAGGATCCGGCGTTAAACCCGGCGACCCGCACCCTGGGCGTGCGGTATGACCTTGAGAACCAAGACGGCAGGCTTGAGCCCGGCATGTTCGCCACCGTCACCTTGAAGACTCCGCTTGGCGAGACGCCTCGCTTTCGCACCCGGCTCGCGTCGAAGACTTTGGCGGGGCACGAGGGCCACTCGGGTGTGGCGACGGTCGAAGAGCAGAAGGTCTGCCCGGTGACCAAGGCCAAGCTCGGCTCGATGGGCGACCCCATCCCGGTGCAAGTGGCAAGCCGCAAGGTCTGGGTCTGCTGCGGCGGGTGCCCGGACAAGCTCAAGGCAGAGCCCGAGAAGTACCTGGCACGGCTCGAAGCAAAGCCCGCAGACGGCATCCTCTCGGTGCCCGAGTCGGCGGTCATCGACACCGGAGACCGGAAGGTCGTCTACGTCGAGGCCGAGCCCGGCGTCTTCGAGGGCCGGCAGGTCGTGCTCGGCGGCCGCATCGGAGACCGCTTCCCGGTCATCGAGGGCCTTTCGCCCGGCGACAAGGTGGCCGCCTCCGGCGCCTTTCTCATCGACGCGGAGACCCGGCTGAACCAGGGCGCGGCCGCTCCCGAGCCCGCACCGCAAGCGCCCAGTCAGCAGGGACACGCCCAGCCAACCCGCTCCGCCACGGCCGGTGGCGGGGCCCACCGGCATTGAGCCGAGAGGAGCCCCGCCATGATCGAGAAAATCATCGAATGGTCGATTCGCAACCGCTACCTCGTCATCGTCGCCGCGCTCGTTTTGGGCCTGCTCGGTGGCCGGGCGATGATGACGATGCCGGTCGATGCCATCCCGGACCTCTCCGAGAACCAGGTGATCGTCTTCACCGACTGGATGGGTAGAAGCCCCCAGGAGATCGAGGACCAGGTCACCTACCCGCTGTCGGTGAACCTCCAGGGCCTGGCCGGCGTGAAGGTCGTGCGCTCGTCGAGCGAGTTCAACTTCTCGATGATCACGATCATCTTTAATGAGGCGACCGACTACTACTTCGCCCGGCAGCGCGTGCTCGAGCGGCTCTCCATCGCCTCAACCTTCCTGCCCCCCGGCGTCATCCCCTACCTCGCACCCGATGCGACCGCCGTCGGCCAGATCTTCTGGTACACGGTGGAGGGCGACGGCCGGGACCTCTCGGAGCTCCGGTCGATCCAGGACTGGTTCGTCCGCTACCAGTTGAACTCGGTCCCGGGCGTGGCCGAGGTGGCGTCGGTCGGCGGTGCGCCAAAGGAATATCAGATCGACTTGGACCCGAATAAGCTTAGAGCCTATGACTTAAGCCTCGGCGAGGTCTACTCCGCGGTCGCAAGGTCGAACTCCTCCGTCGGCGGCCGGGTTGTCCACCAGGGAAACGCCGAGTACTTGATCCGCTCCGTGGGTTGGATCGAGAACATCGACGACATCCGCGACACGGTCGTCGCTCGGCGAGACGGCGGCACGCCCATCTACGTCAGGCAGCTTGGCACCGTCCAGGTCGGGCCGGCGTTTCGTCGAAGCGCACTTGAGAAGGACGGGAAGGAGGCCGTGGGCGGCGTGGTGCTGATGCGCTACGGCGGAAACCCGCTGGAAGTCACCCGTCAGATCAAGGAGAAGATCTCGGCCATACAGGCGGGGCTCCCCGAGGGAGTCCGCATCGTCCCGTTCTATGACCGGACGCCGCTCATCCACCGGGCCATCGAGACGGTGAGCGGCACGGTGCGAGAAGAGCTCATCGTCTGCACGCTCGCCATCCTCGTCGTGATGGGCCACCTGGGCGGGGCGTTTGTGGTCTCGCTCACGCTTCCCATGGCGATTCTCTTTAGCTTCCTCATGATGCGGGTCGTCGGCGTGAGCTCGAACATCATGAGCCTTGCCGGCATCGCCATCAGCGTGGGCATCTTGATCGACCAGGCGGTCGTCATGGCCGAGAACGCGGCCCATCACCTCTCCAGGCGGTTCGGCCGCGAGAAGGTGCGGGGCGACACGACCGAGATCGTGATCGCGGCCTGCCGCACCGTGGGCCGTCCGATCTTCTTCTCGGTGCTCATCACCATCCTCTCGTTCCTTCCGGTGTTTGCCCTCTCCGGCCGCGAGGGGAAACTCTTCCACCCGCTTGCTTACACGAAGACCTTCGCGCTCATCGGCGTGGCGCTCCTCTCGATCACACTCGTCCCGGCCTTGATTCCCATCTTCTTGAAGGGGCGCATCCGCTCGGAGGACGAGAACTGGCTCGTGCGGACGATGATCGAGATCTTTAAGCCGATGCTCTCCTGGCTCATGGACCGGCCGGGGCTTGTGAGCTGGATGTTTGCCGTGATCGTGGGCTTGGGCTACGTGGCCTCGACCCACCTCGGAAACGAGTTCATGCCGGCCCTCGACGAGGGCTCCATCCTCGACATGCCGATGACCGTGCCGCGGGCCTCGGTGACGCAGGCGGCGGACGACTTGAAGGCGCGGGATGCGATCCTGCGCACCTTCCCCGAGGTCTGGCAGGTCGTCGGCAAGGTCGGACGGGCCGACACCGCGACCGACCCCTCGGGGCTCGACATGATCGAGACCATCATCAATCTCCGCGACAGGGCAGTCTGGCCGAAGCGAAAGCTCAGGACTGAGGACGCCGCCTCGCAGGCCGGCGTCGTGCTCGCGGCGATGGAGTCCAAGGGACTGCTGAGGCAGGTCCCCGCATCCCAGCGAAAGAGCCTCACCGACGAAGCTGCCATGGGCATCCTCGCCAAGGTTGACGTCGCGCTTCGCGACCTTGTGATGCTGCGGCTCGGCGAGTTCAGGCCCGAGCTGGGACGAGAAGTCGTGGGCGAGGCGGTCGATGACCTGCTGCGGAGAGTCGAGCCGCGCGCCGTCCGGCGGCCGTTAAGCTCCGAGGAGCGAAAGGCCGTCGTCGACGCCCTGACCCCGGTCTACGCGGAGCGGTTTGCGACGGAGCCCTTGTTTGACGACGTCTCGGCGCTCGTGAAGGACGCATCGAACCGCCTCACGCAGCTCGGAGTGCTCGACTCCAGGCCCGATCTCCTCAATCCTCCCCGGGCCCGCTCGAGCAGGCACTCGAGATCGTCGGCCAGGTCCTGGGCGACGCCCGGCCGACCTCTTCACCCGCGTGACCGAGCGGGTCATCTCCGCGCACGAGCAGAAGCTCAAGGCTCGGATGAAGAGCCTCAACTGGGAGCTCTTCGACCGCGCCGTGAACATCACCAACTGGGCGGCGATGGAGGAGCTCATCCGGCTCGGGAAGGAGCAGAAGTTCGTCGCCCGCGAGGCGGCCGGTGAGGAGCTTAAGTCGCTTAGGGCCGAGATGGAGAAGCCCTTCGCCGACAGACTCATGCTCTGGCAGAAGACAAAGAACGACTTAGTCGCCGAGATGGATTCGGCCATCCAGGTCCCGGGCTGGGGCAACATCTTCACCCAGCCCATCATCAACCGAATCGAGATGCTCTCGACCGGCGTCCGCTCTCAAATCGGCGTGAAGATATTCGGCGACGACCTCTCGAAGATTCAGTCGCTCAGCCAGGAGGTCGCATCGGTGCTCCGCACCGTGCCCGGTGCGGCCAATGTCGTCCCGGACCAGGTGGTGGGCAAGGGCTACGTCGAGATCAAGATCGACCGCAGGAAGGCCGCACGCTACGGCGTCTCGGTGGGCGACATCCAGGACGTGGTCGAGGTGGCGATGGGCGGAAAGCCCCTGACCATGACCGTCGAGAAGCGCGAGCGCTACCCGGTCCGCGTGCGGTATGCCCGGGCGTTCCGGGACGACGTCGAGGCCCTGAAACGCATCCTCGTCTCTTCCGGTGCCCCGATGGGCGACAAGGGAGCTTCCTCGGGCGGCGGGATGGGCATGGGTGGCGGCTCCTCCGCCTCCTCCCCTGCCATGGCCGTCGCCGGGGCCCCGCTCCAGGTGCCGCTCGCCTCCGTGGCCGACGTCAAGGTGGTCGAAGGCCCCTCGATGATCAAGAGCGAGAACGGCCGCTTGCGCGCCTACGTCCAGCTCACCGTGCGGAACCGAGACGAGATCGGATTTGTCGAGGAGGCCAGGCGGGTGGTCGAGCAGAAGGTGAAGCTCCCGCCGGGCATGTACATCGAGTGGTCGGGCCAGTTCGAGCACCAGCTCCGGGCCAGGCAGACGCTCAGGATCGTCTTCCCCGCGGTCATCGCCGTCATCGTGCTCATCCTCTACCTCACCTACCACAGCGTGGTGGACACGGTGCTCATGATGACGAGCGTCCTCGGGGCGCTTGCGGGCGGGGCCATCTTCCAGTGGCTCTTCGGCTTCCACTTCAGCGTGGCCGTCTGGGTCGGCTACATCGCCTGCTTCGGCATGGCGGTTGAGACCGGGGTCGTGATGCTCGTCTACCTCAGAGAGGCGATCGAGGAGCGCGGCGGCATTGGCCGCATCGGCTCCATCGCCGAGCTCAGGCGGGCCATCCTCGAGGGGGCGGTGCATCGCCTGCGGCCGAAGCTCCTGACCGAGGGAGCCGCGATCATCTCGATCGCCCCGATGCTCTGGGCCACGGGCGTCGGTGCGGAAGTCATTCGACCCATGGCGGCCCCCGTGCTGGGCGGGCTCCTGATCGCCGACGAAGTCATCGACGTATTCTTGCCCGTCCTCTACTTCGCCGTTCAGAAGCGGCGCTGGCGGAAAATGCACCGCCCGGGACGGCTCGATTCCGGGAATGGCCGCGTGGCAGAGGACAGCATCCTGGCCGCGGCACAATGAGCCACGTCCTCTCGTCGGGGACGTCGTCGAGCGCGGCGTCAGGAGCGGCCGCCGGATCCGAACTCAAGGAGTGGGGATTCCCAACCTTTGGAGGTGAAACCGATGCGAATGAGACTGCGGACGATGACGCTCTTCGCCATCCTGGTGACCGGGACGTTGCTGGCTACCCCGGCCCGGGCGCACGCCCAGGGCTGCTGTGGGGGCGGGGGTGGCTACTCGGGGTCCAGAGGCGCCTGGGGCGGCCATACCTTCTATGCCGGGGGTTACCGCGGCGGCTCTTACTGCAACATGAACATGGCCGGGATGGGCATGAGTATGGATATGGGCATGGGTGGAATGCAGATGGGCGCCATGCCGATGAACGGGTCGAGCATGCAGGGCATGAGCATGACCGGCATGGCCGCCCCCGCCGCCCCGGCCCAGACTACGGGCTTCGCCCCGGCGGCAACGGCACCCGCGGCAAGCCCGGCACCGGCGGCCAGCGCGACGTACTACTGCCCGATGCATCCGAACGTCATGAGCACCTTCCCGGCCACCTGCCCCTACTGTCAGATGGCCCTCAAGCGACGGTAATCGGGATCGCTCGGGCCCTCCGGGGCGTCCCCCGAGGGCCCGACCAACTCCTCACGAGAAAGGATGAAGCCAATGGCCGAGATCCGGCGAAACTCGCTCACGGCGTTCGGGATCACCCTGACCCTGACCCTGGCCCTGACGCTGGGCCCTGCCAGCCTTTCCCGGGCGCAGGACGGCCACCAGCACAAGCATGGCGCCCCCCTGCACGGCGGCAAGGTGGCGATGACCCAGGAATACCACTTCGAGGTCGTCTTCGCCCAGGACGGCCTGAAGATCTACCCCCGGACCCACGAGGACAAGCCGCTCGACGCCTCGCGGCTGGCCGGGACCGCGACGTTCTACCACCCCAGCTCGCCCAAGCCCTGGTTCGAGCGCAAGCTCGCCCCATCCGCCCCGGGCCCCGGCCAGGCGAGGACCTCAATCGGCTTAAGGATCGACCTCAGCAAGGTCCCCGCCAGTGGCGCGAAGGTGGCGTTCCGAGTGGACGGCTTGCCCGACCCGGGCGAACCGACCGCGACGTTCACCGTCCCCTTCACCCTCGGGGACGACGGCGCGATCACGGTTGCCAAGGTGACGAAGGCCGATGAGAAGGCGATCGCCGCGTCGAAGACCTGCCCGGTGAGCGGCGAGGAGCTCGGCGGCGAGATGGGCCCGCCGATCAAGGTCACACGCGGCGGGAAGACTATCTTCCTCTGCTGCAAGAACTGCCTGAAAAAGGTCCAGGCCAGCCCCGAGAAGTTCTTCGGCGCCTCGGCTACTCCGCACGGCGACGACGGTCATCATGGCCACTAACCAAGAACAAATCTGAGCGTTCCGGGAACGAGCCTCTCTCAAGGCTCGTAGCCAGTCGGCGACTGGGAGTCATAAGCGAATGTGATCGATGCGTATCGAGGCGGCGACTCGCAATCGTTCACTGCGGTGCTGTTGCTGGAACGTGCCTCGGATCATCGCTCCTGTCAGCGTGCGACGGCTCCTGTTCACGAAGGGTCCCGAAGAAGTGGAGAGAGTCTCATGTTCACGACATTAAGACTGGTCACGTTTGCGGGCCTGTTCCTCACGGGCCTCGTCGGTCCTGACCGTGCTGGGTTTGCGGGCGCTCAACAGCCGAAAACACCGGAGCATTCCGCTCGAGGCGGGATCCTCGCGACCGCGGAGGGGCTTCGGTTCGAGGTCTTGTTCTTCCCGACCGGCGCGCGGGTCTTCCCGCTCGACAATTCTCAGGGTCCCGTCGACACGTCGCGCCTCGCGGGAACCGCCACGTTCTATCACCCCAATGCACCGGAGCGGCCCTGGTTCTCTCGGCCGCTCCATCCCGAGCCGGTCGTCGCGGGCCAGACGGCCACGTCGCTCGACCTGATCATCGGCCTCACCGATGCCCCCCGGACGGGCGCAGCGGTCGTCTTCGAGATCTCAGGGCTCCCCGGTCGTGCCCACTCGACGGTGATGTTTAAGGTCCCACTGGAATTCGTCGCGTCCTCGACCCCGGCTACGACCGCGCCGGAGGGGAGCGTTTCGGCGCAACCGCGTTACATCTATGGCCCCGGCGCCTATGGCTATGGCTACTACGCCGTCCCCGGCCCGGAAACACAGCCCCAACCGGCAGTAAGTACGCCCACATATGCCGGCACCCCGACCTACTCGAGCCCAGCCGACCCGATGAGCGGCCATACGGTGGGCTGGATGCACCGCGATTGGGCCACCGGCCGGAGCTCGCCCCTGGCCAGGCCCTGGATGAGGCCGAGGGACTAGAGGTACTCCGAAGGAGATACGGCGCGTACCGGAATCGAACGGGAACTCAATCGACGAGGAACACCTGATGCGTATCCAGGACACGTGGCTCCCGGCGGCGGTCGTGGCACTCTCGTGCTTTGCGACACCCGCCGGGGCCCAGGAAGCGAAGTGGAAGGCCGAGCACGATGCGGGGTGGCAGGCCTATAAGGACGGCCGCTTCGCGGAAGCAGAAGGGCGGCTAAAGGCGGCCGAGCAGCTTGCAAAGCCCTTCGGGGCCGAAGACCCCCGCCTGGCAACCACCCTCGACCACCTCGCCTGGGTGCTCTGCGCCCGGGACAAGGCCCAGGCGGCGGAGCCGCTGGCGAAGCAGGCGCTCGCCATCCGCGAGAAGGTGCTCGGCCCCGAGCATCCGGAGGTCGCAAAGAGCCTGAACACGCTGGCCTGCCTCTACGACCTGGAGGGTAAGGCCGAGCAGGCGCGGACGCTCAACGAGCGTCAGCTCGCCCTCGCGGAGAAAACCCTCGGGGCGAATCACCCCGAGGTCGCCGCGATCCTCGATAACCTCGCCGCGGTCAATCACGTCCTGAACAAGGATGCGGAGGCCGAGGCCCTCTACAAGCGAGCCCTCGCTATTCGGGAGAAGGCCGAGGGAGCAAATCCCATCGACCTGGCCCCGACCGCGTACAACTTGGGCGTGCTCTACCTCGATCAGGGCAAGCTCGCCCAGGCCGAGCCACTCCTGAGGAGGGCACTGGCCATCCGGGAGAAGGTATTAGGAGCAGGGCATCCTGATGTCGCGACCAACCTCGAGGCCCTGGGATGGCTTCTCGCCAAGCAGGGCAAGCTCGCCGAGGCGGAGCCGGTGCTGAAGAACGCAATCCGCATCTACGAGTCCGCACTCGGCAGCGACCACCCGCACGTCGCCCGATGCTGCGCGAAGATGGCCCATGCCTGCTGTGCCCAGGGCAAGAACGCCGAGGCCGAGGCCTGCTGCAAGCAGGCCATCGCCATCTTCGAGAAGTCCCCCCGTGCAGGCGATCCATCGAGCTACGCCAGGGCCCTCGAGGAGTATGCGAAGGTGCTCCGGAACACGAACCGTGCCCCCGAGGCTGAGAAGGCCGAGGCCAGGGCCAAGGCCATCCGCGATGAGGGGGTGAAGGCCCGCGGCAAGTGAGACCGTCCCAGGGTCCTGAAGTGGCCCGAGGGGGCGTATCATCTGCCGCCCGTCCCCGGCGATGGGCCGGTGAGCTCGCCGTTGCGTGATGAGCCCCGCACGCGGGTTTCATCGGTCCTAGCCGGTGCGGCGGGCGGCAGGTGCTGCGGGACCATGGCTCCCTTGCCAAGGAATGACAAGGGAAGTGCCGGTCGACCGGCCAAGGTTGCTGGAGTCGCGCATGACGCTCAGGTCGAAAGTCGTCATCCCGGTGAACCTGATCCTGCTCGCCGTCCTGGCCGGTTCGCTTGCCTGGGAATGGTGGCGGCTTGAGCGAGGAGAGTTTGCCGTCCTCAGCACGCGACTCAACGAGGAGGCACGCTTCGTTGGCGCGGCCGCAAAGATATTCGGGGTTTCCTCCGGCTTTGACAGCTTCCTTCAGGAATTCTGTCATGCCACCGACGTCGCAGCGTCTCCAGGTCATCAAGTGACCGTAGTCGGCTCAGGCGGAGAGGTCATTGCCAGTGCGGCCGCCCACGTCAAAGACCCCATCGCCCCCGAAGGCCTCGCCTCGCTCCCGGAGGGCTCCTGGCTGCGGCGTCGGGGGGACGAGTCCTATCTGATCCGAGTCGCGAGCGAGGGCGATCGGCGGGTCGCGGTGGCCGAGTCCACCCGGCTCGTGCGGGAGCGGATCCGCCGGGCACTCATCGCCCACGCGGCCTGGATCTCGAGCCTGGGCATCGTCCTTTTCGTCGCCTTGAACGCGGTGATGAGTCGGGCCGTGCTCCGGCCGGTCGGTCGGCTCCACCGGGCGGCCCTCCGGCTCGAGCGGGGGGAACTCGGGGCCAAGGTCGACTGGCGCGGAGACGACGAGCTCGGCGCCCTGAGCGAGCGGTTCAACGCGATGTCGCTCGCCCTCGCCGACCAGGCGGAGGAGAGCAGGCGCGAACTCGAGGCGGCACGCCGCGTCCAGTCGCACTCCCTGCCGCCCCCGCTCGTCGAGCTCGGCCTTGTGCGGGTGGCCGGGTGCTGCATCCAGCGCGGTGCGGTCGGGGGCGACATCTTCGACGTGCAGCCGCTGCCCGGCGATCGGGTCGCGGTCCTCGTCGCCGACCTCTCGGGCCACGACGTGTCGGCCGCGCTCAACACGGCGATGCTCCGCTCCATCGTCTGGCGCGACGCCGAGCACGCTAACTCGCCCGGGGAGGTGCTCGCCCGGCTCAACGAACAGCTCTGCCGCGACCTCCCGGACGAACGGTTTGCCACGGCGGTGCTCGCCTGGTTCGAGCCGGCGGCGGGCCGTCTCCGCTACGCCAACGCGGGACACCCGAGTTCGTACATGGAGACAACGTCCGGTGAGTGGCGAGGGCTCGAGAGCGGGGGCCCGGTCCTGGGGCTCATCCCCGGCGCGGAGTATCCGACTACCGTGATAGACGTCGTCCCGGGATCGCGGCTCTTCGCCTGCACCGACGGGGTCACCGAGACGCGCGATGCCCGAGGGCAGCTCTGGGGCACAGACGAGCTCATGGAGATCCTGGGTTCGACCGGGCCGGGGGACCCGGGCCGAGTCATCGAGCGAATTCTCGCGAGGCTCGCGGAGCTCCGCGGCGAGAGGCCGCAGGAGGATGACCTGACGCTCATGCTGGCCGAGCTTGCATCATGACCGGGACAGTTCGCGCGAACGAGGATGAGATGGAGACCCACGCGTCTGCCATCTCGAGCGATTCGGGGGCAAGAGCCATGAACGACCTATCTCTGCTCGATCGAAGGCTCCGGGAGAAGAAACAGACCGCCCAAGAGCGCGCACGGCTGCACCAGCGGCACATGCGGGAGCGTATGGGCGAGATCGACCGCTATTACGAGGACTTCGCCACGATCGCGGATCGCGTGGCGGAGCAACTGATCCGGCCGCGCATGGAGCTGCTGGCCAGCTATTTCGACAACGCCGAGCCCCTCCCGGGGGGCGACGAGGCGCACCGGCACCATTGCCGCTACCGCTTCGGGCACACCGAGCGGTTCCCGGCGACGGGCACGCTCGACCTGGCGGTATGCCCCGATGCCGACTCGAAGAAGGTCGTGGTCCTCTATTCGCTCGAGATCCTGCCCCTGCTCTTCCGCTTCGACGGGAGCGACCGGATCGAGTTTGCGCTTGATGGCGTGGACGAGCCGCGGCTCATCACCTGGCTCGAGGAGCAGATCGGCCTCGCCTTCGACGTCCTGAATCGCGTGGAGGAGGCCGAGCCGTACCAGCGGGACAACACCGTGACCGACCCGGTCTGCGGCATGCAGATTAACAAGGCCTGGGCCTCGTCGCGGATGGAGTACAGCGGCGAGACTTACTACTTCTGCGTCGAGGAGTGCCGGGAGAAGTTCGCCGGTGATCCGCAACGCTACGCGCGTCATGGGGGGACCTAAAACACAACCGACGACGCCGTCCCGACCGACCACGGGCGTTCGCGGGCGACCGGGACAAGGTTGGAGGGAAATGAGATGTACAAGGTACTTCGTGCGATGGCCGTGGCGGGCACCATGGCACTCTCGGGTCGGCCGGCCCGCGGCGACGACCCGGCCCAAGTCTACGTGGGAGGCGGTTACCACTGGGCGCAGGGCTTCTACTCCGGCGGCCGTTTCTACTTAGCGCCGGGCTACTACTACTACACGCCGGGCTACTACCGCGCGGCACCGAGCGGCGTGGCCACGAGTCACACGCCCTTAAGCAACGTCGTCCACCAAACTCCGGGGCGACCCTCGATCGCGCGCCAGGTTACCGCTCCGCCCGAACCGGGACGCCCGTGGTCGCCCTCCGTCGGCGGCAACTTCCAGGCCGGGGGGTACGGCGGCATGCCCCACTACCTCCATGCCCGGGGGTGGGACTCCGGGGCACACGCCGAATGGCTGCGGCAGGAACAGGCGAGGCGTCGGGCACCGCGGCCGTGAGCCGCAGGCCCCGAGACGGCACCCCCGCGCAACTCCCCCGGTGTCACCCCTGGTCCGAACCGGCCATGTGCCAGGTCATCATGGTCGGTGCGTGATGGCCTCCTTGCCGGCCTGGCCGCCTGAACCCTTCCCGGCACCTCGACAACGGGCCGGGGTGATTCAAACAGCGTCCGTGCACGTCCTTGACTAATACCCCCATGGGGTATATTATTGGTCCGTTGGCATACCCCCACTGGGTATATAGCCAGGAGGACCGACATGGGTGACGACGGCTCGAAGAAGATCACAACCAGGGTCAAACGCATTGCCGGACAGGTGGCCGGCATCCAGCGCATGGTCGACGAAGGTCGCTACTGCGTAGACGTCCTGAACCAGATAGCGGCGGTCCGCTCGGCGCTCGACTCACTCGGCATCGAGCTCCTCTCCCGGCACCTCGAGTCGTGCGTCCTCGGTCACGGGGGCGGGGCTGAGCATGAGAAGGCGAAGCCGATGACGAAAGAACAGCTCGTGGCCGAAGTGCAGACGGTCCTCTCGCGGTTCCTCAAATGACGGCACATCAGAGGGCGGGCAACATGGAGACGACGTTCATCGCGCCGGGCATCTCCTGCCGAGGTTGCGCGAACACTATTGAGAAGGCGTTGGGCGAGCTATCCGACGTCTCGGGTGTGACGGTCGACGTGCCCGAGAAGCGCGTGACGGTACGCCACGGAGAAAACGTCGACAGGAAGACGCTCGAGGGCGCCCTGGCCGGTGTAGGCTACCCCGTGGCGCCCGGAGACCATCGGCACCACGATCACGCGACGGGGCCCTCGACAACGGTCAAGGACCCGGTCTGCGGCATGCAGGTCGACCCGGCAACCGCCGCCGGGAGCTCCGAACACGGGGGGACGGCCTACTTCTTCTGCTCCGCGTCCTGCAAGCGGAAATTCGATGCCGACCCGATGCGGTATCTCTCGGGCGAGGTGGCCAAGCCCGCCCCTGCCCCCTCCGAGGGCATCTTCTACACCTGCCCGATGCACCCGGAGATCGTCCGGGACACGCCCGGGAGCTGCCCCATCTGCGGCATGGCCTTGGAGCCAATGACCGCGACCGGGGACGAGTCAAACCCCGAGCTCGACGACATGTCGAGGCGGTTCCGGGTGTGTCTTATGCTCTCCGCGCCGCTCCTTCTCCTCACGATGGGCGAGATGGTGGTCGGCCAGGAGACCATCGCTCGCCTCTTCCCCGGCCGCTCGCTCGCCTGGCTCCAGCTCCTCCTCGCCACGCCGGTCGTCCTCTGGGGCGGGCTGCCATTTTTCGAGCGTGGCTGGATGTCGCTCGTCAACCGAAGCCTCAACATGTTCACGCTCATCGGACTTGGCACCGGCGCAGCCTACGGCTACAGCGTCGTGGCGACATTCGTCCCCGGCATCTTCCCCACCTCGTTTCGCGACCACATGGGCAACGTCCCGGTCTACTTCGAGGCCGCAGCCGTCATCACCACACTCGTGCTCCTCGGCCAGGTGCTCGAGCTAAAGGCGAGGAGCCGGACCTCGAGCGCCATCAAGGCGCTCTTGGGCCTCCAGCCGAAGACGGCACGCAAGCTCCACGAAGACGGCCGCGAAGAGGACATCTCGCTCGAAGCGGTCGAAGTCGGGGACCGGCTCCGCGTTAGGCCCGGGGAGAAGGTTCCCGTCGACGGCGTCGTGCTCGAAGGGATAGGCGCAGTCGACGAGTCGATGGTCACGGGCGAGCCCATCCCCGTCGAGAAGTCCCCGGACGACCGCCTTATCGGCGGCACCGTAAACGGCACCGGGAGCCTTATCATGCGGGCCGAGAGAGTGGGCTCCGAGACGATGCTCGCCCGCATCGTGAAGATGGTCGGCGAGGCCCAGCGCACGCGGGCCCCGATCCAGCGCCTGGCCGACGTCGTCTCGGCCTACTTCGTCCCGGGGGTGGTCCTCACGGCCCTTCTCACGTTTATCGCGTGGGCCGCGTTCGGCCCCGAGCCCCGTCTCGCCCACGCGCTGGTGAATGCCGTTGCCGTCCTCATCATCGCCTGCCCCTGCGCCCTGGGACTTGCCACGCCCATGTCCATCATGGTCGGCACCGGCCGAGGGGCCCTGGCCGGCGTCCTCATCAAGAACGCCGAGGCGCTCGAGGTCATGGAGAAGGTCGACACCGTGGTCGTCGACAAGACCGGCACGCTCACCGAGGGCAGGCCCCGGCTCACCTCGGTCGTCGCCGCATCCGGACGCGACGAGGAGGAGCTCTTAAGGCTTGCCGCGACGCTTGAGGCCGCAAGTGAGCACCCGCTCGCCGCGGCAATCGCCGCGGGTGCGACCGAACGGGGAATCGACCTCGCCCGGGCCGAATCGTTCCGCTCGGCGACCGGCAAGGGCATCCTCGGGACGGTCGACGGGCACTCCGTCGCGGTCGGCAATCGGCGGCTCATGGAGGAAGAGAAGATCCCTCTCCAACACATCGCCGAACGGGCCGAGGCCTTGAGGGCAGAGGGACAGACCGTGGCCTTCGTCGCCGTCGACGGAGAGGTAGCCGGGTTACTGGGGGTTTCTGACCCGGTGAAGGATTCGGCCAAGGAGGCCGTCGCTACGCTCCACCGCGAGGGCCTCCGCCTGGTGATGCTCACCGGCGACACCCGGACCACGGCCGAGGCGGTCGCCCGGGACTTGGGGCTCGATGAGGTCAGAGCCGAAGTGCTCCCCGAAGAGAAGGGCAACGCCATCGACCGCCTCCGCTCGGACGGTCGCGTGGTCGCGATGGCCGGAGACGGCATCAACGACGCCCCGGCCCTGGCCAAGGCCGATGTCGGGATCGCCATGGGCACGGGCACCGACGTGGCGATGGAGTCCTCCGGGGTGACGCTCATCCGGGGCGACCTTCGGGGCATCGTCCGTACGATCCGCCTGAGCCGGGCCACCATGAGAAACATCCGCCAGAACCTGGCGTTTGCGTTCCTCTACAACCTGCTCGGGGTGCCCGTGGCCGCGGGCATCCTCTACCCCGCGTTCGGACTGCTCTTGAGCCCGATGATCGCCAGCGCCGCGATGACCTTGAGCTCGGTCTCGGTCATCGCAAACGCCTTGCGGCTCCGCAACGTCGAACTGTGACCTCACCGGTCGGACTAAAGGCTCACCAGGGTGAGCGGCGCCCGGGCGAGCCGGAGGAAGGGAATGCAGGTGAAGCAGCTCGGGATGATCTTCGGTCTCGTCGTCCTAGTCCCCCTCCTCGTGACCGCCGGCGTCTACTTGGCGCTCGCTGCCGATCGGTTCGCCAGGGGGCACGCCCGCGCCCTGGCCCAGAAGCTTGTCATCCACCACTTCGAGCGCTCGTCGTGGTTTGCGCTGAACGCCGGGAAGCTCGAGGGAGTCGACCCGGACCTGGCCGCGAGATTCAGGGAGTCGGCGGCGTGGCACGCCCAAAGGGCGCGGGCATTCCAGCGGATGGACCCGGCCGCGGCTGCACTCGAGTCCGAGCGAGACGCCCCGCACGACCTCTCGGACGGGCGACTCATGGAGCGGGCCTTAAAGCTCGACGCATCCTGCGGCAAGGGGGAGGACATCGAGTTCTGAACGCGTAGCGGCCGTCCGATGTCAGAGCTTCTCGACGGTCGCCCCCTCCTCGAACGTAACCCCGGGGTCGACCTCGACCACGGAGTAGTGCTCGTTGAGCGTACGCACGACCCGGCCCTCGCCCAGCTTGACCTGCCTGCAGCCGGCCTCGACCGGGCGTCCCACCCCGGGGTTGCTCTTCGCCTGGAGCGGGGGCCGCGAGCACTCGTTCTTGAACAACGCGACGCGGTCGCCCGCTTTCACCTCGCCCGTGCCCATGCACACGTGGGCTTCCTGCTCGTTGATCTTCATCGCCACCGAGCCCCGGTGCGCAGCCGGCGTGCAGCCGGCCGCGGCCACCAGGGCCGCAATCGCGAACACAGTGCGTCTCTTCATGTCGGTCCCTCGTTGGAAACGGGCCGGTTGTCGTCGCCGGCCCGGTGAACATAGCGCGTAAGCGACCCAAAGTGCACCAGCCGAAATGGGGCATACGCGGCGATGCCCATGGATAGACCGCCGGGCATGGCTTACGATCGTGTGGTGGGCTCGCCCCTAAAGACCGTGCTCGCGAGCATCACCGAATTCCTTGCCGATTGCGAGCGCCGGGGGCTTTAAGCACCTCCCCGCCGACCGAGCTAGGAGCTTTACGGCACCTTAATCTTCGCGCTCGATGAGGGAGGGAAGCCCGACGCGAGGTAGAGCCGCGGCCGAGGAAACGAGGCCCTTCGTCGAGTTGAAGGCGAGCTCGCGTTTAATCTCAGCGTCGATCGTCTCGCGGTCCCGGAGGTAAAGCGAGAGCCCGAGGAACACATCAGCCAGAGTTAATGCCTTTGGGAATTTCCCAGCGATCTCTTCAGGCCGGAGGCGGCAATACGCATAGAGGTAGCCTAGAGTCTTGATGCTGATCTTCGAGGCCTCCGGGAACTGAGGCACGGGGTATCCGGCCTTCATCTCCTGCGACCGCTGCCGCCGGTAACTCTCCCCGCGATATCGCTCTTTCTTCTCGCTCATGACGCGAGAGCTTGCCGCAGTCGCCTTTACTCCGCAATTCAGAGTTGAGCCTGACGGCAATTTAACCGCTGCCCGCACGCTCGGCATTTGGCCGGAACCGCTCGGACCGGGATTTCGTGCTGGATATTCCGCCGATGCTCGCGGATTTTTGCCGCGACGGCGAGGACCTCGGTTCTGAGCTCCTCTGAGTTTTCGACCTCGATGCGCTTTCCGTCGGCTAAGACGACGACGCCATGCGGCGGCCGAATCCCGAACCGCTCTTCCACGAGCAGGCAATAGGCGATCACCTGGAGCCTGTGCCCTTGATAAATCCTTCGAGCCGACGGCTTCCACTCCTCCGGAATCAGAAACTCGCCCTGCCTTACGATCCTATCGGGTCGGCCAAGAAGTTTGAGCCGCTCGGAGACCAGGAGCAGGTCATCGAGTGAGACCGTCTCCCCTGCCCCGAGCCCCCGTTTTTTCCGAGCCAGGACGGCCCACGCGAAAATGAGGGCGCCAAAAATCAGGGCCAAGAGGCCAGAAACCGCAAGGGCTTGAGTCATCGGTTCACCCGAGGAGGTAGAGCCCCAGGATGAGGACGCCCACGGCAACGAGCACAAGGCCTAGCCTCAAAGCCGTTTGCGAACGCTCATCGAGCACGGCGATTTTCTCGTGCGATTCTTCGCCCCGCTTCAACTCCCGCTCGTTATCGGGCCGCAAATTCAGGCCGGAACCGAGCCGCCACGCCTCGGGGCAGAACGCATACGAGGCGATTTCCGAGGCCGAGACGAGATCGTCATCGTCGATGTTTCCCACGTTCCTCTCCTCTTCCGGTCGCCAGCTCTTAAAGCGCGTCTTCCTCTTCGAGTTCCCGTAGGTAGCTCTCTTGTTCGAGCTCTCGCAGTCGACTGTCTTCAAGGAGCTCTCGCGGCTCGCCTCCGGGCCACGGTGCGCCGTAGACGGCCATATCGTCTTCATCGTCGAGGGCGAAATATTCGCGCTCGTAACTGAAATCGTAGGCGAAGATCCCCTCGGTCACGGTGCTCGGGTAGATGGCCTCGAAGTAAGCCTCGGTGCCCTCGTTAAGCTCGGCATTGCATCGGTCGCATAGCCACGGGCCGCTTATGAGCCGCCCGTGCACGATGAGCACGCTCTCTCCCGCTTTACACATTGAGTCGTTGTCCGAGATTGCTTCGGCCTCCTTCTGTCGGCCGTGGATTTTGCAGTAGAGCGACGACATGTTCCTCTCTCCTCGATTAATCTTCCGGGCCCTGAAATCGATTAACCCCCGGATTTCGCCGAAAATCGGGTCAATAAATAAAATAATTAGCACGTCTTGCCACGCTTCGTAAGATTTCACTGAGGAGGGATTCTCCCCGCTTTCGCACGCACGTCGGGCCGGGTTACACGCTTAACTTCAAGTGACTTCAACCCAAAGGGGCGGCTCCTCATGCTGTCGATCAGCCCGCTGTCTGGCGGGGACCACCGATACTACTTGAATCTCGTGAACATCAATTATTACGAACAGGGCGGAGAGCAGCCCGGGTACTGGCTCGGCCAGTGCCGGCATGAGTTCGGATTATCCGGCACCGTCGACCGGACGCACCTGGAAAGACTGGTCCAGGGATTTAACCCGCACACGGATAAGCCGCTCGTGAGAAATGCTCTTCGCGAGGGAGAAAAATCCAAAAAGGGTCAGGAGCCAAGGAAGCCGGGTGACGACCTCACCGTGAGCATGCCCAAGAGTGCGAGCATCGCCTGGGGGATCGCCGATCCTGTGTTGAGCAAGGCCATCGAGGAGAAGGAGCGCCTCGCGGTGAAGGCTGCGTGCCGATATCTCGAGGACCATTGCGGCTGGGCCAGGACGGGGGCCCAGGGAAAGATCATTAAGAAGGCGCCGCTCCTTTTCGCGGCTTTCCCGCACAGCACTTCAAGGGCACACGACGTCCAGCGACACACGCACATCCTGGCCATCAACATCACGGTCCTCGAAGACGGCAAGGCCCGGGCCATCGACTCAACGCACTTCTACCATCACAAGATGGCCGCAGGGGCTCTGTACCGATGTGAGCTTGCAAAGGGACTTGCCGACCTGGGCTTTCAAATCCGCCAGGTGCGACACGGAAGCTCAATCATGTTCGAGGTCGAAGGGATCCCGGAACCGTTGATGGAGGAATTCTCGAAGCGAAGGGCCGAGATCGAGGAGAAACTCAAGCTTGAATTCGGGAGCCTGGACGCGGCCACGGCCCGGGCCGCCGAATTTGCGACGCTTGAAACCCGCCGCACGAAGGAGACCGAGCTTCCCCGCTCGCAGTTGATCGCGAAATGGCGAGAGATCGCCAGGGAGTTTGGCGTAACGCCCGAGCATTTGACGAACCTCCTCATCCGGCGTCAGCCCCTCACCGAGGCTCAAGCGCAGGAGAAACGCGAGGAGATCTTCAGAAACGCCCTCTCGGAGATCGAGGAGACGAAGGCCAATTTCAACGAGCGGGATTTGACCCGCAAAATCGCCGAGCACGCCCAGGGGATCTTCTCCTGCCGCGAGGTGAGAGAGCTCGTCGAGGAAAAGATCCGATTCTCAGAACGGCTCGTAAACCTCGGGGAGCTGACCGTCAATGAGCGAAACACCAAAATTCGCTCATACATCGAGCGCAAAGAGTTTCAGTACGCAACGCCCGAGATGATCAAGTGCGAGCTCGCCGTGCACCGGCTGGCCGACCACCTCGCGAAACGCGGCAGGCCGTCTGACCCGGCGCTCGTTGAACAGGTCATCGCCCGCTACCCGACGATCAAGAAGGACCAGGCCGAGGCGGTGCGTCATCTCTCTTCGGGCGGGAATTTAAGGCTCTGCGTGGGGGATGCCGGGACGGGAAAGAGCTTCATGCTCGGCATCTGCCGCGAGATCTGGGAGAAGGAGGGACGCAAGGTTATAGGCTGTGCCCTTGCGGGGGCAGCCGCCCAGGAGCTCGAGGAGTCCTCAGGGATAAAGAGTGACACCATTCACTCGACGCTTAACCGCATCAGGCGCGGCAAGCTCACCTTGGGACGAAATTCCGTCATCGTCCTGGATGAGGCCGGGATGGTGGGTTCCAGGCTCTACTACAAGCTTGCGAAGGTGGCGCTCGATTCAGGCTGCCGGTTCGTAAATGCCGGGGATCCGAAACAGCTCGCCCCCATCGAGGCGGGCTGGATTTTTAAGAGGCTAGCCGAGAAGCATAAGCCGACTCGCCTCACCACCAATATCCGGCAGGTCAAGGTCCCGTGGATGCTCGAGGCGGGTCAGAGGATGGGCCGCGGCGAGTCGATGGAGGCCCTGACCGAGTACCTGGCCCACGACCGGTTGACGATCGCAAAGACCACACGGGAGGCCATCGCCGAGCTGGTCAGCCAGTGGAGACAGGACGGCGGGGTCAAGAACCCGAAGAACAAGCTCATCCTGGCCGGGCTCAACGCGCACGTGCGCCTGATCAATGCCGAGTGCCAGGCCGCCTCCATTCGGGCGGGCGTCAGCCACCCCGATAAGAAACTCTTCTTCGAGAAGACCTTTTATCACGAAGGGGATCGGATCCTCATTTCGCGCCGCCTGACCAAGCACAAGGTCGAAAATTCGTGGGTCGGGACGGTCGAGAAGGTCGACGCAGAGCGAAACACCCTCTTCATCCGGCTCGACAAGCAGGACCGCCTGGTCGAGCTCGACCTGGGCCGGATCCCGAAAGACTCGCTCCGCCTCGGCTGGGCTTCAACCACGCACAAGGCCCAGGGACGCACGGTGGATCTGTGCTACGTGCTTGCCGGCGGGACGCTCACCTCACGAAGTTTGAGCTACGTTCAGCTCACCAGGCACACGCTGGATGCCAGGGTCTATCTCGCCGAGCACGACGCGGGCCCCGAATTGACGGTGGCCGCAAGGGCCATGTCGAGGGTCGAGGACAAAACGCTTGCCGTGGAGGTCATCGAGCGGCATCAACGCTATCGGCAGCCTCTCGCTCAGGAGCTCACCCGGAGCCGTTGACCACCTTGACTCCCCCCTACCCTTTTCCTCTCGTCTTTCGGGACCCTGCCGAGGCCGTTTACGGCGAGGCTAATCCTTGGACACTTCGGCCGACCACCAATATCAGCCAAGGCCGACCCCGAGCATTTGCCTTTCATGCACGCCCAAGGCATCCTCGACCGGCCCCCGGCAGCAGTTCCTGGTCGCTCGACTGCTGCCCACCCAGCCACGAGGGCCATTTCCGACGACGGCCCCTTTCGCTTCGGCCCTCGAGCTTGGCGCTATTTGAGACCCCGACTCCCATAAGTCCATCCATATAAATAATAAAACTTCACACCCGTCCACTAACGCTTAGTGCTTGAAATCATTGGACTTATGGAAACTCGATTCTGCGTCACTTTGACCGATAAGAACGCATTATTTGAGGGGGATATTTAGATAGCAATCAAACTTTGTCCCATTTTGCCGGTCGGTTTCTTGCCGGATTCCTTACGCTCCAGAGAGCGGATATCGAGCCGGGATTTCTCCGCCCCGTGGATTAACCCATCAGGGCGTCCCGGCCGTTCGGCCGGCCGGGTGCTTCGGGGACTCGCTAGACGCTCGGTCCCGTTCCGGGACTTTAAATCCCCTTCGCCCCCTGACGCGCCAGACCGGCGCCGGAGCACGGGTCATCCCGTCCCGGAGTACCGGGCCGTAATGCCCCCTGCTCTCTTCCGACGCCTCAAAAACCATTGAGGAGTCGCCCTCCAGGCGACGGATTTCCGGCCGCTCCTTGCGGCCGATTGATGGGGGCTCGGCTAAACCAACAGGCGTGAGCCTAGGTGTCTCCGTCGGCTTCCCTTCGCCCCCCAACGACCAGTGAGGGGGGCGAAGGGAAGCCGACGGGCGAGAGAAGACGGGAATCCGGAAGAGGGTCGCTAGAAGCTCACCGGGCGTGAACCGCTAGGGCAGGATTTCTCTGTCTTGAGGTCCGGCCCCGAACCGGGGAACATTTTCGACCCCGGTTTCCAGAACCGGGGAACATTTTTGATCCCCGACCAACCGCCTTTTCCGGGGTTTCCCGCCTCCCGTGGGTCGAAAACGGTCCGTTGACCGTCATCGCCCGCCGTTGAGGGCCGATTTAGCCCGATCTTGCGGGATATGTACCCCCTTGACATACCGTGAGCCCGGGAACATTATCTTCCGGACTACCGTGAACCGGGGAACCTCACTACCGTGAACCGGGGAACATTTTACCGTGAACCGGGGAACATTTTTCGTCCAACTACCGTGAACCGGGGAACATTTTTCGTCGTAACCCATTGGTATTAAAGCGTTTTCGGCGGCAGAACTCTTGTCTTTATAACTTGTAACATAAGACAACAACAGGAGCCTGTTGCTGCCTTCTTCGAGACTATGAATGGAAGACCAGGAGCGACAGGCCGGCACCGAGGATCCGAGGGAGGTCTTGAGACCGTCGGGGGGACGCGATGAACTCAATCTTGCAGAATTCCCCATCACGCTCTTAAGCGACCGCGTCCCGAAGGGCTGCAAGACCCTCGAATTCGAGATTGAGCCCCGAGATAAGTTGGGGCAGGTCGTTTCACGAAAGCTCAAGGTTACTGGAGGCGACGCCTACGGCCTCCCTACGGCCATCGATGACGAAATCCTCGTTGCCCTCATCCAGCTCACGAAGTTCCGGAACGACTTCACGGAGCAGACGGTCTCCTTCACACGCTATGAGATATTCAAGCTCCTTGGCTGGCCAGATGACGGCCGCAGCTATCAGCGTGTCAAAGACTCAATCAACCGATGGGCTGGCGTCACGCTCTATTACGACAATGCATGGTGGGACAAGGAAAAGAAGGCTTGGATTAGTGAAACCTTTCATATAATCGACCGTGCATCATTCGTGTCGAAGGAGACCAGGCGAAGCCTGCGAGAGAACCAGCAGGAACTTCCTCTCTCGTCGTTCAAGTGGAGCGATGTGATTTTCCGGAGCTTCCAGGCTGGCTCCCTCAAGCGGCTCGACGTCGACGCCTATTTCTCATTTAGCACATCCATCGCTAAACGGATGTATCGCTTCCTCGACAAGCGTTTCTGGCTCAAAGACTCATGGGAATTCGACCTGAAGGAATTCGCATTTGAGCACATAGGATTAAGCCGCAAGTACAACGTAGCCCAAATCAAGAACAAACTTCAGCCGGCTCTCGACGAGCTGTCGCAGTCGACGAAGCAGAGAGCCGCTTTCATCGATTCGATGAAAGCGGACGACCGGTACGTCAAAGTTGGTACAGGTCACTGGCTCATCAAATTCACGCGGAAGAGCGAAGCTCCCCTGCCCCTGGACATCCCCCTGCCTGAACCATCCCAGCCGCAAGGACTCATCGCGGAGCTTGTTTCTCGAGGAGTCTCGTCCGACGTTGCAGCAGACCTTGTGAGGACCAGCCCAGCGGAACACGTCTCGCTTCGAATCGAGGTCTTCGACTGGATCCTTCAGCAGAAGAATCAAAAGCTCATCCGGGAGAACCCGACCGGGTACCTCGTCTCGTCCATCAGAGACCGATACTTCACCGTCCCGAAGGGGTTTGAGCCGAGGGCTGAACGAGAGAAAAGACAGGCCGCCGAAGAGACCCAGAGACAGGAGAAAGTCGCCCAGGAGCGAAAGGCAGCTCAGGAGCGTCGCTTTCAACGACGGTTGAAGGATCTCTGGGACTCCATGACTCCAGAGGAGCAGGCACGCTTTGACGCTGAGGCGTTAAGCCAGGCAGAACCGGAGCGACGTGCGCAATACGAGAGCACGGCCCCCGAGGTCTCTCGGCGACTCCTGATGGTTGGAATTCGTGAAGCCCATCTGAGACGAACTCTTGTGAGCCAGGCTCATCCAGAGGCAGCGAACGCCTAGCGGCCTCGCCACCCGATCGAGCATTAGGCGGCGTTGGATGAGGGCTGAGCCACAATGGCCCCCAAACCGCCGTAATCGCCTTTGGCTGAGCTTTTCTGACTCAGCCCCACTTCCCCCCGGGGGTCAAGGGCAAGACGACGGCTACGAAGCTCCTGGGCGCTTCTGTCAGCACCTCGACTTTGGAGGGCCTCCAGACCTTGCGTATCCAAGGAACGAGGTGACAGATTTTGAGTTTTTGCGTATCTGAAAACTCGGAATCCTGAAGCATGTGCGGAAGGGGTTTCTGGGTAGTTGGATACCTGAAATTTCAGGTACGCGAAATTTCAGCAGTCCGGCAACGCGAAAACGCGAGTTGCCAATTGACCGAGCCTGGGCCGCTGAAAGTTTGAGTTGCTGAAAACTCGGAATTTCGCGTACGCGTCTGCGCCCCCCTACCCTACCCACCTGAGGTTTCGGTCCCCTCATCCTGAGGCTTCAACCGGTCGCTCACCACGAATCGTTTGCAGTGCTCCTTTACCATTTCCGCGAAAAGTTCTGAGCGGTCCATATCCGTATAGGTGGCATGAACCGCGAAGCGTTTTGCCAAATCGGCAGCAATATAAAGGGTAACCTTTACCTTCTGGTCGTCCTGACGACTTGCCGTCTTAGAGGGCGAGCGTCGACGCGGCTTTGGCTGGGGCTCTGTGTTCACGGTATCCCCCCGGTCGAAGGCTAGGTCAGGAGAAGAAGCCTCGCGGCGACGTGCCGGAGCCCATACCCCCCTGCCCTGCTCTCATCGGCCGAGCCGAGGATCTTCAGCCAGCGGTATGACGTCTTGTCGTCTTTGAGATTTCGCGTCGTACCGATCTGGGGATTTTGAGGGCCGCCTAACAAACGCCTGGAGGCTAATGCGGCAAGTCGGGATGTCTTTCAACATTTCACGTACGCGAAATGTTGAATCTTTGGACTTTCAGCATTTCAGGTACGCGACCTAACCCACTTGGAGAGCAACTCTTCCACGAGATCGCTGAAATCCTTCTTCTTTCCATCGTCCAGAAGAATCTTCTGGACACTCAGATGAGTAGCCGACCGGATATAGGCCGTCACCTGGCTATAGTCCTTGTCCGAACGCTTGCCGCGGGGACGTCCGCGTTTCTTCGTCTCCTCGGCCGGTTTGCTCGTCGAACGCTTGGGAGCCGAGGAGACTTCGACTGGCGGCGGATCGGGCGGGGCAGGGGAGGGGTCAGAAGTTTCTGCCGCCGGTTGTTCCTTCGCTTCCTTGTGGCTTTTCAGGATCGACTTGAATCCGCTCATCGCGACACCTCCTTCGTGACCGCGACGTAATCGGCCCAGCACTCGCTTGCGTTCCGGTCCTTAACGTCCCTCACGAGGATTCCCTGTTCGGCGGCTTTCTCAAATGCCGCATAGAGACGCACGTGCGTCTCGAACAGCGGGATCTCCGCCTCAACGAGTGCTTCGCGAACCTGCCGACCGACCGGCCGGGGAGGGGGGGGGACCTTCGTGATCAGCACTCGAAAGTGCTTCACGTTGATGTCTGACAGCATGTCCAGCATGAGGGTCAGTGCCTCAAGAGCCATGGCGTCCGGAGTGGTGGGGATGATGAGCAGATCGCACCCCTCGGCCAGGGCTACGAGGTCGCTCTTCTCGGGTCTCGCCTTGGTGTCGAAGACCAGATTCTCGAACTGGCCAGCGAGGCGACCCGCCAGGCGCTCATCGGCGATCTTGAAGGGCAGTTCACCGCCTCTCTTGCTCCAGCCGGAGGCACTCCGATTCGGGTCCCCGTCAATCAACAGCGTAGGCTTCTCCTCGTTCAGGAGGGCCGCTAAGTGAATCGCTGTGGTCGTCTTGGCCACTCCGCCTTTGAAGCTTGCCACCGTGATTATCATGAAATTTCGCCTATTCGGACTTTTGCGTACTCGAAAGTCCGAGTACACGAATACGCAGAATAGCGGAATTGACGACGATGGCAAGCCGTAGTCTTCGGGGGGGCGGCCACGTTCAGCCCCTGGGAGTTCTGCTCTTTCACTTGAGTGATCGTCGTGACAACCGCCGCGACAGGGGAGGGACATCATCCGAGAGGTAGAATAAGTCTTGAAGGATCCCCAAAGCGAGCTTGCATGATTTACGGCATGCAATCTAGTGGGATGGTAGTTCGAGACGCGGCCCGGCTGGCCGGTGAGAGCGGGGCAGGGGATGGCATTGCTCCCGAGGCCGACCCCGAGGCGGCCTAGACGCCGGTGCGGACGGCCGCCCATGCTCAAAGGAGCATGGGCACCTTCGAGCTTGAACCGCTTTGCCGGTAGGCGACGAACACGCAAAGTAGTCAAGGCCCGCTAAGGGCAGGGGCAGGGGATGAGCAAGAAGCAGGAGACGACCGAGATCGACAACTTGTCCTCCGATGACCACGGGAGCGGAGGCGAAAAGGATCGATCGGATAAGCTCTCCAACGCCGCTTACCAGTACATCAGTTCCATCCTCGGAGAGTCGCCCAATCTCTTCGCTAGCAGGGCCCTCTCGACTCTTGACCCGCGTGAAATAGTCCGTTTCGCCGTCCGCTGCATGCTTCGCATCCGCGGGATTGCCGAGCGGGACATGCAATGGCCAGCATTGGAGAAGCCCTGGAGGGCCACGATACGAGAAGAGTTCAACCGCGTACTTCTTCTAGCCGGGAGCGCCTTCGAGGCCGAGGCGGAGGCGTTTCTCAAGCCGTTGGCTAAGGAGGCGAAGGCAGTATTCTCGGCAATAGGCGGTCGCAACACGGAGCGGATGACGGAGCTGGATTTCCGGATCCAGGGAGTCACCGTCCAAGGCGCATTCTGCCTCTACTATCATTGCAGACTATTGAAAACGGGAGTTATCAGCCAGCCAGCGGAATGGGTGATGGTCCGGACCCTCGAAGTTGTCGAGGAAGCTGTGCCTATCGAGCGGGACCGGCGATACCTCGAAGCCATGACCAGAGCTATCGCCGCCGACCTCGGGGATCCGGGGAAATATCTGCAAGGCCCCATCATGGACTCGCTCTGGCCCGACGATGTGCCAGATGAGCTCAGGACGAGCATCGGATTCAAACTTGCATATCAAGCAAGAATGAACAAACCTAATCGTGTGCCGAATGAACCTTTGAGACCCGAGTCTCACCACCGCCCCCAACCACCCGAGATCGAGCTGAAGGCCGAAACGCTT
>JAXMBE010000044.1:0-79364 GCA_046349995.1 Isosphaeraceae bacterium | reverse complement strand
TCCGGACGTGCCGCACGTTGGTGTCGATGGCGAATCCCAGGATGGTGAGCTGCATGACCGGGATGAACAGGGCGAAGAAGAGCGTGGCCCGGTCGCGGAGGATGTGGAGCATCTCCTTCCGGGCCATCGATCGCATCCGTCCGAAGTCGAAGCCTGCTCGCCGCGTCATCGAGGGCCTCCTCAGGCGGGGACTTCGCTCCGGGCGCGTGCGAGCGCCACGAAGACGTCCTCCAGGCTCGGCTCGGCGGGGTACACGCGGATCCCCTCGCGATCCAGATCGATCCCCAGGTCGGCCGGCGACGCCCCCCGGCCGATGAGCGCCCGCACGGCCTGGCCGAAGATCGTCGCCTGCTGCACGGCCGGGTGGACCCTCAGGCGCTCGAGCAGCTCCGCGGAACGGGCGGTGACGAACTCGAAGCGGCAGGTCCCCTCGGGGGTGACCCCCGGCGCCCGCTTGAGCTCCTCCGGCGTGCCCACGGCCAGCAGGCGCGAATTCAGCAGGTAGCCGACGCGGGCGCAACGCTCCGCCTCGTCCATGTAGTGGGTCGTGACGAACAGCGTGACGCCCTCGGCGGCGAGCCGGAAGAGCAGGTCCCAGAGGTCGCGCCGCGCCACCGGATCGATCCCGGCGGTCGGCTCGTCGAGGAAGACCAGGTCGGGTTGATGGAGCAGGGCGCACGCCAGGGCGAGCCGCTGCTTCCAGCCGCCGGAGAGCTGCCCCGCGCGGCGGTCCAGGTACGGCCTCAGGCCGACGAGGTCGGTCAGCTCGGCCTTCCGGGCGGCCGCGTCGGCCGGGGACAGTCCATAAATCCCCGTGTAGAAGTCCATGTTCTCGCGGGCCGTGAGGTCCTCGTAGAGCGAGAACTTCTGCGACATGTAGCCGATCCGGGTGCGGATCTGCTCGGTCTCCCGGGAGGCATCCTGCCCGAGGACGAGGGCCGAGCCCTCCGCCAGCGGCAGCAGGCCGCAGACCGCGCGGATGAGCGTCGTCTTGCCCGAGCCGTTGGGCCCCAGCAGGCCGAAGATCTCGCCATGTCCCACGCGGAGACTGACGTGGTCCACGGCCGTGAACCGCCCGAATCGCACCGTGGCCTCGCGGATGTCGAGGATCGACGCGGCGGGTGGTCGGAGAGCAGCGTCGGCGCCCATGCCTTCAGGATAGCCCGGATCGGGGGCCCGCCCAAGCCCCCGGGGCTCGCTCCCGGCGCGGAAATACCCCGGATCAGTCGACCAGCGGGATGAGCACCGTCGCGGCCATGCCCGACTTGAGGACTCCCTCTGCGGCGGGGTCGTCGACTCGGACCTTCACGCCGAAGACCTGGTGGCGGCGCTCCTCGACCGACTGGATATTCCGGGGGGTGAACTCGCTCTGGGAGCCGATATGGTAGATCTTCCCCCCGAATCGCCGGCCGGGATGGGAATCGACCGTCACCTGGACCCGCTCGTCGAGGCGGATCCGGCCCAAGTCGGTCTCGGGCACGAAGACCTTCACCCACAGGTCGTCCGTCTTGAGGATCCGCGCCACGGCCTGGTTCGGGGCGAGCACGTCGCCCTTGCGGACCGGCAGGACGTCGACGATCGCGCGGGAAGGGGCGCGGATGTCGGCCTCGCGGAGCTGCGCCTGGACCTCCTCGATCTCCGCCAGCTTCTGCTCCATCTTGGCCCTGAGCATCCGCCGCTCCTCCACGAGGCCGACCTTGAGCAGCTCGTGGTTCGCCTCGGCCTGCTTCATGAGCGCCTGGGCCTCCCGCTTCTCGGGCTCCCAGCCGCCGCTCTGCATCATCTGCCACCGCGTCTTCGCGGTCGAGGCGCGGCTCCGGGCGCGCTCGAAGGCCGCGCGATGGAGGTCGTATTCGGACGGCGAGATCATCTTCTTGCGATAGAGCGGCGAGGCCCGCGAGAGCTCCTCCTCGGCCAGCGTGGCGTCGGCCGCCGCCGCGCGATAGTCGCTCTGGGCCTGGGCGACCTCCTCCTCGCGGTATCCCTGCTCCAGCTTCTGCCACCTCGCCCGGGCGGCGGCGGCCGCGCCGCCGCGGCCTCGATCTCCTGGAGCCGGGACCCCGTGTCGGCCTTGTCGAGCTCGACCTGGATGCTGTCTCGCTGGGCCCTGAGCTGGCCGAGGCGGGCCGCCAGCTCCGGGGCCTCGAACGACACGATCTCCTGGCCCGGGTCCACCCACTGCCCCTCGACGACGTGGATCTCCTTGACCCGCCCCCCCTGCTTGGAGGCCAGGCGAACCTCCTGGATCTCGACGACGCCGGGGAGCCGGAGGGGCCGGCTCCGGGGCCCCGCGGCCGAGGCCCAGAGCCACCCGATCCCGGCCAGGACCGCCGACGACGCCACCAGACCGATCGCCACTCGCCATCGCATGAGGTCGCTCGCCCGTCGACTCAGGTCGTCACCACCGTCCGCCATGGTACCCGATCCGGCTGCGCCGGGGGCGACAGGACGTCGGCGGTCTCCTGCTGCAGCTCGGGCGTGGAGCCGGCGCGCAACGCCCCGAGCCCGAGGTCGAAGACCCCGCCGACCTCGCCCTCGAGCTGCTTCAGGTCGCGATCCAGGATCTCCAGCGCCGCGACGTGGCCGCGGATGGCCTGGCAGGCGGCCGTCGGCTCCGCGAACAGGGACTCGAAAATATGTTCGGGCGAGAGGCGGATGACCGCCTGCTTGAGCTCCCGGTCCAGCCCCCGGTTGACCCAGAAGAGCAGGAGGCTGCCGACGGCCATGCCCCAGACCAGGCACCAGAAGGCCGCCTGCACGAAGAAGTCCAGTCCCAGGAGCGGCGCCTTGTTCCAGAGGTGCTCGTAGAAGAAGTTGCGGGCGAGGTGGAAGGCGAGGTAGGCCGGCAGCACGCAGAAGGCGGCCTCGAACAGGAGATGGACCGCCTGCCCCGCGCGGCGGGCGACGCGGCGATCGATGACCGCGCCGACCTCGGATTCGAGCTTCTGATAGGCCTGGAGGGCGACATCGGCCAGTTGCTCGCCCGGGGCGCCGGGCTGCGCCTCGGCCGCGTACGCCGAGGAGGGCAGCGTGACCCCGGCGTCGGCGAGGTGCCCCCGCACGATCGTGCGGGTCCGGGCGATGTCCGCCTCGCCGAGGCCGAGGTCGGCCTCGCTGGCGATCGCCGTGGTCGCCTGGCGCTCCCGCCACTTCTCGCCGGCGTACTGCGACAGGGCCAGCCCGCCGGCCAGCAGCGCCTGGGTGGGCGTCCGCGCGCGGAGCAGGATCAGCGAGCGGACCAGACTGCCGCCCGCCGACCAGAGCCCCAGCAGGGCGGCCAGCGGGCCTGCCCCCCACGCCTGCGTCAACTGGCGGAGCGTCCGCGCCCGCCAGAGGCCCCGGCTGGAGTCGACCCGGTCGGCCATGCGGTCGCGGATCTTGGCCAGGAGCATGCCGCGCTCCTGGTCCATCGTCCGCTCCAGCCGGGAGACGCTCTCGAGCGCCGGGCCGATCGGCCCCCGGATCGTCGTCAGCAGCCAGGAATACATCCCAAGCAAGTTGGCGCGGCGGATCCGGTGTCGCGCCCGGCTGGCCAGTTCGTTCTCCAGCAGGTCGCGGAACCGGGTGAACTCCTCCTCCGTCGGCTCGCCCCTCTCCTGGCCGGCGAGCGCCCTCACCACGTCGAAGCGGAACACCTCCGGGACCTTCAGGCCCAGGCCGTCGAGGTAGCGCCGCAGGTCCTCGCGGTTGTCCGGGTCGATGGCCGCGTGGGTCTGGACGAAGAGGATCTGCCGCCCCGGCGCGTTCTTGAGGAGCTCCAGGCCGACGACGTGCGACTTGTACTTCTGCGAGGTCACGGTGTGCACCATCACGTCGCAGTGCGGCAGCACGGTGCGGAGGATGTCGAGATGGCGCTGGCCCCCGGCGCCGTCGTCCGGGTCCTGGGTGTCCGGGTCCGGGCAGTCGATCAGGATCATCTGCCGGAGCGCGGGGATGTTCAGGGGGTGGACCTCGATGGAGTCGGCGTCCAGGCCGAGGAACGAGGGGTCGACGTCGGGATGGCAGGCGACGACCGCGCGGCGGGTCATCGGCCGGTATTCCTTGCCCGCCCGGCTGATCCGCCGGCCGAGCAGGGCGTTGAAGAGCGTGCTCTTGCCCGTGCCCGAGCCGCCCAGGAACCCGACGACGAGCGCCCGGTCCAGGTCGATCTCGGGGACCTTCAACCGCGGCTCCAGACGGGAGATCAGGCCCTGCGCCGCGGCGAACGGCGGCCAGGACGGGGCGGAGCGGGCCCACTCCATCAGCCGGGCGTGGAACCGGTCGAACCCGGCCAGCAGGTGCTCACGTTCCCAGTCGGGGGCGGCGAATGGATCGGCCAAGGGACGCCTCTTTCTGATCGCCTCAGGGGGCCTGGGTGATGGCCGGGAGCGACGACTCCGGGGCCGCCGGGGGGCCCGGCGCCGCCTCGTCCAGCGCCGCCAGCTCGCGCGACAGGTCGGCGGCGATCCGGTGGGCGGTCCGGTAATCCTCGGCCTCGGCGAGCCTCGCCAGCCGATCGATTCGTTCCAGATGTTTACCCAGGACGCAATCGTGGATCATCCGCGCGAGCAGGGCGGCTCGCTCCTGGTAGTAGCGGGCGAAGAGGTCGGCCAGGAGCTTCTTCGCGGGGGAGCTGAGGCCGGCGATCGTCCCCTCCCCACCCACGGTCACGGCCGTGCCGGCCGCCAGGTCCACGAAGATCTGGGCCATCGAGTGCCCGCCGACGTGCAGCGCCGTGTGGGCCGCCAGGTCGGCCCCGCCGAACATGCAGAGGGTGATCGCCGGCCGGATCACGGCCGTAGCGACGAGCCCCCACTCGATGGCCCGCATCATCGCGGGGTTCTTCGACTCGAACGCCTCGAGCCGCTGCGCGATGAACTCCCGATACGCCTGCGTCAGCAGCGGGGTCCTCGCGAGTCCGGCCTGCAGCTCCTCGAAGGCGCGGCGGCGTTCCTCCCCGGTGAGGATCGGCGCGAGCTCCCGGCGCACCACGGGGGTCGCCGTGGCCTCGACCAGCTCGAGCTTCGAATAGATGTCCTCGAGGGCCCGATTGAGCTGCGCCTGCTCGGCCTCGATGTATCGCCGTTCGAGCTCCCCGGGCTCGCGATGCCCCGGGAACAGGCGGACGACCGCCTGGCCGATCTTGCCGTAGAACTTGTGGACGGTGCGGTCGAAGGCGGTGCGCCGCGGCTCGAGCCAGCGCCAGATCTCGTCGGAGACGAGGTGCGAGGGGAGCTCCGGAGCCTCCATCCTCGTCTCCACCGCGCGCCGGATGGCGTCGCGGGCCTCGCGGTTCTCCTCGGCGACCTGGCGGAGTTCGCGGAGGTAGGACGGCAGGCCGTCGCCGGCCCTGAGCATCTGGCGCAGCGAGCCGCGGACCGAGCGGATCTTGATCTCCGTGAACCGCAATTCGGCCAGGTCGCGCCGGGGCTCGGTGGACCCGCCCGAGAGCGGGTGGAACGCGAGGCGGTTGTCGCGCGCGGCGGAGCGGTCGCGCTCGACGGCGTAGACGTGGGCCGGCGCCGCGCCGGTCCCGCGGCAGAAGGTCTCCAGCCAGCGCGGGCAGTGCTCCCGATCCTCGGGCCACTCCACCATGTTGAAGACGGCCAGGATGGTCTTGTCGGCCTCGGCGGCCTCGCGGAAGAACCGGCGGACGGCCGCGTCGTTGAACTTCTGCTGGGTGAGCACGGCGATCAGGACGTCGGCGGCATGGCTGATCAGGCGGGCCCGCTCCCAGTTCACCGGGATGGCGCCGTCGACGTCGGGGGTATCCAGGAGGACGAGGTTGGCCGGCTGAAGGCCGGTCGGATCCTCCCGGTAGATCAGGCGGTTGGTCGGCCCCTCCGCCACGGCGTCGTCCTCCGAGATCCAGGGGGCGAGCTCGAAGCCGGGGAAGACCCGGCCCAGGTCATGGCGCCGGGCGAATCCCGCCGGGAGGAGGCAGACGGGATGCCGGGTCTGGGTCGCGTCGGGGTGGACGCGGCTGGCCGGGAAGCCGGCCAGGTGATTGAACATGGTGCTCTTGCCGATGTTCGTCCCGCCCGCCACGGCCACGATCAGGAACGGGGCCTCCGTCACCTGGGGGAGCAGCTTCCGGAACAGGTTCACGTGCCAGGCCGTCGAGGCCGGCGAGGCGACTCCCAGCACCGTCGCCTCTCCTTCGAGGCGAGAGATCCTCTCGGCCAGGTCGGCGATCCGACGGGACCAGGTCGAGTATTCCATGCGGCGTAAACTCCAGGGAACCTGCGGGACCGGGCGGCGCCGGGGCGGAGCTCTCGACGGACGACCGCGTGTGGCATCCGCACGCCATGCCGGTCAGAGGCCCGCCGGGCCGGCCACCCCACCCAATATACTCCGATCGGCGCGCGAAAATCGCGGGCCCTCCGGGCCCGGCGCGCGACGGCCGTCGCCCCGCGCCGCCGACACCGGGGATGGCACGATTTCTGCAACCGAAGAGATGTCAATCATGAACGATCGTCAATACTGAAATATCTTAATCGTGCACCCGGAATTGGTTGACAGGTGTTGCAACGGGAAGTAAGGTCGTAGGCATGGTCGAACTGGATTCGGCCCCGACCGGGGCGGCACTCGCGGGACGGAGAAGCCGACCGCGGCGACGGATCGCCCAGCAGATCAGGAAGAATACCCGCCGCCTTGACTGAAAGCTCCCAGGGATCGGGACACGCCACCTTCGCCCCGCGTCCGCGAGGGCGACTGAACCCACCACGGTACACCCAGGAGCTACAGCAATGAGGAAGAACCACGCGTTCCGCCCTGCGCTCGACGGCCGCCTCGAGGATCGTCTGGTCCTCAGCGGCGCCAACTTCGCCAGGGCCGCCTACGTCGCCAGGATGGGGGCCATCGCTTCCCGGCAAGCACCGGCCCCCACGTTCGCCCGGATGGGGGCGATCGCCCCGCAGCGAGTCGCGGCCGATCAGGCCGCACGGACGGGGCCGATCACGGCGCAGCAGACCTCGCTCGAGCGGGCGACCCAGTTCACCACGCAGCGCTACTACAACATCACGATCAGGATTCATAACGCCGTCGAGGACTACGCCGACAGCGACGGGAGCCAGAAGGACTTCAACCGGCTCCTGAACCGGATCTACAACCAAGTCCGGTTCATCCCGTACGCCGTCCAGGACGGCCTCGTCTCGGCGCTGAGGACCGACCTGGAGGGAGCGGCCCCCGCCGACTCGCAGGCGATCTACTCGATCGTCCGCGGCGACATTCTCGACTTCATCGATTTCGAGACGTCGGCCGGGGCGATGACGATCGTCAAGAGCAAGGGGCCGAGTTACTGGACGGACAGCGAGATTCTCGGCCTCGGCACCGGCACGCTGACCTGACCGCGGCCGCGGGATCGACCCGCCTCGATCGGCGGGGACGGGCGCGACAGCAACAAGCCCGTCCCCGCTCCCACGGGGCCGCGTCGGCACGTCGAGCCTCTCCCTCGTCGCGGCGCGGATCAACCTGGCAGGAGGTCGAACTCGACGATCGACAGGTCGTCGGCGAACTCGTCCTGCCCCATCAGTTCCCGGTCGTGGGCGATCAGGAGGTCCATCTTGGAAGTCCCCTGGCCGCCGTGCGGGCCCTGGCCCATGAAGGCGAGGAACTCGCTGAAGGGCCACATCGTCTTGTCCGCCTTCTCGATCTCGTAGGCGCCGTCGCTGAAGACGAAGATCTTGGCGAAGGCGTCTAGCGGGGTGCTGGCCGACTCGTATTCCATGTCGTTCATGGCCCCGATCATCGGCCCCTTGGAGTCGAGCACCTGGAGCGTGGCCTGCTCGGCCGAGGGTCCCCCCAGGAGCAGGGCGGGGGGGTGGCCGCCGCCGGAGTACTCGAGCTGCCTCGTGGGCTTGTGGAAGACCCCGTACCAGATCGTGAAGTAGAGGCCGTTCTGCTGGTCCATCTGGAACGCGTTGTTGAGCGCGAAGAGGACCTGGCTGGGCTTGCGGAAGTCGGTGCTGGGCAGGGCCTGGGACCGCAGCGCGTTCATGGCCGAGACCGAGAGCAGGGCCGCGCCGACGCCGTGCCCGCTGACGTCGAGCAGGTAGAAGGCGAAATGGTCGTCGTCGAGCCAGTGGTAGCCGAAGGAGTCCCCGCCGAGTTCCGCCGAGGGGACGAACCGCCAGTCGGTCCTGATCGGCCCCTTCTTGAGCTTGTCGGGCAGGAGCGACTGGACGTACTTCTCCGCCTGCTTGACCTCGCTGGCCAGCCTCCTCTGGCTCTCCATCAGGGCCTGGTAGGCCTCGTTCCGCTGCAGGAGGGCGATATACCCCTTGGAGTGGTAACGGATGCGGGCCAGCAGCTCCAGGCGGTCGGGCAGCTTGACGATGTAGTCGTTGGCCCCCAGCGCGAACGCCTCGGCCTTGACGGCCGGCTCCTCCTTGGTCGAGAGGACGATCATCGGCGTCTCCTTCGTCCCCTCGTTCGCCCGGAAGTTCTTCACGAGGGTCAGGCCGTCGATGTCGGGCATGACCAGGTCCTGGAGGATCACCGTGGGCTCGATGCGCGCGGCCTCCTCCAGGGCCTTCGTGGCGTCGCGGCAGTAGTTGAAGCTGATGTCGGGCTCGCCGGCGAGCATCCTGCGCACGGCCTCGCCGATCATGGGCTGGTCGTCGATCAGGAGGACGGTGACCTTGTGCTGCGTCAACTGGGGCTCGGTGCTCATGCGGAGACTCCGTCTGGGCCGACATCGCCGGCGGGCCGTTTCGCTCGGTTCATTCCCTCATTGTTTCAGAGAGGGCCCGGACGCGTCTGCGCCCGGGCCGGACTTTGACCGGGCAGGACATTCAGGATGCCCCGGGCGACCAGGGGGAGCGGGAGGACCTGCTCGGCCGCCCCGATCTCGGCGGCGGCCCTGGGCATCCCCCAGACCACGCTCGTGGATTCGTCCTGGGCGATCGTCTTCCAGCCATGGCGGCGAAGCTCCAGCAGGCCCTCGGCGCCGTCCCGGCCCATCCCGGTCAGCAGGACCGCGACCCCCGGCCTGGGCCAGTGGCGGGCCACGCTCTTGAAGAAGACATCCACGGAGGGGCGATAGCTCAGGGATCTCGGCTCATCCGAATAATGGAGCCTGCGATCAGAGCCGAGCACCAGATGCTCATCCGTGCCGGAGAGGAACACCGCGCCCTCGGTGAGTTCCTCCCCCTCGGCGGCCAGCCGGACCTTCCGCCTCGCGTGCTCGCTGAGCCACTCTCCGAGCCCGGGCGCGAACGCGGAGTCCACGTGCTGGACCAGCACGACGCAGGCCCTGAGGTCCTCCGGCAAGCTCGGGAGGATCTCCGCCAGCGCGAACGGCCCGCCCGTCGAGGAACCGATGACCACCAGGGGGTGGAGCGAGGAATTGACCGGTGTCGGCCTCACGGCGCCCGGGGCCGAGACCTCGGGCCGCGGCGGCGGGGCCTTGCCGATCAGCTTGCTGATCACGTCGATCTTGCGCTGCAGGGACGTGGCACCCCCGAGCTCCCCGGAGGTACCGAGGATGGGGGTATCGACGGCATCGAGCGCGCCATATCCCATCGCCTGGTAGACCTTGTGGATGTGCCCGCTGACCGTGGCCGTCACGACGAGGATCGGGCAGGGCTTCTCGTGCATGATCCGGCGCGTCGCCTCGACGCCGTCCATGACCGGCATGAACAGATCCATCAGGATCATGTCGGGCTGGTCCGCCCGGTTCATCGCCACGGCCTGCTCGCCGTCGCAGGCGATCCACGCCACCTCCATCCCGGGCGACGAGAGGACCACCCTCCGCAACACCTCGCAGGCCATCCTCGAATCATTGACGATGCCGATCCGCATGAAGGACCTCGCAGGTCGGGTTCGCGCCGACACGCGCCGAGCGACATCGTACTCTACCAGACGACGCCCGGACCCTCGTAGTGGCCTACCCGCTTTTCCGGAGCGCCCCGCGTCCCTGATACATGCGACGGCTCCCGTTCTGGTATGCTCGGTGGGCGGGCACGGGTCGATGGGTCAGTCGGCGTCCCGACGCGCAGCCCGCGCCACCCCGGAAGGCCAGCGCGATGGGCAAGACCGGAGCCTTTCACTGGACCAAGGAATCGTTCCTGAAGGCCGCGTCGACCGGCTTCTTCGGCGACGTCAAGTCTGAACTCCTCGGCGGGAAGGTCTTTCTCATGTCGCCCGCGAGAGGGCATTCACGCTGCACTTTCAATCTCGAGCGTCTGCTGAAGGCGATCTTCCCGGCGGAGCGCTGGGGCGTGGCCCGCGAATACGCCCTGGACCTTGCCGAAGGATTACCACTCCCGGACGTCGCCGTGCTCCGCTTCCCCGAGGCGGAGATGCACTCGAAGGCGCGCGGATTGCCGACGGCCTCGGACGTCTGCCTGCTGATCGAGGTCGCCGACCATACCGACCGCCACGACCGGCTCAGGAAGCTGCCCATGTATGCCGCCGCGGGCGTGCCCTCGTACTGGATCGTGCGCGTGCGGAAGCGGCGCGTCGAGGTCTTCGGGGAGCCCGAGGGCAGGGGCGACGCGGCCCGTTACCTCCAGGCGACGGTCTACAAGGAAGGGCAGGAGATCCCGATCGTGCTCGACGGGGCCGAGGCCGGCCGGATCGGGGTCGCCGCGATCCTCGAGGAGGTCTGACCCGGGGCGGCTGACCTCATCCCCCCGCCTCGCCGAGCAGGTCCTGCACGGTCTCGAGGAAGGTCTGATCGTGGAAGCTGCTCTTGGTGAGGTAGGAATCGGCCCCGGCGTCGAGGCCGCGGATCCGGTCCTCCTCGCGGTCCTTGTAGGAGACGACGATCACCGGGATCGACCTCAGCCGGGCGTCCTGCTTGATGTGGGACACGAGCTGGATGCCGTCCATCCGCGGCATGTCGATGTCGCTGACCACCAGGTCGTAGCGATGGCTCCGCACCGTGTTCCAGCCGTCCACGCCGTCCACCGCGACGTCGACCGCATAGCCCCGGCTCTCCAGGAGCTGCCGCTCCAGCTCGCGGACGGTGATCGAGTCGTCCACCACGAGGATCCGCTTGGGCCCGCGGCGTTCCTCCTGCACGACGGTCTCGCTGGTCAGTTTCTTGATCCGACGGCCGCTCAGCAGGTTGTCGATCGACCGGATCAGGTCCTCGACATCGACGATCAGCACGGGCCAGCCGTTGTCCAGGACCGACGAGCTGTTCAGGTTCGGGACCTTCCCCAGGCGGGGATCCAGCGGCGTGACGCGCAGGTCGCGCTCGCCGAGGAAGCGATCGACGATGACCCCGAATCGATGGCTGCGATCGCTGGCGACCACCACGGGGAGCCGATCGCCCTCGCGCGGGGTGGACGGGAGCTCGAAGACCTGGGCCGCCTCCACCAGCCCCAGCGGCTGGCCATCCAGCAGCATGTGGGGCTTGCCTTCCAGGTCGTACACCTCCCGGCGGTCGAGCATGACGATCTGGTCGATCCGGTTGAGCGGGAAGGCGAACGGCTCGCCGGCGATCTCCACCAGCAGGGCCCGGATCACCGAGACGGTGATCGGGAGCTGGAGGATGAACCGCGTCCCCGTGCCGAGCCGGCTGGCGACCCGGACCGAGCCCCGAACGGCCTGGACCATGCTCTGCACGACGTCCAGGCCGACCCCCCGGCCCGAGATCTCCGTGACCTTCTCCTTCGTCGAGAAGCCGGGCAGGAAGAGGAAATCCAGGAGCTCGGACTCGCTCAGCCGTCCGGCGATGCTCGCGGAGGTGAGTCCCTTCTCCAGGACCTTGGCGCGGAGGCGATCCAGGTCGATGCCCCGGCCGTCGTCGCTGAGCACGATCTGGAGCATCCCGGCGCGGTGACGGGCCTCCAGCTTGATGGTCCCGGCCGGAGCCTTGCCGGCCTTCCTGCGCTCCTCGGGCGTCTCCAGCCCATGGTCCAGCGCGTTGCGGATCAGGTGGTTGAGGGGCGCCTCCAGGCCGTCCAGGATGTCCCGGTCCACCCCCGTGGTCTCGCCGACGACCTGGAACCTGGCCTGCTTGCCGAGCTGCTTGGAGACGTCGCGGACGAGTCGGGGGAAGCCGCGGATCCCGTCGGCCAGGGGGCGCATCCGGCTGGCCAGGACCTCGTGATGCAGCCGGCCCGAAAGATCCTCGCTTCCGCGGGCGAACTCCTCGAGCGTCTCCAGCGACTCGCCCAGCCCCTCCAGGCATCGTGCGGCCTGCTCGCGCGCCCTGGCGAGCAGCTCGTGCTCGGCCGCCGGGATCCCGGCGGCATGGCTCGAGAGCCGATCCTCGAGCCGCTGGAGCATCTCGAGCAGGCCCGTCTGCCGCCTGCGGAGGGTCATGAGGGAATCCACGAACGGCCGGAATCTCCGCGTCTGGACGAGTGACTCGCCCGCGAGCCCCATCAGGCGAGTCAGGCTCTCGGCGGTCACGCGGACCACGCGGTCGGAGGGCTCCGCACCGCCGTTCGCCGCGGCAGGACGCGGGGCGGGGCTCGTCGGCCGGGGCGTATCCGCCGGTGCCGGGGACGCTGCCGGGGCCGGGGCGGCGGCATCGGCGGTCGCCCCGGCCTGAGGGGAGGTTTCCGCAGGACGGGGCGGAGCGACGGCCGGGGCCTGCGGCGGGGTGGGCGGGGCCGGCGCGGCAGGCGGTTCCGCCAGGGCCCGACCCGCCTGGATCGATCCGAGTTCCTCCGCCAGAACGTCCACCTCGCCGCCGTGCTCGGCCTGCCAGGCCTCCAGCTCGGCCTCGCCCAGCCGCGACATCTGCACCAGCAGGTCCACCCCGCGCAGCAGGACGTCCACCGCGGCAGGGCCCAGCGCCGCGGCCCCCTTCTGCGCCGCGACCAGGCAGTCCTCCATCGCGTGCGCCACACGCACCGCCGAACCCAGTCCCACCACCCGCGCCGCACCCTTCAGCGAGTGCGCCGCGCGCATCAGCGGCTCGATCGCCCCGGGGGCCGCCCCGCCGCCCTCCAGACCCACAAGGCCCTGCGACAGCACCGACAGCCGCTCCTCCGCCTCCATCCGGAACAGGTCCATCAGCGAGAAGCCGCTCAGGTCGTCGCTCATTGCTCGATGCTCCGCAAGGCAGCGAAGACCCGCTGCTCATCGAGGAAACTGACGTTGCGGCCCCGCCAGTCGAGGACGGCCTGGCTGAAGCTGACGTCCGGGTTGGCGAGGCTGGATGAGACCGAGCGGCCGCGCCTGCCCTGCTGGATCGCGGCGAGCTCCTCCTCCAGGCGCGCGATCTCGGGGCCGTGCTCGGCCTGCCAGGCCTCCAGCTCGGCCTCGCCCAGCCGCGACATCTGCACCAGCAGGTCCACCCCGCGCAGCAGGACGTCCACCGCGGCAGGGCCCAGCGCCGCGGCCCCTTCTGCGCGCGACCAGGCAGTCCTCCATCGCGGCGCCCACACGCACCGCCGAACCCAGTCCACCACCCGCGCGCACCCTTCAGCGAGTGCCGCCGCATCGGCGGCTCGATCGCCCCGGGGCCGCCCCGCCGCCCTCCAGACCCACAAGGCCCTGCGACAGCACCGACAGCCGCTCCTCCGCCTCCATCCGGAACAGGTCCATCAGCGAGAAGCCGCTCAGGTCGTCGCTCATTGCTCGATGCTCCGCAAGGCAGCGAAGACCCGCTGCTCATCGAGGAAACTGACGTTGCGGCCCCGCCAGTCGAGGACGGCCTGGCTGAAGCTGACGTCCGGGTTGGCGAGGCTGGATGAGACCGAGCGGACCTGGGCCCGGGGCAGGCGATGCACCCCGAGGACCTCCTCCGCGGGGAAGATCCAGATCTGGGAGCGTTCGCGATCCCGCAGGACGACCAGCCTCGATCCCGGCGGCGGGCCGGCATCTCCCTGGCCGTCCTTGCCGGATCCCGGCTTCATCCCGTCGGCGGGCTGCGGGTCGTTGCCCGGCGCCAGGGCGAGGGCATCGCCGTCCCGTGCGATCCCGAGCAGTCCGTGCAGTGAGACGCAGAGCTGGAGCTGGCCCCGGAGGTTGACCAGGCCGATCAGGATCTCGTTGGAGCGGTGGGGGATGCGATGGACGGGCCGGGGGATCGCCACCTCCACGACCGTCGTGGTGCGGAACGCGAGCCATTCCTGACCGAGCCGGAAGATCAGCACGCTGACCTGATCGCGGTCCCGCTCCTGGGCGTCGTTCCTGGTCAGCTCGGACGTCCCGCTCAGCCAGCGCGTCCAGTCGGTGAGGTAGCCGTCGGGGGCCTGCCGGTCGAAGAACGTCCGCGCCGCGGAGGCGAAGACCGGACAGTTGCGGCAATGAATGTGGGCCTCCAGCTCGGGGCAGCTTCCATCGCCGGAGGTGCCGATGATGTTCCAGCAGCTGGGATCACCCGGCTGCGTCCCCGGGGGCGGGATCGAGGTCTCCGGCGAAGGTATGCTCATCTCACCGCTTCCCCTTCCTCAGGGCCGCGCGCTCGGCGCGACGGCGAAAGGCGGCCGAGGATGCCAGGTCCCCCCGGCGCTCGGCGCTCAGGGCCAGGGCCAGCAGCGCCTCGTCATGATTCGGGTCGAGATAGATCGCCCGGGAGAAACTCTCGTCCGCCCTGGCCTGGCTCCCCATCGACGAGTAGATCATCCCCATGAGATAGAAGGCCCTGCTCGTGGGCCCTTCGCGACGGATGACGTCCTGGCAGGCGCGGATCGCCTCCTCGCGGCGCCCGCGATCGGCCAGCGCCTCGGCCTGATCCAGTAGAGAGCCCGCCGACGGCGGCTCGGCCGGCCCGGCGGGCTGGGGAGGCCTGCTGGCCTGGACGACCGCCTTCTCCTCTGGCCCCGGGGCGACGCGCACCGGCATGACGACGACGCCGATTGCCCGGGGGGGCGGGCCCGCCGGCGGCGGCAGCGCCCGCGCACCGGAGAGGGGCCCGGCGGCCGACGTGGCCGGAGGTCGGCTCGCCCGTCGGTAGGCGAAGGTCCCTCGTTCCCCGACGGGCGTGAAGCCGGGCTCGCCCTGGTGCAGGCCGAGGCGATCGGCATGGCCCAGGATCAACAGCCCGTCGACGGCGAGCAGCCTGTCGATCGCGGCCATGACCCTGACCCGCGAGGGCTCTTGCAGATAGATCAGCAGGTTGCGGCAGAACAGGATGTCGTATCGCGGCTCGGCCTCCAGCAGGGACGGATCCAGGATGCTCGCCTGGAGGAAGCGGACGTGGCCGCGGATCTCCGGCTCCAGGGCATATCCCTGGGGGACCTTCCGGAAGTACCGGTCCAGGACCCGCCCGTCGAGCTTCCTGAAGGCGTTGGCGGAGTAGATGCCGCGACGCGCCTGCTCGAGCCGGCGTACGCTGATGTCGACGGCATCGACGCGGAATCGTGCGGGCGGTAGGCCGATCTCGCGGAGGGCGATGACGATCGAGTACGGCTCCTCCCCGGCGGCGCATGGGATGCTGAGCACCCGCATCGGGGGGCGCGACGGGTCGCCGAGCCAGCCGGCCCGGGCATGCTGCTGGAGCAGGGAGAACGGCGTCTCGTCGCGGAAGAACCAGCTCTCCGGGATCACGACTTCCTCGATCAGGGCCGCCTGCTCCGCGTCCGAACGGGTCAGCAGCAGGACGTAATCCTGCACGTCCGCCAGCCCCAGCTCGAGCATCCGGAGCTTCACGGCGCGGGGGATGAGGTTCGTGCCGACGGACCCCGGATCGAGGCCGATCCGGTCCGCGAGCATCGACTCGATCCTCCTCCAGGGGCCGGGCATCATGGCGACCCCGCGGGGTGATGGAGCTCCGGATCGGCCGGCTCCTCGCCGTCGGGCTCCGGCTCGAAGAAGGCGTCCTGGAACCGCTGATCGAGGACCCGGTCCACGACGAGCATCTGCGTCATGTCCTCGCCAATCTGCACGATCGCGCCCAGGTAGGGGGCCTGGGGCAGGTGCATCGGCCGGGAGATCACCTGCTCGGCCTTGACCGAGGCCACGTCGCTGACGTGCTCGGCGATGAGGCCGACGAGCCGGCGGCCCGGCCCGGTGGCCCGCGGCTCGCCGCCCTCGTCAGGGTCCTCCGTCCCGTCGCGCCGCCCGGCGGCCGCGCGACGATCCCGGCTCTGGTCCCCCGAGAGCAGGTCGACCAGGATGATCCGGGTGCTGAGCCGGTCGGAGCAGGGCTCCGAGCCGAGGAGGACCCCCAGGTCGACCACGGGGACCACCGCCCCGCGATAGTCGAACAGCCCCCGCAGGAACGCGGGGGCGTGGGGCAGCCGGCGGAGCACGACCCGGGGCACGACCTCGACCACGCGGGAGACGTCCACCGCGTAGCGGTCCTCGGCGGCTCGGAAGGTCAGCAGCAGCATGGACGCACATCCCCGACGGGGGCCGGGTCGCCGGGGCCGTCCTCAGGAGACCGACGACGCCGGGGAGTCCCAGGAAGCGACGTTTCGGACCTCCGCCTGTCCGACCGTGAATCGCGAGACCTCCTCCTTGAGCCCGCCCACGGCCTCGCGGAGGTGGTCGGTCGCCTTGTTGAACTCGCGGAGGGAGACCGACGTCTGGTTGGCGCCGTCGCTCAGCCGCACCATGGCCTCCCGGATCTGGTCGGCCCCCTGCGACTGGACCCGCATGCCCTCGGTCACCTGGTCGAACCGCTGGTCGAGGCCCTGGACGGCCGTGATGATCTGGCCGAGCTGGCCGCCGATGTGCTGCACCTCGCTGACGACCTGGCGGACCTGCTCGCTGAACTTGTCCATCTCCATCACGCCGGCCGAGACGCTGTACTGCATCTCCTTGACCATCCGCTCGATGTCCAGCGTGGCGACGGCGGTTTGGTCCGCCAGCCGGCGGATCTCGCGGGCGACGACGAGGAATCCGAGCCCGTACTCGCCGGCCTTCTCCGCCTCGATGGCCGCGTTGATCGACAGCAGGTTGGTCTGGTCCGCGACCTTCGTGATCGTCGTCACCACCAGGTTGATGTTCGCGGCGCGCTCGCTGATGACCGAGAGCTTCGCCCCGATGGAGCCGGTGGACTCGGCGAGCTGGCGCATCGTGCGGTCCATGCTCCCCAGGCTCTCCTGGCCGGTCGTGGCCATCTGCGCGCTCTGGCGGGCGAGCTGGTTCACCTCGTTCATCGTCTTGAGGAGCTCCTGGCTCGTCGCCGAGATCTCGTTGACGGCCGCGGCCGCCTCGTTGGTGGAGGCGCCGTAGTCGTAGACGGTCTGCTCCTGCTGCTTGGACGTGGCGGCGATCTCGGTGGCGGTGGACATCAGCGCGACGCTCGACTTCTGGACCCGGCCGATCAGCGAGCGGAGGTCGGCGGTCATCTTGCGGATCGCCTGGAGCAGCAGGCCAGCCTCCCCCGGGGCATTGCCCCCGACGGTCGCCGTCAGGTCCCCGGCGGCCACCCGGTCGGCCACGATCGCCGCCTCGCGGATCGGCCGGCTGATCGAGCGGGCGACGGACCAGGCCACCCAGGCCACCGAAGCCATGGTCAGGGCGAGCAGGAGGCCGCTGGCCAGCCGCTGCTGGTCGATCAGCTCGTAGGCCTCGTCCTGGTCCTGCTTCACCTGGAGGCCCCACCGGAGGGCGGGGAGATAAGACCAGCTCGCCATCACCGGCTCGCCCCGATAGTCGACCGCCGAACCGTAGCCGCGCTCGCCCCGGACCGCCCGCTGCATCGCCGTCGCCACGCGATCTCCCATCCGAACCCGGCGCCGGAAGGCCGCCTCGGCATCATGTCGAAGCGGGGCGACGAAGACCACGTCGTCGCCCTTGCGGGCCGCGACGACGGTCTCGCCGGTCGTGCCCAGTCCGGTGTAGTCGCTGAAGACCCGGTAGAGCTCCTGATTACCGATCTGGAGGATGACGACGCCGATCACCGCGCCCTCCTTCAGGACCGGGTTCGCGATGAACACGGCGGGCTCGGAGAGGCCCGGGTAGACCTGATAGTCCGACACCTCCGACTGGAGGAGCATCCGGCTGCGCTCGAAGACCTCCGCCATCTCCGTGCCCTTCAGGGGCCCGGTCAGCAGGTTGTCGCCCAGGTTGAGGTCGCTCCGGGCGCGGAAGAGCAGGCGGCCGGCCGCATCGAACAGATAGAGATTCTTGTATCCATATGCCTCGAGGTAATTCTGGGCGGTCTGGCGGAAGAGCTTCTCCTTCTCCCGACGCGCCTCCTCCGTGAGCCCCCCCTTGGAGAGGGCCTGCGACAGCTCCTCGGCGGACTGGATCGTCCGGGGCGCCTGACTGATGACCAGGATATCCCCGCGGCGCTCCTTGATGAAATTGCCGAGCTGCGTCGCCTTGGATGCGGAGATCGACCGGAGCTGGCTGCGCAGCGAGCGCTGGAGCGAGCGGACGGAGACCGAGTTGTTCAGCAGGGTCAGCACCACGCAGGGGATCAGGGAAATGCCCAGGAACCAGAGCATCAATCGGGTCGTGATGCTCAGGCGGTCCAGGGAGAACCAGTTGAAGCTCATGGGTCTTGGACCTATCGCTGGTAGGGTTTGATCTGCCGGGAGCTGGACAGCGAAGGCGGGGGCGCGACGCGGGCCGCCCGCCTGGCCAGCGCCGGCGGGGCCGGATCCGGGCCGTTCAGCGTCTGGGGATTGAACTCATTGGTGCCCCAGGTGGTGTAGAGCTTCTCCACGAACGCTTCCCATTCCAGGCGGGACCGCAGCGCGGGGAAGGGGACCGGACGCACCGGCTTGTCGAGGCTCCAGGCGACGTCGAACTGGCCGTCCTGCCGGATCCTCCCGATGTAGAACGGCCTCCAGGTGTGCAGGCTGTCGGCATCGACCGAGATGACGCCCTCGGGAGCCTCGAGGCTCGCGCGCACGGCGAACTTGCGGACCTCGGCCGCGACGGCGGTCTCCGCTTCGTCGACGGCCTTCGCCCAGAGGTGGACGGCGTTGTACGCGGCCACGATCGCGTCGCCGGTGGGCCTCTCGGCCCCGTACTTCTCCTTGAATCGCCGGACGACGGCCCGATTGACCGGGTCCTCGAGCGACTGGAAATAGCTCCAGGCCGCGTAACCGCCGACCATCTCCTTCAGGGGCAGCTCGCGGAGCTCGTTCTCCCCGATCGTGAAGGAGACGACGGGCAGGCGGGCGGGCGTGAGCCCGGCCTGCGCCATCTGCAGGTAGAAGGGCTTGTTCCCCTCGCCCACGACGGTGCTGAGCACCACGTCCGGGGCGGCAGCCTTGATCGAGGCGACCATCTCGGCCGTCCCGGCCCCGTCCAGCTCCACGTACTTCTCCCCCACGAGCTGGGCGCCGATCGCCTTGAGCTGATCCTTGACCAGCGCGTTGGAGGAATACGCCTGGATGTCCTTGCTGCCGGCGAGGAAGAACTTCCTCGCCTTCAGCGTCTCATAGCACCAGTTGACCGCCGGGATGACCTGCTGGTTCGGGATCGGCCCGGTGCAGATCACGCCCGAAGGGATGTCCATGCCCTCGTAATTCGAGGGGAAGAACAGCAGGTGCCCTGTCGATTCCACGACCTCCTTGACGGCCCGCCGGGAGAGCGACGTCCAGCAGCCGAACAGGACACTGACCTTCTCCACCTCGATCAGCCGACGGGCCTCCTGGGCGAACACCTTCGGGTCGGACCGGCCGTCGGCGATCACGGGTTCGACGCGGCGGCCGAGGATGCCCCCCGCCTGGTTGATTTCCTCGATGGCCAGCAGCTCGGCGTCGGCCATCGCCTGCTCGCTGATGGCCAGCGGGCCGGTCCGCGAGTGCAGGATCCCCACCCGGATGGGCGCCTCGATCCGCCAGAAGAGGCTCCAGGCCGACCAGGACCCGAGCCCGAGCACCACGAGCGCCCCAAGTGCCAGCAGCCATCGCCTCATCGAGATCTCCCCGCGCCCAGGGCCGGTACCCGAAGTCGCTCGGCAGCGAGCCCTCGGACTCGGCGACGAAAACCGGCAGCATCAGCCCGTGGATAGATTATAGCCTATTCCGGGGAGACCGCGAAAAACCCGGCCCATCTACCTCCACCTCCCCTGTCGGCACATCCCCCCCGACCGCGCTCGCCGGACAGGCCACCCGCGCCTCCTCACACCCGCAGCCCCGAGGCCCCGGTCGTCCTCGATGGCTCTAACTCGTTGCACGGCGGCCGGGCCATTCATCGGGCGAGAGCGTGACCGCCCGCAGCGCGGAGGAGAGCTCCGGCTCGGTCAGTTTCGAGTAGACGACGGGACTGGTCGTGATCAGGCTTCCGGCCAGTTCGATCGCAGCGATCCGGTCCACGTGCAGCCACGTCGACGCGAGGGGGACCGTCCTCCGGGCGAACAGGTACGCGCGGTGCTCGCAGAAGACGAGGTTCACCGGGATCGCGACGGACTGAAGCCGCATCGCCCGCCGCGAGAAGCGGCGGCATTCGTCCGTACGATTGAGGTCGAAGGACATGCCGCGGGCGGGGTAATCGGGGATGACCACCTCCTGCCCGCGGGGAACGAGCCCGGCCCCCGCGATCGCGAGCCGGGGTTGATGGACCACCGCATGGACGTGGAGGTGATCGACCGAAGCTCCCGCGCCGACGCCGTTGTAGAACAGGACGTGGCCCCGGCTGAGCGGGTGGATCGCGAGGGCGATCAGGTCGTCGATCACCTCGCCGGTGAGCCGCTGCGGGTGGTGCGGAAGGGCCCGGCCCGGGCCCTGGCGGGCCGCCGGGATCCAGAGAAGCTGGCCGCGCGGGTGGAACGGCGCGGCGTTGGGACAGGCTTGCCAGTTGGAGTTCGGCAGGGCGAGCCGGGAGAGGACCACCCGCCTGAGGATGCTCAGCGGGGCGTCCGGATCGTCGCATCCGAAGCGGCAGCCCGGCCGATCCGATCCGGCCTCGCCACCGGGTCGGAGCGCCCGGAACGGGTGATACAGGCAGCGGAATCCGCGCGTCCCCAGGGACCGCTCCCGGATATCCGGCTGGATCGGCAGGCCGGTCGACAGGTTCACGGATTCAAAGCGGGGGAGGCCGACGGGGTGGCCGGCCCCGACCCCGAACCGCACGCGGTCTCCCGAACGCCACTGGCCGTCGGGTCCATCGGCGGCGGCCGTGAACTCGTGGAAGAGCATCCCGACGGCTGCCGCGGCGTCCCAGGCGGACGAAAGCTCCCCGTTGACCGTTGGATCAGCGCTCATCGGAGGAGGACCCCGGCCGCCGGTTCCGGAGGAGCCGGGGTAGCGATGCCCTGGACCGGTTGCGGGCATGGTCGTCGGCGTGCCGGCCGACCCGCCCGGCCGGGCCCGTCGGCGTCAGCGGCCGGCCGGCTGGAGCTCGGTGGTCGTGCTGATGGTCAGGTCGAGCTCGCCGGGGATCTCCTGGCCGCCCGCGGCGAAGGTCATGGGCCCCCTGATCCGGGTCGAGTTGCTCGCCGAGACGACTCGCCCGGCCTCGCGATCGAAGAGCATCACCCCGTCGCCGGAATCGACCTTGAGCTCGCTCTTGATGACCTTCAGCGGGGAGGGGGAGTTGGGGTCCATCGCGTACTTCACCTCGGTCGTCTTGACCGCGATCTTGTCGAGCATGGCGCCGTCCTTCTTCTCCTCGCCCACGTACTCGTACTTCTTGTGGAACGAGAGGGTCTGGCCGCTGCCGATGTCGAGCGTCTCGTCCCGCTCCCAGGGCTCTCCCTTGCGGGCCAGGACATCCGGCAGGTTGCCGTGCGACTCCTGGAACTGTTTCTTGAGCTGCTGGGCGTCGAGCCGGCTGCGGATCGACTGCTTCGCCGCGTCGTTCAGCTTGTCCGCCTGTTCCAGGATCTTCTCCGCCCCTTCGATCGCCTTGACCTTGTTCTGGGCGTCCAGGACGACCGTGTAGCCCACCTGGCTGATGAGCTTGTAGATGTCGGCGATGACCGCCAGTTGCGGGTTATCCACCTTGTTGTCGGGGTTCTTCGAATCGAAGGAGATCATGATCCCCATCGGCAGGGCCAGCTCGACGGCGAGGGACTCGACCTTGTCCTCGACGGGGATGGTGCCGTCGCTTCGCTTCGCGCCCACCTTCTGCGACGAAACGATGGTCTCCGTGGCATCCGTCGGGATCTCCTGCCCCATCAGGGTCAGGACCTGCGTGGTCTTGACGGTGGACTTGTAGGTCTGTGCCTGCCCCTCGCGGAACTTGTACTCGAGCTTGACCTGCGCCTGTACCGTCTCGGGCGCCGCGATCAGCGACAATCCCAGCGACATCAGCAACCAGCCAGAGGAACCGGCCCGACGCATCTTCATGGTGAGAACTCCCTGTCATTGGCGGGGATGATCGTCATGACGTCGACCCATCAGCGGCGAACCGGGTCCGAGGCGGCAGCCCTCACGAAACGAGGCCGACCATGACATCCTAAACGGGTTTGCCCCGTGCCGGGAGCACGGAGCGTCTCCGGGCGAGTATTCGCGGCACGCTCGCCATTATTCTCGATCCCCGCGGCGCGCTGCGCCTGTGTTCCGGCCGCGCGAATGCCCCGGGGTGCCCCGGGTTCACGGTTCGAGCCATTCCGCCGGGACCTGCTCATCCCGGGTACACAGGTTGACTCCCAGCCGGTGGATCGAGAGCTCCTGGCTGAGAGCGTGGAACGCATCCTCGGCGTCGACGACGCTCGGGTAGCTGAGCCACCCCACGAACTGGCCGTCCTCGATGCGCGACCGGGAATCGATGACCGCCGGCTGTGCCCTGAGGTGATCGAACGCCCGGATCACGAGACTCAGGGTCTCGCCCGCCTCGGGGAAATCGACGGATCGTCTCACCAGCGCGGCCCGGGGCCACGAGACGACGAGGCAGACGCTGAGCGTCATGGCCGTGCCGCGAGCACGGGCCCCGGCCCCGGGGAGCGGCGAGCCCTCGCAGCGGATCCACACGAGCTCCGCGTCGACGGTGAAGAACTGCCTCCGGAGAGGATCCGTCCCTTCGGGACGTGACCGTGTGGCGGATGTGCCGCGATCGGGAGGTCGCTCGGCGGCGGGCGGCTGCCGGCCGACGCCGTCCGTGGCCTTGAGGATCTCGTAGGCGCGAGCGACCACCTTGAACGCCCACTCGTCCCCGCCATGGTCGGGGTGGTACGTCTTCGATTTCGCCAGGAACGCCCTGTGGATCTCCTCCATGGACGCGTCGGGCCCCACTCCCAGCACGGCACGAGGCTCCAGGGAGAAGTGGTGAAGCATGCTGGGGTACCCGGATCATCGCTCGCGACGGTCTGTCGATCCACACAGAAGCAAATCCTGCGCCCCTCGACGGCGAGAACCAAACTCGACTATGACGGGACACCGACGCCCGGTCAAAGGGGTATCACGGGCCACCGATTGCCTTGAATTCCGGCGAGCGAGTCTCTATGTTCGGGTTTGAACCTCGCTTAAACATGACGGTCCCTGAAACGTGCAGGACGCACGAGTTCGTCTCCCCGAAGGCCCCCCGTGCGACACGACCGGACCGAGATCTCGGCTCGACCTGCACCGCGGAGATGCACCCGGCGGGCACTCCTGCGCATCGGCGGCCTGGGCAGCCTGGGGCTGAGCCTTGCGGCCCTGCTGCGTGCCGAGGAATCGCGGACGACGCGTCCCCGGGCCGGGATCAGCGATCGCGCGAGCGGCCCCCGGATCGGTTCGTGCATCCTGATCTTCTATTACGGCGGGCCCAGCCACCTCGACACCTGGGACATGAAACCGCACGCGCCGCGCGAGATCCGCGGGCAGTTCGGCTCGATCGCCACCTCCGTCCCCGGCCTCCGCGTCAGCGAGCATCTGCCCCACGCCGCTCGCGTCATGGATCGCCTGGCCGTGGTCCGAACGATGCACCACCCCATGACGAATCACAACGCGGCGGCCTTCAGCGCCCTCTGCGGCCGCAACCCGCTGAAAGGCGACCTCGAGCTGCTCGGCAACGATCGCAACGACCCGCCCTGCTACGGGTCGATCCTGAGTGCGAAACTGTCCCCCATCCCGGGCATCCCCACATTCGTCGCCTTGCCCCACGTGATGTACAACGTGGTCCAGCTTCCCGGCCAGGTCTCCGGCTTCCTCGGCTCGGCGCACGATTCGTTCCAGGTCAACGCCGACCCGAACGCGGCTGATTTCCACCTGGGCGAGCTGGAGTTGCCCGCGGAGGTCTCCCTGGGACGGATCGAGGATCGCGCCTCGCTCTTGCGCACGGTCGATACCGAGCTCGACCGACAGGATCGACGGCTCCGCGACGCGGAACTCGGGAAGGACCCGCTCCTGGCGGCTCGGGACGTTTACACCGAGAAGGCCTTCCGCCTGCTCCGCTCGCCCGCCGTGCGCCGCGCGTTTCACCTTCAGGAGGAGGACCCGCGACTGCGCGATCGATACGGCCGGACGAAGCACGGCCAGAGCGTCCTCCTGGCCCGCCGGCTCATCGAGGCCGGCGTCCGGTTCGTCACCGTCCATGACGGGCAGCACAACGGGCAGCTCGCCAATTGGGATGCTCACGAGAACGTGTTCCCTCGCCTCAAGGACGACCTGCTGCCGCCGGCCGACCGGGCACTCGCGGCGCTCGTCGATGACCTGACCGGGCGGGGATTGCTGGATTCGACGCTGGTCATCGCCATGGGCGAGTTCGGCCGGACCCCGCGGATCAATGGGAACGCGGGCCGCGATCACTGGCCGCACTGCTACAGCGTGGTCCTCGCCGGCGGGGGAATCCGCGGCGGTGTCCTGTACGGCTCCAGCGACAGGTTCGGAGCCCGCCCCGAGACCGACCCGGTCACCCCGGGCGATCTGGCGGCCACCCTGTTCTGGAAGTTCGGCCTCGACCATGACGAGGCCATGACCGACCTCACCGGCCGGCCCTACAAGCTCGCCGACGGCCTGCCGCTGCACGGGCTGTTCGGTTAGGCAGGTTGCCGGAGCTTTCCTCATCCTCCGGCCCGGTTCGAGTGGTCCCCCTCGTCCCGCTTCCCTGTGACGCCGCGGCATGTCGCCGTCGGAGCCGGAAGCGTCAGCGACGGCCGATCGACAGTGCCACGGTCGGATTGCCGGCGCTGACGCTTCCGGCTCCGACGGACTACCTCACAGACGTCGACTGCCCGATGCGATCACGATGGCATGATTGGTGGACAGCTTTGTTCTTGAGCCATCACGCCGAATCCGTTAAGTTTCCGGGCCTCGGAGCCTTCGCCGCTTCGCCAAGGATCGTGTGCAAGGATGCATCTTTTGCGATCCCCGCTGCTGGGGCTGGTGATTGTCCTCACCGGATTCGCGCTCGAATTGCGCGCGGGGGATGGTCCGGACGGCGGTCACCTGGCGACGCCGCAGGTCCTGGCCACGCCGCAGCAGCCAGGGTTACGCATCCCGAAGGGGCTTCCGAAGTACGACCTGGCGGTCCGGATCGACCCGGCGGGCCGCAGGGTCCGGGCGCGGGAGCGAGTGGTCTTTACGAACCGCTCGCAGTCGCCGGTCCGCGAGCTGGTCTTCCACGTCTACCCGCGTTACCAGGTGCCGGAGAAGGACCGGCTCAAGCTCGCCCGCACGATGGAGGTGCTCCGGCTCAGCCCGGAAGAGGCGATGGACGAGGCTGGCCGGCGGATGGAGGTCTCGAGCGTGAGGCTCGGGGACGCACCGGCGATATTCTCGTTCGATCCGGGCGACGGGACGATCTTGACCGTCCCCCTCGGACGGGAAGTTCCGCCCGGCGGCCAGACCACGGCGATGATCGACTTCACGGTCGAGCTGCCGGCGAAGTGGGGCAGGTGGGGGCATTACCAGGGCGTCACCTATCTCCTGAACTGGTACCCGGTGCTCGCCCACCACGACGATCGGGGTTGGGACAGGACGCCGTTTATCCCCTGGCACCAGCCCTGGTACCAGGACGCGGGTCATTACACCGTCGTGGCTGATCTCCCGGCGGCCCAGGTCGTCGCCTCCTCGGGTGCGATCGTCGGCAAGCAGGTCATGCCCGGGGGCTGGCAGCGGCTCACCATCGAGGCGAGCCCGGTCCGCGACTTCGCCCTGGTCTGCTCCGAGCGCTTCCGGACCTGGGAGCAGCGCGTCGGGGCGACGATGATCCGCGTCCACGGCCTCCCGGGACATGAGGCTAACGCGCAGCTCGCGCTGGACTACGCCTGCGAGGTGGTGCCCCTGTACGAGAAGTGGTTCGGCCCGTATCCCGGGACCGAATTCGAGATCGCGCCCTCCTTCTTCGGCTGGAACGGCAACGAGTGCTCGGGCCTCGTCCTGCTCGACGATCGCGTGATGAGGCTCCCCTCCGCCGGCAAGCGCTACATCGACCACCTGGTTACTCACGAGACGTGCCACCAGTGGTGGTGGAACTGCGTGGGCACGAACGGTTATGCCGAGACGTTCATGGACGAGGGCCTGGTGAACTGCTTCACCGCGCTGCGGCTCGACGCCAAGTACGGACGGAACGGCCCGCTGATCGCCTGGCCGAAGGGCCTGAACTGGCTGCCGACGATCGGCCGGGAGGACCTCCGGCTCTCGGGCTACTACGGCTGGAGGCGCAAGGGCGGGGGCGGGCCGATCATCCAGGACCTGAACGAGATGGGCAACCTGCTCACCCTGTTCAGCCTGGCCTACGACCGCGGCGGCAAGGTCATCGAGATGGTCCACAACCGGATGGGCGACGAGCGGTTCTTCGCGTTCTTCCGGAAGCTCTACTCCGAGTATGCGTACCAGACGCTCCAGTACGCCGACCTCAAGCGCGAGCTGGTCGCGTTCGACCCCCGGGGCGACTGGCCGAAGTTCCTGGAAGGCTGGGTCGAGTCGCACCGGGAGACCGACTGGGCCGTGCAGCAGGTCCGGGTCGGGCCGCTGGTGAAGGCCGACGCCGAGGTCCGGCAGGTGACGGTGGAACTCGAGCAGAAGGGTGAGATGCACGAGCCGACGGTCGTCCTCTGCCGCTCGGCGGAGGGAGAGGTGCGGGTGCCGATCTGGCCCGACCGCGAATCCTATGAGGTCCCCGGCGCGCGGGTCCGGCGCGAGGGCGGCCAGTGGGTCGTCTCGATGGACGCCCCCGGGGAGCCGACGCAGATCGAGGTGGATCCCGATCACGCCCTGCTGGACGCCCGGCCGGAGAACAACCGGTGGAAGCCCGAGATCTCCTGGCGGCTCACGCCGCTGCTCACCCCGCTCGACACCTCCTCACAGTTCCAGTCGTATGACCGCGTCTCGGCGATCGCCGGCCCATTCGTGGACCAGTACGCGCGGGCCGGCCTGAAGGCCGGATTCCAGCGGCTCAATCGCTGGCAGGTCATCGCCTGGGCGGGGACGGAACCCGCCCTGCGCGAGGCCATCTTCGGCGGCCAGGCCACGCTCTATCACCTGCCGGCGACGAACTGGGCGACGGGCTTCTTCTACGAGCAGGGCCTGTACAACTTTCACAATGACAAGCGTCACTCCGGCGGCCGGTTCTTCCTGCGGAAGCGGCTGCTCGAATCGTCCAGCTTCATCGTCGACGACCCGGTCTTCTTCGAGGTCTACTACGGATTGGGCAATGAATTCTGGCCGGGCGACGACGGCCGGCCCGTGAACACGTACCTGGGGGCCGTCGGCCTCCGCTACCGTCAGAACACGCAGTTCCCCTACTGGGACCCGGTCCAGGGCGGCCTGATCGACGTGGCCGCCGAGTACGGCAACGCCCTGATCGCGTCGAAGCTCGATTATGCACGCGTCTTTGCGGAGTACGCCCTGGTCCGCAAGGTCCCGGAGTCGTGGGGCATCCTGCCCAACAGCCGGTTCGCCTTCCGTGCCTACGGCGGCTATTCCACGCCCGGCAATGCGTCCCTGTTCCGCCTGGGTGGAGGTCAGCGGCTGCGGGCGATCGACCTCACGTCGCAGGAGGGCTCCGCGGTCTGGCTGATGACGCTCGAGTGGCGGTTCCCGATCTGGCGCGAGATCAACCATGACGTGCTCGACCACATGCTCACGTTCCGCCACCTCTACGGCGCGGCCTTCTACGACGTCGGCCAGTCGTACCTGGGCGGCCGCTGGGGACCCATCGTGCACGGCCCCGGGTTCGGCCTGCGCTGGGACGTGATCCTCTTCTCGTTCCTCGAGCGTGCCACGCTGCGGCTCGACATCGCCCAGCCGATCGGCGTCAAGGGCGGCCCGGTGCTCTGGTTCGGCATCAATCAGGTGTTCTGAGCGGAGGAGCCGGATCGGGAACCGGCGGGCAACGGGGCGCGCAGCAAAGGCCCCGCCCCGACGGCCTTTTCAGGAACGGGGCGGAACGAGGGCATTGCCGTTCCGAGGCTCACGGCTTGGGGGCCGGTTTGAGGGGGGCCGGGACCTGGTCCTCGGTGGCATCCTTGATCGTCAGGTCGCCGTGGACGGCGCGGTAGTTCGGCTTGCCGGGCAGTCGATACCAGAAGACGACCTTGTCGGCGTCGCCGAGCTTGACGCCGTCGGGCCGGTAGCCGTAGGCGTCCTTCGCGACGAACAGCAGCGCGGCCATACGGGCCACGAGGTTGGCGGTCCTCATCGCGGTCGCCTGGACGGCCTCTCCGGGTTTGCCTTTCAACGACTGGGCGAGGGCCTGCCAGTCGTCGATCCGCTTCGGGAAGGCGCCGGAAGCGCCCTCGGCGTAGGACCGCAGCAGGATTCGGATGGCGGCCTCCGGTGTGCCGTCATCCTTGTCGTCCGCCCCGGCGAGCTCCTGCTTCTGAAGCGTGTAGCCGGCCGGCGATTCCAGGCTGAACAGCGCATCCTCGAGTTCGGGATCGAGCTGGATGTTGTCGATCGTGCTGCGAATCGTTTTGTCTCCGAACGGGCCGGAGAAATCCACCTGGATCGGCAGATGGGTCTGGGGGTCGGCCCAGACGACCCGCTCGTAGCCGCCGCCTTCCTGGACGCGAAAACCCACGGCCTTGACCGTGCCCAAGGTCTTCTCGCCGATGGGCTGGCCCTTCTTCTGACCGAGCTGGCGCAGGTCCGCGACGGCCGCGGCCGCGATGTCGGGCTGCCCGGGTCGGACCTCGCCCGGCAGGTTCCCCGTGAACAGCAACGCCGTCTTCGCGGCGGGATCGAGGACGAGTTTCCTGGCGGCCACCGTATCGGAGACCACCACCGCCCCTCCCGCCGGCACGGACTCGCAGCGCAGCCGGCCGGGCTCCTTGAAGAAGAGCCGGACCGATTGCGCGGGAGTGTCGTCGCCGTGGCGGGTGGTCATGGTGTAGGCCAGCGTGTGCGCCTGCCGGAGCTTCGCCGCAACCTCCTCGAATGAGACGGGGGCTCCCCTCAGGAGCGGATTGGCTGCGAGGAACCAGCCGGCGGCGGCGGCAAGAAACACGGCCGCGTATTTCGATGCGGTGAACACGATTCTTCTCCAGTGTCGAGTGGTGTTGGAGCGGGGAGTGGCCGAGGTCTCCATCGCCGCGAGGCTCCGTGCGACGAGATCCTCAGAGGGCCCCTCGGGCACGGCCGTCGCTTTCAGGGCCGCCAGGGCGCGCTGGTAGCGACTTTCACCCTCATCCGACCCGGTCGATCGCTCCATGCCGCGATTCATGAGGGGTCATCTCCCGCGATTCTTTGGAGGAGTCGAGCAGGGCGCGGGGCTCGGCGCGATCGTGTCCTGCCGGTCGAAGGCCGCCAGGAGTTTTCGGAGTCGCTTCCGCGCACGATGGACCTGCACGCCGACGAAGCTGGTCGAGATCCCCAGGTTCCGGGAGATCTCTTCGTAGCTCCAATCCTCGATGCAGTGGAGGCAGAAGACTTCCGCCTGGCTCGGGGGCAATGCGCCCAGGGCGACACGCAGGTCGTCGGCCAGCTCGGCCTCCACGGCCCCCTGATCCGGCGACGGGCACCCGTCGCGAAGCTGGGCGCAATCCGCGAGCGATTGCCGGGTCCGGCTGCGTCTCCGGACTCGCAGGCGATCCACGGCACGCGAGGCCGCCAGCCGCTGCAGCAGCCCGCGCCAGTTCTGAACCGCCTCGCGCCGGGAGACCGCCAGGGCGGCCAGGCAAGCCTCCTGGAAGCAGTCGTCGGCATCGGCCCGGTTGCCCAGCAACCGGAAGGCGGTACGCCAGGCCGGTGGGCCGTCCCGGCTCAGGATTGCCTGCCAGTCAGGCATGGGCGGCTCCTGCGGTCAATGTCCAGCTCCACCAATCATGTCGCTCCAGGAGGGGTCTTTCTTACACGCCGATTCTGTGGCATCCGTCCTCCGACATCTCCCGACCCCGAGGCTCCTGCTCTAACGGCTGGCGCGAATGCGACATGTCCTCCTTCGATCGATCCCCATCGGCCCGCCGGAAGGTTCAGTTCCCGATCCCGATGAGGCCGATACATACCGGGCATCCCTGGTGCACCCACACGGAGATGCCCTTCAGGAGCAAGTGAGCCGGCACCGCGAGAGAGGATTGCGGAGAGATCGCGGGTGAGCCTCGATCCGTGGAAGCGACCACACGTCTTCCGTCATTCTCCAAAGCTCCTGAGCAGGGATCCTCACCATGCGGGCGGGTTCGCTCCTCCGTGTCCTTCTTCGACGATTCCGCATCTCGCGATCCTCTCGTCGCCGGGCCCGATCACGAGGCGCGACGGCGTCTCTCCTGGGCCTTGAGCTCCGCCTGCTGACCAGCGGGATCGACCGGGCACCCGACGTCGTCATGCTGTCCGCGACGACCCGGGACTCCCGGAGCGTCACCGTCGATTATCGGATCGACCCGCCGGCCCAGGCGCTCGACTCCCTCCAGTTTACGGTCTATCGATCGGGCGATGCCCGGCTCGACGCCGACGACCGGGAGGTCGAGCGCTGGAGTTTTCAGGTAGGAACCACAAACCCGATCGCGGATGTCCTGGATGACTGGGGCACTCCTGCCGTCGCCGCCGGGGAGCATCGGCTCACGATCCCGCTGAGCGCAGGCTTGACCCTCGATGTTCAGGAGCCCTACGTGCTGGTTGTCGCCGATGCCGGTGTCCCGCGGCTGGCTCCGGATCCGTCGAGCACGGCGTCCTTCCGCAAGTACACGATCGGCGTCGTGACGCACGGGGCGATGATCAACCCGAGCTGGAAGCACGGGCCGCCCTGGCAACTCCAGACGGCGGCCATCCTCCGGCAGCAGGGCTTCGACGCGGTGATCCCGTTCAACTGGGCCGGACAGAGCAGCAAGCCGGGCCGGGCACCGGCGCAGGGGGCCCGGCTAACGCGCCAGGGGGGGGGGGGGCCCCGGCGGCCGCGCCGGTGGACGTCCAGTTCATCGGGCACAGCGAGGGGGCCGTGGTGAACACCCGGGCGATCGCGGCCCTCGAGCGATCGTCGACGCCGGAGCTGGCGGCCGGCTACGTCGTGGACACGCTCCTCGATCCGCACGCGGCCAACAACGGCGTGCCGGGCCAGGGGAGCGTCTCCGGTGGGCCGCTCGGTCTGCTGGCCACGGTCCTGGTCTCGGGCTACCAGTCGCGGGCCAACGACCCGCCGGTGTTCATCCCCGCCGGGGTGGACGAGGCCCAGGTGTTCTACCAGCACGCCCCGGCCTCGCGGTACGGCCAGATCTACAACCTCTGGGGCCAGGTCCCCGTGCCGAACCTGAGCGACAACCCGGTCGCTTACTACAACCTCACCGGCGCCGGGGCGGTCCACTCCGGGAACCACGGCGTGTCGCTCTGGTACCGCAATTTCGTGGCGCCGACGCTCGGCGAGCGGGCCCCGCTGATCCGGGACCTCCGGCTGACCGGCTCGGTCGAGGGCGAGACGACACCCGCGGAGGCCTCCCTTTCCGCGGGTGTCCTGGCCCGGCGCCAGGTCCGGGCCTGGGGGCCCGTCCAGTCGGCGACCGGCTCCCGGGCCACGTTCGCGGGCACGGCCGCCCCAAGATCGGAGGTGCGGGTGTATCTCGGGCCGGCCTCCGACCTGAACGCCATCGCGCCCGGGGGCCGGGTGACGGCCGACGCGGACGGCCGATGGTCCCTGACCACCCGACCGCTGCGCGACGGTCGATACAGGGCGGTGGCCATGTCCTACGCCCCGGCGCTGCGGACCCGGCCCGGCCTGAGCATCGTGCCGACGGCCCCGCTCGGGCAGTTCACGATCGGCGACGTGTCCCGGGCATGACACCCGCCGGCCCGCTCAGTGATCGGTCTCGACCGGCTGCTTGTTCTCCGGCAGCTTGAACTGGTCGGGTCGGCGCTGGATCACCTCGCGGAGCCACTCCTTCGAGTAGCCCGGCGCCTTCGGATGGCCCTTCTCATTCTTCTGGTAGCCGTCGACGTGCGTCGTGAGGATCGCCGAGGCGAGTTCTTGCCAGCGGCGGAACACGGCGTCGCCGGTGGAGACCGAGTAGTTCGTCAGGAAGGTCCGCGCGAGCGCCGGGTCCGCCGCGGCCAGCTTGGCTGCGGTCTCCTCGATCACCGGCTGCATCTTCAGCAGCCGCGATTCCTGCTCACCCTGGGCCTTCCGGATGTCGGGGAAGACCCGGGACCAGCGGTCGTAGGCGAGGTTTGAAACCAGGTTCGTCACCCACCACGCGGAATCCCACGAGAAGCGGTGATAGTCGCCGCGGAGATAGGCCTCGGGCAGCGCGTCGATCGCGCAGTAGAGCGGGGTGAAGCACGACGTGGACGCCTCATCGGGCGTGAACCAGGTCACGCCGCCCACGGGGTCCGGCAACTGCTTGCGGCTCTGGGTCACCACGACGAAGCCGGCCTGCTGAGTCGAGATCGGCCGCTCCCACATGTAACTCTTCTTGTCCACCGTGAACGCCAGGTCCCGCAGCCGGAGCGGGCTGCCGTACGGGCCTGCGTCGATCCCCCTGGTCATGTCGTAGGGCGTCCCCTCGTAGTGGTCGCGCATCAGCATCATCACGTCGTGGACCGACAGAGGTTTGTCGGGCTTGACGAAGAGCGGGTAATCCTCGGCCCCCTCGACGCCCCGGAAGTAGGCGTCCGAGAAGTTCTTGCTCGGGGCGGCGCGGCGGCAGATGCTCCAGACTCGCCCCGCGCAGGCGCGCTTCTGGTCCGGCCCCTGGCGGGGATGGTAGGCGTCTCGGAAGCTGAACGGCTTGCCCGTCTCTGTCTTGTAGAACCCCCTGTCGATGGCGAACGAGACGACGTCCGGGGAATACAGCCAGTTTTCCGGATCGTTGAGCGGAAACGTCGTGATCCGGCTCATGTTTGCATGCGACGTGATGCAGCCTTCGGGCACCCGGCCCGCCACCCAGACGATGCCCTTCTGGCCGGGTCCCTTGCCGATCAGCTCCATGATCCAGGCCTCGTCCTTGTCGGCGATCGAAAAGGTCTCGCCCGAGCTGCTGTAGCCGTATTCCTTGCAGAGGGCGTCGATGGTGGCGATGGCCTCGCGCGCCGTCCTCGCCCGCTGGAGCGTCAGGAGCATCAGCCCGTCGTAGTCGAGCTGACCCTTCGGGTCGACCAGCTCGGACCGCCCGCCCGTGGTGGTCTCGCCGAGCGAGAGCTGGTGCTCGTTCATCAGGCCGACGACCGTGTAGGTCCGCTCCGCCTGCCGCACCTTCCCGCGGACCTCGTCGTCCTCCCAGCCCCGCACCTCGACCATCGTCCCGGGCGGGTGAGTCCCGCCGGGCACGCGGAGCAGCCGCGGCATGAATGGGGCGTCCGCCGAGTACGTGATCATCACCGAGCCGTCCTTCGACGCCCCCCGGCTGACGATGATGCTCGTGCAGGCACTGGCGATGCCCGTCCCCAGGACGGTGAGCGCAACGAACCAGCAACAGGCCAGGCGGCCCGACGTCGTGTTCTTCATCAAGGGTGCTCCTTCGTGTGGCCCGCGCGTCTCCCGAAAGACCGAGGATAAACGGCCCGCAACGCCGCGGCAACGGCGGGGGTTCTGCTAAGATGGCCGCCGGGACCAGTTCACCGCAGCGGCAGCTTCCTCAGACCTTCTTCATGGGGAGAAGGTAGCCGAAGGCCGGATGAGGGTCAGGGACAAGCTCCCCGGCCCGTGCGATCAACCCTCATCCGCCCCGCGGGGCACCTTTCCCCTCGGGGGGAAGGGCCGAAGCGTCGGGGAGATCTGACCCGGAGTACTCTCAGTGATGGACGAGGCAAGCGAGCACCCCGGCGCGGCGATCGCCGATCTGGCCCGCAAGATGACGGCGGAGCGGCGAGCACGGTTCCTGGACGCGGCCTGCGGCGATGACCCCGGGCTTCGCGCGGACGTGGAGGCCCGCCTGAGCGAACCGGGCGGGGCAGGGGGCGCGCAGTCCGTCGGAGAAGTTGTGGCCGAAGGCCAGCCACCAATCCAGGACGATCAGGCCGACCCCTTCGAGTCGCTGGTGCTCGACGCCGTGTCCGCGGAAGGAGGGCCGGCAGCGTCGCCCACCGAGGACTCGGAGGCCGGTACTCCGATCCTCGCCTACTGCCGCGAGATGGGCCTCGAGCCGGTCGCCCGCCTGAGGCTCTTCCAGCGGGTCTGCCACCTGGTCGATGGGATGCACCGGCGGGGGACGATCCACGGAGGCCTGTTCCAGGATCTCGTCCGGATCGGTCCCGATGGAGAGCCCTCGATCTCTCTTGGCGCAAGCTCGACCGGCGATTCGGAAGGTTCCGCCCCGGCGGTGCTGCGGTCGGCAAGTCCCGAGCAGATCCTCGGAGAGCCGCTGACGACGGCGGCCGACGTCTACGGCCTCGGCCTTGTCCTCTACGAGCTCATGACGGGACGCTATCCGTACCAGACGTCGTCCCCCGAGCCCGGCCGCTACGAGCTGGTCGAGGCGATCTCGCAGCAGGCGCCGGAACGTCCCAGCCGCGCCATCGGGCCGCAGGAATCGGCACTGGCCGACGACGCTGCCTCGCGGGCAAAGCTCATCCGACTGCTCGACGGCGACCTCGACCTGATTGTGCTCAAGGCCCTGCAGAAGGAGCCCGAGCATCGCTATCGCTCGGCCGCCGTTTTCGCCGAGGACATCGATCGGTTCCTCCAAGGCCGCCCCGTCCTGGCCCACCAGCCGGGACGGCTCTACGGGCTGGGGAAGCTCATCCGGCGGCATCCCGTGGCGACCGTGTCAGGCATCGGCCTGCTCGCGGCCCTGGTCGCTGGGCTGGTCGGCACGAGTCTCGGACTCGTCCGCATGAGCCGGGCGATGGAGAGGTCGGAATCGTCGTACGAGGCGGCCCGTTCCGCGATCGACGATCTGTTCGCTCGGTTCGAACAGGAATCCGCGTTCTCCGCGCCGGACCTGGCCCCCGCCCGAACAGCCTTGCTGGAGTCATTCCTGCATTACTACGAGCGGACGGCCGAGCAACCCGGTGGCGTCGCACCGTCGCCGCTCGTGGCGGCCGAGGCACGGCAGCGGATCGGGCGAATCTACGAGTTGATGGGGCTGCCCGACGTCGCGGCCTGGCAATACGGGGCAGCCCTGGACGCGTTCAGGCAGCTCGCGGACGGGTCCTCACTCTTCTTCGGAGAGCGGGTGAGTCTGCTCGCGAAGCTCGGAGAGCTCCTTCGAATCGAGGGCGATCGGCGTGCCGAGGCGAGAGCGAACCTCGAGGAGGCTCGAACCCTGCTGAAATCCGGACCGTCCTCACGAGCGTCCACGCCCGAGAACCGGCGGAAGCTGGCCAGGGTCCTGGGCAGTCTGGCCGAGCTCGAGCGCGCCGAGGGGCATCAGCCGCAGGCCGTGGACGACTGGCGAGAGGCCGTCCGGATCAACCAGGAGCGGGTCTCCGCGAAGTCCGCGGACACCGAAGATCAGGTCGCCCTGGCGCAGTCGCTCATCGGCCTGGGACGCGCCCTGTCGACCGATCCCCAGACGATCGGGATGGGCCTGGATGAGATGATCAAGGGTGTGGACCTGCGTCAGGCCATCGTCCACGCGGAGCCGTCGCGGGTGGATCAGGCGGTGGAGCTGGGCAAGGACTACCGGGAGTTATCCGCCCTGCTCCAGGGGGCCGGTCAGTTGCCGCCCGCCGCGGAGAACGCCAGGCGGGCCGTTGACGTATACGAGCAGCTCGATCGGCGGTTCCCGGACACCGTGGCTTACCAGAGTGGGCTCTACGTCGCCGAGGACGCGCTCAGCCGCCTCCTCGCGCTGATGAACGAGCCCGGGACCGCCCTGGAGCATGCCCTGAAGGCCCGGGCAGTTCTGGAACGGCTCGTCGCCCGGTATCCCAGGAACCGGCTGTTCGCCTTCGATCTGTCGCGTTCCCACAACCTCATCGGCAGGCTCCAGCAACGCCGCAAGGCATATACCGCCGCTCTCCAGTCCTTCCAGTCGGCCGTGGACCTGCTGGAGAGCGCAGGCGACCTCGATGGCGAGAACAGCTACCAGCTCGCGGCCAACCTGGCCCTGTGCATCTCACTCTTCGGCGCGGGGGCCGACACGCCGCCCCCGGACGACGAGGCAGCCCTCAACCCCGCCGACAAGCTCCGGCGCCAGGTCTACGGCAAGCGAGCCGTGGCGGCCCTGGCGCATGCCGTCAACGAGGGGGTGACGAACCTGGACCTCTATCAGACCGACGACGACCTGGACTCGCTGCGAGACCGTCCCGACTTCCAGAAGATCCTCAAGGACCTCTCCTCCAGGACCGATGATCCGACGCCTCACGCCAGGTGATGCAACCGCTGCGGAACTTCCGTCCGAGCAACGATGCAACGCAGGCTCGCTTGCCAACTGGCCGGAAGAAAATTACACTCTTGTTGAACATTCTTTCGACTCGGTTGCCGTCGGGACGCGGGAAGACGCGGTGCTCCTGGACAGCCGGCAGCGGAGAGGGCGCGAACATGCTGACACTCTGGGGACCGGCCGCTTCCGGCCGCTTCTGCGACGGGCTCTCTCGCCGATCGTTCCTGAAGATCGGCGGGCTGGTCATGGGCGGCCTGAGCCTGCCCGAACTGATCGAGGCCGAGGCGGCCGCCGCGACTCCGGCCTCCAGCGGCAGGGCGGGACGGCCCTCGCACAAGTCGGTCATCATGGTCTACCTGTCCGGCGGCCTGGCGCATCAGGACACCTTCGACCTCAAGCCCGACGCACCCGCCGGGATCCGCGGGGAATTCAAGCCGATCGCGACGAGCCTGCCGGGCGTCCAGGTCTGCGAGCTCCTGCCGAAGATGGCCGCGGTCATGGACAGGGTCGCCGTGATCCGCTCGGTCGTCGGCCAGCTCGACGAACATTCGAGCTTCCAGAGCATGACCGGCTTCCCGATGGGGATCTCCCAGCGCGAGGGGAAGCCGCACTTCGGCTCGGTCATCGCGAAGGTGCAGGGCTCGGTGGACCCCGTCGTCCCGCCGTTCATCGACCTCGCCCCGGTGATGCAGCATCGGCCGTACAACACGCCAGGCCCCGGCATCCTGGGGCAGTCCTTCCGAGCCGCGCGGATGGAGGGGGACGACCTGGCCCTGCTCCGGCCGCCCGCCGGGATCTCCGCCGGCCGGTTCACGGGGCGACGGCAGCTCCTGGATCAGTTCGACGACTGCCGCCGCGCCATGGACAGGGCCCCGCTGGAGGGCATGAACAGCTTCTACCGCCAGGCCTTCACCGTGCTGACGTCGGACCGGCTCGCCAGGGCCCTGGACGTGGAGCGCGAGGACCCGAAGCTCCGCGCGCGTTACGGGGTCGGCTCGCCGAAGCACCTGGGCGACGGCGCGCCCATGTGGAACGACCAGCTCCTGATCGCCCGCCGGCTGGTCGAGGCAGGGGCACGCTGCGTCTCCCTCGGGTACGGCTTCTGGGACACCCACGGCGGGAACTTCAGCCACCTCCGCCAGCACCTGCCGCTGTTCGACCAGGGGATCTCGGCGCTGGTGGAAGATATCTACGCCCGCGGCCTGGATCGGGACGTGACGGTGGTCGTCTGGGGCGAGTTCGGGCGGACCCCCAAGATCAACAAGGACGCCGGCCGCGACCACTGGGCCCGGGTGAACTCCGCGATCCTCGCGGGCGGCGGGATGCGGGTCGGACAGGTCATCGGCTCGACGGATAAGCTCGGCGCCCTGGCCGTCAGCCGTCCGGTCCATTATCGCGACGTCCTCGCGACGATTTACCACAACCTCGGCATCGATCCCCAGGCCATCGTCCGCGACAAGGCGGACCGGCCCATGAGCATCCTGCCACCCACCACCGAGGTCATCCGCGAGCTGGTCTGACCGATTCTCTCTCTCGGGTACGATTCCTGCATGCCAACCGACATGGCATGAGCGGGAAAGCGGACGAGGTGCATACTCAGGGAGATGATCGGATGGAACGACGGCCCTTCGGCAAGACCGGGATGGAGGTGAGCGTCCTGGGCTTCGGCGGCGCGGAGATCGGCTTCGAGAAGGCCTCGCCCGGGACGGTCAGGCAGCTCCTGCACGACGCCCTCGACGCCGGCCTCAATGTGATCGACACGGCCGAATGCTATCTGGACAGCGAGGAGCTGATCGGCCAGGCCGTGGCCGACCGGAGGAACGATTATTACCTCTTCAGCAAGTGCGGGCATCCCGAGAGCCCCGGCGTCGAGGACTGGCGCCCCGAGTCCCTGCTGGCCAGCATCGAACGCAGCCTCCGCCGCCTGCGTACCGACTATCTCGACCTGATCCAGCTCCATAGCTGCTCCGAGGCCGAGCTCCGCAAGGGCGATGCGATCTCGGCCCTTCAGGAGGCCCGCGACAAGGGATACGCCCGCTGCATCGGCTACAGCGGGGACGGCTCCGCGGCACGCTTCGCCGTCGAGTGCGGCGCGTTCGACACGCTCCAGACGTCGCTCAGCATCGCCGACCAGGAGGCCATCGACCTGACGCTCCTCGAGGCGGAGACCCGGCAGATCGGCGTGATCATCAAGCGGCCGATCGCCAACGCCGCCTGGCGCTACTCCGAGCGGCCGGAGAACGCGTACCATCAGCCCTACTGGGAGCGGCTCCAGAAGCTCCAGTACGACTTCCTGACCAGGGATCCCGCGCACGCCGCTGCCACCGCGCTCCGCTTCACGCTGAGCATGCCCGGCGTCCACACCGCCATCGTCGGGACCACGAAGCCCGGCCGCTGGCGCGAGAACGCCGCGTCACTCGAGGCTGGCCCGTTGCCGTCGGACCAGTTCGAGGCCATCCGCACCCGCTGGCGCAAGGTCGCCGGCGCGGACTGGGTCGGGCAGACCTGAACGGCGTCGTCGCATCATTGACCACGCCGGGCGCAGTTGCTATCCTGCTCCCCATCGCGCATCGATTCTCCTCTCGAATTGCCGTCTCCGCGGCTGCTCCAAGAGACGACGTCGCAGACTCATTTGCGGGGTGGGATGAGACTCTCGGCACCAGGACGACACGCCGGCCCCCTCGCCGGAACGCTCGCCGCGTTCCTGGCCATGGCCGTCGTCTGGACGCCATCCGCCCGAGCCGGTTGCGGCCCTCACCCACTCACATCACGTTCCGAGGCGTATCGTGAACTGACGCGTCTCCGGCTACTGGACCCCGGCGCCACCAGCCCCGCCGGTCCTCGCGAGATGCCGCCCACGGCGCCCGCCCCCTGCTCGGGGGCGTTCTGCTCGGGGAATCCCGCCGCACCCGCCTCCGCGGCCCCGTCGCTGATCAGCGCCGGGGGCGAGCACTGGGCCCTCTCATCCCGGCCCTTTGTGACGCCCGGTCCCGGGCCGCTCCTCTCCGCCGACGCGGATTCCACCCCCCGCGCCGTGGATCGGGCCGAAGCCATCTTCCATCCCCCGCCTCGGCTCGCCCGTCACGACATCAGAGCCTGAACGACCGCCCCGCGATCGCCCGACCAGGGTCGCCGTGTCGCCTTGCGCCACGCCGATCCAGGGATGGCGGATCAGGCCTCGGGTCACACCAATCGACTGTCGCTCCTCCGTCGCCTCCGCGATCTCGCCGGCTCACCCTCGCGCCGAGAGGTGATCCGTACCGTGCAGCGTACGCGCCTCGCAGAGTGCCGGGCGCGGCGCATCCGGTCGGGGTGCGCGCGTGAGGCACGGCACGAACTTTGGACTCATCGTTAGCATTCCCAATTCTGGAGATTCCAATGCATCTGCATTCTCGTCCCCGCGCCTTCACGCTGATCGAGTTGCTCGTCGTCATCGCGATCATCGCCGTGCTGATCTCGCTGCTGCTGCCCGCGGTCCAGTCGGCCCGCGAGGCGGCCCGCCGCGCCCAGTGCACCAACAACCTGAAGCAGCTCGGGCTCGCGCTGCACAACTACGCGGACGTCCACGGCCGGTTCCCGATCGCCCGCGGCACCCGGCCGGCCCGGCCGTACGACGTCACGTCGCGTTACAACTACTCCGGGTTCTCCATGATCCTCCCCTTCATGGAACAGACGCCGATCTACTCGGCGATCAACTTCAACCTCACGATGACGGTCCAGGAGGGGAACTCCACCGTCCTGTCCGTCGCCATCTCGTCGTATCTCTGCCCCTCCGACAGCCAGATGCCCCCGAGCAACTGGGGCGGGACGAATTACCGGTTCAACGAGGGATCGAACATCCTCTACGCCCACGGCGAGACCGACGCCGCCGGCCTGAACAACACCCTGCTCCCGCCCAACGGGCCGTTCTTCGCCGAGCGGGCCATGCGGCTCAGCGAGATCACCGACGGCACGAGCAACACGGCGGCCGCCTCCGAGAAGCTGTTCGGCGACTTCAACCAGGGGATCCCCACGGTCCGCCGCGACGTGTACAACGCCCCCTCGCCCCCGATGCCCGAGACGATCGACGAGGCCGTCCTGCGCTGCGAGGCGCTAGATAATCAGCTCATCGACACGATGGGGGAATCGGGCAGCGGTGCACCGTGGCTCGACGGTTTCCTGCACACGGCGATCTACAAGCACGCGTCGACGCCGAACAGGAAGTCCTGCTACTTCCGGCCGGTGAGGCTCGTCATGTCGGCGAGCAGCCTGCACCCCGGCGGCGTCAACGTCGCGCTCTGCGACGGCTCGGTGCGGTTTGTGAAGGACACCATCGACCGCACGGCGTGGTGGGCCCTCGGCTCGAAGAACGGCGGCGAGGTCATCTCCTCCGATTCCTACTGACACCACACCGCTGACGGGAGACCAGAACATGAGCGCGAATGTGTTCATCAGAGCTCTATTGCTGCGGCGGATCGCGGCCACCGTCGGGTTGATGGCGGCGGCCGGCTGCGGCCAGACGCCCGCCCCGGCGCCCGCGGACGAGACGCAGGCGAGGCAGACGCTCGAGAAGGTCCTCGCCGCCTGGCAGCATGGCCAGACGGTCGAGGCGATGAAGCAGGCGAGCCCCCCCATCCTCGTCTCGGACCCGAGCTGGCAGAAGGGCGAATCGCTCAGGAAGTACGAGGTCGCCGGCCCGGGCAAGCCATCCGGGGCCGAGCGGGAATTCACCGTGATGCTCTGGCTGGCCGACCCCAGGGGCAAGGAGCGCAAGGCGGAGGTCGCCTACAAGGTGGGCACCGACCCGATCCTGACCGTCTTCCGGTCCCTCTTCTGACGGCCCGGCGGCGCCGCGTACCCTGCCCGGTCCGGCGCCGCGCTTCACTCAAAATCTTAGATATTATCAATCGATGAAAGGAACAGTGATGCCGATGAAGATCCGTCTGCTCACCCTGGCCCTGTGTCTCGCGCCGATGGCGGCCCGGGCCGGGGATGGGGCGGCGGTCGCCTTCCCGCTGCTCAGCGATCGCGAGGCCTGGTCTCACCTGCCGAAGGCCGAGCGCGGCCAGGATCAGCCGCTGCCCGGGTGGGCCCGCGCGCTCGCTCGCGGCCTGCCGCGAACCACCGCGGCCATGCTCGAACTCGACTGGCTCCATCGGGCGAGGAACCCGATCGGGCCCGTGCTCCGCGGCGAGATGCGCTGGGTCGCCGCCGACGCCAATCGCTGCGCCTACTCGAAGGCCGCGGCCGAGGCGGACCTCCGCCACGCGGGCGTCGACGTGCGCGGCATCGCGGCCCTGAGGGCCGGCCCGGAGCGCTGGCCCGCCGAGGACCGCGCCGCCCTGATCTTCGCCCGGCAGATGACCGTGAACGCCGCGGCCGTGACCGACGCCCAGGTCGCATCGCTCCGCGAGTCGTACGGCGAGGAGAAGCTCGTGGCGATGGTGCTGCTCCTAGCGTACTCCAACTTCCAGGACCGGCTGCTCCTCTCGCTCGGTCTACCCCCCGAGGAGGGCGGGCCCAAGCCGCCGCTGGACTGCCGCTTCCCGCGCGAGAAGGTCGCGCCGGAGGTCCCCGCCCGCGCCCGCCCGGAGGAGCGTCATGGGCCGGAGGCGCCGACGACCGTGGACGATCCCGAATGGGCCGGCGTGGGGTTCGAGACCCTCCAGGCGAACCTGGACACCCAGCGCGGCAATGGGGGCCGGATCCGCGTCCCCACGTTCGAGGAGTACATGAAGAAACTCCCGGCCGACGCCCCCCGGCCCAAGGCCCCGGTGAAGATCAAGTGGAGTCTGGTCTGCATGGTCTACCAGCCGGCGCTGGCCGCGGGCTGGTCGGCCTGCACGACCGCCTTCCGCGAGGAGGCGAAACAGGACCGGGTCTTCGAGGAGAGCCTCTTCTGGATCGTGACCCGCACGATCGACTGCTTCTACTGAATGGGGCACTGCGAAATGCTGCTCGCGGTCGCGGGCCTCGACAAGAATGCCCTGGAAGCACGAACCCGGCTCCTCGCCTCGGGGGACTGGTCCTCCCTGCCGCGGTGGGATCGGGCCGCCTTCTTCTTCGCGCGGAAGCTCTCCCGGACCCCCTGGGCCATCGATGACGCCGACCGGGCCGGCCTGATCGCCCACTTCGGCCACGAACGGGCGATCGACGTGATCTGGTGGGCGTCCCGCTGTCACTACATGACGCGCGTCGCCGACGCGTTCCAGCTCCCCCTGGAGCGAGAAAACGTGTTCGAGTTCATGAGGGCGGCGGCCAAGAAGGCGAACTGACGCTCAACGCAGCGGGCGTCGATCGGCCTGCCCAGGACCCCCAGCGGAGGATCCTGGGCAGGCATCGCGATCTGGACCGCAGGCCCGGCGTGGCGGCCGCTGGACGCTTGATCGTGCCGTCTTCTGGTGGGCCATCCGGCGGCGCTGGAGGCTCGCACGGATTCACGCCGCCCGGGGTCCGGACCGGAGGGAAGCACGAGAGACCAGCCGCCGGACACCGACCTCGTCGGCCAGGCGATACGTCCGCCCAGGATACCCGCCTGGTCCTCGAGTCTCCGCAAGGGACCGCTTGACGGGTCGAAGGCACCATCCCTAAGATCTCTTCTCACGATCGTTGTGCAAGTCGAGCAGCCCCTCGACCTAGGCCCTTCTGCCGTGGAAGCGACATCGTTTGTGGGGTCGGATGATACTCCGGGCACCTGACATCCCCCTGAGATGCCGGATTGGCATGCTCATCGCAGTTCTGGCGATGGCGTTTCAATGGCCGTGCGCAGCTCAGGCCGGGTGCTCGAATCACCTCGTCACCTCCTCCCGCATCCAGAGGATCGGGGAGATCGCGATCCCCGGACGACTCGAAGGCATCGGCGCCCTGGGCCATTCACCGGATCGGGGACCGGCCGATCGATCGGCCCCGCCCGCGTGCACGGGCGCATTCTGTTCGGGCAACCCCGCCACCCCCGTGTCGACCTCGACCCTCGCGACACCCCACGACGGCGAGAATCCGGGCTTGCCTCTCGTGGTCGGGACGGCGGCTGTTCCTGGAGCTTCCCTCCTCTCGCCGGAAGACGTCGATGTCCGCCCGGTTGACCGTGCCTCGCCGATTTTCCACCCTCCGCGGCACCGATCCTTCATCGCCGCAATCTGACGATCCGGGCCGGGATTTCAGCGTCCCTTCGTGCCAGTACGGGTTCGTGCCGCGCACCGAGCCTGCGCCTGCCGTCGGATACGCCATCCTGAACGTCTTCCCACCCGGGGGATGATCCCGTCGCCGAGAGTCCCGGGCCCGATCGAGCATCCGCCCCGTTCGAGGTCGCCCGAGAGACCGGTCGCCTCATAGGCAAAGTTCTGCCTTCTGCCCACATTCGAAGCTGAATCCAATTATCCGGAGAACATTACATGCTCCCACAGTTCCGACGCCGAGCCTTCACGCTGATTGAATTGCTCGTCGTGATCGCCATCATCGCCGTCCTGATCTCCCTGCTCCTGCCCGCGGTCCAGTCGGCGCGCGAGGCCGCTCGCCGGGCCCAGTGCACCAACAACCTCAAGCAGATCGGCCTCGGCCTGCACAATTACGAGAGCAGCAACGGCACGTACCCGATGTCCTGCTCGCTCCCGGTCGGGACGCTCGCCCTCACCTTCTCCGCCCACGCTCGTATCCTGCCCTTCATGGAGCAGGGCAACCTGTACAACCAGATCAACTACGACCAGTTCTGGTCGCTCCAGACGACCGTCTGCGAGACCCAGATCAGCTCCTTCATCTGCCCGTCGGAGATCAACCCGGACCGCAATCCCTCGGGCCTGATCCGCCACTCCCCGACCACTTACGGCGTCAACGGCGGCACCTGGCTCATGTGGAACCCCAACGCCGACGCGATGGGCGACGGCATGTTCCTCGTCAACAAGTGCGTCAAACCTTCCTCGATCACCGACGGCCTGTCCAACACCATCGGGTTCAGCGAGATCAAGGCCTATCAGCCCGTCCTCCGAGACGGCGGCAGTCCCAACGGCCCGGGCGTGCCGCCACCAACCAGCCCCGGCGACATCGGCGCCTTCGGCGGCAGCTTTGACCCCACCTTCGGCAACAGCCAGTGGGTCAACGGGCTCTACATCCACACCGGCATCAGCACCCTCTTCGCCCCGAACACCTTCGTGCCATACAGCGCGGGAGGGAAACTCTACGACATCAGCTTCACCTCCAGCCGCCTTGGCCTGAGCGTCAGCAACGTCACCTACGTCGCATTCACCTCCCGGAGCTATCACCCCGGGGGCGTCAATACCCTGATGATGGACGGCTCCGTCCGCTTCGTGAAGAGCACGATCGCGAGGGACATCTGGCGCGCACTCGGCACACGAGCCGGCGGGGAGGTGATCAGTGCCGATGCCTACTGAGGCTCGCGGCATGGCGGCCGGGCCCCGCGACGGGAGGCTGCGGTCGACGGGGGCGCGGGTCCTGGCCGGTGTGCTGGCGTTGTTGATCGCCGGGTGCCAGCCAGGGCCGGGCAGTGGCCCCGTCCGGCAAACCGGGAGATTGAAGGTCGGCGGGGAGGCCAGGCTCGCCTCCTTCGACGGCTCGGACGTCATCCTCGACCGGATCGTCGGCGCCTCCCCGGGGAAGTCGGGTCAGCGCGCGTCGAGGACCGGCACGACGGAGAAGCTCAAGTTGCCCGTGGGGACCACCGTCCTCGTCGAGGACATCGTCGGGGACGATTCCCACGTCGTGATCAAGGGCGGCCCGAGCGACGGGGCGCACTGCTGGGTCGAGTGCATCCGGCTCGAGCCCCTCGAACAGTGAGCGGATTCCCCGCGGCGCCGCGTCGGCGATGCCGCACCCGCGGGGAACGGTTCAGGCCGGCAAGGCCGGCGCACGGTGCGCCGGCCCTACCGACCGTCATGGTGCGTGCTGGTTCGTCAACGCTTCTGGGGCGGGCTGGTGGCCGGTGCGTGCCGCCTCGATCCGGGAGATCTTCCCCTCCTGGCTGGCGGCCGTCCCGGTCGTCGTGCCCGGCGGCCCCCTGGGGAGCCTGGTGTCGCGGTATGTGCCGCGCCGCTCCTTGCTGAGCTTCGTGGCCTGCCTGTGCCTGGCCCAGTATGTGCTGACCTGCTACCACGAGCACGTCTCCGGCCTGTCCCAGGTGTATGTGGGCCTGGGCGCCTTTGGCCTGAACCTGGCCTTGCACTCGCTCTTCGCCTTCGGTCAACGATCGTTGCCGCTGGAAGGTTGACCCGCCGGCCGGGCTGGCCGGTTTCCAGGCCCTTGGCTGTTCGGGAGCACCTGGATTCGTGGGTTACGACCGCTTCGCCGGTTCCATCGACTGGAGCCACTGGTACGTCTTCCCCTTCGCGATCACCGTGGCGATCACGGCCAATGCCTCGGGCTTCTCGGGGTCGGTCCTGTTCCAGCCGTTCTTCAATTTCATCCTGGGGCTTCCCATCGGGCACTCGATCGCGACGGGGGTCGCGACCGAGACGATCGGGATGACGAGCGGAGCCTCTCGATACCTCATGATGCGGAAGATCGACATGGCGGCGGCTCGGACGCTGCTGCCGACCGTGCTGGTCGGCGTGGCCGCGGGTCTCTTCGTCTTCGTGCGGGCGTCGCGCGACCTGCTCCGACTCCTCGTGGGGCTCGTGGTGGGCGGCATCGCCCTCGTCCAGCTCGACAACGCCGGACGGCGCGTCTACGGGACGGTGCCGAGCGCGATCCTGGAGGCGCTCCGCCGCTATCGTCCGCGCTCCTTCTGGGCGGGGGTATCCTCGGCCTGCACCGGAACGGGGGTCGCCGAGATCCACCGGCCGCTCCTCGAGCACGGGGGGGGCTTGCCACCAAGAGGGCAAACGCGACGGCGATCTTCATCGAGGCCATCGCCGACTGGGCGATCACGATGGTCAACCTGTCGCTTGGGAACCTGCGATTCGACATCCTGGTCTTCAGCGCCTCGGGCGTCGTGATCGGGGCGCAGATCGGGGCGATCTGCTCGCCGTATGTACCGGACCGCATGCTGAAGATCGCCTTCGCGCTCAGCGTGTTCGCCATCGGCATGATCTACGTGGCGACCTCCCTGAGGGGCATCCTCTGGCGATAGGTCCCTCGTCCTCCTTCGCGCGGGCGTGGGCCCCGCGCATCGAAGGAATCCGTCAACCCGCTTGGGGAGTGAGGACTGCGGCAATGACCCTGCGACGAACCGTCTTCGTGGGCTCGCTCGTCTGGCTCACTGGTGGTCGCCGGCATGGTCGTCATCGGGGCGATCGGACTCTGCCTCGACCTGCTGGTCCGGCGGATTGAGCGGTTCGACGAGGTGAGCTGGGGATACGATCATCGATGAAGAATCTGGCCTGGCCTTTCTTCTGGCGCGCCAAACCGACCGAGCACAACGGCCGCCTCGATCCGGACGAGGCTGTGCAGGTCGTGCGTGCTGGCCACGGCCGCCGGGACGCGGGGCCGGCGATCTCCGTCCGTGACCTCTGGCTGACCTACCCGAGTCGGCGACGCGACGAGCCGATCCACGTCCTGGAGCGCGTCGAGCTCGAGGTCCGCGAGGGGGAGTTCGTCTGCATCGTCGGCCCCTCGGGCTGCGGCAAGACGTCGCTGCTGAACATCATCGCCGGATTCCTGCACGCCAGCCGGGGCGAGGTCCTCGTCGAAGGCGAGCCGGTGCGCGGGCCGGACCGCCGCCGGATCTTCATCTTCCAGGAGGGCGGGGTCTTCCCCTGGCTCACGGTCCGGGAGAACATCGGCTTCGGACTCGACCGGAGCCGGCCGACCTCGACGCCGTCGTCGACCATTACGTCGGCCTGGTCGGCCTCTCGGGCTCTGAACGGTCCTATCCCCGGAGCTGTCCGGCGGGATGCGGCAGCGTGTCGAGATCGCCCGCGCACTGGCCGCGGACCCCGAGATTCTCTACATGGACGAGCCGTTCGGGGCCCTCGATTACATCACGCGGTTCGTAGCCGTTCACAGCCTGGCATTGAAAGTCGCCGATGAGTCCGCTATACCGTCGTCATGATCGACCCCCTGCCTATTTCTACTGTATCCGCTAAAGCCTGAGCGATTCCTTCAATCGTGGCATGACCTTACGAGATCGATGATGGTAGAGCCTGGCCTGCTCGTTTCGGCGCAACCAACGCGTGGCCCAGCGGCAGAGCGATGAAGGGGCGTTCGTGTCGAGATGCCTCGCGATCAACCCCGCGATCAACTGCCTGAGTTGTGGTGGCGTCAGTGCCGGGGTCCGGGATTTTTCCCCGCCGCGCCTCCCGACTCAGGAACCACGCGGCCAGCAGCGATGTCCAGGATGATGCCAGGCGATCCAGTTCCTCACCTGGTAGTCGGCCAGGCCCGCCTCCCCCTTGGCGGTCTTGATGCATTCCTCGATCCGGTGCGCCGCCCTGGACACACGAGCAAGTTCCTTCAACGGCAGCTCGGGGGCGCATTCGACAGGTAGTAATCATGCTTGAACGTGGCGTCCGGCTTGACGCTCGCGGGTCACGAACAGCAATTCCTCCGGCGCCGTGCCCCCCGTCTCGGTCCGGGCCTGCACGCGACGCTTCACGACCTCGATGACCAGCGGACCCTTCTCGCCATCGCGAACGTCGATCCGGGTCCAGGCGTCCTCCGGCAAGGCGGCGCACCATCGATCCAGTCGCAGGAAGGATTCCTTGGGGCGTCGCCCGCGACCCGAGTATTCCGGGCGCCGGTACGTCGAGGTCGCGCACCAGCGTGTTCGACGGCACCGCCAGCAGGTAACGCTCGCCACGGCCCTGCAATTCCCGGCGAAAACCCGAGGGACGGCCCATCTCATCGTCTCCGGCGACCCAACCGTGAGGCAGTCGTCTCCCGCACTCGTCGAGCATCTCCAGGGCGAGCTGGTGGCGGGTGCGGAACTTGACCCCCCTGGGTACCCCCGCCGCCTTGCACCGGGCTCGATCCTTGGTCCATTCCTTGTGAAGGTACAGACGTGTATTCACAAGCCGCATGTCCCTTCGGAGACATAAGCCATGAACACGCCGACCTGGCAGTTTTGACCTTGCCCAGGCGGCCACACCACCGCCGCCACGCCCACCGACTTCGTCCCCTTCTTGGGGAAGGCCGAGGGGTCGAAGACGATCACGGCGTCAGGCGCGCCGAGGTCCTCGCCGACCTGACGCGCCAGGGTCTCGAGCAACGGCTCGTGGTCCCAGGGGACATGCCCGACGAACTTCTGCAAGCCCTGGCGTTCCTGGTCATGAAGGTAGGCGATCGCTTCGCCGGTCTTGCTCGAGCTGGAAAGAAGATCGGCCACTTCAGCGGCATGCCGTTGCTGTTCAGGCCCGGCGAGCGACTTCGCGAACGGGTCGACAAATGCGTCGAGCCGCTTCAGGAGGCCCTGCATCAGTTCGGGCGAAACCTCCGCCTGGGCCAACATCTGTTCCAATCGCACCAGGTGCTGCCGTTCCATGGCAGACTCCTTCCAAGAAATCACCTTCACGGAAGGGTATGATGCAAAACATGTTCGGCGTCTTCAAGACCGGGATACAGTAGAACTATCCCTGACGAACTCTGGACCAAGGTCCCGCGCGAGGCTCAGGCGGCCATCACCGCCGCGTTTCTGGCGATGCGGCAGAGGGTCGAGCAATTGGAAACGCGGGTCCATGACCTCGAGGCGCGGCTCAAGCTCAACTCGACCAACTCCTCCAAGCCCCCCTCGTCCGATCCGATCGGGCTGAAGCGCAAGCCCCCGGCCCCTCCCAGCGGGAGGAAGCCGCGGCGGCCGTGCCTGGACATCGCAAGGCTCGCCGCACCTTGGTCCCGCCCGAGCAGGTCCACCAGACCTTCGACTGCAAGCCGACGGCCTGCCGGCGCTGTGGCCGGGGGCCGAGGGCGAGGACCCCGAGCCCCGGATCCATCAAGTCGCCGAGCTGCCCAGCATCGAGACCCGTCGTCGATGAGTATCGGCTCCATCGCCTGACCTGCTCGGGCTGCGGCGACCTGCGGCCGCTGCCCGAGGGCGTCCCCACCGGGCGGGGCCGGCCTGTACCTCCAGGCCGTGCTGGCGATGTTCGCGGGGCCTATCGCCTCAGCAAGCGGCAGATCCAGCAATTGGCCGCCGACCTGTTCGCCCTCCGATCGCCACCGGGATGATCTCCAAGCTGGAGCGCGCTCGGCCGCCGTGTTGGAGGCCCCCTACAACGAGCTGGCGATCGCCGTCCATCACGCCAAGGTGACGAACATCGACGACGTCGTGGCGCGAGCGGACCCGCAAGGTCTGGCTGTGGGCGGTGGTCACCCCACTCTTCACGGTCTTCACCATCGCCATGGGCCGCAGCGGCGACGTCGCCAAGGCGCTGCTGGGCAGCGAAGACGACCGTCGTCGGCAGCGACCGCTTGCCGCCTACGACTGGATCCTGCCGCGATGGCCAGGTCTGCCGGGGCGCACCTCCGCCGGGATTTCCAGGCGATGATCGACCGCGGCGGCGAGGGCGAAGCGATTGGCCGGCGGCTGCTGTCGCTATCGAACCGGTTGTTCCGCCACCGGGCACTGGAAAGCGCGACGGACCCTGCCATGGGGCCCGTCTCAAGAGCGGATGGGCCGCCCGCGCCGGGAGGTCAAACATGCCCTCGAGGACGGTCGCGGTGTGCTGCGCGAAGACGGCGGCGACGTGCTCGAGATCCTCAAGGTAGAGGAGGGCCTGTGGGTCCTCGGCAAGGGTCAAGGGGATCGAGCCGACGAACAACGCGGTGGAGCGGGCGTGCCGTGCCATGCGGTGCTCTGGCGGCGGATCAGCGGGGGGACCGACAGCGAGCGGGGGAGCCGGTTCGTGGAGCGGATGCTGACGGTGGTGGCGACGTGCCGGCGCAGGCCGCAACGTCCCGGAGTACCTGACCTCTTGCTTTGAAGCCGATTGTCGCGGCCAAGCTCTCCCAACTCTGCTGCCGATCACCACGGCGGAGGTCAAACCACCTGACGGGGAGTTCCGCACGGTCGGCTTTTACGGCGATGCGAGGACTATTCGGCGGGAAGTCGACCGGGCCGCGACTGGTTGGCGCCCTGTCGGCGGCACTGAGGCGGCATCAGATGGATCGGGTGCGGGAGCTTCTCGAACGAGGGGCCGACGTCAATCAGAGGGACGAGGATGGCTCGACCCCACTGGACTATGCGATCAGCGACGATGACCTTCCGCCGGAGCTGGTGGGAGAACTCTGGATCGCAGCCAAGCCCGACGCGACCGGATGAGCGCCGGCACGACGGCCTTGATGTCGCTCCAACCCCCTCCTCCGCCGTTCGTCGCGCACGGCGCGAACGTCAATGCACGGGATCGGGCCGGGGGCACCCCGCTGATCCAGGCGGCGTCGCTCGGTGATGTCAAGCGGCTCGAGATCCTGCTGGACCACGGCGCCGAGATCGACGCCACCAACGGACGATCAAACGCACTGATCGCTGCGGTGGAGGCGGGGCAGACCGAGACCGTCCGCTTGCTGCTCGCCCGAGGCGCGGACATCAGGCCGCCATCCGGGTACGAGTGGATGGGGGTCCTCCTAGCGGCTGCGAGCGGGGATACGGATCGGGCGCTTCGACTTCTGGATCAAGGCGGCTTCTGAATGTCCGACATCACGCGGCGAATCGGCCCTGACGTTTACTGAAGCTGGTCATCTTGAGACCGGACTCTCAAGGGTCAGCGCGGGAGTGAACGCCGCGCCGCTCGCCAGCCCCTTCCTCGTTCTGATCCTCAACCACGACCAATCTTATGACATCAATGCGAGGTCGTCTCCTCACACCGTGAACAGCTACCGCGGTTCAAGATGCGGGCGGACCTCATCCGGATCTGGCAGGCCGAACGCAAGACGATCCTGTTCGTCACCCACGACATCGACGAGGCCCTCCAGCTCGCCGACCGCGTGCTGGTCATGAGTCGTCGTCCCGCGACGGTCCGGCAGGTGATCGACGTCCCCTTGCCGCGGCCCCGCGACCTCGATTCGCCGGCCTACCTCGAGCGCCGCGATCGCATCTTCCACGCCATGGGGATGTCGCCGCATGGCGACCTCGTGCCCGAATAGGGCGTCCCGTCATTCCCCGCGACACACCACGCCGCCCTTCATGACCAGGCGGACGTGCCGCAGCCGGTCGATCGAGCGGGTCGGGTCACCCTCGACCGCGATGAGGTCGGCCAGCAGGCCGGGACGGACGGCGCCCAGCCGGTCGTCCAGCCGGAGCGCCCGGGCCGCGGAAGAGGTCGCGGCCCGCAGGGCCTCGACGGGCTCCATCCCGAGGGCGACGAGCAACTCCAGCTCGCGGGCCCCCTGTCCATGGGCGAAGACCCCGATGTCGCTGCCGTTGATGATCGTCACCCCGGCGCCCTGCGCCTGCTGGAAGAGCGTCCGGAGTTCCTTGAGTGCCTTCGGTTCCTGGGATCGGTCGCCCGTGAGGTCCCAGCCCTTGTAGGACGTCGCCCCGGCCTCGCGCGCCGCAAGGGTCGGGCAGAGGGCCACCTTGTGCTCGGCCATCAGCCGGAAGATCTCGGGATCGCCCCCATAACCATGCTCGATCGTCGCGACCCCGGCGAGGGTCGCCCTCCGCATCCCTTCGCGCGATGCGGCATGCGCCGCGACGAGGATTCCACTGGAACGTGCCGTCTCGACGATCAGCTTCCATTCCTCCAGTGAGAAGGAAGGGCGAGCGGGGCCATTGCCCATGGCGGCATCGGCGTAGACTTTAATCCAGTCGGCGCCACGGCCGATCTGGTCGCGGACGACGCGGATCAGGGCGTCGTGCCCGTCGGCCTCCTCCGCGCCCTGGGGGATGTGCCACTCGGGTGCGAACCCCTTCGGCGCGTAGCTGCCGGTGGCGACGATCGCGCGGGTGGTCACGAGCATCCGCGGCCCCGGGATGATGTTCTGCTCCACGGCCTGCTTCAGGCCGACGTCCGCATAGCCGGCCCCCTCGGTGCCCAGGTCGCGGATCGTGGTGAAGCCCGAGTGGAGCAGGGCTTTCAGGTGATTCGTCGCCCGGCAGACCCGAAGCGCCAGGGCCTCCTTGAGCACCTGGTCATTCCAGGGCGTCTCGTTGTAAGGGTGGAGCAGGACGTGCGTGTGCGCGTCGATCAACCCCGGCAGGAGCGTCGTCCCGGGCAGCTCGATGACCCGTGCCTCCTTCGGTGCCTTCAGCTCGGACGCGGGCCCGACGGCCTCGATCCTCTCCCCTCGGACGAGCACGGCCCAGCCCTCGTGCGGCTCGGCGGCGACGCCGTCGAAGACCCGCGCGGGGCGGAGCAGGATGTCCGGAGGGGCGGCGGGGGCCGTGCGGCTTCCCCAGAGAAGCAAGATCATGACGGCGAGCAACCAGCTCAAGGGCATCGCGTCTCTCCAGGAGGGAAGGGCATGCAGGTTGGGCGCGAGGAGACTAGAATCATACATACCCCGAGCCTCATGCTCGGTCCATGGCACGACGCCTCGCCATGACACCGACACTAACGCCGACCTGGTGGTCGTGATGCCGACGCTTTCAATCGAAATCCCCGAGGAGACGCTCGCCGCCCTGCACCGTTCGCCGCAGGAAATCGGCCGGGAGATGAGGCTGGCCGCGGCGATGGTCTGGTATGCGCAAGGTCGAATCTCCCACGAACGAGCCGCCCAGTTCGCCGGGGTGAGCCGGATCGAGTTGATTGATGCGCTGGCCGCGGCGAAGCTGCCGGCCTTCCCGGTGGACGTGGACGAACTGATGGAGGAGGTTGACCGTGCCGGGAAGGCGATTCGTGAACACGTCGCCCCTGGTGTTCCTCGCTCGGGTGGGTCTGCTGGAGATCTTGAGGGAGGGAGTCAGTGAGGTAGCCGTGCCGGAAGCGGTTCTCAGGGAACTCGAAGCACACGGCCGCGACGACGACGCGGTGAAGGAGCTTCGGAGGCACGAATGGATCCGCGTGATCCCCACGCCGGAGGATCCGCCGTCCATCGCAGCCTGGGACCTGGGCCCGGGAGAATCCGCCGTGCTTGCCCTGGCTCACGCGGAATCAGACTCCTGGGCGGTCATCGACGATGGACAGGCCCGCCGATGTGCAAGGAGCATCGGGGTCCCCTTCATCGGTACACTCGGGCTGGTGTTCCTGGCGAAGCAATGCGGGAGGATCACCCTCGCTCGACCGATCCTCGAACGGTTGAAGGCATCGGGGATGTATCTCTCGGACACGATCCTCGAACAGGTTCTGCGACGGGTCGGGGAGTAGCGTGATCCGGTACCCCGGCGTCTTATCCGTGAGGCTACACCTCGTGGTCTTGAGCGCAATAACTGGAGACCGGTCTGATCCTGAAGGGTCTCAGCATCGCCATGACTCCTGAGGAAGAAGAGCTGTACTGGAACGACGCGAAGCGATGCTACTTCCGGATCTGGACATGCGCTTTGAAGATACTGCTCGGATGGCCCGAACAGCAGACGCTGGAGTGGGCGACCAAGTGGGGGGACTCACTCGATGAGCCCACGACGAGGATCTTCTACCACCGGCCTGCCGAAGAGTGGATGGCTCACGAGCTTGTCCCAGGACGGCTGAGGGCGAAGATCCTGCAAGGCGGTCCCGGCTCCGGCCATGACCTCCTCCGACTCGAATGGAGACTTGCTTATTGTATTCAAGACGCCATTGAGGGCAAGCAAGTCGAGGATTACAGCGATTCCGATTGGCGGCTCATCGCGGAGCGCCTCGATGCAATCCTTGCGGAATACGGCGAGGAGCTGCCGAGAATCGAAGATGCGGAGCCGAAACAGGGACTCTCCCAAGAGTAATCGGCACACCGATTGCGCCGGGAGGTTCGGACCGAAGACCAACCTGAAGGCTGAAGGGGCTGCAGTTGCGGCCCCTCCGAGAGGCCTCGCTCAATGCCCCCCCGAGCCGCCGTGGCCGTGGCCGCCGCGGAAGAGGGGGTGGTTCGCGTCGGCGCCGGCGGCGATGTACGCGACCAGGTCGAGGATCTCCTCGCGGGTCAGCTTGTCCAGCAGGCCCTTCGGCATGAGCGAGGTCGGCGAGGGCTTGCGGCCCTCGATCTCCGACTTCTTCAGCAGCTTCGGCTCGATGCTGGCCAGCGGGTTCTCGACGACCTTCACCGCGTCGGCCGTCTCCCCCACGATCAGGCCGGTCAGGACCTGGCCGTTCTCCATCTCGAAGAGGTAGGACTGGTACTTGTCGTTGATCTTCGAGGAAGGCTCGAGGATGTTCCGCAGCAGGTCCGCCGGGCCCTGCTTCGGCTCGAGCTTCGTCAGGTCGGGGCCGAATTCGTGGCCGGCGCCCGCCATCCGATGGCACGAGACGCAGGTGGCCACCTCGAAGAGCTGCTTGCCGTTGCTGAAGGACCGGTCGTTGCCGAGCTGGTTGATGGACGAGGCCAGGTCATCGAACGTCCATTCCTTCCGCGGGCGGGTGGACTTGAGAAGCTCGTCCGCGATCGGCACGGCGTGCCCCGCCAGGTAGGACTCGGGCGAGGCGAGGTAGCTGTCCAGGTCGTCGACCACGTAGAGGGCCCCGTACATCCGCCGCCAGTGGCCCGGATAGGTGCAGACGTAGGGATAGACGCCCGCCTGCGACGGCGCCGTGAAGCTGAGCTTCTGGACCTCGCGGGGCTGGAGCAGCCGGCTGGCCAGCAGGATCTTGTCGGAGCCGGGCACGTACTGCCGCTTCGGCGCGTCGGGCTGGGTCGCGGTGGCCTCGGCCAGCAGGCCGACCTCCTCGAGGGCCCCCGGGCGCGTCACGACGAAGTTGTGCGGCATCATGTCGCCGTTCTCGAAGAGGATCTCCACCGGCTTGCCCGCCTGGACGACGATGCGGTCGACGTCGTAGCGCATCTGCTCGAGGACCGTGCCGACGCGGATCACGCGGACCCCCAGGTCGCCGAGCGCCTTGCGGAAGCCGCGGGCCTGGTCCGCGGGCAGGAGGGCCGCCAGGGCATCGCCGAGCTGGAGCGAGTCGAGGACGGGGGGCGACGTGCGGTTCGCCGTGGGCACCTTCCGAACAGACTCGATGATCGAGCGGAGCAGGGGGGCCGCCTCGTCCGCGGGCCACTGCGCGGAGGGGATCCTCTGGAGGGCGAGGATGGCCGCGTGGCGATCGGTGTCCTCGCGGACGAACTTGCTCAACGCGCGGAAGGTCGGCACCTCCTGGCCTCGAATCGACGTGAGGGCGAGCATCGCCGCCCGGCGGACCATGCCGGCCGGATCGGCCTTGCCAAGCTGGACCGCCAGCTTCGGCTCGGGCGCCGGGATGCCCTCGCGACGGAAGACGACCCTCCTCAAGGGATCCAGGACCGTCAGGACGAACCGGTCCAGCCGCTTGCCGAGCTGCCCTTCGCTCCGGTTGTAGACGACCACCGACTCGATCGGATAGTTGGCGCCAAGGTCGAGCTCCCACCAGGGATTCGAGGTGCCCTCCTCGGAATGGGTCTGTCCCCCGTCGCCGAAGGTTCCGCTCGTGTTGCCGTCGATGGCCCTCGCTGCCTCGCCCCCGTTGGAGGTGTTCTTCTGGCTGGCCCTGCCGCCGCGGGCGAGATTCCGGCCGTCGCTGTAGACCTCGACCTCGGCCAGCGTGAGGGTCCCCTGGCGAGGAGCTCGATCCGGACGTAACGGCCCCGGGGCGTGGGTCGGCCGCCTTGCCGGCGAGGGGAGTGGGGAGCCCGCGGAGCAGGGGCTCGATCCTGGGATAGAGGCTGGCGCGGACGCTCGGGTCGCGGATCAACGCCACGGCGCCGAGGAAGTCGCGGAGCGACTCGGGAGACTTCAGGGCCAGCGCCCAGGGGCGGTCGGTGGCACCGTCGGCGGCCACCAGGGTGGCGAAGCCGAGCTGCCTCAGGGCCGGTAAGCTCGCCTCCGTCGCGGCCCGCTCCAGGTCCCCGCGCGAGGCGGACAGGTCCGCGGGGGTTCGCTCGCCGAGCAGGCGGGTCAGCTCGATCAGGACGCTCTCGCCGGGGTCCGCCTGGGCACTATCGCGCTCGCGGAGGGCCGCGACGAGCGTGCCCACCTCGGGACGGCCCGAGAGCTGTGCCAGGTCGGAGAGCGCCTTGCGGCGGATCTCCTCGCGGACCCCCTTGCGGAAGAGCAGCTCCTGGAGCACGGCCGGGCTCCGCGGCATCTTCAGCAGGTCGGCGGTGTCGATGTTCCGGAGGAAGAAGCGGGCGCCCGCCGCGCTGGTGATCTTCGGCGCACGGCCCTCGGCGATCGCCCTCTTGACGTAGGGCTCGAGCGCCCGGATGGTCTCGCCGCGGGTGTAGTCGAGGTAGTAATCGGAGGGGTGCTCGGCGGTGATCAGCGGGACCTCCATGGCCTCGGGGACCGTGAAGAAGCTGGCCGCGCGCACGGCCTCCAGGCGGACCCGGGGGTAGGGATCGGCCGCGAGCTTCCTGAGCCGATCGAGCGCGTCGGGCACGCGGTCCCGCCAGTAGCAGAGGACCCGCGTGGCGGCCGCCCGGGCGCGATAGTCACGGGCCTGGAGCAGGCGATCGAGCAGCCCGGCGTCGACGACGTCGTGGAACTGGTGGACCCAGAGGGCCTCCAGCACGTGATGCTCATAGTCCGGGTCGTTCGCGTCGAGCCCCGCGATCCAGGTCTTCACGGCGGCCAGCACCCGGTCGGTGTCCCGGGCGCCGAGTTCGATCCTGGCCCGGTAGCGGACGCGGTCCTCGGGCTCCTTCAGCAGGTCGAGCAGGTGCTCGATGGGCTCGCCGGCGATCTTCGCCGGCTGGAGCAGGGACCGTCCCTCGTGGGTGACCCGATAGACCCGGCCATGGATGCGGTCGCGGCTGGGGTCGCGGAGGTTGTGCTGCATGTGGCCGATGATCGGGTTCTGCCACTCGATGAAGTAGAGGGCCCCGTCCGGGCCGACCTCCAGGTCCGACGGGCGGAAGTTCGGGTCGGAGGAGCTGACGATCGGCTCCTGCTCGACGGCCGCGAAGCCCGACTCCTCGTCGCTCACCTTGTAGCGATGGATCCCCTGGAAGCCGATCACGTTGGCGACCAGGTAGTTGCCCTGCCAGTCCTCGGGGAAGTGGCGACTGGAGAGGATCTCGGTGCCGGGGCAGGGGCGGGTCCGCTGCGGGAAGAAGGGCCTCATGCCGCGGTGCTTCTCGGGGAAGTCCAGGTGCCCCGAGAACGCGGTCGCGTAGTAATTCACGTTGCCCGTGCCGTCGGTCACGAAGTCCTGCCCCCAGCGGTCGAACGCATGCCCGTGCGGGTTGGCGAAGGGGTACGAGACGTAGACCTCGAACTTCTGCGACCGCGGCTCGTAGCGGAAGACGCCCGCGTTGACCAGCCGCACGGGCGGGCCGTAGGGCGTCTCCACCTGGCTGTGGTGGAACGTCCCCTCCTGGAAGTAGATCGCCCCGCCGGGGTCGAGCCGGAAGCTGTTGGACGTGTGGTGCGTGTCGGCCGAATCCAGCCCGCTGAGCACGCGCTCGCGGACGTCGGCCCGGTCGTCGCCGTCGGTGTCCTTCAGGAGCATGAGGTCCGGCGCCTGGGCGACGAGGACCCCCTGGGGCACGATCTCGAAGCCGGTGGGGCAGTGGAGACGGTCGGCGAACGTGATCTGCCGATCCGCCTTGCCGTCGCCGTTCGTGTCCTCGAGGATGATGATCTTGTCGTTCATCTCCTCCTTCGGCTTCCAGTGGGGGTAGGTCGGCCAGCAGGCGACCCAGAGACGCCCCTTCGCGTCGAACGACATCTGCACCGGCTTGGCCAGGTCCGGGAACTCCTTCTCGGACGCGAAGAGGTTGATCTTCAGCCCCTTGCCGATGGTCATCTTGCCGATGGCCTCCTCGCCGCCGAGGAAGAGGTGCTCCCCGTTGGGGCCGGCCCCCGGCTTGTTCGTCTTCACCGGGATGAAGGCAGGGGTGTTGCCGTCGTCGACTTGCAGGTCCTGGCCCTGGGCCACGGCCCAGATCTTGCGGTCCCGGTTGGCCGTCATGACGTCGAGGACTTCCATCTCGCGCTGCATGACCACGCGGTTGGTCTGGCCGTCGACGAATCGCAGGTCCGCCCGGCCGCCGTAGATGGAGTAGCCGTCCACCGTGCGGTAGCGGTTGAACCAGTAGAAGTTCTTGTCGAGCACGGCCTGGCGCAGCTTCTCGAGCGCCGCGGCATCCCGCTTGAAGGCGGGCCCTTCGGGGAAGAGGGCCCGCTCGATGATGGCCGCCAGGATCCGGTTGCCCTGCGCCGTCAGGTGGATGCCGTTGATCGTGTAGGGCTTGAGCGCCGTGCGGAAGGTCTCGAGCGTGGGCTGGAACAGGTCGATGAACCGGACGTGATGGGCCCCGGCGACCTCCGCCATGGCCTTCGTGACCAGCGCCAGCCGCTGGTTGTTGGCCTTGCCGTCCGGGAGGGAACGGTCCTTGATGTTCTCATGGGCGATCGGCGAGAAGAGGACCAGCCGAGGCGCCGATCGGCCGTTGTACTTCTGGCCGAGGGTGTGCGCGATGAACGCGGCCAGGTCGCGCTTGAACGCGTCGAGGTCCCCGAAGGACTCGTTGTAGCCGAAGAAGGCGAAGATCACGTCGGTCCTGGTGCGGCTGAGCCACTCATCCGGCGACCCGAAGGCGGCCGAGCGGAGGCGGATGGTCAGCTCGTCCGCGGAGTAGCCGAGGTTGCGGATGGTCAGCTCTTCGCGCGGGAAGCGGGCCTGGAGGAGCGTCTCGAGCCAGCCGTCGTGCTGCATCCGGTCGGCCAGGGTATTGCCGATCAGGCTGATGTGGTCCCCCTTGCGGATCTCGAGGTTCTTCCCCGGCCCGGAACCCTCATCACCCCGCAGGGGCGATGCGGCCAGGCCGCCGATCAGCGAGATCAACAGCCCGGCGAGGATCAGGGGCCGACGCAGGCGCGGGGAGCGGGCCGAGGGGAGACGCCGCTCGGATCGATCGACTGAACCCATATGCGACAATCCTTGAATCATTCTCGGGGCCGGGGGGCGGGCAGACGCTGGCCGCGCTCAGTCCGTGGAGGTTTTGGTGCCCATTGTCCGGGGCGTTAAGCAAGAATTCAACCCGGGTTCGACAGGGCTCCCCGGACGTCGGAAACGCCCCAGGAGGGCGGGTACTGGAGGTCGGGAGGACCCGAGGAGAAGGCCCGGCAGTAGCGGCGTGCTATTCCGCCTGGGCGGCCAGCGCGAACTCGCCACGGGCCAGCGCCCGCGACTTGAGCCACCTGGCGCGGAGGAGATAGACGCCCGCAGCGGCCAGGCCGAGCGCGCGCCCGATCCAGATCCCGACGACGCCGAGCCCGGCGATGAAGCAGAGCAGGTAGCCCAGGGGGAGGCCGATGACCCAGTGAGCGACCAGGTTGCAGATCATGGCCGTGTGGGTGTCGCCCGCCCCCCTCATGGTGCCGGTCGAGACGCCCTGGAGGCCGTCGAAGAGCTGGAACGCCGCCGCGATCACCAGCAGGGTCGCCGCGGTCGCGATGACCGCGGGGTCCGTCGTGAAGAGCGAGGCGAGCCCGTCGGGCAGGGTCGCCATCACGGCCCCCGCAAGGCCCATGAACCCGGCCCCGAGGAGCAAGGCGGCCCAGCCGGCGTGACTCGCCGCGACGGGCTCGCCCCGGCCGAGCGCCTGGCCGACCCGCACCGCACCGGCGGAGGCCAGGCCCAGCGGGATCATGTACGTCACGCTCGCGATATCCAGCACGATGTGGTGCGCGGCCAGGGCGATCGGATCGAGCATCGCCACCAGCGCCGTGGCTGCCGCGAAGACGCCGACCTCCAGCGTGACATGGAGCGCCGCGGGGAGCCCGAGCCCGAGGAGCTGGCCCAGCCGGCCCGGGTCGAGACGCATCCGAGGTCGTTGCAGCCGGGTGTGGTGAGTCAGCTCGTGATAGAGTGTGTAGACCACGAGGACCCCGGCCATGTAGATCCGGGCGATCAGGGTCGCCCAGCCGGAGCCGGTGACTCCCAGGGCCGGCATGCCCAGGTGGCCGTAGATCAGCGCCCAGTCGCCGATCGCGTTGATGACGTTGGCGCCGCCAGGGCGAACATGACCGGCCGCACAGTACCATCCCCTGCAAGTAGCAGCGAGAAGGCGCATACAGGAACAGCGGCAAGGTGCCCCAGGTCATCGCCCGAAGGAAGGGGATCGCCTGTGACGGGACCGCGGGATGCCCCCCAGGCCGGCCAGCCAGGGCTCGACTCCGAACAGGAGGCCCATGACCAGCGGGGTTAGCAGGAAGACCAGGTAGAGGCTCTGGATCATCCAGATCCGGCACTCGTCCACCCTCCCGGCCCCATAAGCCTGGGAGATCAGCGGATCCAGCCCGAGCAGGAGCCCCATGCCGAAAATCGCAAACACGAAATAGATGGCGATCCCGAGGCTCACCGCGCCGATGGCCTCGGCGCCGAGCCGCCCGACGAAGAGCGTATCGACGATGCCCATGGCCATCCAGCCAAGCTCGGCGAGGACGACCGGCCAGGCCAGGGAAACCATGGGCCTGCATTCGGAGCGAAAGAGCCGCGCTGGAGTATTCATAGACACAGAATTTGTCAAAATAGACTTGTCCTGGCGGCAGATCCACGAACGAAGGAGTCTTGCCTGGTCCACGATTCCTCGATCGACGCGCGTACGCTCTCCGAGATTACCCGTTGGTCCGGGGACGTTGAAGCAACAGACTCATTTGCGGGGAGCCTGGTTCGCAACCGTCTTCGGCGGGCGACGGCTTCGGCCGCCGGGAAGGAGTATTGAAGAAACGCGTCGCCCGCCCTTGCTCCGCGCATAGTATTCTCGGGTAGATCCTCCACGGGGAGAGATCCCATCTGCATGTTCCATCCTGGACACGGAACGGCGAGCGGGGTCGAACGCTTGCCCGGGGCCATCAGGAGTCGTCGGGCGGGCGTGAAGCCGACCGGAGCTTGTGATCAGGATTGCGAATGTCGAGGCCCGAGATGACGAAGCCTGCGACCCCTGCCTCCCGCCTGGAACAGGCCTCGAGTTCGAGACCGATCCACGGTTCCCGTCGGGCCCTGGTGCGGCTTCTTCTGATGTCCCACCTGCCCCGGCCAGCAGATAATCCGGTTGACGTTCCGGAACGGCGTCATGGCCGGCGAGGGGCGCGTCTGATCGGCCCGTTCCTGATCCAGGGGCGGTATCAGACCGAGGACGGTCGATGCTGGTGGACCAAGCGGCACGTCGGCAAACACGACGTCGGCTACAAGGGCTACAACGAGGGCAAGGGGATCTGGGGCCTCTGGGAGATCACGAGCTACAAGGGGGTTTCATATCTGGCCCGAGGGCATGGGCGATCCGACCCGGCCGAGGCTCGCGGAATCGCTCGATGAGCCGCTCAGCCAGGCCTGTCGAGGCGTTCAGAGTAGGTGTCGAGATCCGAGGAGACCCTTGGCGTCGGCGGGGGCGCCCCGTGACGAGGACGCGGGGCGCGATGGGCCCGGCTTGCGGGGAGGAAGCTCGATCCGGTCGGCCGGGTCAGAACGACAGAAACGCCCAGCGTCGCGGCCGGACCGAGGGAGTCTTGCCTCGAAGCCACAGGTCGAGGTCATCCGCCAGTTCGCGGCAAGACGGGTAGCGGTCTTCCGGCTCCCTGGCCATCGCCCGACGGCAGATGGCGTCGAGGGCGTGGGACGCTAAGCCCGGACGGACCAGGGCGCGGGCTCGTGATGGATCCGATGGACCAGCACGTGCGGCAGGGCCCCGAGGAACGGGGCTGGCCGCACAGGGAGCTCGTAAAACACGGCGCTGAGGCTGTACTGATCGCTGGCCGGCGAGACCTCGGCCTGGCCTCCCCTGGCCTGCTCGGGCGCGACGTAAGCAGGGTCCCCAGGATGAGGCCGGGGGCAGGGGGACCTCGCCCGACTCCGGCAGGTGAGCGATGCCGAAGTCCAGCAGATGAACGGATCCACCTTCGTCGGGGAGCGGATGTTCGCCGGCTTGATGTCGCAGTGGATGATCCCCAGGTCATGAGTATAGGCCAGGGCCTCGGCCAGCTCGCGAACGAGCGTGGCCACCCGGTCGAAGGGCAGGGGGCCGTCCGCCAGCCCAGTCCTCGAGGGGCTCCTGGCCTCGATGGAGTTCCGCCCTTGATGTAGTAGCGGCCGCAGTCGCACCCAGCCTCGTAGACGGGCACGATCCGGGGTGGTGGAGCTGGGCCAGGGCGGCGTGCCTCACCCGGGAAGCGCTGCAACCCGCGGGGCCGCGACGCGATCCTCGGGCTCAGCCGCTTGACGGCCACCTGCCGCTGGAGCAGCGGGTCGAAGGCGATCAGACCGTGGAGTGCTTCCTCCGCCCAGGGACGCCGACGACCTCAGAAGCCGAGCCAGTTGCCTACCCGGGACCGAGGCCGCAGTGGAGGCGGTCGATCGGGTCCTCGCACCAGTCGTCGTGGTCGAACGCCTCGATGTAGATCTCGCCGCTCTCCGATGACCTCGCCAACTCGGGACGTGCCGGCTCGCGGGGGAGGGGATTGCGGGTCGAAGCCCACTGCGAGGAGCACTGCCGCCTCTCGGAGCGAGACTCCGCGGTCGGTCCCGGGGAGAGCGAGAAGGCCCATTGCTCCCGGGTCGCATCCGCGAAGGCGGCGTGGGTCCCGATCCCCTCGGGCCGGCGAGGCTCTGGCTGCAGCCTCGCGGACTGTCGGCGAGGGCAACGGGCCCAGCACCCAGGTCCAGCCCGAGTCCGGGACGGCCGGCGACGAGGTGGGGAGCTTCGTCAGGCACCGGGGGCATCGGAAGATGCGGCCGAGCGGATCTTCTCCCAGCTTGCCCCGACTTGCGGCCACATGAGAGGATTCGGGCATTTGCAGCACCGCCCGTCATCTCTGGATCTCCTCGACCATCTGCTGCGTATTCCATCGCGGACCGAGAGGAACTCTCGCTGAGTGGACAGTGTGCCGGGAACGAAGGTGCGCGGCCGTCGCAGGGGGATCACCGTCGGGCGGATGCGGCACCCGGATGCGACAGGTCAGCCTGGTCAATCATGGCCTGGATTCATCCTGCACGGATCGTCATCAGGCCAGGGGCAGGGCGGGCCGTCATCGCGTGGAATTTCTTGATCTCAGTGCTGGACGCCGCAAGCGCACTTTCGCTTGCCGATACCAAGCAGGCCCAGATCGCCGAAGTGCCGCGCCTGGAATTCCTGTCGGGGTCGCAGGGCCTCTTGCAGACCGTCTGACGGATGGGGCGGTTGTTCCGGCGGGCCGTACATCGGAAGTCCTCGCCTTCCGCAACTGCTTGCGTTGATGTGCGGGCTGGTTCCCGAGCGTCGGCCGATCGCCCCGGCGGACGCACTGGCTGGCCGTACATCAGGAGGACCTGTTCGGTGCCCGCGGATCGAGTAGATTGAAGTCGAGAGGATCACGACCCGGCGGATATCGACGAGCATGGACCCACGATTGGACGAGATCGTCGCCTCAAAACGCCCGCGAGGTCGCCACGGCGGCTGCAGCTCGCCGCTGGAAGAGCTCGAGGCCCAGGCCAGAAGGCGCCCCCGCGTCCGCGATTTCCGCGCACGGCGTACGGCGAGGCCCCGGGCCGATCCGAGCGATCGCCGAGGTCAAGAAGGCCAGCCCGTCGGCCAGGTCATCCGGCAGGACTTCGACCCGGTCGGCATCGCGCGGATTTACCAGCGGCATGGCGCGGCGTGCATCAGCGTCCTGACCGATACGCGCCCCGCTGGGGGCACCTGTCCTACCTGGCCCGCGTCCGGGCGTCGGTGGTGATCCCCTTGCTCGGAAGGATTTCTGATCGACGGTACCAGGTCATCGAGGCATAGCTGCCGAGGGCGGATGCCATCCTGCTGATCGCGGAGATCCTCGACGATGAGGCGATGCAGGGGCTCCTGTCCCGCGCCCCGCGACCTGGGGATGGCCGCCCTGGTCGAGCTCCGGGCTCAAGCCAACCTGCCGCAGGTGCTGGCCTCCGGGGCCGATCTCGTGGGGATCAACAGCCGCGACCTCCGGCAGTTCCCGCACGGATCTCGAACACACGCTGAGGCTCCAGGATCAGGTGCCCCCCGAGGTCCTCCTGGTCAGCGAAGGCGGCATCCGGACCCGCAGCGACGTGGAGCACTCGGAACCAGGGGTCGCGGCCATCCTGGTGGGGAGTCCTGATGAGGGCTCCGGACATCGGCATGGCCGTCGAGGAGCTGCTCGGGCTGGCCCCGGGGCCGCGAGCGGCCCGAGCTGACCCCTCCCGGGGCCCGCACCCCGGCGGACGCCCGTCAGCCGGCCCCTGGGCGGCGGATCGGGGATGGATCCGGATGAAATGATCCGTGAATGGCGAGTGGGGGATCAGCGTCCTTGACCACCGGCATGTGGCAGGAGATGCAGCCGGAGGCGGGATTCACCAGGCGGCCAGCGCGCGGGCGCTGTCGGCCAGGTCGAACCGCCGGAGCCGGCGGCAGACCTTGAGGCCGTCGCCCGGGTGGCATGGCAGGCATTTCGCCTCGTAGTGGGCGGCGACTTCTCGACGTCCCGGTGCGGGTCGTGACACGTGACGCAGTCGAGCCGGTCGTTGCTCTCCGTGTAACACCGGCTCCAGGTCGGGGTCGTCCCCTGCGAGCGGACCGATCGAGGTCGTTCGGGTCGACCGGCCTGCCGCGGGCTGTGGCACTCGGCGCGTCTTCACGATCCGCGGGCCGGAGCCAGGCTCGGGCAGGAGATGGCCGATCAGGGCTTGGCGTCGACCGCGAGCCGATGGTTGCCCCCGGGCCGTGGCACTTCTCGCAACCGATCGCATGATCGGCGGCCTCGACCTCCCGTGAGGAGTAGCCCGCAGGTTGCGGTGGCGTGGCAGGAGACGCAGCGGAAGACCTCGTCGTCGGTCAGGGGCAGGCCGAGGAAGTCGCGGTCGGCCCTCGGATGGACGTCGTGGCCGCTGGTGATGTCCCAGGTGCGGCTCCGGCGGATCGCTCGTGATACACGGAGAGGCGCTCGAACTGCTCTCCCGAGGGATCGTGCCCGACCGGGGTCTTGCCCCGGTCCCCGGACCCGAACGCGTAGTCGATCACGGCCTGGTAGAGGCGACCCGGCGTGCGCGTCTCATGCCGGAGGCGGCCATCGACCCGCTCGAGTCGATGCGCGACCCGGGGGTTGGCCGGGTCGGCGAGGTCCGCCCCGGGGAGCGCGAGGACCTCGGGCTCGTCGGCCCGGTGGAACGTCCCGGCATGGTGCGAGCCCTGCTGGGCCTGATACTTCGCGGCATGGCACGGCGCGCAGCTCGCGGCCCCGGTGAACGGGGCCGGCTCCGGACGCGCGGGGTCCTCCTCCACGAAGGAGCCGGCCTCCTTGAGGGCGGCCCGCGCCTCGGGCAGGGCATTCTCCTGCAAGCAGGCGCGGCTCAAGAGCCAGGATGCCTCCGCATCGGGCCCGTTCGCGAGGACGGACCGGAGCTCGGAGAGGGCTTCCGCGGCCCGTCCCGCGTGGAGCAGGGCCCGGGCCAGGTCCTTACGCACGGCGGGCTCGTCCCGGACCCCCGGATCGCCGGGCGACGGCCTCGCGTCGAGAGACCGACGCCAGTGGTCGATCGCCGCCCCGAAGTCGTTGCGGGCGAATTCGACCTGGCCGAGCAGACGGCTGGCGCGCGTCCGCCACGTGGGCTGATCGGCCAGGCGAAGGGCCAGCCGCGACGCGGCATGGAACCGGCCGCCCTCGAAGTAGAAGCGCGAGAGCGCGTCGAGCGTCTCGGCATGGTCGGCGTGCTGCCGCAGCGACTTCTCCCAGACCTTGATGCCGCGCTCGTTGCCGGTCCGCCTCAGCGCGTGGCCGAGGAGGTAGAAGTCGTCCGCGTCCATCGCCCCGGATCCGAGCTGCTGATAGAGCAAGCGGGCCGAAGGTTCGAGCCCCAGCTTCACCGAGGAGCGGGCCAGCAGTTTCAGGGCGGCGGGATCGCCGGGCGTGCCGACGAGCCGCCGGCGGGCGACCCTGGCGGCGGCCGTCCAGTCGCCCCGCGCGTAGGCGTCGAGGCCGGCGCCCAGGTTGTCCGAGGCCGTCCGGGACCGGACGGCGGCGAGCCCGACACAGGCGAGGGCCCCCAGGACGGCCGTCACCGCGAGCCAGCGGACTGGCGTCCTCAGCCGGGGGGGCCGTGCGCGACCGTGTCGGTGACGGATGCTCATGATGCGTTCGCAAGCTCGTTGCAGGCCACGGCCAACCGGGCCCAGCCCAGGGTCTCGCAGATGGCGGCCAGCTGCCGCAGCGAGGTGGGCAGGTCGGGGCCCTCGGGATTCCGCCTGGCCAGGGCATCGAGGAAGGCGGCGTAGGCCGGACGCAGCTTCACCTGGGCGTCGCGCAGGCCGTCGGCCTGCGTGCGGTACCGACCGGCCTCCTCGGCATTCCCCAATCGCTGCTCGACCGCGGCCAGGCGGTAGTGACAGCCCCTGGCGTAGGGATTGAGCTCGAGCGCCTTGCGATAGTCGGCGGCGGCGCCCGCCCAGTCTCGGGCCTTCTCCTTGAGGGACCCGCGGAGCTTCCAGATGTCCGGCTCGCCCTCGGCGCCAAGGGGGACCCGCTTCAGGACGGATTCGAGGGCTTCCTGGTCGCCGGCCTCGTTGAGCATGTTCAGGTAGTCGCGCCAGGCCCGCGGGTTCTCGGGCTGACCCTTGAGGCAGGCCTGGAAGTGACGCTCCGCGTCTTCCCGGCGACCGAGGGCCAGTTCGACGCGGGCCAGGGCGCGGATCGCCTCCCAGTCCGTGGGATCAGCGGCCACGTACCGCTCCAGGGGGACGATCGCCTCGGCCGGGGCGACGCGCTCCAGCTCGCTCCGAAGCCGCATCGACAGGAGGATCGGATGGTCGACGGGGTTCGCCTCCTCGTACGCGCGCCAGATGACCACGGCGGCGTCCTCCCAGCGATCCTCGGTCGAGTAGAGCTTCAGCAGCTCCAGGCAGGTGTCATGGAAGATCTCCGGCGGCCTCGGATGCAGCGGATCCCGCTCGATCACGGCCTGCCAGACGGCCTCCGCATCCTTCGCCCGGTCGACCATCAGGTAGGCCTGGCCCGCCCGATAGAGCGCGTCCGCCATCGTGGGCCACCAGGGCGGGACCTCGTGGAGCTGCCGCGCACAGCCCAGGAGATCATTCCGCGCGGCCAGCACGCGGGCCAGCACCGTCCGGACCTCGCCGCTATTCGGCGATCGACGCAGGTGCTCCTGGAGCGCCGGCTCGGCCCGGTCGTACTCCCCCTTCCCGACCCAGTCCGAGAGCGTCTTGAGGTCGGGCAGCGGCCTGCTCTCTCGCCAGTACCACCAGAGATTGAACCCGAGCAGGCCGACGGAGAGGACCAGCAGGAGCGGCCCGAGGAGTGTCACGCGGCGCGGACGGGAGACAGCCGGCCGGCTCATCCCTGAACCGTTCGACGTCGTCCCGAGCGGTCCCGAGCGGATCTCCCGATCCGTGTCTGTCGCCATCCGACGTCAGTCCTGGAAGATGTCGCTCAGCCTGGTCGGGGGCTGTCTTGCCGCAGACTTTTGATCGTACTTGAGGCGTTCCAGGGCCGCAAGGCTGACCGGGTCGCCCGGCGCGTCGCGGAGCACCAGGCGGTGCCAGGCCAGGGCCTCATCGGACCGGCCCACCCGTTCTCGCAAGTCGGCCATCCTGCGGTAGACCTCGGGATGCGGCAGGACACCCAGGGTCGGGATGGCGCGGGCCTGAGTGTAGGCGTCTCGCATCTGCCCGAGGGCGTCCTGGACATCCCGGAACCTCCGATCCGCGCGTCCCGCCTCCGCCAGGTCGCCGGCGATCCGGAGCGAGGTGCGCAGCCGGTTCAGGACGGCCTTGTTCGAGGGCTCGTGCGCGGACGCGAGGCGGTAGGCCCGGACCGCCGAGGGCCAGTCCTTGCGGACCTCCGCCGCATGGCCGTGGTGCCTGGCGAACCGGGGATGCTCCCGCAGCGGGCGAGGCAGCCGCCCGAACTCCCGGGCGAATTCCTCCGGGCGGGACGAGTCGACCAGGCCCGTCAACCAGGCGTCCCAGGCCCGGGCCGATTCGGGATGGCGGCGCACCGCGTCCCGGAGGATCTCGATGCCCTCGTCGAGCTGGCTGTTGCGGATCAGCATGCGGCCGGCGACCAGCGCGAGGGTCAGGTCCTCGGGGTGCTGGAGGTGGAGCGGATGGAAGATGGGCACGGCCGACTCCGGGGCGACGCGGTCCACGTCGAGCCGAGCCAGCTCGAGCAGGGCGCGGACCCGATCCCGCGGCTCCGGCTCGGTCTCATGGATCCACATCCCCAGCGCCTGGGCCTCCTCCAGGCGATCCTCGAGCTCCAGGAGGTCGAGCAGGGCCCAGGCCGCCTCCGGCACCGTCGGATCGAGCCGGAGCGCCTCGCGCCATCGCGCCTCGGCCAGGTCGTGGCGCCTCTGTAAGAGATGCGCCTTGCCGGCGCAGAACTCGACGATGGCCGCTTCCCTCGCCGAGCCGGCACGCACGCGCCGGAGGTGCCGGAGCGCGAGGTCCGGCTGCGGGTCCGGCCGATCCAGCGAGAACTGGGCCATGAGCAGGTTGCCGCGAGGATCGTCGGGAAAGACCTCCAGGTATCGGCTCATCCGCGCCTGGGCCTCGTCGAAGCGCTTCGCCCTCGCGAGGGCGCAGGTCTCCTCGAGATCCGACGCCAGCGGCAACGCCCCGGCACGCCGGACCAGGTCGACGCCGGCGAGGACGACGACGCCCAGGACAATCCAGAGAAGATGCTGAGGTCGTAACTTCATGGATCCGGGGAATCGGGGCGAGGCATCCGTGCCCGTTTCCGGCGGCATCTCCCAGCTTGCCCGGTACGCGAGAGCTTGTCATCCCGAGTCCCGGCGGCCCGGGCCGTCCGGTCGGCCGATGCCGCGGGCCAGCCGCCGCGCCACCCTCGTCGCAGGCGACCTCCCGGGCCGACCGGGCGCGCGAATCAGAGCGCGTAGGACGGCCAGCGATCCCCGCGGGACGCGTCGCCGCTCGACCGCGGGGGCAGGTCCTTCAGGAGCTGCCGGACCCGGGCGACGTCCGCCGGCCTGTTGAGCAGCCGGTAGGCCGAGGCCAGGGCATTGAGGACCTCGGCCTGTCGCGGTGCCAGCTTGCGAGCCGTCTCGAGGTGCCGCTCGGCCTCCGCGAGCCGCTGCCGCTGGAGTTCGAGCCTCCCGAGTTGCAGCCACGGCACGTAGTTCCCCGGCCCCCAGTCGGCGGCCTGCTTGAAACACCGCTCGGCTTCGGGGAACGAGCCGGCGAGCAGGTGGGCCCGGCCGAGCGTGATCATGAGCGGGGCGTCGGAGGTGCCGCCGAGGAAGGCCGTCAGGTAGCGGATCGCGTCGTCGAAGCGACCGAGCTTGATCAGGCCCTCGGCGAGATGGCTCCAGAAGAGGGAGCGCGGCAGCGGCATGCTGCGCAGCTCGGGATCCAGCGCCAGGACCTGCTCGAAGGCCATGACGGCACCCTCGTGGTCGTGCTGGTTGTGGGCGACGACCCCGCGGAGCGTGTGCCCGATCGCGGCCCCCCCGGGCGTCTTCACCAGGCGTTCCGCCAGGCCGTTGAGCTGGGGGATGTTGTTCTCGCTGAGCTGGACCGCGGCGAGCCGCCGCAGGGCCGTGACGTTGTCGGGCCATCGGCCCAGGATCTCCTCGTACGCCGTGATCGCGTCCCGGCGATGGTTGCCGCGCACCAGCCCGAATGCCCGGACCTGGAGGTCGTCCAGCGAGAGCGGCCCGGAGCGCCGGTAGTAGGGCTCGGCGAGTTCGGGATAATCGAGCCGGCTGAAGCAGCGGGCGGCCAGTAGCGCGGCCTGACGGCTCCAGGGACGGCGGTGGAGATGATCGAGGGCTCGCCGGAGGGAACCCACCAGGTCGCCCCGCACGTACGCCTGCTGCGCCTGGTCGAGGGCATCCGAGGACGTGACGTTCCAGCCGGTCAGGGCGACCAGCGCCATCAGGGGAAGGCCGAGGGCGAGCAGGCGACGGCCCGTGCGATTCCTGGACGGGGGCTTGTGGGTCGGTTGATGATCCATCGCAGAGTCGCGATCGCTCCGGGGAGCCAGACATCGCGTCCGAACAAAAAGCCCCCGCCCGTCGGTCCGGGCGGAGGCTCGATGATGGGGATGGTCGATCCCGAGGCGACCTCAGTACGCGTCGGAGCTGATCACTTCACCGCCGTTCGGGGTGGCGATCGCATACCAGGCCGGGACGTTGACTGTGCTCTTCACGAACCGGACCGAGCCGTCCATGAACAGCACGTTGACCCCGCCGGGGTGGTTCGAACTCGCGGAGAGGATCGTGATGTTGCCGCGGGTGCGCCACTCCCAGTCCATGTCGGCATACGCGCACGAGGTGCGGTTGGGCGTCTGGGTGTGGGAGTAGATCATCGTCGGCCCATAGGCCCACCACTCGCCCTTCCAGCTCCCCAGGCCGCCGTTCTGATTGGCGTTCGTGACCGGGGTCGCGTCGCAGGCCTGCTTGAACGCCAGGTCGGTGTTGAACGCGTCGGAATTCTGGGGGATGTTATAGATCAGTGCCAGGCCGTTCCGGGGGGCCGGCAGGCCGGTCGCGGGGCCCTTGATCCACTCGCTGAAGATCACCGTGTTGCTGGTCCCATCGATGAAGTTGTTGATACCGATGGTCGACTTCAAGGCCCCGTCCCAGTTGGTCGCCATGTAGTTGGGGCCGTTGAACTGCCAGTTGCTGTTGGGGACGCCGCCGTTGATCCGGCGGTTCAGCCCGATGTTGACGCAGTAGTTGGAGGCGCCGACGAGCTTGTTGGTGGTGCCGACGAAGAACGCGCCCGAGGAGCCGGGGTTGCCGTCCGACGGGCACAGGAAGGAGCTGATCGTCGTGGTGAGCACCGTGAACTGCGGCATCGAGTAGGCGCCGCCGGCGGCCCCGCTGCCCGGAGGCTCGGTGTACGCATAACCCTGAGCATTGTTATCCCAGCGCGCCCCGAAGGACCAGTTGATCGAGTTGTACGTCGGGGTCTGCTCGAGGTAGGGCAGCAGGCGGGCATGCTGCGAGAAGTTCTGGTTCGGGACCCTCGCTCCCCAGCTGGGGTTGTTGCCGTCGTCGGCCAGGTCTACCGTGACCGGTGGCACCAGCTCGTTGGCGCTGACGTAATTGTGCATCGCCAGGCCGATCTGCTTCAGGTTGTTGGTGCACTGCGAGCGGCGGGCCGCCTCGCGGGCCGACTGCACCGCCGGCAGCAGGAGTGAGATGAGGACGGCGATGATCGCGATCACCACCAGCAGCTCGATCAGCGTAAAACCGACACGTTTCTTCATGCGCGCTGTCCTTTCAGAATGAATCCGGGATGAACGGACGGAAGAGAACGAACGAACGGGTGCAACCGATGCCGCGTCGCTCCACCTCGGCGGGAGTCGGCGAGGGGCCTGGGCCCGCCATCAAGCAAGGGCCCGTCGTCACCGGCTCGATCGCTCGCCACGTCTCGAGGATCCGGAGCCGGACCCCAGTCGTACGGCACGGCGATTGAGCTCTCCGCCTCGGCAACCGCGACCGCAGCGTCACCTGGCGCCGGGATAACCCATGCTCTTGGGCGAGGGCTTCTGCGCCTTGTACTGCTGGGACCGCTGGTCATTCGACCTGGGTTGGGGCATGTCGGTCTTCACCTCGGCCCCGGCCGACTTCTGCTCCTGCTGCTTGATCGCCGCCTCGTTGTCCTCCTGGCAGCCGGCGCAGGCCAGCCCGAGAGCGGCGACCAGGCCGAGACCCACGCGGACGGAAGATGACCTCATGATGTCTGCCTCCAAGTGTGAATATCCGAGAATCAATGCCATGATGGTGGCGGTCGCAACCCCGGCCGAGCGAGAGCCGGGCCGAGTTTCATTCAACCATGTAAGAATTGGCCAGGTGCACACCAGCCGCGGAAAATCAGGAGCCGGGCTCCGCTATGCCTCGCATGTTGAATCGTCGTCCACCCCATTCACCGGATGGAGAGTCGACCGAGAAGTATCGGAAAAATCTGCAATCTCCGTCAATATTACCGTGAAGAAACTCGATACGTCCTAATTCACTCGGGCATCACCATTGCTGTGGACGCCTTCAGCGGGGCGGCGCACATGAGGGACCGCATGGTATCAGGTGGATTCTGCAGCCCGGCTTTAGAAGACTCGGCAATCACTCGGACAGACCGACATCCACTCGCTTCGATGAGGTCAATTCGGTGTCAGCGACCCAGCCCGGGAGGCGTAATGACATGCATGCTCGGCGTCCTACCCTGGGCACCATTCGCGCGGAGAACATTCACCGTGCCGGGGCCCTTTCCAGCTCCTGCCAGTTACGGGACACGGCGACGGAACATGCTCTTTGCCTGCATTTTGCTTGCCGCCGTGGGATGTTCCCCGCCCGTGCCGCCGGCCGGTGTGAAGGTGCCGCGAGAGAAATCAGCGATTTCCTTCGAGAGCGTGGAACTGCCATTTCGCTACGAGCGGGGCGAGACCGGTTCGGCCTGGCCCGTGGAGACCACGGGCGGGGGGGTGGGGTTGCTAGACTATGACGGCGATGGCCTGCTCGACGTGTTCTTACCACAGGGCGGGAGGCTGCTGCCGGTTCGGGAAGACCCACCGCCGTCGGACACACTGCTCCGGAACCTGGGCAACCATCAGTTCAAGGACGTATCCCGCGAGGCTGGCCTCGCACCCAGGGCCTACGGCCAGGGAGTGACCGTCGCCGATTACGACGGCGACGGCGACCCGGACCTCTACGTCACCCGATATGGCGAGAATACCCTCTGGCGGAACGACGCGGGCCGTTTCACCGACGCCACCAGGCAGGCCGGGGTGGGCTGTCCCCTCTGGAGCCTCGGCGCCGCCTTCCTCGACTACGACCGCGACGGCGACCTCGACCTCTTCGTGGCGAACTACTTCGCTTTCGACCCGAAGAAGGCCCCGTTCGGCCGAGATCTGCAGACCGGGGGCCCGCTCTACGGGATGCCTCGCGAGTTCGCAGGCCTGCCCGACGTCCTTTACCGGAACAACGGCGACGGTACCTTCACCGACGTCACCGAGCGCGCGGGCGTGGCGGGGAACGGCCGGGGCATGGGCTGCCTCACGACGGACTTCGACGGCGACGGCTGGATGGACATCCTCGTCGCCAATGACGCCGAGGCCAATGTCCTCTGGCGCAACCGCCACGACGGCACCTTCGAGGACGTCGCCGGGAGCTGGGGGATCGCCGTCAACGGCGAGGGCCAGGTCGAGGCCAACATGGGGATCGCCCAGGGTGACCACGACGGCGACGGGCTCGATGACGTCATCATCACCCACTTCTTCGGCGAGCACGCGACCCTTTGGCGGAAGAGCCAGGCACCGGGGTACGGTCCTCTTCGAAGACCGCACCAGGGAGGCCGGCCTCGCGCTGGACACCCGGCCGACGACCGGCTGGGGCATCGTCCTGGCCGACTTCGACCAGGACGGGTCCCTCGACCTGATGGCCGTGAATGGGCACATCAGGCCGGAGCCCGGGCAGACCTACCCGTACGAGAATCCCCCTCTGCTCTGGCGAGGCCTGGGGAATGGGCGCCTCCGGAACGTCTCGGCGACGGCCGGCCCCTATTTCCAGAAGCTGTATCTGGGCCGCGGACTGGCGGCCGGGGACCTCGATGGAGACGGCGACCTCGACCTCGTCGCCGTCCACCACCACGCCCCCAGCGTCGTCCTCTGGAACCAGACCGAGGGGAAGGGCAAGAGTCTCCGCGTGGACCTGAGAGGCTCGGGGAAGAACCGCGACGCGGTCGGTGCTCGCCTGGTCGCTCACGTGGGGGACCGGGTCATGACGCGATCCGTCACCGGGGGCGGCAGCTACATCTCTTCGGGCGACGGGCGGCCGCATTTCGGCCTGGGATCGGCGGAGGAGGTCGACCGACTCGAGATTCACTGGCCGGACGGCCTCATCACTGTCCGTGATCGGGTCCCCGCGGGGGAGATCCCCATCCGACGGGAGGATGAGTCATCCGGGACTCGACCCACCCGTTGAACTCACGGCGCGTCGGGCCGCAGGGAGCTTCATGTGAGGACCAGAGGGTGCGAGAGGCCTCGCCCTCCGCGCCGCCTTCGAGACGAGCATCAGGTTGCGTACGTAAATGCAGAGACCCATCGCCTGCCCCGTCATGAAGACGGGATCCCGGTTGGCGATCGCATACGACAGGAGGATGCTCCCCCCGAGCAGGCTGAGCCACCAGAAGGCGACCGGGACGACCGCATCGCGACTCCGTTCCGAGGCGAGCCACTGCACCACGAAGCGGGCCGTGAAGAGCGTCTGGCCTACGAAGCCGGTCACGAGCCAGAAGTTCAACTCACTCATGCCATGGTCCCCTGCTGCCGTAGCGCCTACCGAGACAACGCTTGCACGGGCTGATGATGGTGGTGGCGGCCGGTAAGCGTGTGCCCGGCCTTCATCGGCTCGACGACCTCATACCGGATCGCCCGGCGCATCAGCCAGGCCACCCCGAAAAGGTCGATCACAACCCGCCATGACCGGTTCCACAGGTTGTAATGCGAACGTCCATGCCCGCGCGGGCGGTGGTTCACGGCGATCTGGACGACCCGGCAACCCTGTCGCAGCAGGAGGGGGCCGAGGAACCGATGCATCCCGTGGAACGGGGGAAGAGTCAGCGCATCTGCACGCCGGAAGATCCGGATTGCGCAACCGGTGTCGCGTATCGACTGCTTCAGGACCGCGTTCCGGATGAGGTTCGCCGCGCGGCTGACGGCCCGGCGTGACCACCGGTCCCGGCGGATTCGCCGCCACCCGAGGGCGGCGTCATGATCTCCCAGCGCATCCCAGAGCCGAGGAAGGTCCGCCGGATCATTCTGAAGGTCGGCATCGAGCGTGGCGATCCACTCGCCCTCTGCTGCGCGAATGCCCGCCAACAATGCGGCCGATTGCCCCGCGTTTGCCTTCAGGCAGAGGACTCGGAGTTCCGGGACGGCGGACCGGAGTTGCTCGAGGACCGAAGCAGTCTCGTCCATCGACGCGTCATCGACGATTAGCAGCTCGAAACCCCTCACCGATGATGGCCGGCCGGCGGCGTTCTGGCGGCACAGCAATCGGCATGAGGCCACGATTTCATCCACCAGCTGAACGAGGTTGGCGGCCTCATTCCGGGCGGGGACCACGACCGAGAGCGAACCCTCCCGGGGTGATTCGGAACATGCGCCCGCCGAGGCGGGACGGAGATGCCCCGAGGAAGGCGCCATCACGCCGGCGGGAAGATGGTTCGACGGCACCGCGGAATCCGCGTGATCGAATCGTAACCACGGCATCGGATAATCCCGAGGAAAGGCCTGTCGGTGGTGAGGAACCGGGAGGCACAGGCCAGAGAGGTTCACGCAGGGAATCCCGGCCGAACGGAAGAAAGGGCGTATTCTCCATGGACCGACAAACCTGTCCAGTCCGAACTCACGCCGGACGTGTCCCGGGGTGCAGTCACGACCCGATGCGGCGCGCCCCGGCACGCTGAAGCGTGCTGGACGATCCCGGGGACCTTTGCTAGCTTGACCCCCTCTTCCACGGCCACCGCGATGGACTCGCCGGCCTGCAACATCGATGGACAAGGACGTCGCAACCATGTCTGTGCTCAGGTCTGACACCAGGATCCATCGTGCGGCTCGACGGGTAGAGGTCCGGCAGAGCAGGATCTCAATCCGCGTTGCGTCGTTGCAATCCAGTCCCTGGAGTACCGCCATTTATGGCGACTCAGGCCAGGGACTGGACGACCTGAAGACCGGCATCCAGGAACGAGGCATCCTGGTTCCCCTGGTGGTCAGGGCGCTGCCTCGCCGAGGACGCTGGGAGATCCTCTCCGGACATCGGAGGTGGTCATGTGCCCGTGAACTGGGATTGCTCGAGGTTCCCTGTGAGGTTCGCGACGTCTCCGAGGAGGCCGACTGCAAGCGCCTCATCCTGGAATATAACCGCCAGAGAAGGAAGACTTTCAGTCAGCTCATGAGGGAGGCTGACTGCCTCGAAGAGCTCCTGAGCCCGGAAGCCCGACGGCGGCAACGTCGGAACCTCCGCGGAGGAGGACAACGCCTGGGCTCCACGAGCGACGATTCCGGAGACGTCGAGCGTCGGATTTCCGACGCTCGCTGTACCCCCGCCGCCGAGATGAATGACGAGAGCCGGGCAGAGCAACGGGGTCGTACGGACGCGACGATTGCCCGGCAGATCGGGATCGGTGGGAAGGATGTTTACCGGCAGGCTCGTGCCATCTGGAAGACGGCGGCCGCAGGCGACATAAGGGCCAAACAAAGCGTTAATCAGCTCGACGATGGCACGAAGACGATCAACGCGGCTTATAAGGACCTGCGCCGCCGCGATCGGTTTACGACCGGGTTCCGGCCGACGCCCTACGACGTGTGGGCCTTCCGTCACGACCGCGCCTTCGGGATTCCCCATCCTGGTTCAATCCCTCCGGGGATCATCGCCCATGCGGTCCACTACTTCTCGGCCCCGGGGGGCCTCGTCGTCGATCCCATGGCCGGCGGCGGAACCACCCTCGACGTGTGCCAGGGGATGGGACGGCGTTGCCTGGCCTACGACGTTTGCCCGAGCCGTCCGGATATCCGGCCCCACGACATCCGAGACGGGTTCCCGACGGAAGCAGGGGACTGCGACCTGATCTTCTGTGACCCCCCCTATCATACGATGCTGGCCTCCTCGTACACGACAGAAAGCGTTTCGAGCTTATCGCTTACGGATTGGATGTCGTTCCTGAACCGGCTCTCGCAGGACGCGTTCGCGGCGCTCCGGCCTGGTGGCCACTTCGCCCTCCTGCTGGCGGCACAGACGGAGAAGGATCTCCCGGCCGGGCAGGGATACATCGACCACGCGTTCCTCGGCTACGCGGCGGCGGTCAGCGCCGGGTTCGCCCCCGAACGGCGGATCAGTTGCCCGATGAATGGTGGCTATCGACCTCAGCAGGTCCGCCAGGCGCGGATCGAAGGACGGCTCCTGGGTCAGGTGAGGGACCTGCTCATCCTGCGAAAGCCGAGGTATCCCGAGACGGATCCGGCCGCTCGCCAACTCAATGCGGGAATCATTGTCCCGAATCCGGGACGAGATTGAAGAGGCAGGCGGCAAGGACTCTGCAGATCAGGCGAGGCCAGCCACCGTTAACGCAAGAACTACTGCGAATTCAGAAACCCAACGGTGCCAATGTGACATTTGCCATTTTGGCACCCCTGCCGGGTCCCCCTCGTAAGAGCACGCGGGGTACAGCTTTCGGCAAATGAGTTGCTTCAGGAGAGGGGCTGGCCGCAGGCGAGCTCGTAGACCTTGCCCCGGACGAAGGGGTTGGAGAGCGTGGGGTTGCGCCGTACGAGCGGCTCGGGAAGGAGTGCCAGGGCCTGCGTCACGAGCTTCTCGAGCTCCTCGGGCCCGAGCTGTTCGATCACGTAAGCCATTGCCGCTTCGTCATTTGCAGTGTCAATTGCCTGTCGGTTGACGCGCTCTCGAGTTGATGCCTGGCGGAGCTGCGCCTGGAGTTGGCGGCGCTGGCCTTCCAGCCGGTTCGCGACCTGGGGGAGCAGGTCGTATCCTTCCTCGATGCCCGTGCGGATGTAACCGGGACCGTTCTGGAGCTTGCCCTGGCTCTGGAGATAGAGCGCGTTCAGGAGCACCTTCGCCACGGCTTCGGGATCTTTCTGCGTCACCAACCGCGACGCAAGATTCCGGGGGATTCCCTGGTTCGTCAGAAGCTCCTGCAAATCCACAGCAACAAGGAGCCGGCCTTCGGCGGACAGGCGAAAGGGAGTTCCCGGGATCGGGATTGTGGCTGTGTCTTCAGATGTCGAAGGTGGTTCTTGATTGGGCCCAGGGCGTTGGCCGGCCCGGCCCGCGTCCTGGGCCGGCACCTCGAAGCTTTCTGGACCAGGAAACACCCCCAGGTCTAAAAGATTTGGACCAGTTTCCCGAACGGCCTCTAAGGAACTTGGACCAGATGTCCTCTTTGGATTGGACGCGTCCCCGAGCCCCGGCCCTGCGGGGCGCTGCCGCGGCGGGGGCTGCCGGAGGATCCGGTAGGCGGTGGATTTCCCCCGCACGCGGCTAGCGGCGAGGACGCCGGCCTGGGTCAGTTCCTCGATGGCCGTGATGACCGTCTGGCGGCTCAGGCCCGCCTGGCGCGCGATCGTCCGGGTGCTCGGGTAGGCCCAGTCGGTGCCGAAGTCCGAGTAGAGGCCGATGACGAGGTAGACCTTGATCGCCGACCCGCCGAGGGTCTTGAACGCCTCGGACCGGAGCAAGTCGTGCTCGACTCGGAAAAAATAAGCGGCCATTGCCCGTCCCGACCTTCACTCTGCCAACCCGTGCGGGTGACACCGAGGATCGTCATCCGAGATAATGCATGCGCATAAACGCCGGGCCCGGGCGCGCGTCAGGCCAGCGGCTCGGCGGGCGGCCCGGGGATGTAATAAGTCTTCACCTTGCCTCGCTGATGGGTCGTCGAGACCACCAAGCCGAGTTCCTCGAGCCTTGAAAGGCTCTCGATGACGGTCGGGCAGGACAGCCCGGTCCGCCTCATGAGCTGGCTGAGGCTGATCGTCAAGCTCCGATCGGGCAATCCGTCGCATGCTTCGATGATCACGAGGTAAACCTTGATCGCCTCGCCGCGAATCCTGGACAGGTAACCTCGGTCGAAGAGCACCGTCTTGACCCAGTCGGTCTGTGCCGAAGCTGGGATCGCGACCGCCATCCTCGTCATCTCCCTCGGGATTCATGAGTTGCTTGAATGGATGAACTCTCCCATCCTGCTGGATCAGTCATGTCCAGGGTTAGCATACCACGAATTCCGGACAGGGGTGTTGACTCGGGATCGATCTGAGGTAGTATTGTCCTTGCGTCACCCAACCGTGGGCCGAATAACGACGGCCGGGGCGAGCTGCCTGAGAGGCGGTTTGCACCGGCCGATGGTGTCGGCGGGAAGCGGTGAACCAGTGGTGGGGCGGCGGCGTGGGGAGACCTGCGTCGGTGATCTGATCTTTGACAATCCGGTCGATTGCACTCGTCAGCCAGATACGAGCAGCGAGCGAAGAGAAGAGTGAGCGAGCAGGACGAGGGGACGAAGGTCCTCCGTCGCTGTGAGCGGCCCTTGAGGGGAGCCGGCGTGCGAGCCGCCGTCCCGGGGCGCGAGACCCATCGGGTCC
>JAXMBE010000043.1:0-80235 GCA_046349995.1 Isosphaeraceae bacterium | reverse complement strand
TTGGAGTAGAGGTCGTAGGGGTTGAACTTGCGGACCCAGTCCATCTGGTAGCGGTCCTGGTCGTTCATCAGGTGGGTGTACTCGCCCTCCCGGTGGGCCGGGTAGAAGGAGTGATAGCGGATCATCGCCAGACCTTCCGCGGGGAGGTACTCCTTGACGACGTGGTACAGGTACTCGTCGTGCCCCCAGGACATCTCCACCTGGTCGAGCCCCGCGCCGGGCTCGTAGATGCCGCACTCAGCCTGATACCGCGAGTCGTTCCAGTCCGGGTTCTCCTTGAAGAACTCGTGGAAGACGATCTTCTCGGAGTACTTGCAGCCGACCGGGAAGGTGTCTCCCACGACGGCCCACTGGGGCTCTCCCCAGAGACAGAGGATCTTGCCCAGGTCGTGGATCAGCCCGGTGAGGATGAACCAGCGCGGGTGGCCGTCGTGCCGGATGGCCTCCGCGGTCTGCATCAGGTGCTCGATCTGCGACAGCTCGGTATCCGGATCGCTCTCGTCCACCAGGGTGTTCAGGTACTCCATCGCTTCCCAGACGCCCATCTGCCGACGGGTCTTGCCGACGAACTCCTCCTTCTTGGCCCGGACGAAATCCACGGTCTGGTGGGTGTGGTTCAGCCGGTAGAACTCGCGGACACCCGGCCGGACGTTCGTCCCGTAGTCCCGGAAGGTGGACTTCTCCTTCGGCTGGGGGTACCGATCAAGGACGAAGTCCTCCCATTCGTCGAGGCTTTCCAGCGGCTGGGACCGCTCGGGGTCGAGGGGATCATTGGGCATCGCGGGGGTTCTCCGATCGGGATCATCGGGGACGAATCCAGGATCCAGGCCAGGGCATTTTACCCGGCGAGACTGGCATGGCGACCTCGGATTCCTGGCCAAGGGCGGGAAAGACGCCAGGAGAGGTGGCTTCCCGTCACGCGTCGAGCGTGCTTGCATGTAGCAAGTGGGTCAAAGTTCCGGGGGCGGCCGGGCCGAAGTTCAGGGACGTGGCGCCCGGGGGAATCGGGAGGTGGTCGGGCGGGGGGACTTCGGCGGGTCAAGAGAATTTGTCTCCCGGGCCCGGAAATTCCTCACAGCCTGAGCGGTTGGCGAACGATAACTAGACCACATGGACCGATCGGATGGGTAGAGAGAGAGTCGCCGGAACGATCGGTCGTCGCTCGGTCAAACGGTCCCGGCGCCTGATGGCCGGAGGGGCAGGAGGGTCCCCCGGCGCGTTCGCGCACGATCCCAAGGAGGGGAAAAGACAATGTTCCAATCCGCGCGGCACCGGAGCCCGATGACCCCGCGCTGGGTTCGCGGCCTGATGACGGGTGCCTTTCTGGCCGTCATTTCCACCACCCATCTCGGTTGCGGTCTCGACTACGTCTATCGGTCGATCTCGCCGCTTCATCCGACCGGCTGGTCGTTCGCCTGGCCGATCCTCCCGTCGCAGCAGCAGCGGCTCGAGGAGGACATCAAGCGTGAGGAGCGCGACAAGGTGCCCATCCTCGACCCGATCCCGGCCGACGGGATGGGGGCGGCCTGCCTCGACCCGCCCAGTGAGGAGGAAGTCTGGAACAAGGTGCCGAAGTTCAAGAACGGCTCCCCGGTCTTCTACGAGACCCAGCGCAATAACGTCCGGATCCTGATCGAGAAGATCGGCGAGAAGATCGATCCCTGCAAGATCTATCCGCTCGCAGGTCCGTGCCAGCTCATCCACTGCCACTACAAGTGCACGGTGTACTACGACGAGCTGTACTGGTCGGACTACCCGATCCCGTTCAATCACGTCGACCACAAGGTCGAGGTCGTGTACATCGACAAGGACCACCTGCGTCGCTGCGGCGGGCCTGACAATGTCGATCGTCCGCCGGCCCCGATCGGTGTGGTCCCGACGGCGGCGGGTGCCGGGCGCATGCCGGCCCGCACTGGCCCGATCTACTGAGAACCGGGTCCACCGGACCCCACTTGCCGAAGGTTGTTCGGGCCGGCCCCGCGGGAGGATTCCGCGGGGCCGGTCCGTTCACCGTCGGCCTCCGGCGAGCGGCCGTCATTCCTTGCCGAAGAACGGGAAGATCCGCATCAGGTCCTCGCGCGACGGCTGGCTGCCGTACTCGCAGATCTCGAACGACTCCGCGAACTTGACCGCCCGCCCGCGGGACTCGCCGAGCAGCTCGACCAGCTTGCCGCGGAATCGATCGGCCTCGCCCGCCGCGACCTTCTCGGTTCGCTTGCGGGTCCATTCCAGCCGCGCGGACTTGTCCTGCGGGACCTCGCCCAGGTAGCCGAAGAGCCAGGGGTTCCACTCGTAGAACTGCGACTCCAGCGCGTCGATGCAGGCCACCTTCTTGTCGATCGTCGAGTCGATCGGCACCACGACGTCGGGCGCGAACGGGTTGGGCTTCTTGAAGGAGTCCTCGCAGTAGAGGAAGACGGGGTTCTTCCGCAGCGCCGGGACGTCCGGGCAGAAGCTCGGCACGATCACCATGAACGCGGCGTCCTGCACCAGGATCGCGGTGTACCGGTGATCGGGGTGGTAGTCGTTGGTCCGGGGCGAGATCACCACGTCGGCCTGCCACTCCCGGATCTTCCGCGTGATCGTCCGCCGGTTCTCCAGGGTCGGCATCAGCTCGCCGTCGTGGATGTCCAGGACCTCGGTCTCGATGCCGAGGATCTCTGCGCAGCGCTTCACCTCCGCCGTCCTCCGCCGGGCGAGGATCGCGCCGGCCAACTCGTGGTGACCGATGTCGCCGTTGGTCACGCTGACGAACTTCACCTTGTAGCCGAGCTTCACCCAGCGTGCGGCGGTGCCCCCGGCGGACAGCTCACAATCATCGGGATGGGCACCGAAGACGATCACCCGCAGCGGCCGGTCGGCCGATGACCCGGGCTGATCGGCCCTCGCCGACAGGGCGAGCGATCCGAGTATCGTGAGCGAGGCAGCCAGGAAGAGACCCGTCTTGAGCAGGATCCGCGATGGCACGTGCAACTTCATCGACGATGCTCCCGAGGACGATATCTGCCAGGGGCGTGGGGAGGGACACGAGTTGGGCCGTCGGTCCGCGAGCGTGCGGCCCGGCCGGCCCGGCCGTTCCAGGTTACCACGGCGGCGGCCGCCGCTGTGCAAGGGCCGGCCTCGACTTGCCGCGCGAGAAAACCGGGCCGTACAATCAACCCATGAGACGCCCCTCACCGACTCACACGAAGCCTCCACTCCTGGCCGCGATCGGCCTGCTTCAGGTCGCGTTTCTGGTCCTGATGCCGTCTCCGGGAGACGCGTCCGATGAGCCCGCCGGAGGGGCGGAATTCCTGGAGCGGCCCGGGTCGCCTCGGCTCGAAGGCAGTCTGGCCCGCGATGTCTCCGGCGGTCTGAAGTTCGTCCCCAGGGCCGACCCCTCCAGGCCCGTCACGCTGGAGCCCGGCCACTCGGTCGTCTTCCCCGCCCCGCAACTCCCCTCGACGGTAATCCCACCCCTGTTCCAGGCCCAGGTCGGCGAGTCGGCGCGGATCTCGGGGGCGCTCCGCGGGTTGAGCCCGACGACGCTCAGCCTCAGCGTGCCCTGGCAGGACGGGGACGTGCAACTGGCCCGACCGGGGGTCCAGGCGCTGCTCCAGCGGCCCGGCGAGGCGGCCCTGTTCGCCGACCCCTTCGAGGAACTCGACGCCTCGCGGTGGGCGGCCGAGGGCAAGGCCCAGGTGGTCTCCGGGCCGGGCGAACCGGGTTCGCGTCGCTGCCTGAGGCTCGGGGCCGAAGGGGCTTCGATCGTGCATCGCCTGGCCGAGCCCCTCGGCTCCGGCCGCCTGGAATTCGCGTTCTACGACGACGCCAGGGTCTGCCGCGGCCGGCGCTGGACGCTCGAGCTGTCGTTCCGAGGAGCCGAGGGCGAGGCCACCGTGCGGGTGCTCCTGGGATGGGAGGAGGAGTCCCTGGCCGTTGAATCACCGGACGGGCCGTCGCTGGCGGTGCAGCGGCTCTCCCGCACCGAGGGCTGGCACCGCCTGAGCTTCCGGTTCGGCCCAAAGCAGACGGAGATCGCCGTCGACGGGAAGGAGCTGGCGCACGGCAAGGGGCCTTCGGGGCCGCTCCAGACGCTGGGGATCTTCACCCGGGCGACCGGGGCCGCCGCGGCGGCCCCGGGGCTGGCCGGGCGGGTCGGGGAGGTCCAGCTCGTCCAGTTCGCCGAGCCCCCCGCGAGCGTCGAGATCGACCCGACTCAGGACGAGGTCCGGCTCGTCGTCGGCGACCAGCTCTTCGGGCGGATCGAGCGGGCGGATCCCGGCCGGGTGCTGATCGGTCTGGCGGGCAAACAGGTCGAGATCCGGTGGAGCGAGGTCTCGGGCCTGTATTTCCGCCGCGAGCCCGTGCCGTCGAGGCCCGTGGAGGGCCCCTGGGTCCGGGCCGAGTGGCGTCCCTCGCCCGGCGAGGCCTCCCGCGATTTCGACTTCGCCGAAGGCGTGGTGACCGCCCTCTCGCCCTCGTCACTGACCCTGGAGACTCCCTACAGCGGAACGCTCACGATCCCGACGGCCCGGCTGACCCGGCTGCGGGCGCTGGACGTCGCCTGGCGGCAGGTGCTCGACCCGTCGGCCCACCACCTCGGGGACGAGATCAAGACCTCGTCCGTCACGCTCGACCCGCCGGTGCCCGAGGGCGGGGTGCTGGAGCGGAGCTTCGCGCTGGATCGCGTCCCGGCGGCTCCCCTGTCCCTCGTCCTCGACGTCATCGACGTCGTCGGGGAGACCGGCTCGCCCTTCTCGAACCTGATCCAGAAGGGAGAGATCCGGACCTTCGTGGCCCTCAACGGGAAACGCATCGACACCCTGAATCACTACATCTCGAGCGCCAACGAGACGTCCGAGCGGATCCGGATCCCGCTCCCGGCGAACCTGCTCCAGGCCGGCAGGAATGTGATCCGGATCGAGCAGACCGGGACGGCGGACGACCCGACCGCCTTCGACGACCTGGAGATCCTCCAGGTGGCGATCCAGCGACCGGCGGCGACGGGGACCGGCGCGAAACCGGTCGGTCCCGCTCCCTAATCCTGGCAGTCCTGGCGATGAACATCCTGACGCGAAGCATGGTCCGACACGCCCACGCGATTGCCCGCGAGGTGGGGGCCCGCGTGATCCTGCTTCACGCCGACGTCGTGGTGGAAGACACCGAGCTCTCCTCGCTGGTCGAGGACGTCAACTTCCGGATCATCCTGGTCTCCCGCCGCCCCGGATTCCACGCCCCGAACGAGCTGGCGGACATGTGCTCGGTGGTCCACGTCCCGGACATCGCCATGACCCGCGCGGGCCAGATCAAGGTGGCGACGCTGGTCGCCGCCGCGGAGAGCCTCGTCAAGGCGGGGGACCGGATCCTCTGCCTCTCGGGGATCGACCGCTCGGGGAGCATCGACACGATCATGGTCCTGGACATGGGGACCGAGATCGAGCTGTTCTCGGCGTCCGCCGCCGACCCGCTGCCCAGGGACGTGACTCCCGCGGTCTTCGAGCGCGTGCTCAGCCTGGCCAGCGAGCTCGGCGTCGAGGGTCGGGAGGGGCGGCCGGTCGGCGCGCTCTTCGTCGTCGGCGACAGCGACCGGGTGCTCTCCCAGAGCCATCAACTGGTGTTCAACCCATTCCACGGCTATCCCGAGGGCGATCGCAACATCCTCGACGCCCGGCTCGAGGAGACGATCAAGGAGTTCTCGGCGATCGACGGCGGCTTCGTGATCCGGGGCGACGGCGTTGTGCTGAGCGCGGGGCGATACCTGGCCCCGCGGAGCAAGCTGGAGGAGCCGCTGCCGCAGGGCCTCGGCACGAGGCACGAGGCCGCCGCGGCGATCACGGTCACGACCGACTCGCTGGCCGTGTGCGTCTCTCAGTCCACCGGGACGGTCTCGATCTTCAAGCGCGGACGCCTGATCCTCGACATCCAGAAGCCGCGCGGCCGGGGCTCGGACGGGTTCTGAGTGGCGGATGCCCCGGCACTCGGACCCCCTCCGACTCCCCCTTCGCAAGGGGGAGAGTATCGCTCGCGTCCCTTCGCGGGGGCAAAGTGAATGACTTTCCCCCTTGCAAAGGGGGGAAAAAGGGGGGTTCCGGGGGCCTCGGCGGAGCATCGGGCGCGCCAAGGCCCCACTCCGTCCGGGCCCTCCGCCGCCTCACTTCCCCTTGTTGAGCTGGTCGTAGTAGGCACGGATGTGCTTCTCGACGCTCTTGGGGATCCGCTGGTTGGACAGGGCCTCGGCCGCCTCGGCGGTGGCGGTCTCCATCTCGCCCTGGATGTCGATGACGCTCTGGCCCTTGACGGTCTTGCTGGGCTGGGTGAAGCCCTGGAGGACGGCCTTGCCCTTGCGGATCTGCTGCTGGACCTTGGTGGAGTAGGTCGCCGTCTCGTCGGGCGCCTCGGGGCGGTCGCCCTGGCCGCGGCCCCGGCCCAGGCCGTTGCCCATGCCCCGCCTCATGCTGTCGTTGCTGCCCATGCCGTCGAGCATCTGGCCGAGCTGGTTCATGCCCTCGTTGTTCATCCCGTTCTTGGCGTCCATCAGGTCGGCCATCGCGCTGTCGAGCGCCTCCGATTCCTCGAGCTGCTTGGCCATCTCGGAGAGCTGCTGCTGGGTCATCCCGAGTGAGTCCGCTGCCTGCTTGGCATCGCCCTTCTGGAGGGCCTCCTGCGCCTGGGCCAGCTTCGAGGCGATCTGGGAGAGCTGCTGGAGGCTCTTGGACTGCTCCTTGAGCTTCTCCATCTCTCGCTCGTATTGCTCCTTGCTCAGGCCGCCGTTCTTCATCGCCTGCTCAAGCTGCTTCTTGCGCTCCTCCATGTTGGCGGCGTCCTTCAGCTTCTTGGCCATCTCGCCGAGCTGCTCCTGGAGGGCCTTCTTCTCGGCCTGGGTCATCTCGCCCTTCTCCAGCTTCTGCTGAAGCTCCTTGAGCTGCTCGGCCGCCTTCTTGAAGTCGCCCCGCGCCAGCTCCTTGGCGACCTGCTCGGCCGGGCCGTTCTGCCCCATCTCCTTGAGCTGCTGGAGCTGCTTGTTGACCTGGTCGGGCGAGCCGAGCTGCTTCTTCCGCTCCTTCAGGGCGTCGGTCAGCTTGTTCATCTCGACCAGGAGCTTGTCCTTCTGGGCGGGCGGTGCCTTCGCGAGGTCCTCGGCCTTCTTCTCGATCTGGGCGAGCAGCTTCTCGGCCTCCGGGAACTTCTCCTTGTCGATCGACTCGCGCTGGCTGGAGATCTTCTTGGTGAGGGCCTGAGCCTGCTTCGCCAGGGCCTTGGGGTCGACGCGGTTGGGCGTCTTCGCCTGGACCGTCCGCTCGATCCAGGCCGGCACGAAGAGCATCGAGACCGCCAGCGTCGCCGGGATCAGGACCATCCACGAGCGCCTCGGCAGCCGGGTGCGGAACGCGCCGGCGACGTCCAGGTCGGCGACCTTCCGGACGGCGTCCGACAGCAGCGCCCGTCCCGCCGGGCTCTCGCGCAGCTCGGCCGGCAGGGTGAGCGCGGTGCTGACCCGCTCGTTGAGGTGGAAGGCGTGGTCGATGGCGACCGCGGCGTCGAGCCGGTCCGGGCCGGTGAAGACCGCCAGCAGGGCGGCGACCAGGACGGCCGTCGCGCCCGCGATGGCGAACGGGGCCCACTCCGGCCCCGGGAGCGCGACATTGAATCCCTTGCTGGCCCCCAGCACCACGGCGACCAGGAAGAGGGAGATCGCCAGGGCCCACACCAGCATCGCGACGAACCGCTGGAACCTCAGCCGCCGGAAGACCCGGGCCACCGGCCTCTCGAGCTCGCGCATGGTCCTGCCCCCTCAACTCGGACTCGCGGACGACACGATGGACATGCTCTGACGAACGTCGTATGTGAAGTCTATCCGCCCGCCCCCGGCCTTGCAAGGCTCGAAACCGAAGCATTTCGGACGGATTCCGCGACGAGTGAGCCCGCCCGTCGGGGCGAGTCGCGGCGTTTTTCCGATTTTCCCGGATTGGTCGCCCGCCGCGAGGCACTAAGCTGATTGAGTGGGCCGAGGAATCACGGATCACGATGAGGACGGCGAATGTCCAGAGCGGATCGAGCGACACTCTTCCAGCAGATCGATCGGCTCTATCGCGGCGGGGCGGTCGCCGGGCTCGACGACGCCCAGCTCCTGGGCCGCTACGTCCGCGAACGCGACGAGTCGGCCTTCGAGGCGCTGGTCGAGCGGCACGGCCCGCTCGTCCTCTCGCTCTGCCGTCGGCTCCTCCGCGACCCTCGTGACATCGAGGACGCGTTTCAGGCGACCTTCCTGGTCCTGGCCCATCGGGCGGGGACGATCCGGAATCGGGCGGTGCTGGCGAGCTGGCTCTACGGCGTGGCCCTGCGGATCGCGACCCGCTGCCGGAGCGACGTCCTGCGGCGGCGGGCCGTCGAGACGTCGGTCGACGTGCTCGAGTTCCCGGCCGCCGACTCCGCCCGGTCGATCGACGAGATCGGCCCGGCCCTGGACCAGGAGCTGAGCCGCCTGCCCGAGAAGTACCGGGTTCCCATCATCCTCTGCTACTTCAAGGATCAGACGCACGACCAGGCCGCCGCCGAGCTGAACTGGCCGGTGGGCACGGTCCGCAGCCGGCTGGCCCGCGGCCGGGAGTTGCTCCGGAGCCGCCTCACCCGGCGCGGCTGGGCGCCCGCGGACGCCATGCTCGGCCTGGGGGCCGGGATGGTCCCGCGAAGCTTCACGGTACAGGTCCCTCGGGCCCTGGTGGACGCCGCGGTGGCGTCGGCGGGGCGGTTCACGGGCGGGGCGTCGGCCGTCGGGGCCTCCGTCGCCGCCGTCTCATCAGGTTTCTCCGGGCCGGTCCCGGCCCTTGCTCAAGGAGTGATCGCGACGATGGCAGCGACTCAGTACACGTGGATCGCCTCGGGGATCACGGCCTTCGGCCTGGTCGCCGGGGGTGTGGTGGTGGGGGCATCGGCCCTCGCGCCGAGTGGAGATGGCAAGCCCGGTCAGGCTACCGCGGTCGTGGCGAAGACGGTCCGGTCTCCGGCCGCGTCCGCGAAGGCCGGCGAGACCCCGGCCGCGAGGGCGGAGAACCTGGCGACCACCATCCCCGACGACCAGCCCCCACCGGGGAACGTCGCCGCGCGGCTCGCGGAGCTGGAGCGGAAGCTCGACCTGCTCCTCCGCATGCAATCGCCGCAACCGACACCGGCCTCGCGGCATGGGGTCTCCGAGCTGCCGCTCCAGTCCACTTTCACACCGGAACCGCTTTCGAGCCCGGGCGTCGCACATGCCCCGGAAGCGGTTCCGGGTCCAGCTCCTCGCGCCAACGGTCACTGAGCCGGACCTGTCCGACGATGCGACTTCTCCGCCCGCGGCCGTCGCCGACATGCCCAGGGCGACCGCGACGTCCCCCTTCGAGCCGGAGCCCGACGCCCTCCGGCAGTCGTCACTGCAACCACCGAGTCCAAGGCCCGCGGCGTGCAGCGCCGGCCCTCGAGCCCGAGCTGCGGTCCGCTCGCCCGCTGACGCGGGTCACACCGAGCCCTTCGTCGCCCTTCGCTGGGGATGACGACACTCCCGTGCTTGCGGAGGACGAATCCCTCGCACCGATGCGTCCGGCTACCCGCCGCTCCGCTCCGCGACGACCCGTCGTCCGCGACGATGACCTCGCCTCGGTCCGCGTCTCCCTCCCCGAGATCGAGGCCCAGATCCAGATCGCGCAGCGAAAGGTCCGGCGGAATCGCCAGTTGCTGGAGCGCGGTGTGATCAGCCAGGGGGAGGCCGAAGTGCCGCTCGATGAGGTCCGGCTCCTGATCGCCAGGCTCAGGGGCATGAACGAGGAGCTCACGGAGCAGGCCCAGCAGGCCGAGGCAAATCTCTCCCGGTTGATTGCGGAACTCGAACGTGCCAGGGCTCGTATCGCGGTGGCGGCGAGCATCACCGCACGAAACACACGCCTCAACAGCCGGAAGTCCGGCATGGTCAGCCCGGAGGAAGTGGCCAAGGCGGAGGCGGAGGAACGTGCGGCCAGGGCGGACGCGAACGTGATCGAGGCCGAGACTCACGCGTTTGCCCTGAACAAGCAGCGGATGGAAGGGAGGACTCTCAGGATCCGGAGGTGTGTGGAAGAGACGGAGGCCCGGTTCCCCGAACTCAAGCTCTCGGGGAACACGGAGCCGCGGACGCCTTCCTGATCGAGCGCCACTCACAGGGCACGCTGTTGCGGGATGCGCCGTGTCGAGTGAGCGGCCACCAGGCGGCAGCGTGCCCCGATCGTTCTGGCGGCGCAAGGGACGCGACGAGTCGCGCAGCCGCTCCTGTGGTGGATCCGAAGTCGGTCGCCGAGATAGCCCTCTCGAATCGAGGGGCCCTCGGACTCTCATCACGAGGACGGATTCTCCCGGGGACTGCCCTTCACGAGCTGGCTGATCGCCTTGAACTCCGGCCGGTCGGCCGTCTCGAGCCACTCGAAGAGCACGGCCTCGGTGGTGGAGACGACGGCGCCGGCGGCCTCCAGCCGTCGGAGCGAGACCTCGCGGTCCATCCGGTTCCTCGACGCGACGGCGTCTGCGGGGACCTGGACCCGGAAGCCGAGGTCGAGCAGCTCGAGCGCCGTCTGGGCCACGCAGACGTGGGCCTCGACGCCCGCGAGCGTGACGTGCCGGATGAGCCGGCCGTAGAGCTGCTCCAGGAGCTGCGGCACCGCGCAGCACTGGAAGGTGAGCTTCGTCGGGCGCTGGGGGACCAGCTCGGCGATCGCCGGGACCGTCTGACCCAGCCCGCGCGGGTATTGCTCGGTGGCCCAGGTGGGCAGCTTCAACTCGCGGGCCCCGCGGATCAGCCGAACGGCGTTGGCCACGACCGCCTCGCGGTCGCTCATGGCCGCCATCAGCTTCTCCTGCATGTCGACCACGAGCAGCGCCCCGTGATGGGCCGTCAGGCGTTCGGTCAGCCGCATGGCGAATCCTCCCGTCAGCGTGAACCTCCTGCCCGTCGCATCGCCTCCGTCAGTGCGATGCTCCTTTTCGCGATGCTAAGACGCACCTCGCCCGGGGTCAATGAAGCGGTCGGGCCAGGCGGAGCAGCCGCGCTGGGTCGCTTGTCCCGCCCCGGCGCTCCGAGTAGGATAGCCCTATCCGGAGAGGAGGGGCTCGGATTGCGCCGCGAACTTGAATCGTCGGCGTCGGCCCTCTGCGTCCGCCGCGAGGTGATGAGTGTGGCCGACAAGCCCCGACTCCTGGTCATCGATCGCGAGCCTTCGTCGGGGGCGTCGATCTCCGAGCGGCTCCGCGACCACTTCGACCCAGTCGTGGTCCATTCCATGTCGAGGGCCCTCTCGCTGCTGAGGGACACCCGGTTCGCCGGCGTGGTCGTCGAGGAGTCGCAGCTCTCGGCCGTCCGCTGGGTGGGGATGGTCATCCAGGCCGAGGAGATCCTCGACGCGATCGCCGACGGCGTCGCGGTGGTCGACCCCGACCTGCGGCTGATCTGGGCGAACCCGGAGTTCCTCTCGCTCACGGACCTCGGACCCCGTGCCGCCGGGACGAGGTTCTACCAGGCATTGCCGGACAGCGAGATCCTCGGGCCGGACCCGTGCCCGTTCACCAATGCCGTCGCCTCGAGGGAGCCGGCCAGCACGGTCGTCAAGGTCCGGGGCGGCCGCTACCTGCGAGTCACGGCGACGCCCGTGTTCGACGTCGCCGGCGCGCTGACACATATGATCGCGCTGACGCGCGAGATCACCGACGAGACGCAGCAACAGCTCAAGGTCAACGCGATCGCCAAGGCCGGCGACGAGCTGGCGGACCTGACGCCCGAAGAGCTCGCGCAGATGACCGTGGAGGAGCGGTCCGACCTGCTCAAGTACAACATCGCTCGGCACATGAAGGACCTGCTCGGGCTCGACTTCATCGAGATCCGGCTCCTCGACCGGTCGAGCGGGAGGCTCTCGCCGCTGCTCAGCGAGGGCATGTCGCCCCTGGCGGCCAACCGCGAGCTGCTGGCCCGCAAGGAGGGGCACGGCGTCACGGGCTTCGTCGCGGCCACCGGCCGGAGCTACCTCTGCCCGGATACGACGAAGGACCCGATCTACATCCAGGGGGCGGAGAACGCGCGGAGCTCCCTGACGGTCCCCCTGATCTACCACGGCAACGTGGTCGGGACGCTCAACGTCGAGAGTCCCCAGGCCGACAAGTTCGACGACCGGGACCGCCAGTTCCTGGAGATCTACGGCCGCAACATCGCCTCGGCCCTGAACACGCTGGAGCTGCTCCAGGCCGAGAAGGAGAGCACGGCCAGCGCCTCGGTGCAGGCGATCAGCCGCGAGGTGGCCCTGCCACTGGACGACATCATCACCGACGCGACGACCGTCCTGGACCGCTACGGCGGGGACGACCCGGACGTCGTGGCCCGGCTTCGGCGGCTCCTCTCCCGCGCCCGCGAGATCCGCAGCATCATCCAGAAAGCCGGCTCGAGCATCGCCCCCCGGTCGCGTCGGCCGCAGGCGTCGGCGCCATCCCGGCTGGCGGGCACGAGGATCCTGGTAGCCGACGCCGAGGAGTCGATCCGCCGTTCGGCCCATCTCTTACTCGGCGCCCGGGGCCGATCGTCGAGAGGCCCCGCGACGGCCAGGAGGCGATCGCCCTGATGCGCCAGTCGCCGTATTCCGCGGCGCTCGTGGACATCCGGCTCCCGGACCTGGACGGATACGAGACATTCCGGAGGCTGCGGCAGGTCCAGCCGCTCACGCCCGTCATCCTGATGACCGGGTTCGGCTACGACCCGACCCACTCGATCGTCAAGGCGAGGCAGGAGGGATTGCAGACCGTGCTCTACAAGCCGTTCCGGTCGGACCGCCTGACCGAGGCCGTGGAGCAGGCCCTGCGCTTCGCCGCGGGCGGCCAGCCGCACCCGGGCGCCGCCCCCCAGGCCGCACGACCGACCGCGTCCGACGCACGGCCGATGCCCGAGCGGCCGTGGGCCTCGCCCTCGGGCCCCGGCGACGGGTCGCCCGGCGCAGCCCACCCCGCGGGAGTCCCGCACCATGAGTCTTGAGTCGTCGTGGCTCGGCGTCGCCGGGGGCCTCCTGCTGCCGGCAATAGGACATGCTTATCATTTTATTGTTGCCGTCAACGTCACCAGCGGGATGGGGCTGAAGGAGACGACCACGGCCCGGATCCGCAACGCCCTGGGCGTCTGCCTGGCCGCGACCTCGGGATGGCTCCTCTGGAAGCACGCCTCGGCCCCGTGGTGGACCTGGGATTGGCCCCTCCGCGGTTACGCCTGGCTCTGCCTGATCTCCGGCGGCCTGACCCTGCCGCTGACGTCGCTCGCGCTGTTCCTGCGGCGTCAGCCCGCCCGCGTCAGCGGACGCACCGAGTGCCTCGACCTGGCCGAGCGGGAGGGGGCGGAGGCCCTGATCGGGCAGGGGCGAGGGGCCTGGCAGCTCAGGTTCCCCGGCAACGAGTCGTTCCTGCTGCGACGCCGGGAATGGACCCTCCGCTATCCCGGACTCCCCGCCGGGCTCGAGGGGATGGAGATCCTCCAGATCAGCGACCTCCACTTCGCCCCCTGCTACGATCGCCGCTACTTCGAGCTCGTGGCCGAGGCCTGCCACGACTGGTGCCCGGACATCCTGGTCATCACCGGCGACCTCGTGGACGACGATTCCGTCCTGGGCTGGATCGAATCGGTGCTCGGCCCGCTCCCGGCGCGGATCGGCAAGTTCGCGATCCTCGGGAACCACGACGCCGAGTTCCACGAGCAGACGATCCTCGACGCGCTGGCCGATGCGGGCTTCCACTCGCTGGAGGGCCGATGGACGACCATCGAGCGCGGCGGCGTCCGCGTGGCGCTCGGCGGCACGTCGGCGCCCTGGGGCCCCGCGCTGGAGCCCGGCATGATCCCGCCGGCCGAGTTCCGCATCCTGCTGAGTCATTCCCCCGACCAGTTCTACCGGGCGGCACGCTGGGGCATCGACTTCATGATGTGCGGCCACAATCACGGCGGGCAGATCCGGGTGCCCGTCTTCGGCCCGCTGTTCATGCCGAGCGTGTATTCGCGCCGCTTCGATCGCGGCTTCTTCGAACGCCGCGAGACGCTGATGTACGTCAACGAGGGCGTCGGCGGCATGCACCCGATCCGCCTCGGCTGCCCGCCCGAGGTCTCCCACTTCGTGCTGACCGGACGGCCCTGATCCCCGGCCGAGATGACCGAGGCTTCCGGGGAGCGTTACGCCCTGCACGACCCGTCACCGATCGAGCTGTTCGATCGGGATCGCGGGTAACTCGCGTTCGGGGACGGGCACACGAGCGACGGAGTCGTCCCGCACGGCCCGCCCCGCCAGTCCGAGGCCCGCGACGAGCCTCGGGAGCCACGCAGGAGACGCGCAGGCGGCCAGGATCGCCGCCGCCAGTGCCGCCAGGACCAGCACGTCGGACAGGCCCTTGAACGGGGATCGGACACGTGGGTTCATCGGGTTTCCCTCGCGCGTGGAGGACCTCGGACCGACGCAGGCAAATGCGCCGTCGCGTCGCCGCTCATGCCTGTCTGCGTTCCGCGGTGACGGAGCCCGGTCGGAGAGGTGTGCCCTGTCACCGGATCAGTATTGTTCCCTTCTCAAAGACATCTGATAATCACGCCGGAGATGGCTCACGAAAGTCGGTGGAATTCCGGTCAACGGCGCCGTACCGGACCAGGCCGAATCGAGCATGGCCGAGTCCTACCAAACTCCCCCTGAAAACCGCGGCGGCGCCGACCCGACGGAGCGCACCAGCGAGCTCGTGCGCCGCTTCTACGAGGAGCTTCGGAGGGTCGCGGCGAGTTTCACCCGCGAGCTGCCCCCGGGCTCGACGCTGCAACCCACGGTGCTGGTCCACGAGGCGTACCTCCGCCTCAGCAAGGGCGCCGATCCCGCCTGGGAGAATCGACGGCATTTCTTCGGCGCGGCGGCCCGGGCGATGCGCGAGATCCTCATCGAGCAGCATCGGCGGCGACGCCGGCTCAGGCATGGCGGCGGCCTCACCGAGGTGCCGCTCGATCTCGTCGAGCCGTGGATCGATCCGCCCTCGGACGACCTCCTGGCGATCGACGAGGCGATCAGCCGCCTGGAGCGCCAGGATGCGAGGCTCGGCGAGATTGTACGCCTCCGGTACTTCGCCGGGCTGACCGTGCAGGAGACCGCCGACGTGCTCGGACAGTCGGTCGCGAGGGTCAAGCGCGACTGGAGGTTCATCAGGGCCTGGCTGGCCGACGAGCTGGGACATGAGCCGAGCGACGGTCCGGGCCGCGATGCGGAGGCGGACCCATGAGTCGCGGCGATCTCCGGCGGATTCAGGCCCTCTTCGACTTCGCGTCCACGCTGACGGACGGCGACCGTGCCGGGCTCCTGGAATGCCTCGAGGAAGTCGACCCCGCGCTGCGTGCCTCCCTCGAACGCCTCCTGCGCCGCGACACCGGCGAGGACGAACACGACGGCCTGCTGGAGAGCCCGATCCGGTCGTCGAACGCCCGGCTGCGGGAGCGTGGGCACGAGTTCGACGCGACAGCGGGCGGGGAACAGGGAGTCTTCGACCCGCCTCCCCGATCGTCCGATCATCGGCCCTGCCGACCCTGGCCGATCGTCCCTGGGTACGAGATCGTGGGCGAGCTTGGCAGGGGGACGATGGGGGTCGTCTACCAGGCCCGTCAGCAGCGGCTCAAGCGGCCGTGCGCGCTGAAGGTGATCCCGTCGTGGGCGGATGCCCAGACGCTGACCCGGTTCCTCTCCGAGGCCGAGGCGATCGCCCGCCTTCGGCACCCCAACATCGTCCGGATCCATACCATCGGCGAGACGGCGGACGCGAGTTACCTCGAGTTCGAGCTGGTCGAGGGCGGCAGCCTGGCCCGGGCGCTCGACGGCACGCCCTGGGCACCGATGGCCGCGGCCCGCCTGGTCGAGGCCCTCGCCTGCGGCCTGGCCGAGGCCCATCGCAGGGGGATCGTGCACCGCGACCTCAAGCCGGCCAACGTCCTCATCGACGTGGACGGCACGCCCAAGCTGGCCGATTTCGGCCTCGCCAAGATCCTCGACGGCAACCCGGGCCTGACGGCCACCGGCATGATCATGGGCACGCCGGGCTACATGGCGCCGGAGCAGGCCGAGGGCCGGGCCGCGGATGTCGGAACGCGGTCGGATGTCTATTCCCTGGGCGCGATCCTCTACGAGCTGGTCACCGGGCGGCCGCCGTTCCGGGGCGCGACGATCGCCGACACGCTGGAGCAGGTCCGGTCGGACGAGCCGGTCGCTCCCGCGCGACTGGTGCCGACCGTTCCCCGCGATCTGGAGACGATCGTCCAGGTGTGCCTCCGGAAGGAACCGGCCGGACGCTACGGCTCGGCAGAGGCCCTGGCCGCCGACCTGCGCCGCTTCCAGGCCGGCGAGCCGATCCAGGCGCGGCGTTCCGGCACCTTGCCTCGCGCCTGGCGATGGTGCCGCCGCAACCCGAAGCTGGCTTCGTCGCTGGCTGTGGCGGCGATGAGCCTCGTCGCCGTCGCCGGGCTCTTGACCGCCATGGTGGTGAGCCGGTCCCGCGCCGCGGAACGCCTCCGCGCCGAACAGCTGAGGACACTCGCGCAGAAGCAGCAGGCCGAGAATCTCTTTGAAATCTCCCGGTCCGCCGTGGACGAGCTCCTCGCCTCGGCCAGGGAGTCTCTCTCCAGCCGGGCGATGACCGTGGAGCAAGGCCGAGGGCTCGCCCGCGCTCAGTTCGATCACGGACTGGACCACTATCGCCGGCTCATCGGCCGGCGCCCGGAGGCCCCGGAGCTCCGCGCCCAGCTCGCGCGGCATTACTTCGCCCTGGGCACCGCGCTGAATAGCGGCCGGGGCTACTCGGCGTCGGCCGAGATCCTCGATCGGGCCGTCGAGCTCCAGCAAACGCTCGTCCTGGAAGATCCTGAGAATGCGCCGTATCACCTGGAACTGTTTCACTCACTCCTGCACCGTGCCGAGGCCCACGCGGCCCGGGGCTCGCCGACGCACGCGCTGGAATCCACCCGGCAAGCGGTCTCGATCGCCGAGGAGGCGGCCGAGAGGTGGCCCGACGATCCCTCGTGGCGAACGTGGGTGGCTCGGGCCCATTCCAAGCTGGGCTATCGCCTGCACGTGCTGGGCGTGAGCGGGGAGGGTGTCTCTCTTCTGAGGCGTGGCGTGGAAGAGTTCGAGTCTCTACCACAAGACGAGGGGAGTTCACGCGATCGGCTCATGGCGCACCATGTCGCCTGCATGAATCTCGGCGAGGTTCTCATGGAGCTCGACCGGCTCGACGACTCGATCGCTGCCTTCTCCGAGGCGAGAGCGATCGCGGAGCGAGTCGTGCAGCAGAACCCGTCCGATCTCGAGGCCGGGCACTCGGTGGCCGTGGCCTTGCACCAGATCGGTCATGGCCACCTCTGGGCCGGCCGGCCGGTCGAGGCGATCGAAGCGTCTGTCGGGGCCCAGGCGCGGTGGAGGGAAGATCAGACCGGTTCGGCCTATCAGTTCCGGTCCCGGTTCTACCGCGGAGTGACAAGCCTCGTAATCGGCCAGGCCCACCAGCTCCTGGGCCACACTCGGGATGCCCTCGTAAGCTATCTGCAATCCGTCGCGATCGAGCGAGAACTGAGGAGGGAGGACCCCGAGCTGTACCTGTTCCAGGTGTCCCTCGCGTACGCCAGGCGATTCGAGGGAGGAGTGCTCCAGCGAGAGAAGCGGTACGACGAGGCGCTCCCTGCGCTCCGCGAAGCGCGGCAGATCCTCGAGGCGTTCCCCGAGCCGAGGCCGCTCGACCGCTTCAGCCTGGCCGCCTGCCTCGCGCAGCTCTCGGTCCTCGCCCGCACCGGTCGGCCGGTCGCCGAAGGGGGGACGGTCGCCGACGCCGAGGAGGCCCAGGCGCTGGAGGACCACGGGATGGACGTCCTCCGCACGTTCGTGGAGCAGAGCAAGCCCAGGCCGCCGCATTACCTGATGTGCGTCGATCCGGATCTGGAACCGCTCCGAGGTCGTGCCGATTTCCAGGCGCTGATCCGGTCCCTGGGGTACGAACAGCAGCCAGAACGGGCTCGATGATTTCTCGGATCGGTCGGGATTCGACGCGGTCGGCCGGGGGCGATCCTCGAATCCTGGCCTGGTCCACGCCTGGCATCCTCCGCTCCCGCGGGCGGGGGTCGAGCCTTCTCCCCGCGTTGGGGGAAAAGGTGCCGTGCAGCGGCGGATGAGGCGGGCATGCCGAGGCCCGGGCCGGCCCTCACCCGACACTTCGTGCCACCCTCTCCCGCTCGCGCGGGCGAGGGTTCAGAGACGGGGGCGGATGAGGCGGGCATACCGGGCCCGCTCCGGCCCTCACCCGGCACTTCGTGCCACCCTCTCCCGCTCGCGCGGGCGAGGAGTCGTCCCGACCTTCGCCCCGCGCCCAGCGGGGAGAAGGTGCCGCGCAGCGGCGGATGAGGGGCGGTCGGCGCGCGCCGCGGCCTGCGTCGGCCCTCACCCGGCACTTCGTGCCACCCTCGCCCGCTCTCGCGGGCGAGGGTTGGAATGACCCCGAAGATGTTTCGGATGTGGGGCCGTGGCGCGGACAGGCAAGAGCCGTACTCGTGCGCTCAGATGTACACACGCTTGTTATAGATGTACCACTCGACCAGCAGCACGGCGAGCGCCGCGACGGCGAACCACTTCCACCAGTCCTGCTTCACGTCCCGGGCCTGCTGGGTGCCGGCGACGGGGTTGTAGCCGATCTTGATCTTGTACGATTCGGCCTGGCTCTCGGGCGTGCCCTCGGGGACGAGCCCGCGCGAGGACAGGTCGCTCTCGCGGAAGTCGAAGAGGTTGACGGAGAAGGGGAGCCTGCCGCCCGGCTCCCAGCGGGCGTGGTAGAGGCCCGTCGCGTCGGCCTGGTTGTAGACGAACGTCCCCTGCGGCGTCCGCGAGAGGCGCTGGGAGGTCTGGCCGTCGGGCGCGACGACCTGGAGCTCCTTGCCCAGCGTCTCGGCCCGCAGGGTCACGGGCCGGCCGGGGGAGGCCATCTCCTCGCCCGTGCCTTCCCGGACGTTGCCGAGGGTCTGCATGCCGTTGAGCAGGAACAGCGGGAAGCTGATGTACCGGAACCAGGTCGTGTTGGGCGTCGTCCCGTCGAGCAGGGGGAAGAGGACGACCGTGTCGGTGAAGCCCTCGCGGGGCACGGTGAAGGCCAGGGGGCCCTGGTTGCTCTCGATCAGGGTGGTTGCCCCGGGTGGCAGTTCGACGGTCTGCGACTTCGCCACGAAGACCAGCGACAGGTCGCGGATGTACTGCATCAGCGGGTGCGAGATGTTCCAGTCCAGGATCACCGGTTGTTCGATCGTCCGAGGATTGGCGAGGCCCGGACCCGGGGGGAGCGCCCCGAAGTAGAGGGCGTTCGCCTCCGGCGGCGACTCGGGGCGGACGCCGTCGAAGATCACCAGGTCGAACCGGCCGCCGCGGACCTCCCTCGCAAGCTCCTCGCCCTTCGCCTCCTCGGGCGAGGCGACGCGGATGTCGGCGCGTTCGGCGACCGTCGGCGTGTTGAACGCGTCCTGGAGGTAGCGATTCCCCCTGGTGACCGCCAGAACCTGGGCCTTTCGCGCGTTGCCCACGATGGCGTACGCCCGGTTGTCCACATCCAGCGCGTCCTGGACCGTCAGCCTCACCTCCAGCTCGGCCAGGCCCGTATCGGGGATGTCGAACTTGAAGGACTGGTCGCTCTGGGGGGCGAGCTTCAGGCCGATGGCGTCAATCAGGGCCCCCTCGGCGCCGGGCTTTGCCGGGTCGTGCCGCAGCAGCTGGGCCTCGGTCTCCACGGCCTCGGCGCGGAAGTTGTGGACGCGGCCGAAGAGCTGGTAGACGTCGGGCCGCTCGTCGTTGACCCGCGCCTGGAGCGAGACGATGGCGAGGTTGTCCGAGGGATTCTGGTTCCTGGGCCTGCCCTCCGGCGCGGCCCCTCCGGCGGGCGGCGTGTAGGGGGGCGGCGGCGGGCCGATCACGACCACCTCGGGCTCAAGGTTTCCGAGGCTGAATCCCTCGACGTCGGGGAAGCCGCCGTCGGTGTAGATCAGCAGCTTGGGTGTGGCCGGCGCCGAGGTCGCGACGACGCCCTCGCCGATCTGCTTCGACGGATTCGCCAGCCCGGCGGCCACCTGGAGCGCCTCGCGGAGCGAGGTCACCGACTGGGTCGGCGCGATCGCGTCGATCCGCTGGAGCAGGGCCCGCTTGTCGGAGGTGTAGTTCGAGACCACGCGCGCCGCCTCGGCGAACGAGATGACCATCGCCAGGTCGTCGCCGCCCATGGCGCGGACGACCTCGCTCGCCCGGTCCTTGGCCCGCAGCAGTCGGCTGGGCGCGACGTCGGTCGCCGACATGCTGGCCGAGTTGTCGATCATGAGGACGAAACGCTGGCCCTGCCCGCCCGTCCCGCTCGACCGGAGGCCGGCCAGGGCCAGCATCGCGAGCGCGACGGCCAGCAGTTGCAGGAACAGCAGCAGGTTCCGCCGCAGGCGCTGGAACAGGCTGTTGACGTGCAGGTCCTCGAGGCTCCTCCGCCAGAGGAGGGTGGAGGGGACCTTCACGGGTCGCCGCTTCAGCTTCAGGAAGTAGAGGGCGATGATCCCCACGGGCACGCCGGCCAGGATGAACCAGCGCGCGACGCCCAGCGGCGAGCTCATCTCCAGCGGGGAGCCGAGGGAGCCCAGGCGATTGAGGAAATTCCAGAACATCCGAGGCGGCCTCCCCGTCCCATCCCGTCCGGCTCAGAGTTCGAGCTCTCTCCCGGCGGACTGCGTCCGCTCGCCCTTGCGGCGGCGGACCATCATGTACAGCACGTAGCCCACCACCGCCCCGGCGATCCCGAAGAAGACCCAGGGGTCCCGGATGATCCAGCCGTTCACTTGACCAGCCCCCGCTCCCGCAGATAGTTCAGGATCAGCTTGTCGAAGGGATACTGATTGGTCGTGAAGATATAAGTGATCCCGCGCCTCGTACACCACTCCTTGAGCCCGGCGACGAAGGCGTTGAGGTTGTCCTTGTAGCGCTTCAGGAGCGGGGCGCTCATGGTGATCTCGGTGACGTCGTCGTCCTCGACGTCGACCAGCCGCAGGTCGCCGACGAGCTCGGGCTCGACCTCCTCGCGGCTGAGCAGGTGGATCACGAAGATGTCCATGTTCCGCGCCAGGAGGTAGCGGAGCGCGTCCTCGTAGCCGTGCTTGTCCATGAAGTCGGAGATGACCACGACCACGCCCTTGCCCGCGTGGCGGATGGCGAACTCGCGGGCGGCGGCCTTCAGGTTGCTGTCGCCGGAGGCGGCGAGCTTCTCCAGGTAGTCGACGACCCGCCACATCTGGGAACGGCCGCGGACGCTGGGGATGCCCTGGTCGAGCCGCGAGGCGAAGGTGTCGAGGATCACCCGGTCGTGGTTCACCAGCCCGATGAACGCCAGGGCGGCCGCCACCTGCTTGCCGTAGTGCAGCTTGGTGGGCGTGCCGAAGTCCATCGACAGGCTGGTGTCCAGCAGGGTGTAGACGTGGAGGTCCTCCTCCTCGAGAAACAGCTTCAGGAAGAGCCGGTCGAGCCGGCCGTAGACGTTCCAGTCGATGTGCCGCAGGTCGTCGCCGACGGTGTAGTTGCGATGCTCCGCGAACTCGACCGACGAGCCTCGCCGCCGGCTCTTCCGCTCACCCTTCATCCGGCCGACGATGATCTTCCGGCTGACCAGCTCGAGCTGCTCCAGCTTGTGGAGGAAGTCCGGGTCGAGCAGCGGGGCCTTGCCCGGGGAGCTGCGCGGCGGGGCCCCGGCAGAGGCGGAAGGAGACGGCGAGGAGACGGGTGCGGCCATCAGGGATGCCTCGAGCAGGAACGACCGGAGTCCGGGGCGGAGAGCGACGACGTCAGCCGAAATGGTCCGAGATCCAGAACAGGCAGAGCATGAGCCCGACGGCGACGCTCAGCCCCACCAGCCAGGGCACGATCGCCGCCAGGAAGATCGTCCAGCGGAACTTCAGGCTCACCGGCGGGCAGCGGTGCAGGAACCCCAGCGCGGTGAGCCAGCTCTCCAGGACGACCAGCGTGGCGGCCCCGGCCGAGATCAGCGCCAGGACGGGCTCGCTGGACCAGGCGAAGAGTGCGATCACGAGGAGCCCGGCGCAGAGCGAGAGCAGGCAGATCAGGTCTCCCCTGCTGAAGATCAGGGGCTCGACTTTTGGGGGGGCCCAGTCGACCTGGGGTGCCGGCGGCGGATCGTAGATGTCGTGCATGGGGGCCTTCGTGAAGAATGATCGCGAGACGCCGCGAGGCGTTCAGGCAACGGCGGCCGCGGGCTGCTCCGACTTCTCGGGCACGGACTCGAGGACCTTCAGCAGGACCTCGTCCGGGTCGATCCCCTCGGCCTGGGCCTCGAAGTTGAGCAGGACGCGATGCCGCAGGCCCGGCAGGTAGACGCGCCTGAGGTCCTCGAAAGAGACATTGTACCGCCCGTCCAGCAGCGCCCGCACCTTGGCGGCGAGCACGAGCGTCTGGACGCCACGGGGGCTCGACCCCCAGCGGATGTACTGGTTCGTGGCGTCGGCCGCGAACGGCCCTTGCGGGTGGGTCGCCAGGGCCAGGCGGATGGCGTAGTCCTGGACGTGGGGGGCGATGATGACCTCGCGGACCAGGTCCTGGAAGCGGAGCAGCGTCTCCCCGTCCATCACCCGCTCGGCCCTGGGACGCTCGCCGCGGGTCGTGCGGTCGAGGATCGTGACGAGCTCGTCGCGCGTGGAGTAGCCGACGATCAGCTTGAAGAGGAACCGGTCGAGCTGGGCCTCGGGGAGCGGATACGTCCCCTCCTGCTCGATCGGGTTCTGGGTCGCCATGACGAAGAACGGCTCCTTCAGGCGGTGGATCGTGCCGCCCACCGTCACGGAGTGCTCCTGCATGGCCTCCAGGAGTGCGGACTGCGTCTTGGGCGTGGCGCGGTTGATCTCGTCGGCGAGCACGATCTGCGAGAAGATCGGCCCGGGCTGGAACTCGAAGACGCGCCGGCCGTCGGGCGCCTCCATCACGACGTTGGTGCCGATGATGTCGGCCGGCATCAGGTCGGGCGTGAACTGGATCCGGTTGAAGTCGAGCGAGAGGGCATCGGCCAGCGTCCGGACCAGCAGGGTCTTGCCAAGTCCGGGCACCCCTTCCAGGAGTGCGTGTCCGCCGATGAACAGGCAGGTGAGCACGCCGTGAACGATCTCGTCATGGCCGACGATGACCTTCGAGATCTCGGCCTTCAACTGGTTGTACCGCGTGCGGAATTCCTCGCATCGCGCTTCCATCGATTCTCGAGAGGCGTCGGCCATCGATCGGGGTCCTTTCGGGGTCGGTCACGTGCCAGTCTTTGTTCCTCCTCCCCGAGGGAGAAGGTGCCCCGCAGGGGCGGATGAGGGTCGATGCGGGCCGGCGCCGGGGGGCAAACCCTCATCCGGCCTTCGGCCACCTTCTCCCCCGGGGAGAAGGGTCACGAGGTTCCGGGCTTGTCTTTCTCCTTCTCGCGTTCCTCCCACACCCGCTGCTTCGCCTTGAGCAGGCGGTTCGTGTAGCTCTCCTCCGCCTTCGGGGCCTCTGGGGCGAGTCCGCCTCCGGTCGGGGGCGGGCCGGCCGGCCGGCCGGTGCGCGGCCTCTCGCCGGGGGGCGTGCCCTCCAGGAGCGGCTCGCCGATCGGGGCGGTCGGGGGCCTGAGTTCCCCGCTCGCGCCCGGGGGGGGCTCGAAGCGGGTGGTCGAGCGCGTCCGCTCGAGCTGCTCGCCGACCTCTGCCTTGCGGCTCCTGAGCTTCTCCATGTAATCGCTGCTCTTCACGGGCTCGCCGCCCCGCAGCCGCCGCCACTCGTTGACCAGGGCCTGCCTGATGCGGTCGGTGTCCGGGGCGATCCGGCGGACGGCCACGTCGCCCAGGAACAGGCAGGCGGCCAGCCAGAGCAGGGTCGGCCAGAGGGCGGCGAAGGCGCGCGGGTTGATCAGCCCCGGGTCGCGGCGGAAGTGGTCCACGCCGGCCAGCGTGCGGTCCAGGTCGATCCGGCCGTCCGGCGAGTTCTTGAAGCCGACGACCGCACCGTCGGTCAGGCTGGCCACCGTCTCCAGCGTTGTCGGGTTGGAGCGGAGCTCGCGGTACTCGTCGGAGTAGGGGACCGAGACCCCGCTGGAGATCACGCCCTGCGTCTTGTCCGCGCTGCGGTAGCCCAGGTTCACGAAGTAGTTCCCGCTGGCCTCCGCGTTCTCGACGGTCGCCTCGTACCTGCCGGGCGCCGTCTGCACGAGCTGGATCGGCGCGGACTTCAGGTCGGGGTCGACGACGTTGCCCTGGATCTGGAGGAAGTTGAGGAACTGGTTGTCCGTGTCCAGGGCGTCGACGACGACCTTGATCCGGCCCTCCTCGCGGCGGACCGAGAGCGTCAGGTTGCCGCGCTCGGCGGGGCGCATCGACCAGCGGATCACCTGGGACCAGAACGCCGCGTAGCTGTTCCAGTCGGGCCAGGCCTTGGCCCAGCGGCGGCCGGCGTCGGAGGTGAAGGCCACGGCACGCCCCAGCCCGTAGGTCCAGTGCGCCAGCAGGGGGTTCACCTGGCCGGTCGGCAGGGGCGAGACGAGCGGGATCTCGACCAGCTCGTTCTCCTTGGGGGACGTCAGGACCAGGCCCGTGATCGGCGGGATCTCGTCGGTCAGCCCCATCACCGGCTCGGTGATCGGGCTGTTGAGCTTCGGCACCCAGGGCGTCTGCTGTTCGAAGATGAGGGGCCGCGAGATCGTCCGGGCCTCCTTCTGGTAGATCCGCGGCAGGGCCCTCGGGTTGGTCACGTTGTAGAACCGGCCCTTCGTCTTCAGCGCCAGGTTGCGCATCACGCTCAGGGCGTTGGCGTCGTTGCCGTGCGCCGCGGTCAGGACGGTCGTCACGGTGATCTTGCTCTGGACGAGCTGATTGATGACCGAGGAGGTCGGCGGGGTGGGGTCGCCGTCCGAGATGACCACGATGTGCTTGGTCATCGCGTCGCGGACGCCGTTGAGCCCCCTCATGGCCATGGTGAGGGAAGGGTCGAAGTCGGGCATGTCGCCGGGCGTCATCCGGTCGATGGCCCGGAGCATGGTGCCCCGCCCGGTCCCGATCGGCCGGAGGGTGAACAGCCAGGCCTCCTGGCCCTCCCAGTGGAGCATCCCGGCGTAGTCGTAGCCGGACAGCGCGTTGATCGCCGCCTTCGCGACCACCTTCTGCCAGTAATTGCCCTCGGGGATCTCGCTGGCGTGCATCACCAGGACCATCGCCCCGATGCCCTGGACCTTCAGGGCCTTGATCTGCATGTCCACCGGGAGGGCCTTCTCGACCGGGGTGTTCATCCAGCCGCCGGCCCCGAAGCTGTCGCGGCCACCCAGCATCACCAGGCCGGCCCCCATGTCGTGGCAATTTGAAGCCAGCAACTGGTGCTGCGACTCGGTGAAGGCCTCCTTCGGGACGTTCGCCAGGATGACCGAGTCGAAGGGCTGGAGCTGGGCGAGGTCGGTGGGCAAGGGGTCCCCGCCGATGCCCCCGGAGCCGTCGATCCGGGGAGCCAGCAGCGGCTTGACCTCGATCTCCTTCTCGCGGAGCGCCTTGATCAGCTCGGCGTGCTCGTTCCGGGTGCCCTCGATCAGGAGGACCTGGGCCTTGCCCCGGGCGTGGGTGAACCCCTCGGCGACGTTGTTGATCGCGCGGCGGTCGCCGCTGTCCTTGTCGGGGATGAACTCGGCGGTGAACGTGTAGAAATTCGGCTCGGTGATGAGCTGCTTGAGCGTGAACACGTTGATCCCGCGCTGGAGCTCCACGGGGGTCGGCTGCTCGTTGCCGGCGGCGGGGGCGCGGTAGTTGTCGGCCTTCTGGAAGATCTGGAGCGTCCCGCGGGTCGGCTCGCTGGCGCGGATCACGACGTTGATGTTGACCCGCTCGCCCTTCTTCACGTCCGGGGGGATGGAGACCTTCTCCACCAGGACCTCGCGGTCGTAGCGGTACTCGATCGGCAGGACGTCGACCTGGACGCCGAGCGACTTGGCCGCGAGGGCCTGCTCGAGCAGGTTGCCCCGGTTCTCGTTGCCGTCCGAGAGGACCACGATCCGCCGGGCCGTGTCCTCGGGGAACGTCGCCAGGGCGAGCTTGAGGGCCGCGCCCAGGTCGGTGTTCTCGGCGTCGATCGTGCTCTCGATGCCCAGCAAGTTCAGCTCGCTGGGTGCCGGCGGCACCTCCACGCTCGGCCCCCTGCCGAAGACGATGACACCGGTCAGGTCGTCCTTGCGGCGCTTCTTCGAGGCGTCGGTCACGTACTGGATCGCGGTCTTCTGTTGCTCGCGGGGGATGCTGTTGGAGACGTCCACCAGGAACATGGTGGTGAGCCGGTCGGATCGCCGCACGGTCTGCATCTCGGCCAGGGCGAGCACGATCAGCGTGATCACGCCGGCGCGGAGCAGGATCGCCAGGAGCCTGCGGACCGGGCCCAGCCCCGCCAGGCTCCGGAAGCTCATCCACACCAGGGGCGGCAGGATGAGGGGCAGGAGGAGCAGCCACCAGGGCTGGCCGAACGCGATCGACAGGTTTCCGATCATCGCCTGCTCCCGCGGGCCCGGCGGACGGGCCCCATCGCCATGGACGCTTCGCTCATCGGGAATCGCCCCTACATGCGGAAACGTTGCACGCGGTGGTTGTTCGAATCGATCACCGACACCTCGCCCCGGCGGTCCACCGCGAGGGCCCAGGGATTGTAGAGCTCGCCCGGCTTCCGGCCCGACCGGCCCCAGAGCCCGAGCGGCTTGCCGTCGAGCGTGAACTTCTGGACCCGGCTGTTGCCGTACTCGCAGACGTAGAGCGCCCGGTCGGGCCCGATCGCCAGGTCGTAGGGATAGCTCAGCTCGCCGGGGCGGTCTCCCCGCCGGCCCCACGATCGCACCAGCTTGCCCTCGCTGTCGAAGACCTGGATCCGGTGATTGCAGCTATCGGCGACGTAGAGCAGGTCGTCCTCGTCCATCGCCAGGGCGCGGGGGCGGAGGAACTCGCCGGGCTCGTAGCCGTGTCCTCCCCACTGGCGGAGCCACTTGCCCTCCGGCGAGAAGACCTGGATGCGGTCGTTCTCGCCGTACTCGGCGACGTAGAAGTTCCCCGCCCTGTCGATGACCACGTCGGTCGGGTAGCCGAACCGGCCCGGTGTGGTCCCCTGGACACCGTCGCCGATCTGGAAGAGCAACTCGCCCTCGCGCGAGTAGACGAGCACCCGGTAGAAGTGCGTGTCGGCGACGAGCAGCCGGCCGAGGCGATCGACGGTCAGGCCGCTCGGGCCGTCCACGTTGAAGTCGGGCGTGCGCCAGCCCCTGAGGAACTGACCCTCCCGGTCGAAGACCTGGATCCGGTCGGTCAGGTCGGCGATGAACAGGTGGTCGTCCGCGTCGAAGGCGGCGACCCGCGGCTTGTGGAGCCAGCCGGGCTTCGTCCCGTGGATCCCCCAGACCAGGTCCGGCGTGGAGCCTTCCCGGAGGTCGCAGCCGCAGAGCAGCAGCGCGCCGGCCAGCATCGCCGGGACGAGCGGACGCGGCCTGTACCGGACGTTGCCCCAGCCTGGGTGCGGGATCACGACGTGTATCCTTCGGATTCGGGGCGGCGCGCATCTTGGGAAGCGTCGCTCGACAGCCTAGAATCTAATGACCGCCGGGCCTCGGACGCAAGTCCTAGGTTGTTCGTCCACCCGATCCCGCCAGCGAGTCCGACCGATCATGCCGGAGTGGTTCAACCTGGGGAGTGCCCCGGCGGAACGGCCGGAGCGAGGTTCCGTCCTCGAGGTCGCGGGCCTGCGGCTGGCGATTTTCCGGCTCGGGGAGGAGATCGTCGCCCTGTCGGACCGCTGCCCGCACGCGGGCGGTTCGCTGGGGCAGGGGTGGATCGAGGACGGTGAACTCGTCTGCCCGCTCCACCGCTGGCGGTTCCGACTGGTTGATGGTCGCTGCTCGACGATGCGCGGCCAGGGCGTCCATCGCTTCCCGGCGGAACTCCGGGGAGGCGACCTCTGGGTCTGCGTCTGATTCCTCAAGCTCTCATCGGGGTGCTCCGCATGAAGAACGATGACCGTCCTCTCGCACTCATCGATCGGCTCTCCAGGCTCTACACGGCCGTCGTGGCCGACGTGCTCGATCGACTGGGCTACCGCGACCAGTGCCTGCGGCACGACATCCGTCCCCTGACCGACGGCGTCACGATCGCGGGGTTCGCCCACACGGTCCAGACGATCCCGCCGCCCGAGCCGAACCCGGCCGAGCCCTACAAGGGGGAGATCGCATCCGTCGATGCGCTCCGGGACGGCGACGTGATGATGGTTTCGACCTGCGACAAGAGCTTCTGGGGAGAGCTGCTCTCAACCGCCGCGCGGTACCGCGGCTGCCGGGGCGTCATCGTCGACGGCTACACCCGCGACATCAAGGCCATCAAGGCCATGGGTTTCCCCGTCTTCTGCACGGGGATCCATCCGGCCGACAGCCTGGGCCGGCTGGACGTCTCCGGACACGGCGTGCCGATCGTCTGCGGAGGCGTCCAGGTCAACCCCGGCGACCTCGTTCTGGGCGACGACGACGGCATCGTCGTGCTCCCGCGCGCGGTCGCCGAGCAGGCCATCTCGCTGGCCGAGGAGAAGGTGAGCGGCGAGAACCTCGTCCGCCAGAAGCTGGCCGAAGGGATGAGCGTCGCCGAGGCGTTCAAGCGCTACGGGGTGCTCTGACAATAGACTGTCCCACAGGCACTGTGCCGTGGCTCCGGAACCCCCTCCGACTCCCCCTTAATAAGGGGGAGAGGCGGATCTCGCTTCCCCCCTTGCAAAGGGGGGATTCAGGGGGGTCTTCTGGGACAGACTCCCTGCGCATCAAGTCTCCTCGTCCTCCCACGGGAAGAGCGGCCTGCGGCGGTTGCGGTACTCGAACCGCCGCGGGTCGATGGCCGTCAGCCCGGGTGTGTCGACCTCGATCACCGAGCCGGCGATCGGGGCGTAGGCCGCCCGGTAGGCGACGGCCGCCTTAACCACCAGGAGCCTCTGGCCCGCCGGGTCGATCCCCAGGCTCGTGAGCTGGCCCAGGCTGAACGGCGGCGTCCGGAGTGAATTGACGACCAGTGTGCTCCCGCCGTCGAGGTCGATGACGGCGGTGGCGCCCTGGTCGTTGTACCGGAGGCCGCCGTGCCGGGGCTGGTCCTCCACCCAGGTGCCCTCGTGGAGCGAGCGGACGCGGCCGTGGACCTCGACCGGGCCGCCGTGCAGTCGGTCCGTCTTGCCGCCCACGGGCATGGCGACGCTCCCGCCGGGACCGACCTCGATCGCCTTCTGCACGGCAGCGGGGTCGTGGATCACCACGAGGGCCCCCTGCGCCCGCTGCTTCAGGACCTCCTCGAGCAGCACCGTCCCGTCCCCGGCCGAGCCGCCGCCGATGTTGTCCCCCAGGTCCACCAGAACGACGGGGATCCGGTCGGAGGCGTTGCCGAGGCGCACGGCCTCCTCGGCACCGACGCAGGGGACAAGCAACTCACGACGCAGGTTCCAGAGCTTCTCTCCAAGCTCCTCGGCGACCTGCACGGCAAGCACGCGATCTCCGTCGGCCACCGCCATCACGGAGACGCCCATCTCGGGGACGTCGGCGTAGGGGAAGCCGGCCATCAGGCTCACCGAGAGGACGCCGGGCCGGGCTTCCAGGGCGCGGGCTTCGGCCATGAGCGACCGCATCGGCTCGCGCTGCGTCTCCTGGCCCAGAAGATTGATCACCATGGGAGGCTTGGCGATCACCGTGACCGGGCGGGCCTCGCCGCGGAGGGTCCTCGCCATCAGCTCCGCGGCCCTGACACCGACGGCCCGCTGATCGACGTGGGGATACGTCTGATAGCCCACGATCGCGTTGCTCAGGTCGCCCATGACCGGGGACACGTTGGCGTGGAAGTCCAGGGACGTGACGATCGGGAAGCGATCGCCGAGCGAGGAGCGAATGCGGCGGAGGACCTCGGCGTCGGCGTCGAGGTGGCTCGCTGTCACCATCGCCCCGTGAAGCGCGAGGAGCAGGCCCTCGGCATTCTCGGAACGGACACCCTCGATGATTTCAGCGACGACCTCATCGAGCACGTCGTCCGCGACGGGCCCTCCAGGGGTCGCCCAGCCCATCACGAGCGGCCGAAGGTCGAATCCGGCCCGCTGCGATCCCTCCAGGAAGCCCCCGACCTCGTGGTGGGCATCCCGCCATCGCCGGAGCAGCTCCTCTCCGCGGGTGAGACTCGCTTCGAGGAATCGCGCACGATCGGTGATCGTGCCCGAGAACGTGTTCGACTCGTGCATGAGTCCGGCGATCGCGACGCGCACGGGTGGGTCCTTCCGGACGAGGGTCCGCTCAGAGGGGCAGGGGGGGAGCCGGGGCGTGGGGATAATCGACGGGGCGATATCGGATGGCCAGCTCCGGAGTCTCGATCCGTCTCCCGTTCTCCAGGCGCGACGTGAGCGCCCGGTCGAGGATGCCGCCCGTCAGCAGGGTCCGCTCCACCGGGTAGGTCGGACGTCCGGTCGCGAACATCTGCTCGATGGCGTGCAGCAGGAACCCGAAGTGCGGGTAGTGGGGCGTCTTGCGCTCCTGGGCGTGCGCCGCCAGGACCTGGTCCTTGTCCCGGAGCTTCAGCGCGAAGCCGATCCCTTCCACGAGCCCCGTCAGCATGAAGATCGCGCCCTGGAATCCATCGAGGTACTCGAATCGAAACAGGGCGACATCCTTCCCCTGGAGCTTCGACAACGTCTGGCCTTGACACCGGGGCAGGACATTCAGGGCGGCCTCGAGGAGCTCGCGGCGGATCCCCCCTTCATCGATCGCCCTGGCCATGGCTTCGCCGGTCAGGCACTGGACCCATCGGACCCCGGATTCCGCGCCCCGCCGCCGCTCGACCAGCGACTGGAAGACCTCGAGGGTGTGGATCCCGTAGATGTCCAGACCGGAGTAGCCGACGCCCACGGCGGCCTCGATGTCGCTGCCGAGCGGGATGGAGACGTCCGGGGAGCGGTACGAAAGCGGCAGGGACGACCCGGCCATCAGGGGGATCTTCATCTCCCGGGCCGTCTCGTACATCCACAGGGCGTCATCCCATCCCGGCCCCAGGTTCTTGTCGTTGAAGACCGGGACCACGCGGCCGTGCTTGCGGAAGGACTCGACGATGCCCCGGAAGAGCCGCCGCCGCGGGTAGAGGTGCTGCTCCTTCTCGTTCCAGGGGTAGTCGCCGTGCTCCCCGATCAGGATCACGCCCTCGACGGGGATGCCCCCGGTGCCGGCCGTCACCGCCTCGTCGATGGACCGTACGATCGGGACGCCATGCTTCCGGGCCTGCTCGATCCCGTAGGCCGAGCCTTCGGGCTGATCCAGATAGAACGACGTCAGCGAGAGGTCCGGCCCCGGGCCCCCGTCATTCTTCCAGCCGTTCATGATCCGGCCGAGGAGCACGTCGGCGTGCGAGCCCTGGAAGTAGACCGTCACCACTGCCGCGACGGGCCGCTTCCGGCCGGCGGGCCGAGGCGCTTCGGCCGCCGCAAGGGCGGGCCAGCCGGCCAGTCCGGCTCCGGACACCCCGGCGATCCAGTCTCGTCGGCTCAGGCCCATGCTTCGGGTCCGCGGATCGCTCATCGTCTCGACCCCTCCCGCTTCCTGGAGTAAGGTTGACCTGAGCCTGTTATCTCCGGCTAGGATGAACGAAGCAAGGCGGTCGCCCCGGAGATGGTCGTCAACTCGTGGCGCAGGCACGCCCACTCCTCGCAGTCGCTGAGGGTCGGATCCATGTCGACGGAAGAAGAACGGAAACACGCGTACAAGGCGTTCAAGAAGCGGCTCAAGCTGATGCGGCTGGACGACGCCTCGGGCCTGAGCCGCGGGACCAAGACGTCGAAGATCGGCGGCATCACCCCGCCCCCGGGGCACCCGCCGGGGATCTGGGACGAGCTCGCCGCCGAGGGGAAGCTGCGGAAAGAAGGCCACGGGATCTATTCCCTGGCCGGCGAGGTCTGATCGCGGGCCTCGACAAGACCCCGACGGATCGCTCGCGGCTCAGAGCCAGATCTTCAGCCGGCTCCGCAGCGAGTCGGGCAGCCGGCGCTCGATGATCCGCTGGATCTGCTCGGGGTGGAGCCGCGTGCTGAAATGCGACGCGATGATCACCTCGTTCTCGAAGCGATCGGCCCTGGCGAGCAGGTCGTCCAGGTGGGTGTGGCCATACTTGTGGATGAGCGCAGGTCGCTCGTTGGGCGCGACGAAGGTGACCTCCAGGATCAGGACCTGGGCCCGGTAGACCTCGTCGAGCACGTCGAGCCCCTGGGGGGCCGTGTCGCCAAGGTAGGCGACCTTGGGGATGCGGATCTCTGCCGAGACTTCCACCCCGGAGAGCCGGAGGTCGCGGATCTGGTCGTTGCTCAGGTCGTGGTACTCGGGCCTGAGCTTCCTGCGACGCTCCCACACGAGGTATCCGAGCGAGGGGATCGTGTGCCTGGTCGGGAAGGCCTTCACCACCAGCTCACGCGAGACGGGCACCTCGTCGCCGGGGTTGAGGCCGACGATCTCCGCGGGCAGCCGCCCCCGGTCCAGCCGCTGCATGGCGCGCAGCAGGAGCTGGACTCCCTCGACCGCGTCGGCCGGCAGGTAGATCGTCGGCGGTTCCATCTTCATCATCCGCCGCCGGGCCACCAGCACGGGCAGCGCGGTGATGTGGTCGAGATGGCTGTGGCTGACGAACCAGTTCGGGGTGGTCATGAACGACCAGGGCTGGGCCCCCAGGTCGAAGCCGATCTTCAATTCCGGCACCCGCCAGTAGGTCTGGACGGCCGCTCGCGAGTAACCTTCAACCGTCAGCCCCCGGTGCGAGAGCGTGCGGACCGGGGCGTTGTCCACGGGGTGGTCGAGCGATTCCACGGAAGATTCAATGTCCGTCGCCAAACGGTCTCTCCTCGTCAATGCCAGTCATCAAGCAGCGGAAACCTCTCATTATACGCGGACACGGCCCCGACGACACCGCCCATTCCGGATGAATGAACCGTGACAACCTTCTCGGCCCAGGACGTCCCCCCTGCCAGGTCATTCGAGGCCGTCGTCTTCGGGCCGGCTTACCTGGATCGCGTCCTCCGCGTCGACCGTCCTCTCGTGGAAGGCTCATCGATGGGCCCCCTGGATCGGAGCCAGAACGCGACGGGGAGGTTCGCGGCGGGACTTGGGCTCGAGCTGGTGGACGAGGCCGGGCACACGCTCCGCATCGAGCCGCCCGGCGGCTGGCCGGGCCCGGACGGGCGGGTCGTGCTCGAAGGTACACTGCCGTTCGGGGTGGATGTCCGGTCGCTCCAGGGCACGTCGTGGTGTGACGACCTCGGGGGCATGGGCGCGGGCTTCGCGGCCGCCCTCGGAGGAACCCTGGTTCATGCCCTCGGCCCGGTGTCCGACCCGATCAGCCGGCAGGTGGAGGGGCTGCTGTCGCGTTACGGCCTGGCCCATCGAGCGGTGCGGGTGCCGGGCGTGCCGGCCGACTGGACGCTGCTGGTCTCCAGCGGGGAGCACGGCGACAAGCTGGCCGTCGGCTTTCGCGGCTGTCACGCGGCCCTCGGAGGCGCGGCGTTCGACCCGTGGCTCGACGCCCCCTGCGACCTGCGCGTGGTCGCCGGCCTGCCGAATGCGCCGGCCGCCCGGGTGCTGAGGGCACCCGGCGCCCGCTGTCGCCTGTTCGCCCCGTCGCTCCGGAACATGCGGGATCGGAGCTGCCCGGTGTCCTCGTTCTCCGGGGCCGTGGACGTCCTCTGCTGCAACCGGCTGGAATGGGAGACGCTGGAGGATCGGGAGGAGGTCGGCTGGAGGGTGTCGATCCTGGTGGTCAGCGACGGCCCGGCGGGCTGCTGGGCGCGGTTCACCGGGCCGACGGGCGAGACGGGGAACCTCCGGCTGCCCGCGTTCCCGCGGGCCCGCCCTCCCCGTGACACGAATCGCGCCGGGGAGGCACTGGCCGCGACGCTCATCTCGGGCTTGCTGCGCGCCGGCTGGGATCCGTCCGGCGGCGTGGTGGAGGAGGCGCTGCTCCGCGACGCGCTCCTGAGGGCGACCGCCGCGGCGGCTGACGCTCGATCTCGCCGGATTCGGGTTCCCCGACGAGGCGGCCATCGAGCGAGCCCTCCGGGACGGCGCGGTCGGCTGATCGCCGGACGTCATCGGGCGGCGGAATCCCGGGATCTTGCTCCGCTGGCCGCGGCCGATCCGGATCGCTACAATGCGGCACGCGACCGGGGACGCCGGAAAGCCGGGCGTTTCCGAGCGTCGAACGGAGGGAGGCCTGGCGGATGAGACGGGTGAACCTGCTGGTGGCCGTCGGAGGGGTGGTGGTCGGCCTGATCTCGGCAGCCCACTGGCCGCTGCGCGCCCAGAACGAGCGCGGGGCGTCCGATCCGGCTCGAGTCGCGGAGGCCCCTCATGGCCCCCAGCAGAATCAGCAGTCCCCCGCGAGATCCGTCCAGGAAGCACTCCTGAAGCCGTTCCGGTTCGCGTTCAGGGACCCCGTCTCGCTGACCGATCTCGCCGGGCGTCTCCGGCAGGAACTCGGCGCGCCGGTCGTGCTGGACCTCGCCGCGCTGGATCGGCTCGAGCTCAAGCCCGAGGAGACGGTGAGCCTCGATCTCGACGGCGTGAGGCTCAAGACGGGGCTGAAGCTGCTGCTCGACCAGGTCGGGCTGACCTACCGGGTCGTCCCCGAGGACAACCTGCTAATCCTGACCGACAAGGAAGGCGCGGACGACCCGCTCGATCGCCTGGCGGCCGAGGTGCGCGAGCTTCATCGCGACGTCCACGAGGTGCAGGATGCGGTGGACGAGCTGCTCGACCAGCTCAATCCCACGGGCGACGGTCCCCGGGTGCGGAAGCCGACGATCATCGAGGAACTCCCCGACGGCCCTGAGGCGAAGCCCCGCGAGAAGGAAGACGCGCCCACGGCGAAGTCCGGGACGGAGCCCCAGCCCGGAGGGGCCCGGCCCCCCGGCACTCCCTCGGCCCGGCCTCGAACCCGGCTGTGAAGCCCTGACCGGGCGGCAGGTCCGGCGGCCGCCGGGCCCGGATCGGGAGATCGCGGGCGGTGGGCCCGCTCCATCAGACTCCAGGCAATCGACGGACCAGTCGCATGCAGCGAGGCGGGATTTCGGACGCCGGGAGTGACGCCGGGGCCGGCGCGGCCGGGGGAGAACCTCCTCGGCCGAGGACCAGCCGGGAGGTCGCCCGTCGGATCGCCCTGGGGGAGGGCCGCCGCTGGTGGAGCGAGCCGCGTTCCGCCGTCCTGATCGTGCTCGGCGGGGTGGTCCTGCTCGGCGGCGGGTGGAGGCTCCTGCACGCCTGGAAGGGCCGGCGGCTGATCGCCCGGCTGGAGGACGGGGACCTGACCGCGGCCGAGGTCGAGGCCGTCGCCCCGTACGGCCGGGCGGCGCTCACCCGCGGCTCTTCCGGCTGCTCGGCGAGGCACCGACCGGCGAGCTCCGCGCGGCGGCGGGCCGCGCGATCGCCGCGCTCTGGGCTCGCGACGAACTGATCGCCGAGGAGGAGCAGGCGGCTCGTGCGTCGGGCCTATCGCGTGGACTGGCACGCGCCCGGCGGTATCCCAGGGCACTGGCGCGGGAGATCCCGATCGCCGTGGACTACGACGTCCAGCATCTGACCGAGGACGGGGGCGGGATCTCGCCCGAGAATCTCGAATGGTCGCATCGGCTGATCGGCGCCCGGCGTGCGGCGCTCGAGAGCTATTCGGACTGGCGACCCGGCCCGGGCCGGTGTCGTTTCTCGGTGATCCCCGGCGACTTCGACGGCAACGGCCCGCATCGCCTGGCGCTCAGGCCCGGGTGCGGACCCGGGACCTGACGAGCCGCTGGCAGATCGAGCTCCCGGCCGTGCCGTTCAGCTTCGAGTTCGATCCCCGGCTCGAGGTCGATTCGTTGCTCACCCTCCCGGACAGCCAGCGCGAGCTTGAGCTCTCGCGGTCCATCGGCCTGGAGGCGACGCCGCGACCGGAGGACGAGCCGCCCCGATTCCTCGCCCTGGGCGGCGACCTGATGCTCCGGGATCCGCCCGGACTGGTCGTCCGTACCCCGATCTCTTGCGACCTGGCACACCGGATGAGCCTCGAGATCGAGGGGCTCGACGGTCGTCACCAGGCCGGGAACGTCGTCCTGGGAGGGCAGGGAGAGCGGGCGGGAGGGGCGACGAGCGTCACCAGCCGGAGCTTCCCGATCGATCCGATCGCACCGGTTCACGAGGGCTGGGTCGATCGACCGGGCACGCGGCGGCTCCGCGCGATCCTGGAGCCGGATGCCGAACTCGGCTGGACCGACCCGGACATCCGGTCCATCTGGCCGGGGACGCTCGTGACCGGCTGGTGCGACGTCGAGGTCGTCCGCCGCTGAGCCCGGACCCGACCGACAAGAAGGCGGCCGGCGGCGGAGAGGTCCGCCGCCGGCCGCACGTGGAATCGACGCTTCAGCGCCCCAGGGCAGGGCGTCGGCCTACCGGCCTCGGGTCGCCAGCTTCTGGGCGACCGAGAACCGGACGGGTCGCGTCTGGGGCGTGTGGAGGACCGAGGACGGGATGCCACGCCTCGCCAGAAGTGCCGCGAAGCGGGCCTCGGGCGTCCGCAGGCCGCCCGGGGGGATGATGAACGAGTCGTTGCCCGGAGTGCCCGGAGGGCTGACCGGGGTGGCCGAGCCGATCACGGACCGGGGGGCGTAGACCACGTTGTGGACCGAGTCGAGTTCCGCGACGAAGTCGCCGCCGGCGACGTTGTTCCCCGAGGGGAAGTAGCCGTAGAACTCGCCGTCGAGCGCGTTGCCCGCGATGTCCTGGATCCCGTTCAGGTAGGCTCCGCTGAGCGACCTTGCCGTGAACAGGAAATGCCCGCCTCGCATGGCCCGGCCGTCGTTGATCACCACGCTCGCGACCTGCGGTCCGGTCGTGGTGCCGGGCGAGACGGTGACCGAGGTCACCCGGAAGTACGGGACCCGCTTCGGGTGGAGCGGAGAGTAGATCAGGCGGAACGCATAATTGTTCCCGTCGATCAGGGTGTACTGATTGAGGCCCACGCCCGCGTTCGCCTGGCCGCCGTAATCCTGGAAGGACGGCTGCACCAGGCCGTTCAGGCGGTCGAAGAACACATCGGCCACCTTCGGCCCGACGGTGTCGATGACCAGGGTCGGGGTGATCGTCGTCAGCTCGCTGATCGTGTGGTTGGATTCGTCGATCGCCCGGGCCTCGATCCGGTAGCTGCCGTCGGCCAGGGCGACGCCCGAGGTCAGGCTCCATGCGGCGTTGCCGTCGGACGCCGTCTGGCCGAGGACGATCGGCGTGCCCGACCCGGATGGGACCGCGTACACGAAGACCTTGGCGTTGGGCTCGCTCGTCGTGCCGAAGAAGCGAGGCTGCTTCTCCCTGGTGATGTTGTCGGAGTTCGAGATCCCCGTGTCGCAGACCGGGTCAAGCCGCCCGCCCAGCGTCATTGCTTCGTCGGCCACGTTGGCCGTGTTCACGAGGTTCACCGCCGCGCCGTGGATGCTCACGACCTCGACCTTGATCGGATAGGTCCCGTTCTGGGGACCGGGGATCCCCGAGCCTGCCTGGCCGAGGGGCAGTGAATCGGCATAGGTGTGGGTGCCGGAGACCTGGAAGAACGGGCTCGCGCCGCCGCCCGGGGTCACCAGGGTGATCGTCCCGGCGGACTGAGGTGAGCCGTCTCCCCAGTCGATGGTCGCCCTGAAATCCCCGATCGGGTCGGCAGGATTGAGGTCGGTGAAGCTGCCGACCGGCCCGGAGAAGAACACGCCCTCGGTCGCGTTGATCGGGGGCTGGGTCGCGGTGGGCGCGAGGGGCGCATCCGCGATCGTGGCTGTCGCCGCTGCGATGGCCTGGGCGCCCGGCGGCGGGGCCGTGGTCGCCGGGGGCGTCAGGACGGCCGGCGGCTTGGTGATCGTCACGACGACCGGATAGGACCCGACCTCGGCATACGTGTGGTTGCCGAAGACGCTGAAGACCGTCCCGAGCGGGGTGCCGGTCGAGGTGATCCGCGTCGCGGCCGAAGTGCTGCCGTCTCCCCAGTCGATGCTGGCGGTGTACGAGCTGGTCGGGTCGATCGTGCCCGAGTCGGTGAACGTCGCCACGAGCACGTCGACCGGGCCCGGCGCGCCGGGGGCCAGGGGGAGGCCGTCGAAGCCGCGTGTCGGCACGCCCTGGGCGGTCAGGGGCGCCGTCGCCACCTGGGCCGTCGAGTTGGCGACCGAGACCGCCGTGCCCTGGCTGTTGACGTTGATCACGGTGCCGCCGACGACCGTCGAGCCGGAGCTGCCCAGGTCGCTGACCGTGACGGTCACCGGGTAGGTCCCCGGTCGAACGTACGCATGGCCGCCCAGGACGTCATAGCCAATCGTCCCGTTGGCCAGGATCGCTCCGCCGGATGCCGGAGTGCCATCGCCCCAGTTGATTGAAGCGACGAAATCCCCCGCGGAGGCCCCGAGGTCGGCGTCGGTGAAGGTCGCGACGATCCTGGAAGTGAAATCCTGGGCCTCCGTCGCCCGCAATGTCGTGGCCGTGACGACCGGCGCCGCCGCGGGCTTGGTGACGTTGATCGTCGCGATGCTCGAGTAATTGACGACGAAGTCCCCGGGGCTGAACGTGAGGACGCCCGGGGTCGTGAGGTCCAGTCCGGCGAGGGTCGAATTGATGTTCACCACGTCATCGCCAGGGCCGCCCGCCACGGTGTACGTGGTCACGCCCCCTGAGCCGACGCTGGTGAGGTTGAACGTGTCGCTGGCCAGCCCGCCCACGAGTTGCAGGCTCGCCACCGAATCGGGCTCGAAAGTCAGGGAGCCCGCGATCCCGCTGCCCGTGACGCTGGAGGAGGTGACGTCGAAGGTCCTGGGCGCGTCGTCGCTCAAATCGCTGATGATCACCGAGGCGCCGGCTGTCCCGTTCAGGGAGATCTGGATCGGGATGCCGCTCGCCGGGATAACGTTACTGCCGAGCTGGATGATGTCGCCAGCGACCGGCGTGATGCTCAGGATCCAGGTCCCGTCTGCGGCGACGGTCGTGGCGGGACCTCCCGACTGCCAGTCGCTGTCGTCCGTGACGTCCAGCAGGGCCCCGGTGTTGTGCTCGAGGTTCCCCCCGCTCTGCGTGATGATCAGGGCGGTCGGGCTGTTGTCGGAGACCAGGGTAACGATCTTGCCGATCGGATCGACCGAGGACGTGTAGGCGAGGACGATCCTGTCTTCCATCTGCTCGAGCACCGCCGTGCGCCGGCTCCGCTTACGCCTCCTGAGGCTTGCGTCGAAAGGCGCGCGGCCCCACTTCAACCATCCACGCAACAGAGCGGATCTCGGAAAGGAAACCATCGACGGTTCTCCCTCGAATGATGAACTCGCGGTTGGAAACACTGGATGATGGCATTGCGAGTCGGTAGATGGCCCGGTCGATCGGTCGGCAAGCCGGATATGTCGCCGAACTCAGACCCGCCCTGAGGGTGAGGTCTCGACCTGCCGGTCCTCGCATCGGCCCCGGTGACGCGCCCAGGCCTAATCGCGGCGGCCAGGGGTGCCCCGTCGGGGCGGCAATTCCCGAGCACTGATTCCCGGAATCCGCTTTATTGAACAGCAACAGCCTGCTTGATCCGGGAAGGAGGAAACTCCCCTCGTCTCAACCCAAATCATCAATAATGCGTAGATTCCGCTTTCGGGAAAGTATCACAAGCCGACGCAAGCTATTCAAGCTTCCCATCTTGTCGCGGCGCGTGAATGATCGTTACAGCCTGCCTCATCCGTGCAGAATGAACCTCTCCGGAGATGGCCATCCGCGGATTGGATCTATCTGGCTGGCACGACTAGCTGCGGCGAGTCCCCGCGACGATGCGGGCGGCGACCCGGACGGCCTCGATCAGGCTCGAGGGGTCGGCGAGCCCTTGCCAGGCGATGTCGAAGGCGGTGCCGTGCGCGACGCTCGTCCGGACGATGGGCAGGCCGAGGGTCACGTTCACCGCGCGTCGGAACCCGGCCGTCTTCAGTGCGATGTGTCCTTGGTCGTGGTACATCGCGACGACGGCGTCGTACGCCCCGTCCAGCGCCTGGTGGAAGAGCGTGTCGTTGGGGAACGGGCCGTGGACATCGAGCCCTTCTCCCCGTGCGATCTCCACCGCGGGGCCGATGATCCGGATCTCCTCGTCACCGAAGAGCCCGTTCTCCCCGGCGTGTGGATTCAGTGAGGCGACCGCCACGCGGGGACGTCGCCCCCGTGCGAGGGGCCCGAGGGCGCGGTCGGCGAGGCGGATCTTCGAGGCGACCGCCTCCACCGTCAAGAGCGCGAAGACGTCTCGGAGGGCGACGTGCAACGTGACGTGAACCACACCGAGGCCGGGCCGGTGCGCCGCGGGATCCAGGGCGGCCAGATAGAGCATCATCGCGTGGTCGGGCGACTCGCACCGCTCGGCGAGGATCTCGGTATGGCCGGGATGCGGGACGCCCGCGAGCCTGAGCGATTCCTTGTTCAGGGGGAGCGTGGTGATCGCATCGATCCGGCGAGTGAGCGCGAGGTCGATCGCCTCGACGAGGAACTCGTAGGAGGCCCTCCCCGCGCGCCGGTCGACGCGGCCGGCCGGCACCTCAGCCAGCCCCCCCAACTCGCGGACGACCGGGGGGATCAGGCAGGGGATCACCCCCGGGTCAGGTCGCGCCTCATGCGGACCTTCGATGGGCTCCACCCGGAAGCTTGCACCGACCAGCCTCTCGGCCTTCCGGAGCACCTCGACGTCGCCGACCACGAGCGGCCGGCAGAGCGCATGCAAGGCGGGGTTGATCCAGGCACGGGCGATCACCTCCGGACCGATTCCGGCGACGTCGCCCATCGTCAGCGCAACTGTCGGACGCCTGTCCACCCGATCGTCCATGGTCTCGCCCCCGTACGGAACTTCAGCATCCGGCCCTTTATCATTATTGTGCTGCCGCCGACGGCGTTCTCCAATCTCCGTGGAGGCGATCCATGAGTGATCGGACATGCAGGTAGGAGGAGGTCGCCTGATTCCTCGGACACGCATGTTATCCGGGGCGGTCCGTCGCGCCTTCGGCTCGCCGGCGGGTCGGCTGTTCAGGCGCAATGGCCGCCGGTAAGATGATCTCGTGTCATCCCAGGGGAGCCATCCCGCCGCGAAAAATGGTCCGGGCACGCGGACTTCCACCGGGGCGCGGGGCCTCCCCGATCACGCGAGAGTGGAACCGGCGATGCTCGATCAGGCGTTCAAGGACAGGGTCGTCGCCCGGGTGCTGTCCCGGGTCCGGACTCCCGCCCAGTATGTCGGGGGCGAGCTCAACAGCGTGGTCAAGGACCACCGGACCGTGCGGGGGACGGTCTGCCTGGCGTTCCCCGATACCTACGCCCTGGGTATGAGCCATCACGGGCTCCAGGTCCTCTACAGCCTAATGAACGCCCGCGAATGGGCCTGCGAGCGCGTCTTCACGCCGCTGCCCGACTTCGAGGCGGCGATGCGGGAGCAGGGGTTCCCGCTCTACAGCCTGGAGACCTTCACGCCGCTCCACCGCTTCGACGTGCTGGGCTTCTCGCTCCAGTACGAGGTCTGCTACACGAACGTCCTGACGATGCTCGACCTCGGGGGCATCGCCCTGCACGCCGAGGACCGGGGGCCGGACGACACCCTGGTCATCGCCGGGGGGCCGGGCGGGCAGAACCCCGAGCTGCTGGCTCCGTTCATCGACCTCTTCGTGATCGGCGACGGCGAGCCGAGCCTGCCGGTCGTCTGCGACCTCTGGCGCGAGATGCGCGGCTCGGGGCTCTCTCGCGAAGAGAAGCTGGCCCGGATTGCCCGCGAGGCGAACTGGGCTTACGTGCCCCGGTTCTATCAGCCGGTCTACGCCGAGGACGGGACGATCCGCGACATCGAGCGCATCCGCGGCGATGTGCCGGCGTCGATCCGGCCCTGCGTGATCCAGGACCTGGAGGGCACACCGCTGCCGACCCGGCCGATCGTCCCTTTCGTCGAGACGGCCCACGATCGGATCGCCATCGAGATCATGCGCGGCTGCCCCTGGCAGTGCCGCTTCTGCCAGAGCACCGTTATCAAGCGGCCGCTGCGGTACCGCACGGTCGAGACGATCGTCCAGTCGGCGCTCGAGAGCTACAACAATACCGGTTACGACGAGATCAGCCTGCTGTCCCTCTCCTCGAGCGACTACCCGCACTTCGAGGAGCTGGTGACCCGCATGAGCGAGGTCTTCACGCCGCTGGGGGTCAAGATCTCGCTCCCCAGCCTGCGGATCACCGACACGCTGAAGAAGATCCCGGCGCTGCTCCAGGAGGGGCGGCGGAGCGGGCTGACGCTCGCCCCCGAGGTCGCGCGCGACGACATGCGGGAGCAGATCCGCAAGCCCATCAACAATGAGGACCTCTACGAGGGCTGCGCCGAGGCGTTCCGCCGGGGCTGGCGGAAGGTGAAGCTCTACTTCATGTGCGGGCTCCCCGGCGAACGTCAGGCGGACCTCGACGGGATCATCGAGATGGCCGAGTCGATCGCGCGGATCGGCAAGGAGGTGACCGGCCGCCACGCCGAGGTGGTCGCGAGCGTCTCCAATTTCGTGCCCAAGCCGCACACGCCCTACCAGTGGAACGGGATGAAGCCTCGCGACTACTTCCGCTGGGCGCATCGCTATCTCCGCTCGCGGGTCCGCCTCCGCTCGGTCACCGTCAAGGTCCACGACATCGAGCGGAGCCTGCTGGAAGGGATCCTCACCCGCGGCGACCGGCGGGTCGCCGCCGCGCTCGAGGAGGCCTGGCGCCGCGGGGCCAGGCTGGACGCCTGGTCCGAGCATTTTGATTCCAGGCTCGGGTGGTCGACGTTCGACGACCTGGGGATCGACGTTCCGTTCTCCAGCCAGCGCGAGCGGCCGGTGGACGAGGTCCTGCCCTGGGACCACATCCACATCAAGTACGGCCGCGACTACCTCGCCAAGGAACAGAACCGCTCGCTGGTCCAGCTCGAGGCCATGGCCGGCGCGGTCTGAGGCGAGGCGACCCCGGTTGCGGAGAAGTGGAGGAGACCCATGGCGACGGCTGCCCCACCGAAGCTGATGACGGCCGAGGAGTTCATGGCGGCCAACCTCGGCGACGGGAAGTTCGAGCTCGTCAAGGGGGAGGTCATCGACGTGCCGCCTGCCATGCCGCTTCACGGCCTGATCTGTGCGACGATCGCCTACTTGCTCATCGATTACGGCCGTCGAAGCGGGATCGGCTACGTCCTCACCAATGACTCTGCCGTGGTGACCGAGCGCGACCCGGACACCGTCCGCGGTGCCGACCTCTCGTTCTACCGCGAGGACCGCTGGCCGCGGTCGCAGGTCGGTACGTCCCTCCCGCCTGTCCCCCCGACCTTGGTCGTCGAGGTCTACTCTCCGGGCAATCGACGGGGACAGGTCCTGCAAGAGCTGGGGGAATACCTCCAGGTCGGCGTGCCGCTTGTGTGGATCGTCTACCCCAAGAACCGGAAGGTCGCGATGTATCGGGCGGTCGATGAGCCTCCTGTGGTACTTCAAGAGTCCGACCGGATCGAGGGCCTGCCCGAACTCCCGGGCTTCTCCTGCCCCGTCGCGGACTTCTTCGGCTGATGGACGCCCCGACGCCGACGGACCCGAAAGCACGCTCACGATTTTCTCGCCTCGTGCCCTGGCTCTTCCTGGCGGGGGCCATCGTTTGGGCATTCTTGCTCCGGACCCCCCTGGTCCTCAACGCCCGGACGCATCTGGACAGCGACCTCGCTGTTGATGGGCTGACGCTGCTTGAGGCGGTCCAGGGCCACTGGCGGTGGCACTATCCCGGGACGCCCTTCAGCGGGATCCTCCCGGTCCTTCTGAGCTGGCCCCAGGCGATGATCTGGGGGGCGACGCCCGAGACGCTCGTCAGTGGAGGCGTCCTGGCCCATCTTGCGCTACTGGTCGCCGTCTTCGTGCTGGCCGATCGCTGCTACGGCCGGCGTGCGGCGATCGCGAGTCTTGTGCCCTTGACCTTCGCCTCCACCGGGATGATCTGGCTCTCGGGCAGGATTACGGGGGGCCATCTGCTTGTCACGGCCTGGAGTGCCGCGGCCTGGCTGCTCCTGTGCGAGGTGCTCAGGCGTGGGAGCCTGCCGGCCATCATGGCTCTGGGGGTCTGGAGCGGCCTGGGCCTCTACATCGATTCGATGTTCCTGATGACGCTCGGCGGGATGGGCGTGGCGGGGCTGGTTGCGTGGGCATCGTCCGCGCTGGCTCGCACACGCCCGACGGCCTCAGGATCGGGCGGGGGGGCCGTGTCGTTCCTGGTGAAGGTTCTGGCGCTCGTCCTCGCGTTCGCGGCCGGGGTCGCACCCCGTCATCTCGGCAGCCGCCTCGAGCCGTATGACGCCTACCGGGATCAGATGGCCGTGAGCCTGGAGCCGGATTCCGTTGTGGCTCACGCGCGGCTCCTGCTCGGGGATTGCCTGCCCCGGCTGATCGCGGGACATCGCCTGCCCAACCTCGAGGCCGACCCCGACCCCCGGCTCCTGGGCCTCGATGCCCCGGTCCGGCCTGGCAGGACTCCTGGGGTGAGGCCGTCCGCCGTCGTCCTGCTGACGACGACGCTCTCGCTGCTGCTCTTCGCCGGCTCGCTGCTCGTCCTCGCGATGGCCGCGGTGGGGAGTCCGGATCCGGTCCGCCGGGCGGTCTCTTCCGGTCTCCTGGCGTCGTCCGTGGCGCTCACGATCGGGTTCGTCATCAACCGAAACATCTTCAACGCCGACAATTACCGCTACCTGGTCCTCCTCCTTGTTCCCTGGGCGGTCGGATTCGGCGTCCTCTTCGATCGTTGCTGGCAGGCGAACAGACTCTCCTGCTCGTTGGCGACCGCCGCCGCCATCGGGATGGCGATCCTGTTCACGGCGGACGCCGTTGCGTGGTATCGTCAGTTGGGGTGGATCGACGACCAGCTCCGGCCCGTCCGCCGTCCCCTGGAGGAACCGGCGCTCGCCTGGTTGGCGGAGCACGGTGATGTGACGTCGATCCTCGGGGGATACTGGGATGTCTACCGGCTCAGCTTCCTGACCGGTGGGGCCGTCCGGGGTATCCCCTTCGCCGTGTTCCCGAACCGGTTCCCCGAATGGTCCAGGGGCCTGACGGAGGGTCGTCCGGAGATCCTGCTCGCGCGCCAGACGCGGGAAGGCCGCCATTTCCTGGAGACGGCACTCCGCGAGGGCGGGGAAGTGCTCTTCCGGCGGGGCGGCCTGACGATCGTCCGCTGGCCCTGGCCGGAGGGGGACCGTCGCGAGGGGCCGGGTCGCCGGGCGCAGAACGAAGCTCGATGAGGAGTCGCCGTGCCCGTCGCTGATCGTCCGCCGGATCGAGAGGAGAGCTGGTTCCGGGCGCCCTCGTGGGGATGGGCCGACCTGATCGCCCTGGCCGTCTGGACCTCGGTCGTCGCCTGGCTCTTCTGGGACGCGGTGCTGCTCCGTGGCGCGCTGTTCTACTTCGACATCACCGAGATCAACTACCCGTATCGGGCGTTCTTCGCCGAGGAGCTTCGTGCGGGGCGGTTCTCGCGCTGGTGCCCCACGCTCTACTGCGGGATGCCGCTCTACAGCGAGAGCCAGGCCGGCTACCTCCATCCCTTCAAGTACCTGCTGTATCCCTGGATGGAGACCTGGAAGGCCTTCAATTACGACACGATCCTCTCGGTCTGGTTGACCGGTGCCGGCGCCTACGGCTGGCTGCGCCGCCGGGTGCGGCCGTCCGCGGCGCTGACCGGGGCGGCGCTCTGCGGGCTCGGGGGATTTACCTGGGCACACCTCGTCCATACCAGCATGATCAACGCCCTGGCGAGCGTCCCGTTCGTGATCTGGGGCGTGGAGGCGGCGTGCGAGTCGATGCGGTGGCGACCGATCGTCCTGGCGGCCGTCGCGCTGGCGTGCCAGGTCTTCGCAGGACACTTGCAGGACGTGCTGCTGACCTCGGGCATCGTGGGCGTCTACGGCGTGTATCGCCTCGTCACGGGGGGGCCCGGACGGCGGCGATGGGTCGAGCTCGGCATGGCGGTCACGGTGTGCGTGCTGGGCCTCCTGCTCTCGGCCGTCCAGTGGGTGCCGTCCAAGGAACTGCTGGACCGCTCGCCCCGCGCGGGGGCTGACCTACAAGGAGCTCACTTACGGCTCGTTCTCGCCGGAACTCCTTCCGACGCTGATCGTCCGCGAGGCGTACGGCACCCGCGCCCGCGATACCGACTGGATGGACGGCTTCTACCCCTACCACGAGATGAACGCCTACCTGGGCCTGCTGGGCCTGATGCTGGCGGTGCTCGGCGGGGGCGGACCCGTCCGCCGCGACCGCTGGGTCGTCTTCTGGATCCTGCTCGCCGCCGTCGGCGGCGTCCTCATGCTGGGGAAGTTCACGCTCGTCTTCGACTACGCGCACCGGATCCCGGTGCTGGGCAGCTCCCGAGAGCCCGTGCGGTTCCATCTCTGGGTCACATTCGCCGTCGCGGCCCTCGCCGCGACAGGCGTGGAGCGGCTGGCCCGCCCCGGCGCAGTCCGGATCAGACCCTCGCTCGCGCTGGCGGCATCGCTGATCCTGGCGTCGATCCCAATCCTGACTTATGTTTACGGGCCGGTGTGGACCGATCCGGGCCGCTGGCACCAGCCCTATCACATTGACCGCTTCCGCTGGCTCGGCGAGGAATTGCGCACCGCGATCGCCCGGAACCTGGCGATCGTCGGCCTGGGGAGCGTCATCGCCTGGACGGTCCAGCGTCTGGGCTCGATCCGCTGGCGCGCGAGCCTGGCATGGATCTTCCCCGCCCTGGTGCTCGCGGACCTGGCCCTCACGGCGGCGCACGAGGTGCCGACCGTCTCCTCCGCCTACTGGACGACGCCACCCGAGACCGTCCTGAAGTTGAAGGCGGACTCGACGTTCATCCGGGTCTTCGGGGACGGGGACCGTCATTCGGGCGAGCCTGGCTACGCCTCCGAGCCGATCGACTACCTGCTGGCGCGTGACGCCCTGGACTGGAGCCTTCCCGCGGCCTGGGGCATCGCCTCCGCGAAAGGCGAGACGCCGATGATCCCGAGGCGCCTCCTGGACTACTTCGACCACGCGAAGATCGGCGGCGGGCGGTACGACGTGGAGAGTGTCAGCCACGTCGTGATCGGCCGCGACTTCCGGAAGCTCTTCCAGCCGAACGAGCCGGTCGGGGCCGCGTTTCTGCACCGCAATCCGAACGTCCTGCCCCGGGCCAGGCTCGTCGGGCGGCCGGTCTACGTCGAGGATCCCAGGGGCGCGGTCGCGGCGATCGACCGCCTGGGGCCGGAATGCCGAACGCGGCTGATCGTGGAGGATCCGACGCGTCCCCTGCCCGAGTCGGCCGATGTGGATGGGGCCGCGCGGTTCATTGAGGACCTGCCGGAGCACGTGGTTGTCGAGACCGAGTCGGCCGGCTCGTCCTATCTACTACTGGCCGACACGTTCGACCCGGGCTGGTCCGCGACCCTCGACGGGAAGCCCGCCCCAATCCGGCCGGCGTACGCGGCCTTCCGCGCCGTGGCACTGCCCCCCGGCCGTCACACGGTGGCGTTCTCCTACCAACCGGCCGGCTTCATGCTCGGGCTCGCGATCACCGGGGTCGGCGTCCTGCTCGGGCTGATCCTGCTTGTCGCCCCGCCAATAAGACCGTCGGCCGAGGCCGTCCCCTCGACGGTCGATCCGGCGGACCGGCTTCGGAGGAGGCTGGTCTGGGCATTCGTCCTGCTCGTGCTCCTGTCACTGTTCCGGGTCGAGCGAGGGCCGCGGCTCCGGGGCCACGAGCGCTGGCACAACACGTTCCATCGCTTCACCTGGGGAGCGGGCCTGGAGGCCATGCGCGAGCATCGGCAGTGATGGACCCCGCCGGGATGCCCGACCCCCGATTGGATCAGGAAATCGAAGTCGGACGGCCGCGGCCCGAGGATTTCCCCCGGACCCGCGGCGGTCCGCCTCGGGAGAGGCTCGGTCGAGGCTCAGCTCTGCTTGACCGATTGCCGCTGCTTGCGGATCTGGCAGGTGCGGTCGTACGCGTCGCGGACCGCGGGCTTCGCGTCGCTCCAGCTCATCCCGGTCTGATGCTGCCGCGTGGTCCAGTCGCGCTCCAGATCGCTCTCGAGGTCGTCGAAGTCGCGTCCGCTGTACTGCGACTCCACCTCTCCGCCGTAGCGATAGGCGGGGACATAGTCGTCGTAGGTGCGGCCGGACCTGGCGTAGGACCGGGACGAGAAATTGTCCCGCAGCCAGTTGTCCTGGGTCGTGGGATCGATCAGCTCACCGATCCCCTTGCCCGCCAGCCCGCCCGCGATCGCACCCACCGCGGCGCCAATGGCGGTCCCCACGGGGCCGGCCACGGTGCCGACCGCGGCGCCGCTCGCTGCGCCACCGATGGCGGCACCGATTCCGGTCTCGACCGGGTGGGAGCCCGGGGCATCGGTGATCGGGTCCGGATTCCGGCTTCCCGTCGGGGGGACGTCAACGGACTTTTCAGGGTCTTTCGTGGCCATGTTGAAAACTCCAGTAGGTGAGGTGCTTCTCGGGAGAGGACTCGACACGTTCCGGCACGGAAGCAGGGCGGAACGGAACAACGATTCAGCAAATGAGATGCCATGGCCCCCCCCGGTCGGTCGGGATGAGACAGTCCGCCCGTGAGTCTCGTTGCTTGTGTGCAAGCTTTGATGAGGGATTGGCGGGCGAAGTGAACCATGCCGTGGTGCGGGGCGGGATGCGGGGCTACTGAAGTCGCAGTTAAGCCTGGAGGACCGCTGCACTCAAAGAGCGGTAGAAGTATCACGGGAGGGACGGGCGACCATCGCGGGCGAGCCGGGCCCGCGGAGTCCCGGAGAGGACCGAGGATTGCGCCCGGAGCATCCTCCCGGCCGATCCGACCCTCCGCGACATCCCCGCCAGGCGGGCCCGGGCGTGAGGAGGGATTGAATCGGGGGCGGCCTTCGCGTAGGATTTGTTCCTTAAAGCGTTGATGGATTTCACAGTAGCGGCCCGCGCAGCGGTGGCCGGGTAGTGGGGCAAGCGATGTCGATTACCAAGGAGAAGAAGTCGGAACTGATCGGTTCATTCAAGCGGGGCGAACACGATACGGGCTCTCCCGAGGTCCAGATTGCCCTCTTGACGGCCCGGATCAACGACCTGACCGACCATTTCAAGGTCCATGCCAAGGACCATGCAAGCCGCCGCGGCCTGCTGATGATGGTCTCGAAGCGGAACGGTCTGCTGAAGTACCTCAGGCTTCACGACCGCAAGAAGTATCTCGAGGTCATCAGCCGCCTGGGAATCCGGAAGTAAGCGGCCTCGGGCGAGGGGCTCGATCCCCTCGCCGGCCGGTCTCCACCTGGCACGGACGGGCCGCTCGCGACTGCGTCCCGGGGCCGGGGCACCTCCCCCCGGAGCAGTCGGGGGCCTCAACATTTTTGCATGCAGACACGTGTTCTTAACCGATTTGCCCGATCCGAACGCCCGGACTTCCGCAGGCATCTCCTTGCGATCTGCAACAAGCAGCCGGATTGGCGACGGGACAGCTAGAGGCGGGCGGGCTCCGGGAGCCGCCCCGGCCGCTCGGTCGCGGTTGGTTCGATCTTCTGCGGATCGTCTCGTTCGCGGGCAAATCCCTTTTCCCGATGTCGCCGCGAGTGGGCGGCTTGACGGGTAGGATTCCATGTCCAGCACTCTGTTGGGCGCGCAAGGTCGTCGAACGCAAGATCGGGGATAAGGTCATCAGCCTGGAGACCGGACGACTGGCCAAGCAGCGGCCAGCGTGGTGATCGTGAGGATCGGCGACACCATGTCCCTGGTCGCCACCATGGCCGCCCCGGGTCGCGAGGGGCTCGACTTCTTCCTCACGGTGGATTACCGGGAGAAGATCTACGCCGCCGGCAAGTTCCCCGGCGGCTTCATCAAGCGAGAGGGACGTCCGACGACGAAGAGATCCTGACCGCCTGGCTGATCGATCGGCCGATCCGGCCGCTCTTCCCGGACTGGTATCGCGAGGAGGTCCAGATTCAGGCCGCCGATCTCGGCCGACCGGCAGACCGACCCGGACGTGCCCTCGATCATCGGGGCCTCGGCATCTTTGTTGCTCACGAAGGCCCCCTTCCAGGGCCCGATCGGCGCGGTCCGGCTGGGCCGGATCGATGGGAAGCTGATCACCTTCCCCACCGCCGAGGAACTGGAGGCCAGCGACCTCGACCTGGTGGTCGCGAGCACGGCGAAGGCCGTGGTCATGATCGAAGGCTTCGGCGAGGAACTCCCGAGCCCGAGATGGCCGACGCCATCATGAGGCCCACCGGATCAATCGCAGAGTTGATCTTCAGCTTCAGTATGACCTCCTGGAGGCGTGCGGCCTGCCGATCCCCGAGCACGTCGAGCTCCCCACTGATCCCCTCCGCCAGGTGATCTACGACCGCTACGGCAGCCGGCTCCGCGAGCTGAAGCAGATCGGGCTCAAGCAGGAGCGGAACGCCGCCACCAGGGAGCTGTCCGATCAGATCATCAAGGAGCTTTGCCCGGAGGAGGGCACTCCCCTGGCCGTGCCGACCGGCAAGCCCGGCGACGACGAGGCGGTGCCGGTCACGCCCGGGCGGATCAAGGCGGCGTTCTACGGCGTCGAGGAGCGGGTCGTCCGCGAGCTGATCCTCGACGGCAAGCGGCCGGACGGACGAGGACCCCGCGACCTCCGCGCGATCAAGTGCGAGGTCAGCCTGCTGCCGCGGGCGCACGGCTCGGCCCTCTTCCAGCGGGGCGAGACCCAGGCCCTGGTCACCACCGTGCTGGGCACGGGGGCCGACGAGCAACGCGTCGACGGGATCATGGACGAGTACACCAAGAAGTTCATGCTCGACTACAACATGCCCCCGTTCGCCGTCGGCGAGATCCGGCCCATCCGGGGGCCCGGACGCCGCGAGATCGGCCACGGGGCCCTGGCCGAGCGCTCCGTCGCCCCGATCCTCCCCCCCGTCAACCAGTTCCCCTACACGATCCGGGTGGTATCGGACATCCTCGAGTCGAACGGGTCGAGCTCGATGGCCTCGGTCTGCGGTGCGACCCTCAGCCTGATGGACGCCGGCGTGCCGATCTCGGATCCGGTCGGCGGGATCTCCATCGGGCTGGTCCAGGACGACCAGACCGGCCGGCACGTGCTGCTGACCGACATCATCGGCGACGAGGACCACTTCGGCGACATGGACTTCAAGGTCGCCGGCACGCAGCGCGGGGTGACGGGTATCCAGCTCGACCTGAAGAACAAGGGCATCACCGAGGAGATCATCCGCGAGACGCTCGAGCAGGCTCATGAGGCCCGGCTGGAGATTCTGCGGGCCATGCTCCGGGCCATCAAGCGGCCCCGCGAGGAGATCTCCACGAACGCGCCCAGGCTGATCCAGATCCAGATCAACCCCGAGAAGATCGGGCTGATCATCGGGCCCGGCGGCAAGACGATCCGCAAGCTCCAGGACGAGACCGGGGCCAAGATCGACATCGAGGACACCGGCGTCGTGACGCTCTCCAGCTCCGACGCCGCCGGAGCCGAGGCCGCACGCGACAAGATCGTGGCCATGACCGAGGGCGTCCAGATCGGGCGGATCTACGAGGGACGGGTCACCTCGATCAAGGACTTCGGCGCGTTCGTCGAGATCCTGCCTGGCAAGGACGGCCTGGTCCACATCAGCGAGCTGTCCGACGGTTACGTCTCGAGCGTGACCGACATCTGCCGCGTCGGCGATCCCATGCTGGTGAAGGCCATCGCGGTGGACGACCAGGACCGCGTGAAGCTGTCCCGAAAGGCCGCCCTGGCGGAGCGCGGCCAGCCCGACGAGTTCGCCGGCCGCACCCGTCCCGCCGGTGCCCCGGAGCGTCCGCCCGGAGGCGGCCCCCAGGGAGGCCCTCCGCGCCGTCCGCCGCAGCCCGACGCCCCGCGCGACCGGGGATACGGCGGGGGTGGAGGCGGGGGCGGCTACGGAGATCGGGATCGAGACCGCGATCGCGATCGTGACCGGGGAGCCCCGCGGGGCCCGTCCCGGCCTTGATGCATCGTCGCGACCGGGCGGCGCGCCGCCCGGTCGACCGATGACACACATTGAGGTGCCCGATACCGACGGGGGAACGGCGAAAGCCGTCCACTCGTCGCCCGCCATTTGAGCTCATTCGCCGCTCGTCATGATCGTCTGGACGCTGCGTGATCCGGGTGGCCCGATCGCGTGGCTCATCCTCAACCGCGAACTTGCCTCCCAGTGGTCGCCCGACATGCCAGAGCCTGTCTCCGTCGCCGAGTCCCAACAGGCCGTCGCTCCGGGCGGGGAGATGGACTCCCCTCCTGACGATCGCCTCGCCGACCGCGGCCCGGAGGCCCTGGCCCCTGCGGTCGCTGGGGTCCATAAGGGTTCGGTCGAGTCCGACGAGCCGGAGATCGCCCGTCGGCTGCGGGCCCAGAATGCCGAGATTTCCCAGCTCGCAGGGGGACTCGCTCACGAGATCCGCAATCCCCTCTCCACACTCTCACTCAACCTCGACTTGCTCTCGGAGGATTTTCAGGGCGCGGAATCACTGCGCGATCGCCGCGCCCTTCAGCGCGTGGAGCGATTGAAGCGCGAGGTGCAGCGACTCCACGACATCCTGGAGAACTTCCTCCGGTTCGCGAGGCTCCAGGAGTTGAAGCTCCGCCCTTCCGACCTGAATGCCCTGGTGGAAGAGCTCTGCGACTTCTACGAGCCGCAGGCGTCGACCCAGGGGATCGTCGTCCGGACCCACTTCGCGCCCGAGCTGCCTCGAGTCGTCCTGGACGAGGCCCTCTTCAAGCAGGCCGTGCTCAATCTCATGCTGAACGCGGAGCACGCGATGCCCCAGGGGGGCGAGCTCATCCTGACCACCCGCAAGGACGGCCCATCCGCCGTCCTGGACGTGATCGACACCGGGGTCGGCATGTCGGCGGAGGTCCAGGCCAGGGTCTTCGACCCGTTCTTCTCGACCCGCTCCGGCGGCACGGGGCTCGGCCTGCCGACGGCCCGGAAGATCGTCGAGGCACACGGCGGCTCGATCCAGATCCAGAGCGTCCCCGGCAAGGGCTCGCGGTTCTCGGTCCGCCTCCCCGCCTCGTGACCCCGGTTGGCGGGCCCCGCCGTCGCGACTGGTTCATGCCCCCTCCGGCCTGTAAGATGAAATGTACCGATACGATGCGTGGCACCCCGATCATCTCGCGCTGACGACGAGGGCCGATGGACCAGCAGATCCGCGTCCTGGTGGTGGATGACGACGAGCCCCATGCCGAGGCCGTGGCCGAGAGCCTCGAGCGGGTGGGGTACGAGTGCGTGGTCGCCACCAGCGGGCGGGAGGGACTGCGCCTGATCGAGGCGCAGAACTTCGACATCATCATCACCGATCTCATCATGGAGGGAGTCGGCGGGCTGGAGGTGCTCTCCAAGGCGAAGAGCGAGCTGCCCGACGCGGAGGTCGTGATCCTGACCGGCCACGGGACGATCAAGACCGCCGTGACCGCGATGCAGGCCGGCGCGATGCACTACCTGACCAAGCCGCTGGACATCGGCGAGCTCCGCGCGGTGGTCGAGAAGGCGTCGCAGACGCTGCGGCTGGCCCGCTCCAACATCGAGCTTCAGAAGCAGCTCAACGAGCGGTTCGGCTTCGAGGGCGTCATCGGCAACTCGCCGGCCATGCATGCGGTGGTCGCCCGGCTCCGCCAGATCGCGCCCACGTCGGCCTCGGTGCTGATCACCGGCGAGAGCGGCACCGGCAAGGAACTGGTCGCCAAGGCGCTGCACAACAACAGCCCCCGGCGATACAAGCCGTTCGTGGCCCTGAACTGCGCGGCGCTGAGCGACAACATCCTGGAGAGCGAGCTGTTCGGCCACGTGAAGGGCGCGTTCACCGGCGCCGACCGCGAGCGCAAGGGCTGGTTCGAGCACGCCAACGGCGGGACCCTCTTCCTGGACGAGGTCGGGGACATCCCCCTCTCCACCCAGGTGAAGCTCCTGCGGTCGCTCGAGAGCGGCGAGATCGTCCGGGTCGGAACCAACGAGCCAATCAAGGTAAACGTCCGGTTGATCTCCGCCACCAACCGCGACCTCGCCGAGGCCATCGCCAGCGGCAGCTTCCGCCAGGACCTCTACCACAGGCTGAAGGTGGTCAGCGTCAAGCTCCCGCCACTCCGGGAGCGCCGCGAGGACATCGACCTGCTCGTCGACCACTTCCTGAAGGAGTTCACGGCCTCGCACGGCAAGAAGATCACGTCCATCACCCCGGCCGCGCGCAAGGTCTTGCGGCAGTATAGCTGGCCGGGGAACGTCCGCGAGCTGAGGAACGTCGTCGAGAGCATGGTGGTGATCGATCATGACGGCGTCCTCGACGTCGACGACCTCACCGAGGATCTCCAGTCCGCTTCCGCCGCCGTGCCGTCCAGCAACGGCAACGCCAGGGCGGACGCCCTGGTCGGCAAGCCGATCGATGAGATCGAGAAGTACTACATCACCGAGACTTTGAAGCTCACCGGCGGCAACCGCGAGGAGGCCGCCCGCATGCTCGGCATCGGCGAGCGGACCCTCTACAGAAAGCTCAAGGAATACGGCGGGGGATAAGGCCGTCTTTCCGGAGTCCTTCGATGAAGTACCAACTGACCGCCATCATCGAACGCGAAGGTGATGGATACGTCGCACTCTGCCCGCAAGTGGACGTCGCGAGCCAGGGTGACTCGGTCGAAGAGGCCCGGGAGAACCTTCGCGAGGCATTGGAGCTGTTCTTCGAGTGCGCGACACCCGAGGAAATTACGCGTCGGCTCTCGAGTGAACTGTATGTGACCCAGCTCGAGGTTTCGGTTGGGTAAGCTCCGAGTCCTTTCAGGCCAGGAGGCTTGCACAATTCTCGCGGCGCACGGCTTCATGGAGATCCGTCGACGAGGAAGCCACATTGTCATGCAGCGACCGGATGCTTCTGGCTCCGTGACCGTCCCGGTGCCGGATCACAAGGAGCTCAGAGCCGGGACACTCCGAGCGATCATCCGTCAGGCGGGTGTCCCGCGTGAGGAGTTCGAGACCGGGCCGTAATCCGGCGGGGAATCGAGACTGGATATGCTCTACTTCTCGCTCATCCTCTCGTCCCTCCTCCTGCTGCACAACAACTGGCTCGTCCGCCGGAGCCAGCACGCCGGGGTGTGGTCGTTCTGGATGCTGATGGCGACGGCGGTCGTGCCGATCTTCATGATGTGCGTCGCGCCGGCGGCGATGATCCACTCCCTGTTCCTTCTCGTCGCTGTGTTGCTCTGGAAGCGGTTCGCGAGCGGTGGCCCTTACCTGGCCTGGTCCCTGGCGGCAACCGTCTTGGCGTATGGGGTGGTCGGCTTTCTTGTCTTCAGCAGCGAGCGGGAGTACTCGAGGCTGAGGCGACTTTATCCGTTCGAGTCGATGGAAGGACGGGTGCGATTGCTTCCGCCCGGACCATCCCTGCCACCGCTCTCGGAGGCGAGTCGGTCGAGACTGGACAGGCTTGAGGAATCGCATTTCGAGGGAACGAGCAGTTACCGCGCGTGGCGGCTCCGGAGCCTGCACGAGGACGCGGTCGGGTTGTTCATCAACAGTCCCGGCTTCGGTGTCTCGAGGATGGGTCTTCCGAGTGCCTCCATCCTCGACCCTCGGCCCAGTCCCGTCCCTCCGCAGCCGGAACCACCGATCCGGCTGAACTGGTCGCCGGGCGACCTGAGCGGGGTGCCAGAGCATCTGGAGCGAACCGTGGACTGGCTGCTCGACGGCAGTATCGAGGATTTCGCCGACTCGCGACGGTTCGGTTACGTGAAGGACCGGGATCACGTCGCGGGCTTCGTGCCGCATCGATTTCAGTGGGCCCACGAGCCGGACGGACGACTGACACTGAAACGGCTGGAACTCGTCAGCTTGCTGCTCCACGACGAGCCGGTCGTCTACGAGTCGCCCGACCTGCCGCGGATGGATCAGGTCCGGGAGATCCCGACCCGGCCGCTCGACCGCTTCGAACGGCACGGCCTGGAGACGCTCCTCGACGGCGAGGACATCGTCTACTCCGAGTCGCCCGAGGGTGTGCGGATGCTCGGCGCGGTCCGGGTCATGAAGCAGTGCCTCGCCTGCCACGGCGGCCGGCGGGGCGACCTGCTCGGGGCGTTCTCCTACGTGCTCGCCCCTCGCTGACGCGGCAAGAGGACATCTCGGACCCAGCCCCGGCAGTTCTCGAAGTAAGTCCCATCGTCCGTCGGCGGGTCGTCGAGTCGATCCAGCACCTCGGAGGCCACGACCATGGGGAATGCCCGGCTCCGGGCTGCCACCCGATAGGTTCCCTTCTTCTGCCCGCGCAACACGAGGTGGTGAAACGTCAGGCGGCGGCGCCCGACGTCGAGCACCCAGAGTTCCGGGATCTGCAGGAGCGCCCCGGCCCGGAGGGCCTTGCTCTCGGAATGAGAGACCACAACCTCGATCGCCAGATCGGGCCGACGGTGCTCGTCGGTCGTCCCGAAGCTCTGGATGTAATACGCCTGATCAGCATCATACACCGTATCCCCGGCTCCCGAGGGTAGGAACCAGGTGGTCGACTTGAGGGCTTGGGACTTGATCCTGGCCTCTAGACAGATGGCAAGGATCAATCGATCCAGGCGGGTGCCCATCGTTTCGTGTGACTTTCCCGGCGACACCAGAGTCACGCTGCCTTCGAAGCACTTCAGCCGGGGGCCCTTGTCTCCCCTGGCCTCCAGGAACTGAAGGAGCGTCCCCGGGTTGATGTCGAAGGACATCACCGTATCGGCATCGATGGTCTGAGCAAGCGCCGTGGCCAAGGGGCCCTCCCTCTCGGTTGCGAGATGCGATCCGGGGGGACGAGCCATCACGTCCCGGACACCCCGGCATTATCCCGGATCGTCAGCTCGCCGGCCATGCCGTCCGACCCACGGCACCGCATTCGCTGGCATTCCCGCGGGGCCGCCTTCCAGTCGGGCGGCCACTCGCAGGCACATCCCGAGGCGGCCCTCCCATGAACGCGGACGACGCGCTGACGGTCTCGATCGCGAACCAGCCGGGCAATACCGAGAAGGCCATCACCGAGGCGCTCGGGGAACTGAGCCTCGACGACTTCCGTGGCAAGGTGGTGGCGATCAAGCCGAACGACACGACCGCGCGGCCGGACGACAAGACGGCCTGCACCCAGGCGGACAGCCTCCGGGCGACGATCCGGTTCATCAAGACGCTCCATCCGAAATCGATCGTCGTCTCCGGCGGGGCCGGGGCGATGAAGACCGAGGACGTGTTCACGGTCCTGGGCTATCCCGAGGTGATCGCCTCCGAGGGCGTGGAGTGGTTCGACCACAACCAGCCCCCGTTCCACGCGGTTGACCTGCCCTTCGGACCCCAGCGGAGGGTGATGGTCAATCCCCGAGTGCTGGAGTACGAGAAGCTGGTCTCGCTGGCGCAGCTCAAGGTGCACTCGACCGCGGCCGTGACGCTGGCGATCAAGAACATCGCCATGAGCTTCCCCTGCGCGGAGTTCTACGGCTATCCGAGGGTGAAGCAGGAGCGGCACCCGCACAACATCCTCCAGGACAAGCAGGCCTTCCTGGTCGGCATGCTGATGCGGTTCCCGATCGACCTCTCGATCGTGACGGGCCACCCGGCGATGATCGGCAAGGGCCCCATCGGCGGCAAGGCGATCGAGACCGGCCTGGTGATCGCGGGGCGCGACCCCGTGGCCGTCGACTCGGTCGGCGCCCACCTGCTCGGGTTCGAGACGCTCGCCGTCCAGCACCTCCGCCAGGCCGCGGAGCTGGGGCTAGGAGTCCCCCTGACGCCCCTGGGCGGCGAATCGGGGAAGGGCCGGCTCAAGATCAAGGGCCTGTCGGTCGAGGAGGCCACCAGGGTCTTCCGGCTGGCGGCGTACGGGCAGGAGTTCTGAGGTTCTCACCTGCGACAGGCCCCGGGACGGCCTCTCCCCGCCGGGCGACGCTCGTCCCGCGACGCCCCGCCTCCGATCTGCACCTATTCCCCTTTCTGTACGCAAGATCAGCAAGTAAAATAGGGGAGTACACGCAGTTCGGCGGGGAGGGCGTGGGGATGGGTGTGATCCGCGAGTTGCCGCCGTCGGTCGTCAACCAGATCGCCGCGGGCGAGGTGGTGGAGCGGCCGGCGAGCGTCGTCAAGGAACTACTTGAGAACGCGATCGACGCCGGGGCCAGCCGTGTCGACGTGTGCGTCGAGCGGGGGGGCAAGGACCTGGTGCGGGTGGCCGACAACGGCAGCGGCATCGCGCCGGATGATCTCCCGATGGCGTTTCGGCCGCACGCCACCAGCAAGCTCGCGGACGTTGAGGATCTGTACCGGGTGCGGACGCTGGGCTTCCGGGGCGAGGCCCTGGCGGCGATCGCCGAGGTTTCCAAGGTCCGCTGCCTGACCAGGAAGGCCGACGCCGCCGAGGGATCGGAGATCCTCATCGAGGGCGGGATCGCCGGCCCGGTGAAGAGCTGTGGCTGCCCGCCCGGCACGGTGATGGAGGTCCGCAACCTCTTCTACAACACGCCGGTCCGCCGCACGTTCCTGAAGTCGGACTCGACCGAGGCGGGGCACGTCGCCGAGACGTTCGCGAGGATCGCCCTGGCCCATCCCGAGGTCCACATGACGTTCCGCTCCGGCGGCAAGGTCGTCCACGAGCTCCCGCCGGTCACCGGCATGAGGGAGCGGATCGCGGTCTTCTTCGGCCGGGAGCTCGCCGAGTCGCTCCTCTGGGTGGAAGGCCGGCTCGAGAATGTCCATTTGTGGGGCTATGTCGCCCATCCCTCTCAGAGCCGGTCGAGCACCAAGGGGCAGTTCCTCTTCCTGGGCGGCCGGTACGTCCGGGATCGGTCGCTCGGTCACGCGCTGAACGAGGCCTATCGGGGGCTCCTGATGGTGGGCCGCAACCCGGTGGCCTTCCTGCACCTGGAGATCCCGCCCGAGGAGGTGGACGTGAACGTTCACCCGACCAAGATCGAGGTCCGGTTCCGGGATCCCCAGCGCGTCTACAGCCACCTGCTCTCGACGCTCCGCCAGACGTTTCTCTCGAGCGACCTTCACTCGCGACTCCAGACAACGCAGGAGCAGACCGCCGAGTCGACGGCCGCCGCCGCGAAGGCCGGCTGGGGAGAGCTCGATGGGGTTCCGGCCCCCGCCTCGGCGACGAGGGCAGGGGGGGCCTCGTTCGAGCTCTCGTCGAGGCCGCCCGACCGGCAGGCCGTGGCCTCGTGGTTCGCGCCCGGCGGGACGGCCCGTCCGCCGGAGATACCCGATACCGTGGGGAAGGTGGAGCCGCCGGAGTGGTCACGGACCCTGCCGCGCCAATTCGAGTTCGCCCGCGGCGAGGCGTTCGACGAGTTCGGAGGCCCGGCGGGTACGCGCGCCGCCGTCTCCGTCCCGGATTCCCCGGTGCCGGCGCCGGGACGGGAGGCCGCACACGACGGCGAGCGGACCTCGGCCGCGAACGACGGCCTGGTCCCTCCGCCCGACGACGCGGGCGGCCCTCACAAGGCGATCCAGGTTCACGACAGCTACCTGATCGCCGAGACACGCGACGGCATGATGGTGATCGACCAGCATGCGCTCCACGAGCGGATTCTCTACGAAGAGCTGAGGAAGCGGGTCGCGGGCGGCAAGGTGGAATCGCAGGGCCTCCTCGTGCCGGAGCCGGTCCACCTGGCGGCGGACGAGGCCGCGGCGGTGCTGGAGCAGCGGCCGCTGCTGGCCGAGCTCGGCCTGGAGGTCGAGGAGTTCGGCGGCGACACGGTGCTGGTGCGGAGCATGCCCACGATGCTGGGCCACCTGTCTCCCGAGCGTCTGGTCCGCGACCTAGCCGAGCACTTTCATTCTCACCCGCTGCCGCCGACTCGCGACGGGCTCGTCGCCGAATTGCTGCACATGGTCGCCTGCAAGGCCGCCATCAAGGCCGGCGACAGGCTGACCGCGGAGGAGATCGCCGCGCTGCTGGAGCGTCGCCACCTCGTGGCCGATTCGCACCACTGCCCCCACGGCCGCCCCACGGCGCTGGTCTTCACGAAGGCCGAGCTGGAGAAGCAGTTCGGCCGGATCTGATCGGGAGGGCACCCGGTGCCGTCGATTCCCGCCGGTCCGGACCGGATCCTGGACGTGTCTCGCGGGAGACCCGCGCCCGGCCGGCTCGATACGACGCCCACTTTCGTCGCCGGAGCAGCTTGTCGTACAATTGCCTGACCCGATGCAAGGGCGTGGCCGAGTTCAGCATCGAGGCCCGGGAGCGGTGAACTCCGGACAGCGGAGGCCTGGACGTCCATGATCTGCGTGACGCTGGGGAGAGGGAGGCACGCCTCGCTGGTCGAGGAATGGGAGGCCGCCGCCAAGGCCGGCGTCGATCTGGTCGAGTTGCGGATCGACTGCCTGCGACGGGATCCGGACCTGAAGCGGATCCTCAAGGACCGGCCCACGCCGCTGGTCTTCACGATCCGGCGCGGCCCCGACGGCGGGCTCTGGCGGGGGAACGAGGAGAAGCGGCTCCAGCTCCTCCGGGAAGCGATCGCGCTGGGGGTCGACTACATCGACCTCGAGATGGACGTCGCCCCCAAGATCCGCCGGTTCGGGAAGACGAAGCGGATCGTCAGCTATCACAACCTGAAGACCACGCCCGTCGATATCCAGGACACCGCCGAGAAATGCGAGGACCTTGATCCCGACATCGTGAAGATCGCGACGGCGGCCACGAACCTGGCGGAGGCCTCGCGGGTCCTCCACCTGGGCGTCACGGGGAAGTTCCCGACCATCCCGATCGCGATGGGCGAGGTCGGGGTCTTCACGCGGGTGCTGGGGGCGAAATTCGGGGCCCCGTTCACCTACGCCGGGTTCAATCCGGAGCGGATCTTCGCCCCGGGGATGCTCGCCTTCCCGGTCCTCAAGAAGGACTACTGTTACAACCAGATCGACTCGAAGACCGAGGTCTTCGGGGTCGTCGGCGACCCGATCGAGCAGAGCCTCTCCCCGGCGATCCACAACGCGGCGTTCCGGCACCTGGGCCTGAACAAGGTCCTCGTCCCGTTCCTCGTGTACAACGGCGATCTGGAGGCGTTCTTCCGTGAACTGATGTGGCTGGAGATCAAGGGCTGCAGCGTGACGATCCCCCACAAGGAGGCGGTCATCAAGTTCCTCCAGCAGAAGGAAGGGGCCGTGGAGCGGACCGGGTCGTGCAACACGGTCGTGCTCGACTCCGAGGGCCGGCGGATCGGCTACAACACCGACTACCGGGCGGCGATGGACTCCCTGGAGGACGGCATGGGTGGCCGCGCCGATCCCGAGGGGCCGAGCCCGCTGCTCGACAAGCAGGTGCTTGTCCTGGGTGCCGGGGGCGTCGCCCGGTCGATCGCCTTCGGGCTCGGGCGGCGGGGTGCGCACGTCACGATCACCAACCGGCACGACGAGCGGGCCAACGCCCTGGCAGAGGAGGTCGGCTGCCGGATGGTCACCTGGGCGCAGCGTGCGACCTCGATCGCGGACGTCATCGTCAACTGCACCCCCGTCGGGATGCACCCCCAGGTCGATGACACGCCGCTGCCCCCCTCGGCGTTCCAGCGGCCGGGGATCGTCATGTTCGACACCATCTACCACCCCGAGAACACGATGCTCCTGAAACTCGCCCGCGAGCGTCAGGCGGTGGCGATCACCGGAGTCGAGATGTTCCTCCGGCAGGCGGCCCTCCAGTTCAAGATCTACACCGGGCTGGACGCGCCGCTGGATGTCATGCGCGAGACCTTGAAGCGGAAACTCGGCCCCCTTCGCGACGAATGACACACCGGCCGGACGGCGGCGAAGGGACGGGACGCGGCACGGGCCTGGCCCTCGTCGGCTATCGGGGCACGGGCAAGTCCACGGTCGGGAAGATCCTCGCGGATCGGTTGGAACGGCCCTTCCTGGATGCCGATGTTGAGATCGAGCGCCGCGCGGGGCGATCGATCCCTTCCCTCTTCGCGGACTTCGGTGAACCGATGTTCCGGGACTGGGAGGAGCGGACGCTCCGGGATCTGGTCCTGGAACACCCGGGGGCCGTCCTCGCCACGGGTGGGGGCGCGGTGCTGCGGCCGGTGAACCGGGCGCTCCTCCGCCGGTTCGGATTCGTGGCCTGGCTGCGGGCCGAGCCCGCGGAGCTCGCGCGGAGGCTCGAGGGCGAAGAACGGCGAGGCGCGACCCGCCCCGCGCTGACGGCCGCCGGGACCCTCGCCGAGATCGAGGCGGTCCTGGAGTCGCGGCTTCCCCTCTACCTGGAGGTTGCCGACCTCACCGTGGAGACCTCGGGGAGGACGCCGGGGCAGATCGCGGACGTGATCCTCGCCTCGTGGCCCGGTTAACTGCGGCTCTTGTTCACGCTTGGGGACAGCGAAGTGCAATCCATCGGACCGATGCTGGCAACCCTGGGGCTCCTGGTCTTCGTGGTCGGCACGGTCGTCGGCAGCTTCCTGAACGTGTGCATCTACCGGATCCCCTGGGAGAAGAGCGTCATCTGGCCGGGCTCCACCTGCCCGCGGTGCTGGAACCCGATCGCCGCCCAGGACAACGTCCCGATCCTGAGCTGGCTCGCCCTGCGGGGCGAATGCCGGGTCTGCGGGGCGCCGATCTCGGTCCGCTATCCGCTCATCGAGCTGCTCGTGGGCCTGCTCTTCCTGGCGTTTTACTATGTGGACGTGGTCCAGGGGACGCGAGGCCCCTACGGGCACGAGATCGTCGCGCCACTCTCGACCTTCGGCTACCACGCGATCCTGGCGGCGCTCCTGGTCGCGGCCACGTTCATCGACTACGACCTGTTCATCATCCCGGACCAGATCACGGTGACCGGGATGGTGCTCGGCCTCGGCCTGGGGACGCTCTTCCCCTGGGTCCGCCCAGAACCTTCGGCCGCCGCGACCCGGCTCGGCGGCTTCGGCGTGGGGCTGATCGGCCTCCTCGTCGGCGCGGCGCTGACCCAGGGCACGCGGGTGCTCGGCTCCAGGGTCTTCGGGAGAGAGGCGATGGGCTTCGGGGACGTGACCCTCATGGGCATGATCGGCAGCTTCCTCGGCTGGCATGCGGCCGTGCTGACGTTCTTCGCGGGGGCCTTCTTCGGCCTTGCCCATGCCCTCTGGAAGCTGGCGGCGTATGTGCGAAAATGGGTTTCCGGCACGAAATTATCAAGCGCTGATCGCGAACTTCCCTTTGGACCCTACCTGAGCATGGGCGCGATCGCGATGGCCTTGAGCTGGTCGTGGCTCTGGCCGCGATGGGGTCGAGCGCAGTTCGGCGCCATCGGATGGCTGTTCTGGTGGATGCTCGGCGTCAACGCCCCGTTCCCTGAGTGAACGCACGGACGGATCCCTCGTCGGCGTTCCGGCGGAGTCAGACAATGGCTTATCAATACCGGCGGCGCAGGCCGTCAATCCTGCGCAATTTCTGGGTCTACCGCCGGCTCATCGGGTCGGCGGTCCTGCTTGGATTGATGCTCTGGTTCATCTGGGCGAACGGCGACGCCGTGACCGTGCAATTCCCCTTCCGGCTCGGGAAGCTCAACAGCACTCTCGGCGTCGTGATCCTGCTCAGCGCCCTGGTGGGCTCGCTGACGACGGTCCTGATCATGACGGTCGTGACGGCGACGCGGAGGCTTCGCGGGGGGAGTCTCCCCGCGACGCCCGAGGCCAAGGACGACGCGGTGGACGACCGGCCTCCGCCGGACTACGGCGCGAAGACGACGGAGGGCTTCACCGGCGCCCGCTGGTCGAGCTGATCGCGTTCAGCCCTGGGTCCTCGGCGGGCACTCCCGCGGTGTTGCTTTGAGGCCGGTACGGCGAGGGTCGGGCCGGCTTTGCGAGATGCAGGAAATGGACTTCTGGCACCGCCCCCGCACGTCGGCGGGTCGAGCCGTGATCGGAAAGTCGTAATCTCGGTCCCGTTCTCGGCCGAAAAGAGGGATGTGCCTTCTGTTCCATCCCGGGAACCGTAGCCGACGGGATCACGTGGACCCATTCAAGTCAGCGGAACACCTGTCCGGGGCCTGTGCGACCGGTCCGCATTCTCGGGGTGCGGCGAACCGGCTCGCACCCTCGCGGCACGGCCGGGGACGGCTCCGGGCGATCGGGGGCCTGTCTCTGACGGCCCTGCTCGTGGCGGGCTGCGCGCAGAAGGGCCAGCTCCTCGGCGGCGGGTCCTCGAACGGGATGAAGACGACGCTGAGCCACCTGCAATTCGAGAACGAGCAGCTGAAGACCGAGATGGCCAAGCTGAAGGAAGAGAACCGGTCGATGGAGGACCGCCTGGTCCAGGAGCAGTTGCACTCCGGAGACCTGGCAGCCCGGCTCGACAATGCTCGGAACCTGCTCAGGGATCGCGGGACGGATTCCGAGACCCGGGTCGGTTCCCGTACCCGGTCGGAACTGACGGACACCGACGACGAGCTGGCGCGGCCGCGGACCCTGCCGGCGGGCCGGACCAGCCGCAAGCCGCGAAAGCCGCCGGCCGCGGCCATCCCGGGCGAACTCGATGCGAATCTGCCCTCGGCCCCGGACGACGAATCCGATGAGAGCGGGACGATCTCGTTCCGCACACCCGGCTCGGCCTCATCCCGGCCCCAGCTCTCCGAGAATCCTGGCCAGGCCCCCGGAGACCGTGACGACGCCTTCGTCTGGCAGCCCGTCGCCCAGGGAGACTCGTCCCCCGCCTCCCCGGCCCGACGCTAGGCGGATCGCCAGCCCTGTCATGAACCTCCAGCCCGATCCCTTCCGTGGTAGAGCGGCGGAAGTCCCGTTCGGAGCCGCAAGCGTCGGCGATGGTCGTCGCCCCGGGGCTCTGCCGCGTGGCTGTCGCCGACGCTTCCGGCCCTGAAGTGACGGGCCGACGGCCGCATGGAGAAGCGCAACCGCGATCACAATGCCAGCGTGGCGGCCTGCCCGACGTCGCGCCGGTCGTGAAGCGCCGAGAGTGCAAATCCTCCCGACGCAACCGACTGGTCAAGCCAGGCGGTCCCTGATGTTGTATCTTGCACATACGACATGAAGCCGGTGTCTGATGGCGTCGAGGCCATGCGCAACGGTGTGGGGCGGCGATTGAGGCGACGTGGATGGGCTTCTTGAATCGACTCTCGATCCAGTCCAAGCTCCTCCTGATGCTGCTGGGGGCCAGCATCGCCTCGATCCTGGCCATCGCCTGCATCGGCTACATGAGCGGGCGGGACGCGCTGGTGGACTGCTTGCGGAACGAGCTCGCCGGTCTCTGCCGGGTGAAGTCGAACGCGATCCAGAACGAACTCCGATCGCTCAGGGCCCAGGTGGTGACCCTCTCCGCCGATGAGACCTTCCTGCGGGCCTTCAAGGAATTGAAGGAAGGCTTTGAGCAGCTCAACGAAAAGCCGATCCCCAAGGAGTGGGACGACAAGCTGACGGCCTTCTACCGCGACGAGTACCTGCCGAAGCTCCGGCAGTCCCTCGACGCCGAGCCGGTGCTCGAGACCTACGTCCCCCGCGTGCCGGCGTCTCGCCACCTTCAGTACCAGTACATCGCCAACAACCCGCACCCCTATCTGAAGAAGGGCGAACTGGCATCGTCCGGGGACGGCTCCGCCTACGATGCGGCCCACAAGAAACATCACCCCTTCCTTCGGGTCGTGAACCAGACCTATGGCTTCGAGGACCTAATGCTCGTGGACTCGGAGACCGGGGAGGTCGTCTACACCGAGCAGAAGTCCACCGAGTTCGGCACCAACCTCCTCAGCGGCCCGTACTCGAATTCCAACCTCGCCGAGCTCTTTCGCGAGATCCAGAAGGGGATGGACCGCGACGATTATCGGATGGTCGACTTCGATCGCTACCGTCCCAACCTGAACGCGCCGGCCGCGTTCATCGCCAGCCCGATCTTCGACGAGAACAAGATGGTGGCCGTCCTCGTCCTCCAGTTCCCGATCAACGAGATCAATCGGATCATGACGGGCAACCTCGACTGGGAACGCGAGGGACTGGGGCAGACGGGAGAGACCTACCTGGTCGGCTCCGATCTCTTCATGCGCTCGCGGTCCCGCGAGCTGTACAAGGTCCGCGAGCAAGCTCCTGAACGCCTGGGGGCCTCCGGGGCCACCGCCGAGCAAATCGAGAAGGAACGGGCCGAGGGCACCGAGCGATTCCTGGCGAAGCTCCAGGCGGCGGGGGCCACCGAGACGGCCATCAACCGACTCCGGCAATCGGGCACCGCCGTGCTCACCCTCCGCGTGGCTTCCGAGGCGGCCCGTCTGGCCATCGCCGGGCAGTCGGGCACGATCTTCCAGAACGACTACCGCGGCGTCCCCACGCTGGCGAGCTTCCTGCCCCTGGAGATCCAGGGGCTGATCCATGGCGAGAGCAAGCGGTGGGGTGTCGTGGCCAAGATGGACCTGGACGAGGCGATGGAGCCGATCGTCCGGTTCCGCCGCCGGGTGCTCTCCACCGCCGTGATCATCATGCTGCTGGTGACGCTGCTCGCGCTCCTGCTGGCGCGGGTCTTCACCCGTCCGATCCACGCCCTGATCCGGGGGGCGAAGCGGATCGGCCGGGGCGAGGTGGATGTGAAGGTACGCGTCCGCAGCCGCGACGAGTTCCGCGAGCTGGCCGACGCCTTCAACACGATGTCGACCAACCTGAAGGCCAAGTCGGAATTGATCGAGCAGAAGGTCCGCGAGAACGAGGAGCTGCTGCTGAACATCCTCCCCTCCGTCGCCGTGCAGCGGCACAAGCAAGGGGAGAAGCAGTTCTCGGAGAACTTCGCGGATGTCACCGTCATGTTCGCCGAGATCGAGGGTCTCTCCGACCTGTCGGGAGACCAGAGCGCCGACAAGACGATGGCGCTGCTCAATGAACTCGTCGTGGCCTTCGACGAGACCGCCGAACGGCATGGGGTCGAGAAGGTCAAGACCGTGGGCGGGTCGTACATGGCGGTGTGCGGCCTGTCGGTGCAGCGGCCGGACCACACCAACCGGGTGGTCGAGTTCGCCAAGGACCTGCTGCGGATCATGAGGCGGTTCGACGCCGAGCGGGAGGCGAGGCTGAACCTGGACATCGCCATCAACTGCGGCCCGGTGGTCGGCGGCGTCGTGGGCCAGAACAAGTTCATCTACGACCTCTGGGGCGACACCGTGCACATCGCCAGGGCCATCCAGTCGTCCGGGGGCAAGCATCCGATCCGGGTGACCGAGGAGGTTCGGGAACGCCTGGGCGACCTCCAGGAGTTCGATCCCTGTGGTGAGGTCGAGATCCCCGGGCGGGGTGCCACGCAGGTCTGGTCCGTGAAGGTCTGATCCGAGTTCCCAGCGTTCCCTGGGAGGTGGGGTCGTCACCGTGAATCCTGATCCGACGCTGGCGAACTGGCTGGGCAATGGCCCCGTCATCTGGGGCATGGCCCTGATCGTGGCCTTCCCCCTGCTCACGGTCGTGCTCAGCGAGCTGATCGGCCGTCTCCGCCGCGCCGGGCAGCCGATCGTCAAGACGCTGGGCATCCTCCGGAATCTCCTCCTGCCTACGCTGTTGATCTGGCTGCTGCTGGCCAGAGTGATCGAGCTCGAACCCTCCAGCCTGGCCATGAAGATCGCCTCGACGGTGGTCTGGATCTTCCTGATCCACGCCGGGCTCTCGCTGATCCGCGACGTGGTCTTCGAGTCGGCCGCCGCGGGGACCTGGCAGGCGCGCGTCCCGAAGCTCATGCTCGACCTGGCGCGGACGGTCCTCGTGCTGATCGGCGGGGCGATCGTCCTCTCCACGGTCTGGGAGGCCGACCTGGCCAGCCTGGCGACGGCCCTCGGGGTCGGCTCGATCGTCATCGGGCTGGCGCTCCAGGAGCCGATGGGGAACCTCTTCGCGGGCATGGCCCTGCTGCTGGAGCGCCCGCTCTCCGAGGGAGACTGGATCACCGTCGAGGGGACGACCGGCAAGGTCATCGAGATCAACTGGCGGTCGGTCCATATCCTGACAACCGGCCGCGAGGTGCGGATCGTCCCGAACTCCTCGCTCTACAAGGGATCCTTCAGCAACCTCTCCCGGCCCGACAACCGGCGGACCGACGCGATTTCGATCGGCTTCTCCTACGACGACCCCCCGAACAAGGTGAAGCAGGTGATGCTGGAGACGCTCGCCGGCACGCCGGGCGTCATGGACGACCCCGCGCCCCAGGTCTTCACCGACGCCTACGGCGACTCCGCCATCCAGTACAAGCTACGATTCACGGTCGCCCACCAGGACCGCCTCGAGGAGACCCGCGCGGAGCTGCTGACCCGCGTCTGGTACGCCGCCGACCGCCACGGGCTGACGATCCCGTATCCGACGTCCGCCCAGATCGAGCTGACGCGAGAGGACCTCGAAGCCAGGCGCCGCATCGACCCCGGGGCGATGCTCCGCAGGTTTCCCCAGTTCGCCGGCGCGGCCGAGGGCGAGGCCGCCGGACTCCTCGCCCGAGGGACGCCTCGCCACTACGCCCGGGGAGAGCACGTGGTCCTGATCGGACAGAGCCTGGCGGGCCTCTACCTGATCCTGGACGGCCAGGCCTCCCTGTCGGTCCGCGACCGCTCCGGCGTCGACCAGGAGATCTGCCGACTCGGGGCCGGAGAGTACTTCGGCGAGCAGTCCATGCTGCGGAGCCATACCAGCGACGTCACGGTCGCGGCGATCGAGGATCTTCACGTCCTGATCCTCGACGTCGGCCTGCTCGAGGAACTCGTCGACAAGATGCCCCGGCTGGCCCGCGAGATCGGCAACCTGATGGACCTCCGCCGCAAGGCCGCGATCTCGGTGCGCAAGGCCTCCGCCTCCCCTCGCTAGATCTCTGCGATTCCCCTTCTGATCGTGTCCCCGCGCGGGGACACGCCCCCGCATCCTTGCGCACACGATTTGCATGGGTCCCCGTTGTCGTCCGGGCCTTCGGCCATGAATGCTTGCCGTGTTGCGTTGCGCCGAGTGCCCGAGGCCGACACCGACTCCACGAGAGGTCCAAGGCATGGACTCGACGATCAATCGCAAGTTACCCGTGGGCGCCGAACCGCAGCCCGGAGGCGGGGTCCACTTTCGCGTCTGGGCACCGGCCCGGCGGCGCGTGGAGCTGGTATTCGAGCCCCCGGAGCTCCCCGAAACGGCGCTGGAGCCCGAGGCGGGTCCGGACGGCTATCACTCGGCCTTCGTTCGGGCCGCCGCGCCGGGGATCCGGTATCGCTATCGTCTCGACGGAGCCGGTCCGTACCCGGATCCGGCCTCCCGGTTCCAGCCGAAGGGGCCTCTGGGCTCGTCGGAGGTGATCGACCCGGACGCATTCGCCTGGTCCGACTCGCACTGGCGAGGGCCGACCCCCGAAGGCCAGGTGTTCTACGAGATGCACGTGGGGACCTTTACTCAGGAAGGGACCTGGGAGGCCGCCATCGAGATGCTCCCTGCGCTCGCGGACCTCGGGATCACCACCATCGAGCTGATGCCGGCGGCCGAATTCCCCGGGCGATTCGGCTGGGGGTACGACGGCGTCGATTTCTTCGCCCCCACGAGGCTCTACGGACGCCCCGACGACATGCGCCGCTTCATCGACGAGGCCCACCGGCTGAACCTCGCGGTCATTCTGGACGTGGTCTACAACCACTTCGGGCCCGATGCCAACGTCCTGCCCGAGTTCGGCCCACATTACGCTTCAGGCCGTCACTCGTCCGAGTGGGGCGAGACTCCGAACTACGACGCGGAGCACTCGGGGTCAGTGCGTGCGTTCGTCCTGGCGAACGTCCGCTACTGGATCGAGGACTTCCACCTCGACGGGCTCCGCGTGGACGCCACGCAGGGCGTGCACGACGACTCGCCGGATCACATCCTGGCGGCGATCACCCGCACGGCCCGTGCCTGCACCGGGCGGAGGCTGCTGATGGTCGCCGAGAGCGAGCCGCAGGACGGCCGCATCCTCACGCCGATCGAGCAGGGGGCTTCGGCTTCGACATGGCCTGGGCCGACGACTTCCACCACTCGGCCATTGTCGCCCTGACCGGCAACCGCCATGCCTACTACGCCGACTACCGCGGCACGCCCCAGGAGTTCGTCTCGTCGTTGAAGCGGGGCTGGCTCTACCAGGGCCAGCGGAACGTCCGCCAGGGCAAGCGTCGCGGCTCCTCGCCCGCCCGGCGAGATCCGTCCCAGTTCATCTTCTACCTCCAGAACCACGACCAGCTCGCCAACTCGCTGACCGGGGATCGGATCAGCCGGCTCGCCGGCCCGCCGTACCGGGCCATGACGGCGGTCTGGTTGCTCTCGCCGCAGGTGCCCATGTTCTTCCAGGGCCAGGAATTCGCCGCGACCACGCCGTTCCTCTACTTCATGGACCATCATCCGGAGCTCGCCGAGGCGGTCCGTCGCGGCCACGACGAGTTCCTCATGCAGTTCCAGGACCTGGCCCAGCCGGAGATCCGCGAGAAGCTCCCGGACCCAGGAGACCCCTCGAGCTTCACCCGCTCGAAGCTGGACCACTCCGGAGCGCACTCAATGCCCGCGAGTACGCGGCCATCGCGACCTGCTGCGGCTCCGGCGCGAGGATCGCGCACCCGCGCCGGTCGGTGGACGGCGCGTGATCGGCCCCGAGTCGTTCGTGATCCGCTACGCAGGGCCCAGGACGGACGACCGGCTGCTCGTGGTGAATCTCGGGCCGGGATTCACGCTCGACGTCCTGGCCGAGCCGCTCGTCGCGCCGCCGAGCGGCACCGCGTGGACGATCCTCTGGTCCAGCCAGGCGCTGAGTATGGCGGCAGCGGCTGCCCGCCGCTGGAGGCGGACGACGGCTGGCACATCCCAGGCCAGACCGCCGCCCTCCTGCGGCCTTGCCCCCGAGGCGGAACCGACCCCAGAGCAGGAGGAGACCACCGATGAACACTGACCCGATCCACACCCCGGGGGGTGGCGCCGCGGCGAGGACGATCCGCTGCTCCTGCTCAGCCGGGAATGGCTCGTGACCAACGGGTTAGGAGGCTACGCCTCGGGCACGCTCTCGAGGGGCCCATACCCGCCGCTATCACGGCCTGCTGGTGGCCGCGCGCCCGGCCCGCTCGGGCGCACGCTCATGCTCGGCCACCTCAGCGACCGCATCCGCCAGCCCAACGGATCGGTCGTCGGCCTCGGCGGCATTGAGCGTGACGGCGGCAACCGGCTCTCGATCCATGGCGTCCCATTGCTGGAGGGAATTCCGCCTCAGCTCGGCCTGCCGATCTGGCGGTATCGCCTCCCGAGCGGCCACCTGATCGAGAAGCAGGTCCTGATGCCCCACCATCAGAACACGACCTACCTGACCTACCGTCTGCTGGACGGCAAGGGCTCGCTCCAGCTCAGCGTGCGGCCCTCGGTCCACTTCCGCGGCCACGACGAGGAGGTCGATCGGGAATTCCCGGGGATCACACGTTCACGGCCTCCGGCAGGCGGTTCGAGCTCACAAAGCCCGGCGACATCCCCCCGCTTCGCCTGCGCTGCATGCCCGGCGAGGGGCCTACACGCACCGAGGGGCTTCCCGCACGGAAGTCTACTATCCGGCTGGAGGCCCAGCCTATCCCTGCACGGGCAAGTTCTGGTGCCCCGGGAGCTCGTCGCCGAGTTGACGGCCCGGACGATCGGCGGCCACGCTGGTCGCCTCGACGGAGCCCTGGTCGGTGATCGAGGCCCTTGGCCCGCAGGGGCCGCGGGGCCGAGTTCCCGCCGCCGCCAAGCTCATCGAGCACACCCGCCGCCCGATCGGGGCCCGCGGCCGAGCTCGTCCTGGCCGCCGACCAGTTCCTGATCTCCCCGGTTGGACGCGAGGACCAGGCGGCCCGGGCCCGCGCGCCGGCGAGGACCCCCACCGTGATCGCCGGCTACCACTGGTTCACCGACTGGGGCCGCGACACGATGATCAGCCTCGAAGGCCTGGCCCTCTGCACCGGCCGCCAGGAGAGGCCCGGCACATCCTGGTGATGTTCCCCACGCGATCCGCGACGGCCTGATCCCGAACCTCTACCCCGGAGGGCGATAGCCAGGGGCTCTATCACACCGCCGACGCCACCCTCTGGTTCTTCCACGCCATCGACCGCTACATCGCCGCGACCGGCGACCGCGGCATCCTGGACCCGCTCCTCCCGAAGCTCCGGGACATCGTCGAGCACCACCTGAAGGGGACTCACTTTCACATCGGCATCGACCCCGCCGACGGGCTGCTCACGCAGGGGGAGCCCGGCTATCCAGCTCACCTGGATGGACGCCAAGGTCGGCGACTGGGTGGTCACCCCCGCCGTGACGGGCGTGGAGCTCCAGGCCCTCTGGTACAACGCCCTGAAGCTCCTGGAGTCCTGGGTCCGCGAGGCGTACGGCGACGCGCCGGCCCGCTTCTACGCGGACCATGCCGGGCGCTTCCGCCGATCCTTCAACGGCCGGTTCTGGTACGAGGAAGGGGGCACCTCTACGACGTCATCGACGGCGAATCGGGTAACGACCCCGCCTGCCGTCCCAGGTCTTCGCCATCTCGCTGCCGCACCCGATCCTCGACGAGGCTCGCTGGGCCGCCGTCCTCGATTCCGTCTGCACCCGCCTGCTCGCCCGGTCGGGCTCCGATCGCTCGCGCTGGCATCCCGACTACAAGCCGAAGTACTTCGGCGACCTCCGCTCGCGAGGATGCCGCCTACCACCAGGGGGACGGTCTGGGCGTGGCTCATCGGCCCTACATCGACGCCCACCTGAAGCTCCACCCGGAGGACCGGAGGGCGCACAGGCCTCCTCAACGGACTGGTCGCCCCACCTCGACGACTTCGGCGTCGGCACGATCGCCGAGATCTTCGACGCCGAGGCGCGTTCCACCCGCGGCTGCATCGGCAGGCGTGGAGCGTCGCCGAGGCCTCGTACCCTGATCCTGACGGCCACCGGCCCGGAGGCGGGACGAGAGAATCGCCCGGGCCTGCTCGCTCGGTCCGCGTCCTGATCGGCAGGGGCGAACCGGATGTTGAGCGCGAGCGGAGATCATCGGCAGACCCGCCTCCGGGTTTCGCCGTCCGCGATTGGCCCCGGTGGCGTTGCAGCCGGCGCGCGGGTGTTACGATCCGACCTTGGCGCGGCCACGACGACGGACGGGCCGCATGATCGCGATTATCGATTGCAGGATGGGGAACCTGCGCAGTGTCGAAGGCCATCGAGGCGGTGGGACGCCGGGCCGAGGTCACGGCCGACGCCGACCAGTTGAGGAGGGCGAGCCGTGATCCTGCCGGGCGTCGGGGCCTTCGCCGACGCGATGGACGAGCTGCAGGACGGGCCTCGGCGAGGCCTTCGCGGCGTGCAGGCGGGCAAGCCCTGCCTCGGCGTCTGCCTGGACCTCCAGCTCCTCTTCGACACCAGCGAGGAGGACGGGCTCCATCAGGGCCTCGGTCTGCTGGGCGGTCGCGTGGTCCGGTTCCGCCCGAGCCCGGGGCTCGGGGTGCCGCACATGGGCTGGAACACCCTGCGTGTCCGCCGCCCGGCGCCGTTACTCGAGGGCCTGCCCGGCGACGCGTCGGTCTACTTCGTCCATTCCTACCACGCTGTCCCGGAGCGTGAGGAGGACATCGCCGCCGTCGCCGACTACCCGGATCCCTTCGCGGCGATGGTCTGGCGCGAGAACCTCATGGCCTGCCAGTTCCACCCGGAGAAGAGCCAGGCCGTCGGGCTGGCGATGTACCGGAATTTCGCCGCGATCTGATGATCAGGCATCGAGACCGCGAGATGAACCATCGACTCCTCGGATTCCTGGTCGTGGCGGCCGTACTCCCCGGCCAAGTTCCCGCCGGGACCGGCCAGGAGAGGGCACGGCCCCCGGCCGACCTCAAACAACTGGAAGCGTGGTGGTCTGACCTGGAAGGCGACGAGGCAGTCGCCGCCCGGGCCCTCCTCCAGATGGCAGATCGGCCGGCCCAGGCGGTCGAGTTTCTCAAAGAGAGGATGAAGCCGCTGCGGCTCGACAGTGTCCGCCTCAAGGCATACCTGCTCCGGCTCGCCAGCGGAAACGAAGAGTTGTGGAAGAAGGCGTTCGAGGACCTTGAGTACTACGACCCGCGCCTCGCGATGGACCTCCCGTCCCTCATGGAGAAGGTCAAGGAGACGCCGACGCGGCAGCGCCTCGTGGAGGTGCTCAGCGGCCGGGACGCCGGCTCGCTGAAGTACAAGACGGTCGAACTCCGGAAGTTCGATAGGTTCTACAACTTCTTCGCGGACAACGGCTCCTGGTGGGCGGAGCCGGCGATCTCCCAGATCAATTCAGCCTCCTGGGGATGCCTCAAGAAGAAGTGGACCCGCGCCGTCCGCGCCATCGTTCTGCTCGAACACATCCACACGCCAGAGGCCATCGCAATTCTGCGCGACATGACGACCGGGAATCCTGACGCGCAGCCGACGCGCGTCGCGAATGAGGCCGTCAAGCGACTGGAGCGGCCCGGAACCGGCGGGGCGAAGGCCGCGGACACCGGCCGTCGTCCGTGACGCCCCGGCTGCTCGCTCGCCGCGGAGTCGGTTCTTGCGAGGGGTTCCCCGCGGGGATAGAGTAAGGACGTTTCAGGACTCTTGTCGTTTCGGTGAAGCTCATGCGCGTGATCCCGGCGATCGACCTGCGGGGAGGGCTGTGCGTCAGGCTCCTCCAGGGCGATTACGACCGCGAGACGGTCTTCGGCGACGATCCCGCGGCGATGGCCGAACGATGGGAGGCCGAAGGGGCAAACCTGATCCACCTGGTCGACCTCGATGGTGCCAAGGCCGGTCGTCCCGTGAACGTGGATCCGGTCAGGCGGATCGTCGGGTGCGTTTCCGTACCCTGCCAGCTCGGAGGCGGCGTGCGCGACGAGGCCACGATCGCGGCCTGGCTCGAGGCGGGAGTCGCCCGCGTCGTCGTCGGCACGCAGGCCCTGAAGGACCCGGAATGGTTCGGCCGGATGGCGCGTGCCTATCCGGGCCGGCTGGTCCTCGGCCTGGATGCGCGGGGGGGCAAGGTCGCCGTCTCCGGCTGGTTGGAGACCTCGTCCGTGGACGCTGTCGAGCTGGCCTTGCGGTTCGACGACCTGCCGCTGGCAGCCGTCGTCTACACCGACATCGCCCGGGACGGCACGCTCGAGGGGCCCAACCTGGAGGCCACCGGGGCCCTGGCCGGGCGGCTGTCAAGGCCGGTGATCGCCTCCGGCGGCGTCGGCAGCCTCGACGACATCGGCCGGCTCGCCGCGTTGCCCGTCGAAGGGGCCATCGTGGGGCGTGCCCTCTACGAGGGGGCGTTCACGCTGGCCGAGGCCCTCTCGCGTGCGAATCGGCCCCACCCGGGCGGCTGATCGCTCGCGCGCGACATCACCTCCGTTTCGGAGTTACATTTTCATGACTACCACATATCATATCCCTGATATCAGGAACGTCGCCCTGGCTGGACATGGGGCGTCGGGCAAGACGAGCCTTGCCGACGCCCTCCTCTTCGCGGCCGGCGCGATCACGCGGAAGGGGTCGGTGGACGAGGGGACCAGCACGCTCGACATCGACGACGAGGAGAAGCGCCGTCACTTCACGATCGACTGCCACCTCGGCCACCTCGCCTGGGACGGCAAGCAGGTGCACCTCATCGACTCGCCCGGCTACCCGGACTTCATCGGGGGGGCATTGAGCGCCCTGTCGGCGGTCGAGAACGTGGTCCTGGCCGTTTCCGGGCCCGCCGGCATCGAGGTCAATACCCGCAGGCTCTTCCAGGAGGCCAGGCGGCTGGGTCTGGGCCGTTTCCTCGTCATCACCAAGATGGATGCCGAGAACGTGGACTACCGCGCCGACCTTGAGGCCATCCGCGAGACCTTCGGCTCGCAGTGCGTCCCCTTCAACGTCCCGCTGGGCCAGGGCTCCTCGTTCGCGGGGGTCGTGGACGTCCTCCGGCAGCACGACGAGGACCCGCCGGCCTGCCCGCTGCCCCCCACCGAGGCGTTCCAGATGGTGGTCGAGCAGATCGTCGAGTCCGACGAGGGGCTCATGACCCGCTACCTGGAGGGCGAGGAGATCCCCGTCGACGAGCTGCGGAAGGCGGCCCACGACGCGATCGCCGAGGGCAAGCTGGTGCCGGTCCTCTGCGTCTGCACCAAGAAGGACGTGGGCGTCAAGGAACTGCTCGACCTGATCACCACCTGCGGCCTCAGCCCGGCCGACGTGCACCGCTTCGGCACCCGGGGGGAGGGAGAATCGGCCAGCGAGGAGGAGATCATGCCCGCCGAGGACGGCACGCTGGTCGCCCAGGTCTTCAAGACCGCGAACGATCAGTTCATGGGCAAGATGAGCTACCTCCGGATCCTCAGCGGACGGCTCGCACCCGACACCACCCTGGTCAACCTCCGCAGCGGCAAGACGGCCAAGGCAGGGCACATCTACGTCCTCCAGGGCAAGCAGCAGGAGGAGGTCCCCGAGGCCATCGCCGGCGACATCGTGGCCGTGGCCAAGTTCGACGACCTGCACGTCTCCGACACGGTGAGCAACGTCGGCGGCAACACGACCGTCAGCCAGCTCATGGTCGCGCCGATCAAGTTCCCCACGCCGATGGTCCCCCGCGCCGTGCAGCCGAAGGCTCGCGAGGACGAGGCGAAGATCTCCGCCGGGCTGGCCAAGATCGCCGACGAGGACCCCACGTTTTCGATCCGCCGCGACACCCAGACCCACGAACTGGTCATCTCCGGGATGAGCGACCTGCACCTGGACATCATCCAGCAGCGGCTCAAGAACCGCTACAAGCTGGAGATGACCACGCACATCCCGCACGTCCCTTACCTCGAGACGATCTCCGCCCCGGCCGAGGCCGACCACCGGCACAAGAAGCAGACCGGCGGCCGCGGCCAGTTCGGCGAGGTGCACCTCCGCATCCGGCCAGTGGAGCGGGGCAAGGGCTTTAGCTTCGTGGACGCCGTCAAGGGCGGCACGATCCCCGGCCAGTACATTCCGGCCGTCGAGAAGGGCGTCCGCGAGCAGATGGACAAGGGCATCATCTCCGGCAACCAGGTCGTCGACCTGGAGGTCGAGGTCTACTTCGGCAAGGACCACCCGGTCGACAGCTCGGAGCAGGCGTTCAAGACCGCGGCGGCTACGGCGCTCCGCAAGGCCTTCGACAAGGCCCGGCCGGTGCTGTTGGAGCCGATCGTCTCGATCGAGGTGACCATCCCGGCCGCCAAGTTCGGGGACATCTCCGCCGACCTCTCCACCCGGCGTGCCCACATCACCGGCATGGATTCGCTGCCGGGCGGGCAGCTGAGTCCATCAACGCCATCGCGCCCCTGGCCGAGATGCTCTCGTACGCGACGAACCTGAAGAGCATGACCGCGGGCCAGGGCTCGTTCAGCATGGAGCTTCACGGCTACGAGCCGGTGCCGCCCAACGTCCAGCAGCAGATCGTGGAGAAGTACCAGAAGTCGCGCGCGGGCATCGAGGAGGAATAAACCCCCGCGACGACCTGGACCGAAGCGCCTTGCGCCGCGGGGCCGCGACAGGCGGCCCTGCGGCAGCTCCGTCGATCACGCCGAACCCCGTCTCCGACGCGAGTCGGGCACACCGCGCTGCTAGCCTCCGAACGCCGGCCCCTCAACGCGGCTACCGAGGAGTTCGCGATCCTACTGGATCACGAAGCCGCTTCCCCTCCCCGATTTCGACTCGCCCATCAGGCCGGTGCCGGTCGCCCGATAGGGCCGCCCCGGTCGGGGCCGGGAGCGCCTTCGGTCCGGCTCACCAGAAGCCGCCGAAACCTCCGACACCGAAGCCGTAGCCCCAGTGGGGCATGGCGTAGTTGTCGATGTGCTGCTGGATCGAGTTGTACCGCTGGATGCCCAGCGACTGGGCCTGCATTTGCTCTGCACGGCTGGGGTAGCCGCCCTTCCCGAATTCCGCCACGCGGACCGGGTCGTTCTGCACCTGGAACTGGTCGCCGGGCGGATAATACTCGGCGTGTCGGCCGACACCCCCGGGGTTCCGGAATCCGGCCGTGCTGTCGTTCTGATAGTAGCCCGGGTAAGGGTACGGGTAGTGGTGGACGATGCTCCGACGGCGTTGCGACGAATACGCCTGCGGCCGAACGTGATCGGGGACCGTGCGCCTGCGGACAGCCGGCTGGTCCGCCTGCGTCGCCGGGGGCTGGGCGGCGTTCGGGTCGCCCGGGTCCTGTGCCAGGGCTGGCCCCCCGGCGTACAGGATGATCGGCAGGGCGAGGCCGAGAGCCACAAGGACGACAGCCCGACGGGACAGAGCGAACATGTTGAGCAAGCCTCGGCGGTTTGTGGAAGGGGCGGAGGGTTCGAGTCCAGGGCGGTGCAAGATCACGATTCTCCTCGTTTAACCATACACCGCGGCGGTCCGCGCGTGCGAGGCGATTTGGAGACCTTGCCACGGGCTCGGTCGCCGCAGCCTCATTGACCCGCACGTCTCATTCCATTACAGTTGTCAGAGGATGGGGCGCTCGAACCGTCAGCGTGGACGAGGACCGATGCCCGTGTCGACGACGGTGCTGGTTTGCGAATGCGGCCTGCGACTGAGAGCGCCGGGCGCCCGGCCGGGCCGCGTGGGCCGGTGTCCGGCCTGCGGCCGTCGACTGGAAGTACCGCCGCAGGCCGAGCCGGAGCGGCCCCCGACCCGGACTTCGGACGGCGGTCGCGGATATGCCCTCGAGCCCTCGGACGAACCGCTCGAGACCCCGAGGATTCCATCCGGAAGCGGCCTCGATCAGCCCCGACCACCCAGGGCGTTCCACCGAGCCCGCCCGGAGAGGGAGAAGCCCCGCAGCAGAGGGGCCATGGCCGATGGGCTGATCGCGCCCCTCGAACATCCTGAGGTGGGCTTCTTCGCCCAGTTGCTTTACCCCTTGCGGAGCGCCGAGTCCATGGCCGTCGTGGGATTCATGGCCTGCGTCCTGTGGGGCTTCACGATCCTCGTCCCGGAGTACTGCCTGGGCGTCTGGGGGGACGCCAATACGCTGGGGACGCCCTCGATGGGCATGCTGGTGATCCTGATCTCGGTGATCCCTCCTTCGCTCCTCTTCCCGCTGTTCCTGGCCTACCTGCTGCAGTACCTGGGGAGGGTGCTGGTCTCGAGCGCCCAGGGAGACCCGGTGCCCCCGCGCACCCCCGACCGCAACTTCGACGGGCTGACCGCGGGCCTGAGCCCCTGGCTGGTCTGGCTGGTCCTGGGCCTGTCGATCAGTGTCGTGCCGGCCGCGTGCACCTTGACCAGGTCCGACCTGACTCCCGCCGAATGGCTGCTCTGGGGCCTGGTTTCGATCGGGCTCGGGATCCCCTATGCCGCGATCGCGCTGATGTTGTCATTCCTGCATGATCATCCTCTCGCGGCGACGCCGTGGGGCGTGGTCGGGGCGGCCGTTCGCCTGGGAGTGAGCTTCCTGCCGACGCTGTTTCGCGTGGCCGTGCCGCTCGCCCTGGCCGGAGGATTCGCGGCGCTGGTGTTCGCCCTGCGAGAGCCGGCGTTCTGGGGCTACATCCTGGCGGCGCTGCTGCTCTGGGTGGTCCTGCTCTGGGCCGCGATGGTCATCGTCCGGATCCTCGGCCTGCACTACTTCCGCCATCATGAGAGCCTTCGCTGGCACCCTCGCCAGTCCCGCTGGGGGGTCGCCTGGCGGCTTTGACGGTCGTATATCAAGAGCAGCGCAAGCTCAGGCCGGATCATACGAGAGATTCGAGGCCAGCCACCGCTCCGCGACGTGCACCGGGATGCCCTTGCGCGCGGCGTACTGCTCGACCTGGTCGCGGGTGATGAAGTCCACGGCGAAGTAGCGTGCCTGGGGGTGTGCGAAATAGAGGCCGCTGACCGAGGCGGCTGGATACATGGCGAAGCTCTCGGTCAGCCGGATCCCGGTGGCGTGCTCCGCGTCCAGCAGCTTCCAGAGCGTGGCCTTCTCGGTGTGGTCGGGGCAGGCCGGATAGCCGGCCGCCGGCCGGATGCCACGGTACTTCTCGTCGATCAGCTCGGCGGCGCTGAGCTGCTCGTCCTTGCCGTAACCCCAGTCGCGGCGGGCCCGCTGGTGGAGGTACTCGGCGAAGGCCTCGGCCAGGCGGTCGGCCAGGGCCTCGGCCATGATCGCACCATAATCGTCATGATCCGCCCGGAAGGCGGCGAGCAGCTTCTCGATCCCGGCGCCGGCCGTCACGGCGAAGGCCCCGACGTAATCGGCCCGGCCGGAGC